>NZ_KB944454.1:150178-623207 GCF_000389825.1 Pandoraea sp. SD6-2 | reverse complement strand
GTGGGGACACGCGCATAGGGTGAACCCGTATATGGAGAAGAATTCCGGCTCCGCTATTCTTTGTCTCCTTGAGTCGGTTCGCACCCCTATCGGGTGAGCGAGTTGGCCCTAACTTTTGCCGGCGCGGCGCGAGGTGTCCTTCGGGGGCGCTGGCGTTAAAAAAACCAGCGCAGGCCAGACCAGGAGATTTTCCATGCGAAACCCCGTGCGCACTGCCCTGCTGGGTGCGATGTTGCTGGCGTTGGCTGGTGGCGCTGCCGCTCAGGTCAAGATTGGCGTGAGCATTTCGCTCACCGGCCCGGCTGCCTCGCTTGGCATTCCCGCGCGCAACACGGTCACCATGCTGCCGACTGAAATTGGTGGGCAGAAGGTTGACTACATCGTGCTCGACGATGCGTCGGATACCACGACCGCTGTTCAGAACACCAAAAAGCTCATCTCCGAGAACCACGTAGACGCCATCATCGGTTCGTCGATCACGCCGAATACGTTGGCGATGCTTGACGTGATTGCGAGCGGTACTACGCCGACGATCTCGCTGGCTTCGTCGGCGCGCATCATCGAGCCGGTTGACGCCAAGCGCCACTGGATGTTCAAGACTCCGCAGACCGATGCGCAGATGGCTTCGGCGATTGCCGAGCATGCGAGCCGCCACGGTGTGAAGACGATCGCGTTCATCGGTCAGGGTGACGCTTTGGGGGAAGCCTTCTACGAAGAAGTCGCCAAGTTCGCCGGCCTGCACAAGATCAAGATAGTTGCCAACGAGCGTTTCGCACGTACCGATCCGAGCGTGACGGGTCAGATCCTGAAGATCATGGCGGCTAACCCGGATGCCGTCGTTGTGGGTGCGGCCGGCACGCCTGCGGCGCTGCCGCCGAAGGCGTTGGCCGAGCGTGGCTTCAAGGGCATCGTGTATCACAACCACGGCGTGGGGAATAACGACTTCCTGCGTGTGTGCGGCAAAGACTGCAACAACACGTACCTGCCGGCGAGCCCGGTGCTCGTGGCGTCGCAACTGCCGAACGATCATCCGGCCAAGGCGGTTGCGCTCGACTACATCAAGAAGTACGAAGCCAAGTACGGCGCCGGCACGGTGGCGGCCTTCGGTTCGTATGCGTGGGACGCGGGTATTCTGCTGCAACGCGCCATTCCGATTGCACTGAAGACGGCCAAACCGGGCACGCCGGAATTCCGCAAGGCGCTGCGCGACGCGCTGGAGACCAGCAAGGAAGTGCATGTGTCGAACGGCGTGATCAACATGAGTCCGACCGATCACCTTGGTCTGGATCAGCGTGCGCGCGTAATGGTCAAGATCGACAATGGCAAGTGGCTGCTCGCACCGTGAGTGCGATGCGAACGCGATGACCATTGCCTGCAACTGAAATGACGGATGTGGCGCGCCCAACGTCGCTCACATCGCCCTGTTGACCGTTGGCGGCGCTGGCTTCGGCCGACGCCGCTGCTTTCCGATCCCCGCCCGTGCGGGGATATTTTTTTGGAGCGGTAAGCTATGTCGCAAGACCTGTATCAACACTATCGGTCGCTGCAATTCAAGCGGCATCCCAACGGCGTGCTCGAACTCATCATGGGCGCCGGAGCGAACAAGAGCGGCTTGTCGACTGCCGACCACCAGATGCATCGGGAACTGGCCGACGTGTGGCGCGATATCGACCGCGACACCGAGACACGCGCCGTCGTCATTCGTGGGGAGGGTAAAGGCTTTTCCGGCGGTGGCGACCTGTCGCTCGTCGAGGACATGGCCGACGATTTCGCGGTGCGTGCGCGGGTGTGGCGCGAAGCGCGCGACCTCGTCTACAACGTGATCAATTGCAGCAAGCCCATCGTTTCCGCGATGCATGGCCCGGCCGTCGGTGCCGGACTGGTCGCGGGTTTGCTCGCCGACATCTCCATTGCAGCGAAGAGCGCGCGCATCATCGACGGTCATACGCGCCTGGGCGTGGCGGCGGGTGATCATGCCGCCATCGTGTGGCCGTTGTTGTGCGGCATGGCCAAAGCGAAGTACTACCTGCTGCTGTGCGAACCGGTGTCGGGAGAGGAGGCCGAGCGTATCGGACTCGTGTCGCTTACCGTCGACGAGGCAGACCTGCTGCCCAAGGCCTTCGAAGTCGCGGACAAGCTTGCACGCGGTTCGACCACGGCCATTCGCTGGACCAAGTACGCACTCAACAACTGGCTGCGCAGCGCGGGACCGTCGTTCGACGCGTCGCTCGCGCTCGAATTCATGGGCTTCGCCGGCCCGGACGTGCGCGAGGGCATCGCGTCGCTGCGTGAGCGCCGGGCGCCGGACTACGGCGGCGACGCGCCGTTCTGAAACACCATTGGTGCACGCTCGGCGTATGATCGATACCCATACGCCCGCTGCGGCTTAGCGCTTGATGCGCGTGGCTTTGCCGGGACTGGCCCGCAGGCCATCCGTCCCCTGACCGTGACTGGAGACTGTAATGAGCGATTCGACGAGTGCCATGCCTAACGGTTTCGACATTCTCAAGAAAATGTGGGAGGCGTTCAGCCCCCCAGCGACATTCACCTCGCCGCTCACGCAGTTGATGCAGAGTGCCGCGCCGTTGCTCGATCCCGACGAAATCGAAAACCGCATCGCCGAGATGCGCGCCGTCGAGCAATGGCTCACGCTCAATCTGAACGTGCTGCGCTCGACCATTCAGGCGTTCGAGGTGCAACGCGCTACCTATGCGACGCTGCGTGCGTTCGGCACCGGCAACTTCGGCGCGTCGAGCGGTGCCGAAGCGGGCGCGACGAGTGCGCCGGAGAGTGGCGGGGCGTTTACACCCCCATTTACCCCGCCGTTCGGACAGGCAGGCGCGGCCAACCTCTGGCGCTCGCCGTTCGCATCGACCGAACCGGCGCAAGACGTCGAATCGCAGGCCCGCGCGCCCGAGCCTGAGCCTGAACCCGAGCCGGAAGCTGCGGCTGCCGCCGAGGAAACACCGCCGGGGGGTGGTGAGGCCCAATCGCCATTCGCCCAGGCAGGCAATGCATATGGCGCGCTGGACCCGTCGCTGTGGTTCAACGCCATGCGCGCCCAGTTCGATCAGATTGCCGCAGCCGCACAGGCGGCCGGCATGTCGGCGGCGCAGATGACGGAAGCGGCAGCGGCGCAAATGTCAGAGGCAGCGGCCAAGGCGACGCACGCCCCGCAGGCCAAGCCAGCGGGATCGGGTGAACCGAAACCGTCAGGCAAAGCGCCGGGCAAGGCGGGCACAGCTGCCAAGCGAGCCACGGGCGCGGCGAAGACGGCTAGCAAGACGGCCGCCAAGCGTGCGCCGGCCAGCAAGAAGACCCCGGCGAAATCGGCAGCGGCCAAGACGTCTGCAAAGACATCGGCAAAGACACCGTCGAAGGCGGCCGAGAAGGCAACCGGAAAACCGGCCCCCGCCGCAGGCAAGACGCCGGGCAAACAAGCCGCGTGGAAGTGGTAACGCCGTCGGGCCGAAGACACGCGCCGGGGTGAACAGCGGCGAAAGCCATGAAAGCTGCGCCGATGGAGACAACGAGCGCAACGACAGTCAAGGCAGGAGGAGGCCTCCCATGATTTCAGGCGAACGTACCGGCCTCGTCCTGATGGGCGGTGGTGCACGTGCCGCCTATCAGGTTGGCGTGCTCGCGGCGATTGCGGCGATTCAGCGTGAAGTTCTGCCGTCGCGGCGCGCGATTCCGTTTCCGATTGTCTGTGGCACGTCGGCGGGCGCGATCAACGCTGCGTCACTTGCCTCGCACGCCGACGATTTCCAACACAGTGTCATGAAGCTCGATGCCGTGTGGCGTCAGTTTCACGCCGGTCAGGTGTTCCGCGCCGACTCACTCGGCATCGCAGGCACCGGGGCGCGCTGGCTGGCGGCGCTCTCGCTGGGCTGGGCACTGCGCCGTTCTCCGCGTTCGTTGTTCGACTGGTCGCCGCTTGCCGACATGCTGCGCAACGCGATCCGTCTCGACCGGTTGCCGGAAGTGTTCGCATCGGGCGCGCTCCAGGCGCTGTCGGTCACGGCGCTGTCGTACTCGTCGGGTCAACACGTCACCTTTTATCAAAGCGCGGAGCCGATTCAGGCGTGGAAGCGTTCGCTGCGTCTGGCGCGCGCGGTGCCGTTGACGGTCGAACACCTGCTGGCGTCCAGTGCGATCCCGTTTCTCTTTCCGGCCATCGAACTCGATCTCGACGGCCAAGCTGAGTATTTCGGTGACGGATCGATGCGCCAGATCGCGCCGCTGAGTCCGCCGATTCATTTGGGTGCGACCCGCATCCTGATCATTGGCGCCGCGCACGGACAATACGGGCTCGATAGCAGCGGCGAGCGCATCGGCGGCTATCCGAGCCTGGCGCAGATCGGCGGACAAGCGCTCGCGAGCGTATTCATCGACGGACTGTCCGCAGATCTGGAGCGTCTTCAGCACATTAACAACGTGCTGCGGCACGTGCCGGAAGCGCAGCGCGAGTCGAGCGGCTGGCGGCCCATCGAAACGCTGGTGATCTCGCCAAGTCAACGCATCGAACCGATTGCGGCGCGCCACTTGCAGCAGTTGCCGCGTGCCGTGCGTACGATACTCGGCGCGATCGGTGCCGACGAAGCGCGCGGCGCGGCGTTCGCCAGCTATCTGCTGTTCGAATCGTCGTACACTCAGGAACTCATTGCGCTGGGGGAAGCCGACGCCTACGCGCAACGCGACGCGATTGCCGCATGGCTCGTGGCCGAGGCTGACGGCACCAGCCCGTTCGACAATGTCGAAGCCGGTGCGGTGGGCAGCGTCGAACTGCCGGCGAATTCACCGCTTTCCGTCGAGCCGTCCGATGCTGCCGTCGCGGATACCGGCAAGCCCGCGGCATGAGCCGGCTGTCCTCACGAAATCACACGCTTATGTCGAAATCCACCGTCGCTTGTCCTTACCCCTCCACGTTCTGGCGCGATCCGGCGCTGCCATTTCTCGAGGCGCGCGAAGTGCTCGACGGTCGTCGCGTCTGTTACGCATTGCACAGCCACGAGACATTCTCTATCGGTGCCGTCACGGGCGGGCGGAGCACCTATCTGAACGGGCGGGCACGCGAGACCGTAGGTCGTGGCAGCGTCGTGGTGATGAACCCCGATGCCGTGCATGCCTGCAATCCCATCGGCGACGAGGCATGGGCCTATCGCATGCTGTTCGTCGACACGGCGTGGTTACGTGATTTGCAGCGCGAGTTGGGATTCGGGCACGGACACGATCTGCACCTGTTCGATCCGATGTCGTCGACCGATCCGGTGTTGTATGCGGGATTGAATCGGCTCTATGACGTTGGTACCGACACGACACGTGACCGGCTCGAGCGCGAGAGCGTTGTGCAGCAGTTCTTCATCGATGCGCATGAGCGTCTGAACCCCGCACCACAGCCGATGCACGACGACTCACACAAGCTGCGCGATGCCGCCGACTTCATCCGCGCACATTGCCGCGAGGCGCTGACGCTGGCGCAGATTTGTGCGGCAGCGGGCCTGTCGGCGTCATATCTGACACGGGCCTTTCGCGTGCAGTACGGGTTGACGCCGCACGCCTTCCTGATGAATCAGCGGATTCAATACGCGCGCGGGCGATTGCGTCGCGGACACGCCATCGCCGAGGTGGCGCTCGATGCCGGCTTCGCCGATCAGGCGCATTTTCAGCGCACATTCAAGCAGTTACTCGCCGCCACGCCCGGACACTACCGGGAGCCGCGCGTGGCGTGAGGCGGCGCGGCATCGCCGCATCGCCGCGCTACGTCGCCGCGACCAGATACACCGCGCTGCCCGCCAGCAATGCTGCCATCACTCGATTGAGTCGCCGTACGCGCCGCGCGTCACGCATGTGATGCCGCAGCATCGCACCGGCGGCAGCCCAGCACCCGACCGATAACCAGCAGACCACGAAGTAGATCGCCGCGAATTGCCAGATGCGGGCGGGATCGCCTGCCGTGTATGCGCCCATCCCGGCCAATGCGGCGAGCCATGCCTTCGGGTTGAGCCACTGCATGACGGCCCCGTGCGACATTGTCGGGCCGCGTTGGGCGTCGGCGTCGCCCAGTTCGCCGTTGTCGATCGCCAGCTTGTACGCCATGTAAAGCAGGAACGCCACGCCGAACCACTGAATCGCGTGCAGCAGAACGGGCATGCGTTGCAGCAACTCGTATACCCCGAAGCCAACAGCGATAAGCAGGACCACGAACCCGACCGTCGCCCCCGTGACGTGACGCAGGCTTGGCACGAGTCCGTAGCGTGCGCCCGCGCCCAGCGCCACGACGTTGACCGGTCCGGGGGTGATCGACGCAGCCAGCGCGAACGCGGCCATCGAGTAGAAAAGTGTCATCGGAAACCTCAATGCTGGACAAGCGTGTGAAACGAGGTTCCGAATGTAGGCTGGGGCGCGCGCCGCGTATTGAAGAAAACTGCCCTTTGGCGATTCGCCCGATGCCCGTGCCTTAGCGAAACAGGCGCTGTTGTAACCAACGTAATAAGCGTCCAACGAAGGGGAGCTTGGCGTAGAGGTCTTCAGTCGCGTCCCAATAGTCACGCTGATACGTAACGCGCCCGTCGACGGCAAGGCGCAGGTGCGATGCGCCGTGGATGATCTGTTCGTCGTCGAGCCATCGTTTGGTGTGGAAATGCAGATTCCAGACGAGCAGCGCCTGATTGTGTTGCAACAGTGTGGCGGTGACTTCGATGTGCGGCGAGTCGACGCGTTCGAACAGTTGGGTGAGCAGCATGGCGACCTCCGCAGCACTGCGGACCTCGTGCAGCGGCGTCTTGAGATAGACGTTGGGCGTGTAAAACTCGCCCAAATTCCCGACGCTCAGGCGGGTGAGGGTCTCGAAGTAGCGCGTCAGGCGCGTGAGTGCCGCAGCATGATCGATATCCATAGGCACGCTCGCGTGGGCGCTGTAACAGCGCGATTCGATGGACAATCCGTGGCCGGTTCGGGGGAGCGCTCCCATCCGTCCCGGGTGTGCGGCGCTGGAACCGGCTTTGTGTAAGTTACACCTGCATGGCGGCCTCGCGGCGCGCGTGGCGCCGATGAGACACCCGAGGGCGTTCGCAGCACAGCGCTCAGCGCGCGTCGCTGATCAACTCCGCGCGAAGGTCGGGAGCGCTCGTGCGCGGGTCGAGCCAGATGGCGAAGAAAGCACGCCCGAAGGCGTCGCCCGCGATCTGACCGATGAGCTTGCCGTCCGAGAAAAAGCGTGTGCCGTCACCGGGCCGGAAGACGCCCGTCAAATGCTGTCCGGCCGATACGTCAGGCAGGATGCGTGCGAGTTCGTCGGCCCAACGCTGTCGTTCCGCATCGGTCGCCACTTGCAGTTTGGTCATCTCGATCAGACTTCGCTGCACGAGTGTATGGGACTTGAAGCTGCGCGCGTAACGCAGATCCAGTACTAGCGGATGCATACCCCAATTCGCGTTGAGGCGATCTGCGCCGGAGAAGAGTTCTGCGTCGTAGAGATGGAAGCCCAGGCGCGTGAACGAGCCGTGTCCGACCAGATGCGCGGCCGGGATCTCCTGGGAGGCCAATTGCCCGGCATCGAACGCCAAAGCACTGGGGGCGGTCGCCACGGCCGCAAGAAAACAGGCGGTGCGCAGCCATGCGGCAAATGCGGGACGAGTTGCCATGCTCGGCTCCTTATCGGTCAAGGATCCAGTCGAGTAGGAAGGCCCGTTGGCGGCGCGCACGTCGTTCTGCCCACGCGCCGGCCGGTACAACTTGTTGCGTAATTGCGACTGAGAACTATCCTCAAAGTGAGGTGCCGCCATCGGCAATACAGCGCGTCGGCAGGCGTGCTTTCACGATTCAGGCCGCAAGTACGGAACGATTGCTTTTAGCGTAGACCATCGGACGCTGCTCGCGCAGGTCCGTGGCACAAGGACATACCCTGACGCGCCGCCATCACGTTCGTGCCAGGCCTGTTGCCGCTGGCGCGATGAGCGGTGCGCAGGGCCTTCGGGTCGCCGAATGATTGCCGGGACGCCTGTCGCCCCCTGAGCTTAGGTGCTTTCCGTGACAATTTGACGGACGTCAAAATTACGACGCATTACCGTCATGTGGCTGTCAGCGAGGGCGGTTTTGAAAGGCTTTTATGTTATGATTCAAGAGTTTGCCCATATTTTAGTAGGGTCGCTCTAAGCCATATCGCCAATGTGCGGCCAGATAACAGGCGTTAAATCGCCGTCCTTCTGCGGCGGCAGGGTTCAAGACGTGAAGCCGGACGGCGGGGGCCGCCCGCGACACGCTCACCGTTTTGTCTGTCGAAATTCGGCGTAAACTTTCACAATACTATCTTGAGTCCTGGTGTAAGGTCTCGCGACCTTGGGGGTAATTGAAATGAACGAAATGCTGTATCCCGAGCTGTACAAGTCGCTGGAGGCAGTGCGTTGGAACATGGAGAAGGACATTCCGTGGGACAAGTTCGACGCCAGCCAACTCACCGACGATCAGGCGCGCACCATCAAGATGAACGCCATCACGGAATGGGCGGCACTGCCGGCCACCGAGATGTTCCTGCGCGATAACCGTGACGACAGCGATTTCTCCGCGTTCATGAGCGTGTGGTTCTTCGAAGAGCAGAAGCATTCGCTGGTGCTCATGGAATACCTGCGCCGCTTCCGCCCGGACCTCGTGCCGACCGAGGCCGAACTGCATGCCGTGCGTTTCCCGTTCGATCCGGCCCCGCCGCTCGAGACGCTCATGCTGCACTTCTGCGGCGAAATCCGCCTGAACCACTGGTACCGCCGTGCGGCCGAATGGCACACCGAGCCGGTGATCAAGGCTATCTACGAAATCATTTCGCGTGACGAAGCCCGTCATGGCGGCGCTTACCTGCGCTACATGAAGAAGGCGCTGACGAGCTTTGGCGATAACGCGCGTGCCGCGTTCGCCAAGATCGGCGTGCTCATGGCCTCGGCGCGTCGCACCGAAAAGCCGCTGCACCCGACCAACCTGCACGTGAACAAGGATCTGTTCCCGAACGACACGGTGCAGTCGCGTTTGCCGGAGCCGGAATGGCTCGAGCACTGGCTCGATGAACAGATCAAGTTCGACGATAGCTGGGAGAAGAAGGTTGTCGAGCGCATTCTGCACAACATGTCGCTGCTGTTCGAGCGTACGTTCGCGACGGCGCAAGACCTGAACCGCTACCGCAAGGAAATCACCAGCCGCCTGGCTGCGGTGACCGCACCGGCACCGGCCGTGGCGACCTCGTCGTAATCCGCGGGCCGCATCGCGCATCAGCAGAAAAGGGGCTTCGGCCCCTTTTTTGTTGGCCCCGCACGTGGCGTGGGAGAATAGCGCGTCCACTTCGATCGATTGTCATGTCATCTTCCCAAGTCACTTCTCCGGCCGATTTCGAGGCCAAGATTCTCTCGCGTGAAGCCCTTGTGGCGCTGGCGCCGACGCTGCCGCGGCCGCTTGTGTTTACCAACGGTGTATTCGACATCCTGCATCGCGGTCACGTGACGTACCTCGCGCAGGCACGCGCGCTCGGCGCATGCCTGATCGTCGGCGTGAATACCGATGCGTCGGTGCGCACGTTGGGCAAGGGCGACGACCGCCCGATCAACAACGAAAACGACCGCGCGGCGTTGCTCGCGGCGCTGCAAAGCGTCGATTACGTTGTGACGTTCGGCGAGACTACGCCGGAGTCACTGATTGCCGCCCTGCGTCCCGACATTCTTGTCAAAGGCGGCGACTACGACATGGACAAGCTGCCGGAGTCTGCGCTCGTTCGCGGCTGGGGTGGCAAGGCGGTGGCCATTGCGTTCGAGCATCAACGCTCGACCACGGCGCTGCTCAAGAAAGTGCGGGCCCAATCATGAGCCTTGCGCCGCTCGTTGAAGTCACTCGTGGCGCCAATGGCATCGACACGGTCGAGTGCGTGCATTACGGCAGCGTCGCGGTTGTCGACGCGCAAGGGCGCTTGCGATACGCCGCAGGCGATCCGTCGTTCCTGACGTTCTCGCGCTCCACACTCAAGCCGTTCCAGGCGCTGCCGTTCGTAGAGGGCGACGGCGTCGGACACTTCGGACTGACGCAATCCGAGCTTGCACTGCTTTGTGCGAGCCACTCGGGTGAGACCTTCCACGTCAATGGCGTGAAAAGCCTGTTGAGCAAGGCGGGATGCGACGAGCATCATTTGCAGTGCGGTTGCCACACGCCGACGTTTTACTCCGCGACGGGCAAGCGCCCGCCGGCCGATCTGAAGCCGACGCCGCTGCACCACAACTGTTCGGGCAAGCATGCGGGCTTCCTCGCGTATTGCGCGCAGCACGGGTTGCCGCTCGACACCTATCTGGACCCGGCACATCCGCTGCAGCAGGCGATTCGCGCGCGTGTTGGAGATGTCGTCGGTGTGAAGGGCGATACGCTGCCGCTGGGCATCGACGGATGTTCCGCACCGAACTACGCGTTGCCGCTCGACAAGCTGGCGGCGGCCTATGCCCGGCTGGCGGCGAGCGACGATGCCGGCCTGTCGACGCTTTTCGCTGCCATGACGCAGCAGCCTGAGATGGTGTCCGGAACGGCACGCAACGATCTCGCCTTCATGCGCATGGCGCCCGGCGACTGGGTGGCGAAGATCGGGGCAGACGGTGTCCAGACGATCGGTGTGCGCTCCGCAGGACTCGGCATCGCAATCAAGGTGGTCGACGGCAATATGCGCGCGCTTTATACGGCAGCGGTTGCCGTGCTCAAGGCACTCGGGCTTGTCGAATCGCCCGAGACGACAGGGCTGGCACCGTGGGTGTCGCCGGTCATCAAGAACGCGCGCGGTACCCAGACCGGGGTTGTGCGTTCCGTCGTCGAATTGAGGCGCGTCGGGTAAGTCTGTCTCACGGGGCGTGGCCCGCCCCGGCCGCTCCGTTCGCTTGGGTCGCCGCGCTTCATTCGATGGTTCGGCCCAAGGTGCCCGGCTCGGTCAGTGAGCACCTTCGGGCGGGCTGCCGGCCGGCGCCGGGCAGGCCCGTACCAACTGTGCCGACCATTGTTGCGTCACGACGCTGCGCACTTGCGTAGCGGCGTTCGCATTGATCCCGGCGATCCGGTAGATAATCCGGCTCTTCGCGTTTGCCCGCTCGCTCAATTGCGGCGTGATGCCTTTCTTTTGTGCCGCAGCCATCAACCGCACCGCACGTTCCCGGTCGTTAAAAAGTCCGAGCGAGACGACGAGATTCGATCCGTCGTCGTTGAGCAGGAAGTACTCCGTGACGCCAGCCGAGCGCAGTTGCGCCACCTGCTTGTCGGCCGCTGCCTTGTTAGGCACCGGGCTGAGATGCACCCAGTATCGTTTGTCGAGCGGGATGGACTGCAGGTCGCCCTGTCCTGACGGCAATGCCGCGAGCAACAGGCCACGTGCTTGCTGCGCATCGTTGGATGCGAACGGCCCGATGTCGAGGCAGGCGGTCGCTGCAACGGCGGTCGTCGCTTGCGATGCTGCCGCCGCGTCGCTCGATACCGCGGCGGGTGCCGTGGCGGCGAGGGCCTGACTTGCGGCCGTTGCCGTCGATGCAGACACGGACGATGCCGAGGCAGGCTGGGCGCTTGTGTCGAGGTGCTCGTCATGATTCGCCGAGCCGGTGCCGCTGACCTTGCTCGGCCCCGCCACATCGCCCGGCGCATTCGCGCTGATCTCAACCTCTGTGAGGCGGATATTGCCGGGCTCGAGTTGCGTTTCTATGCGTGCGGGTTCGCGGCCGGTGGCGGGGAGTACGTCACGCCATTTCAACCAGCCTAATTGCACTGCGGCGAGCGCCGCGTTCGCCGCCAGGAACATGACAAGCAACAGCGCACGCAACATCTCAGACACCTCCTCGTGCATGTCCGGCATCTCGCGGTGCGGGGGCCGGTAAATCGGTCGTGGCCGCGTGCGTTACCCTGGCCTCGGTCGAATCGGTGCCAGCCGTGCACAACGCCACCTCGTACAAGCCGGCCAGCACCAATTGGTCGTGCTCGGTAACGGGCAGCGTGAGCGTTTGCGCAAGCGCCTGACGGGCTCCGCCCGAGAGTACGCAACGTACCGGGGCGCCCAGTTGCACTTGCAGTTGCGCGTGGCTGCGCTCGACGAGACCGGCCTGCGCGGCGGCGCAGCCACGCAGAATGGCTTCGTCCGTGCTGCGAGCGAAGTCTTGTCCGCCGGCGGGCATGGTGGCGTCGAGCGTTGGCAACTGGGCCGTGCCTTGTGCAAGGGACTGAAGCATCAATGCGGGGCCCGGTGCGATCAACCCGCCGAGATAGGTGCCGTCGGCACACAGGGCTTCAACGGTCGTTGCGGTACCCAACGTCACGATGAGCAGATGCTCGCCGGGCCACGCGGCATGCGCACCGATCAGGCTCGCCCATCGATCACTGCCAAGTTGCGTGGGCGTGCGATAACCATTGCGAACCCCCGCGCGCGACTCACTGGCGCGAAGGACTTGCAGCCAATCGGCAGATGCCATGCCCCACAGTGTTTGGAGCGTCATGCGAACGGCTTGCTCCGCGGCGTCACCCGCGACATTCGCGAGCCAGACACCGGCGGGTGCGGGGCAAATGAATCCCTCGTCCTGTCCGCCCTGACCCATCGCGAGCGGGGCCATGTTCGGGGCGAAGTGGGCCTCGCCACCGTTCCCGGAGACCAGCGCTGCCCAGCCTGCACGGATTTGTGCCGCGAGCGTGCGCCATTCGGCGTGGTCCACCGCGCCGCTGGCCAGAAACGACGGCGACGTGGCGCGCCATTCGGCAGGACGCACGGCTGGCGCCAATGCCCACTTGATTCGGCTATTTCCGGCATCGACCAGTAGCCACGGCGCGCCGTGGGCGCCCCCTGTGTGCCCGGTGCCATTCGTGGCGTGGCTCTGCGTTGCCACTGCCGCAGCTTTTGTCGTGCCGGTCGCTTGTGGCGGGGACGTGTGCCGGGAGGCGGCCATCAGCGGCCTCCTTGGGCGCCGGGCGCCGTGGACGTATCGAGCAATCGCACCGAGACTTCGCCGCTGGCGATGACGCGCTCGCCGGCGTCCGTTGCCACGCGCAGGCAGCCTTGCGAATCGACACCGAGCGCTACACCGTGCAGTAAATCGCGGCCGTGCTCGATGACGCGAATCGATGCCCCGCCGTAGGCGTGCATGGCCTCCCAATCGTCGCGGAATGCACTGAATCGATGCTCGGCAAAACGGTCCAGCATGGCGGCGAGACGCTGCACCAATGCAATGAAGACCGACGACATGTCCGGCGCCGGCAGCACCGATTCGAGCGCGGCCGGCGGCGTGGCCGGGATGCCGGACGTTGCAGCGCCGGCGGCGGCCGCGTTGTCGATGCGCGTGGCAACATCCCCGGCCTGCCGGAGATTGACCCCGACGCCGATCACCACACCGATGCGTCCCGGACCTGCCGGAACCGTCTCGATCAGAATGCCCGCGAGCTTGCCGCCCCGCAGCAGCACGTCGTTGGGCCACTTGAGGCCAAGGGCGTGGGGCGCCGACAGTGGCAGATCCGATAGGCCCTCCACGACTGCCACCCCCGTGGCAAGCGACAGTCCGGCCAACTCGGCCGGGCCCCCCGGCATCACGTACGCCAGCGAGAACGTGAGACTGTCGCCCGGCACGCTTTGCCAGGCCCGGCCGCGCTGTCCGCGTCCTGCCGTCTGTTGCATCGCGGCGCGTACCACGGGCGCGCATGAGGCATTTTCACGAAGTCGTGCGAGAAGGTCGAGATTCGTGGAGCCGGTGGCGTCAACGACTTCGACCTGCCAGTGGCGGCAAGTGGCAGCCAGACGCAAGCGAATCCGGTCGCCATCGAGCGAGTGCGGCGCGGTGTCGCACAATGACTCGCCACCCGAGCCGGACGGGTATTCGGGCGAGCCCGCAGCCGTGGCGGTAAGGGCGGTCTTGGGCGAGGAAGATGCGGCGTTATTCATGGCTGCTATTGTAGCGGCGAGGCCAGTGCTGCGCCGGTCTGGGCGGCATCGATCCTTGCTTTTCGGCATCATCCGAGACGTAAGTCAGCCGATTCCGGCGCGTTTTCAGCCTGTGGCGGGTTGCTATCGACCGGTCACGCCTGTACCGTACAATGACCCCGCTTTGCCGGATTCCGGCGGTTTGTTTTGTCAGGAGATCGTCTGTTTTGAAGCTCGATGCCGTGCCCACTCTGGAGCTGACCACCTCGTCGCAAGGACCGGTGGTTATGCTGCGCGGCCTGTGGACAGCGCTGGCGATTTCGCAGCGCAAGAAGACGCTGCTAGGTCTCGTGCGAGCGTTGCCTCAGGGTGAACTGGCGTGGGACCTGACCAGTGTCGAGCGGCTCGATCACGTTGGCGCGCAAGCCCTGTGGCGCTACTGGCAACGTCGGTACCCCGAACATATCGCGCTGACGCCGCCGCAACGCGCGCTGTTCGATCACCTCGCCGAATTCGACCGTTCGCGACAAAGCCCGGTGCCCACGCGCCGGGTCGATCCGATCAGCCGTCTGGGGTACTCGCTGTTCACGCTGGGCGAGCATTTGCGCGACGGCATCACGATGTTCGGCCGCTTCGTGATCGACCTCGGCCGTGTCATTCGCCATCCGGTGCGTGCGCCGTGGCTGGAGATGTCCGCCAATATATACAGCGCGGGGACCAAGGCGCTCGGCATCACGGCGCTGGTCGCGTTCCTGATCGGCATTGTCCTGTCCTACCTGTCTGCCCAGCAGTTGAAGCTGTACGGGGCGAGCACGTTTATCGTGAACATCCTCGGTCTCGCGGTGATACGCGAACTCGGGCCGGTGCTTTCCGCGATTCTCGTGGCGGGGCGCTCGGGATCGGCCATTACCGCCCAGTTGGGCGTGATGCGTGTGAACGAAGAACTCGACGCGCTGCGCGTGATGGATATTCCACACGGGCTGCGGCTCGTGCTGCCGAAGGTCATCGCGCTGGCCGTCGCCATGCCGCTGCTCGTCATGTGGACGAATATCGTCGCATTGCTCGGCGGCGCGCTCGCTGCGAAGTACGAACTGGGCATCGGCCTGCATTACTTCTTCACAACGCTGCCTAACGCGGTGAACATTGCCAACCTGTGGATCGGGCTGGGAAAAGGTGTTGTCTTCGGCATGCTGATTGCTCTCGTGGCCTGTCACTTCGGCATGCGCGTCAAGCCCAACACGCAGAGTCTCGGCGAGGGCACGACACAATCGGTCGTGACATCGATCACCATCGTGATTCTCGCGGACGCCGTCTTTGCGATTCTGTTCCGTAACGTGGGGATCGGCTAATGCGCGAATCTACGGCCCCCCATCCGTCCACTACCCCGGCGACCCCGGCGTCGCCAGCGTTCGGCAGCGACGTGCGATCAGGCGCCGCCGCCAGCTGTCCGCCGATATCGTCGACGCTCCCCGGTGACGCCGAGCCGGTCATCGAAGTGCGCGATCTCACCAAGCGGTACGGTAGTCACACGATTCACGAGCATCTGGATCTCACCGTGCGGCAAAGCGAGATCATTGCGCTCGTCGGCGGTTCCGGTTCGGGCAAGACGACACTCATCCGGCAGATCATCGGGCTGGAGGCACCCACGAGCGGCCACATCAGCGTCTTCGGTCACGACATCACGATGATCGACCGGAACACCGCGCACTTGTTGCGTCGCCGCTCGGGCATGCTGTTTCAGCGCGGCGCGCTGTTCTCTGCGCTGACGGTGTTCGACAACATTGCGCAGCCGCTGCGTGAGCTGCATACGCTCTCGGAAGATCTGATTCGCGATGTCGTGATGTACAAGCTCGACATGGTCGGTCTGTCGGGACGCATGGCGAATCGCATGCCGTCTGAGCTATCGGGCGGCATGATCAAGCGTGTGGGGATTGCGCGGGCGATCGCGTTGGAGCCGGAACTCCTCTTTCTCGATGAGCCCACGGCCGGGCTCGACCCGCAGGCGTCGGACGAATTCGTGGACATGATGCGCGGCCTGCACCGCTCGCTCGGCCTGACCGTCGTGATGGTCACGCACGATCTGGATACGGTGATGATGCTCGCCACGCGTGTGGCCGTGCTGGCCGACCGCAAGGTGTTGGTCAACGCACCGGTGGAAGATGCGGTATGTGTCGATCATCCGTTTATCCACAGCTTCTTCCTCGGTGAGCGCGGCAGACGCGCGTTGCTGGCCCTGCCCGCGGCGCGGCGTATCAAGATTTCGGAGTTACTCGACGATGGAAAATAAATCGCACGCCTTCATGGCGGGCCTCTTCACACTGGCGTTGCTCGCTGCCATTGCCGCTGCGGTGTACTGGTTCAATCGCGACAATCGCGTGCGCGTGCCCTACGATCTGGTCTCGCGCACCAATGTGACCGGGCTGAATCCCGAATCCGCCGTGCGGTATCGCGGACTTGGCGTGGGCAAGGTGGACTCGATCAAGTTCGATCCGCGCACGCCCGGCCAGATTCTGATTCGCATTCTCGTGAATCAAGGCACGCCGATGACCAAGTCGACGTTCGGCACGCTGAACTATCAGGGCGTGACGGGGCTGGCCTTCGTACAACTGGACGACGATGGAGACGACCGCACGCTATTGCCGTCGTCTGCGGCGCATGTTGCGCAATTGCAGTTGCGTCCGAGCTTCATCGATGAACTGCAACGGCGCGGCAACAATCTGGCGCAGCAGTTGGAGGAGGCGGCATCGTCGGTCAACGCGCTGCTCTCGCCCGACAATCGGCATGCCGTTCTGGATTCGATCAACAGCGTGAAGACCGCGGCGCAAAGCGTGAATCGTGTGGCGCAGCAACTCGAACCGGTGACAAAGGAACTGCCCGACACCGTGCGCGAACTCAACGGCACGCTCGCCGGCACGCATCGTCTGACGAATCAACTGTCCGATCCGCAAGGGCCGCTGATCCGCAATCTGGATAGCGTGGGACGTGCGGCCGATCAGGCCACGTCGAGTCTGGCGGCGTTCCAGGCAACGATGCAGACGTTCGAGGGTTCGCTGCAACAGGAGGCGCTGCCGCGTCTGAACACGCTGTCGGACGATCTTCGCTCAACGACGCAGGCCGTCGGGCAGGCTGCCGAGACAATCAATCGCAATCCGCGCGCACTGCTGTTCGGTACGTCGCCGCCGACGCCCGGTCCGGGCGAGGCTGGCTTTTCGTGGCCGGGCAAGGCAGGTCAATGATGCGCAACACCGTCATGCAGGGGGATATCGAGATGACTGAGCCAATCGGCGCGATCCGGGTAACCGAGGCGCCCGCCGCAGCGGGACCGGGCAGACGTGGCGCCCGCCGGCTGCGCACGCTGACCACCTGGCTGCTTTATGCCGGGACGGCCGCGTTGATGGCCGGATGTGCCACCTCGACGCCGCCGGGCTCGCTGGCGCGCTTCGATCTCGGCCCGCCGCCGACGCCCGCTATGTCGGCCGCCAATGCCGCCAATGCGACCAACGTCACAGCACCCGCATCGGACGTCATGGCTTCGGGGGCATCGCACATGTCGCCGCTGAAAGTGGTGGTCAACGCGCCGAGCTGGCTCGACGCCGACGTGATCTATTACCGTCTGCCCGCAAGCGATGGCGATCAGGCCCGCGTATATGCGAACAGCCGATGGCTGGCGCCGCCCTCGCGGCTCTTCGGCGATCGTCTGCGCGCCGCCTTGTCGGTCGACCGGCCGGTACTGGCGGCCGGCGACCCGACCGCCGCGCCCGCCCTGCGCGTGGAACTCGAAGAGTTCGCGCAATACTTCAACAGTACGTCGGTGAGTCACGGTGTGGTGCAAGTGCGCGCCACACTGTTCGACGGACCGAAACTGCTCGCCCAAACGACGCTCCGTGCACAGGCCCCGGCCGCGAGTGCGGACGCCGCAGGCGGCGCGCGTGCGCTCGCCGTCGCCAGCGACGCCGTGCAAACCCAACTGATCCAGTGGCTTGCCGGACGCGTGCCCGCCCCGTCGGCATCGGGTGCCACCACCCCGGCGCGATAGCGCGCACTGCCGATGCCTGAGCCGGACGTCAAACCCTGGCAACGACGCGCCTCGCCGCTCACGCGTCAGGCGCTGATTTGCCTGATCCTGCTGATCGCTTACGCGAGCCTGTACCCGTTTGAGTTCCAGCGCGCGGCCGTGGGACCGTTCGACTATCTGTTCGCGCCGTTACCCCGCTGGATGACGACGTTCGATGTCGTCACCAACGTGCTGGGCTATATCCCGCTCGGCATGTTGACGGTACTGGCGCTGCACCCCGCGTGGCGCGGTACGCGCGCCGTGCTCGCGGCATTCCTGCTCGGCATGATGCTCTCGTGTGGCATGGAAGCTTTGCAGACGTATTTGCCCACACGTGTGGCGTCGAACGTCGATCTGGCAACGAACGCCCTCGGTGCCCTCATCGGCGCCGCCATTGCCGTGCCGCTCACGAGTCCGCTGCTCGATCGCGGATGGCTGCGGCATCTGCGTTTCGCGTGGTTCGAACGGCACGCAAGTGTGCTGCTCGTGTTGCTGGCGTTATGGCCGTGGGCGCAGGCCTATCCGCAGCAGTTTCTCTTCGGTGACGGCGATCTCGTCCGGCAAATCTGGCTCTGGCAGGACCCGGACGTGACCGATCTGGTGCTCGACTGGGTGCCGCGACTCGGACAGTTGCAAGACTACCTTTCCGAACTCGATGCCGTCGCCAGTCATGCCTTGTGGGAGACGGTCGTGAGCGCCAGCGGCACCATTCTGGCCGGACTGCTCGCCACGCTCGCGATGCGTCGCTCGGCGCCGCGCGTGCCGTTGTTGTGCGCGATGTTCGTCAGTGCGTTTGCAATCAAGGCCATCGCGTCGGCGTGGCAGTTCTCGCCGGCGCAGGCGTTCGACTGGGTGACGGCCGGCGCCATCTACGGCGTGACCGTCGGCGCCCTTGTCCTGGTCGTCGCCGGACGAGGGCCGCGCGCGCTGCGCGGTGCCGTCGCACTGGCGGCGCTTGTCGTGCTGCTCGTCTTCGTCAATTTGCTGCCCGCGAACCCGTACTACGAAGCGGCGCTTCAGTCGTGGCGTCAAGGCCGCTATGTGCACTTCAACGTACTGGCGCGCTGGCTTGCCTGGACGTGGCCGTACCTCGTGCTGATCTATCTGCTCGCGATGTTCGATCCGAGTCATCGCGGCCCCGCCCGCAGCGTCGGAAATCAGCGCTGAGCTCCGTCCCGCCTGGATGTGCGGCGAGATAGGGCGGTGGATTGTTTCCAAATCGGCAATAGCATATTGGCCGCCAACCCATTGGTGAGGCGGCCCGTCAACCCTAAACTCTCGTGTAAGGCATGCTGACACTCGGTGTGTCTCGACCGCCCGGCATCTTCAGGCAGATCCCGGGCGTTTTTTATTGGCGAGGCGGCGATGAGTACCTGGGGATTGATGTTTGCGCACAAGACACGACAGCGAGTGCTGATGGCTGTGATCTCCGCTATCACGGGCATCGAAATGCTGGAGAACGGCATGTTCGTGTTCGCGTCGTCTCATATCGCGGGCGGCGTCGGTGCCGCACCCGAGGAGTACGCATTCGTCTCTACGCTCTACGCCGTGGCCGGGATTCTCGTCATTCTGAAGCAGCGCTGGCTGGCCGCGCGTCTTGGGTATCGTACTTTCCTCACGGGCGCGCTCACGCTCATGGCGTTCGGGGCGTGGTTGTGCGGTATGGCCCGCACGCCGACCGAACTTGCCGTCGCGCGCTTCGTGCTCGGTCTGGGTGCCGGGTCGCTGTTCACCGCCAGCCGGATTCTTATCAATCTGTGCTTCGCACCCGAATTGCGGCTGCGGGCATTGCTCTTTTTCACCTACGGATTTTTCGGCGGACAGATCTCCGCACCGTTGCTCGCAAGCTATCTCGTCGACCATTTTCTGTGGTCGTCCGTGTTCTTCTCTATCGTGCCGATCGCGCTTGGCGGCGCACTTGCCGCGTGGCTCGTGATCCCCGACTTTCGGGGTCGTTTGCGCGACGAGGGCGAGTTCGAGATGCGCGGCATCGTGTTCTTTGCCGCTGGCGTGCTGTTCGTCGAGGTGATGATGCAGCGCTCACGTTTCGACTTCTTCTCCAACCCGCTGCATCTGCTCGAACTGTGTCTGGTCGGCGCGATCTGCGCCATCGGCTACATGTGGCATCAATATTCGCACCACAAACCGCTGATCGATTTTCGCGTGCTGGTGCGTAATCCTGTCTATGTGCTCGGGCTGGGCGGTTACGCCGTGTATTACTTCTTCTCCTATTCGACGTCGTATCTGTTCCCGATCTACATGCAACAGGGGCTGAACTGGAGTGTCGAACACACGGGCTATCTGCAAGCGGTGGCGTCGGTGACGAGTCTTGTCGTGGCCGTGATGTACACGATGGCGCGTCCGAAGTTCGTGCGGCTCAAACCCTTCGTGCTGCTGGGCTATCTGTGTCTGCTTGGCTACGCCGTTCTGCTCTCGCAAACCTATCCGGGGGTGTCGAGCCAGTGGCTGATCTTGCCGATGGTGCTGAGCGGGCTGGGCGGTGTGTTCGCCATGGTGCCGATTGCCGAACTGACGTTCCGGGGCATGGACGAGTATGTCTTCCAGCACGGCTATCAGTCGAAGAACATCGTGCGTCAGTTGGTGAGTTCCATGTCGGTGTCGGTCATGGCGGTGCTGATGCAGGATCGGCAAGCGGTCTTCATGCATCAGCTCACGCCGTCGATGACGCCGCTCAATCCGGCTTACAACGCGGCGGTGTCGCAGGCGCAGCAGGTGTTCGGGGCGAGCGTCGATGCGACGACCGCATCGCATATGGCGTCGGCATGGGTCGGCAGTATGGCGTCGCAGCAGGCGCTCGTGCTGGCGTGCGTGAACGTGTTCTTCGGCTTCGCCTGTATGGCCGCATTCTGTGCCGCCTTCATGGCGTTGCAGCGGCGTCTGCGCTGATCGGTCTTCAGGGAGGGGGGAGGGGCGGCCGATTCCATCTGACGCACCTCGCTGTCCCGGATTCCACATTTCCTCATGCCCGTCGTGCGGCGCGTTGGGCCCGCACGGTTCGCGCGCCCGCAACTGCCGGACAGGTCGGTTAGAATGGCCCGCAACACGTTGCCACTCCCCCAAAACACCGATATGGCCACCCAATCGCAGTACTACCAGCATCACGTGTTTTTCTGCCTGAATCAGCGCGAACCCGGCGCGGACCGCCCTTGCTGCGCCAACTGCAACGCGCAGGCGATGCAGGAGTACGCGAAGCAGAAGGTCAAGCAGCTTGGCCTCGCAGGTCCCGGCAAAGTACGGGTGAACAAGGCCGGGTGCCTCGATCGCTGCGAACAGGGGCCTGTCGTGGTGATCTATCCCGAAGGGACCTGGTACACGTATATCGACGAAACCGATATCGACGAGATCGTCGAGAAGCACCTGGCGCAAGGCGAGATCGTCGAGCGTCTGCTGATCGATTGATTGCGCCAGCCGCCTCGTCGATTCACCGATTCACTGATTTACCGTTTCGCTGCCCTGCGGGCTGCGCTTTCTTGCGCTGCCGTACCTCAGCCCAACATCGCTCATGAACGCTCAGACTGAACGCTTCACCATCGACGGCCCGGTCGGCGCCATCGAAATCGCCATCGATCGCCCGGCCGGCGCGCCGCGCGGTATCACGCTCGTGGCGCATCCGCACCCGCTCTTCGGCGGCACGCTCGACAACAAGGTCGCGCAAACGCTTGCCCGTGCATTCGTCCAGCTCGGCTACGCCGTGGTGCGTCCGAACTTCCGTGGCGTCGGTAAGTCGGCAGGCGAGCACGACAAGGGCATTGGCGAGCGCGACGACCTGCTCGCCGTGATCGATTGGATGCGCAGGCAACCGGGCTGGGAAACGTTGCCGCTCGCGCTCGCGGGGTTCTCGTTCGGCACGTTCGTCGTCTCGCATGTGGCAAAGACACTGGCGGCGGCGGGTACGCCTGCGCAGCGCCTGGTGTTCGTGGGCACGGCGACGAGTAACTGGGACGTGGCAACAGTGCCGGCCGACACGCTCGTCATTCACGGCGAAATGGACGACACCGTGCCGTTGCAATCGGTGCTGGACTGGGCGCGTCCGCAGACGCTGCCGGTGGTTGTCATTCCCGGTGGCGAGCACTTCTTTCACGGCCTGTTACCCCTGCTGAAACAGATCGTGGTCGACGCGTGGCGGTATTGATACACCCGGCGCGAATTTCGGCCGATTTCTCCTGATTTCGGCCGCGCCGGGCCGCCGCGGCGGGGGGCATGAAATCGCGGCGGGTATAATTCGCCTCTGAACCATGTCGTGCCGTGCCGGGTCTATGTCCCGGACAGGCATGGCACCGGCGCTACGGTGCCGCTGTCTTCTTCGCCGTGCCGCGCGTTTGTCGAAGCGTCGGTTGCACGGTGCTTCTTCAAGCGCAGATGCCCCTGAGTCTCACATCGTTTTCCTCTTCGCCCATGACATTCAACGCTTCGCTGTCCCGTGCCGCCGCTGCTGCGGCGCTCGTCGTTTGCGGCTCGCTTGCTGCACTTCCCGCCCGTGCTCAACAGATTCCACCCCCGCCGATGACGGCCAAGGCGTGGACCATCGTCGACGTCACCAGCGGTCAGGTGCTCGCCGCCGGTGACCCCGATGCGCGCGTGGAGCCGGCTTCACTCACGAAGATCATGACGTCGTACCTGATCTTCGAAGCCCTGCGCGACAAGCGCATTTCGATGGATCAGACCGTCATTCCGGGCGAGTCGGTTCGCAAGGTGGGTCGTGACGAATCGCGCACGTTCATCGAAGCCGGCAAGCCGGTCTCGGTGCACGATCTCGTCTACGGCATGATCATCCAGTCGGGTAACGATGCCTCCATCGCTCTGGCCGAACTCGTGGGCGGCTCGCAGCCGGGCTTCGTCGAACTGATGAACCGCGCGGCGCAGCGTATGGGCCTGAAGAACACCCATTACACGAACGTCGACGGTCTGACCGACCCGCAACACTACACGACAGTGGCCGACATCGCCGCGCTGTCGACGCACATGATTCAAGACTTCCCCGAGTACTACAAGATCTACTCGGAGAAGAGCTTCACGTACAACAACATCCGTCAGCCGAACCGTAATCGTCTGCTGTATCTCGATCCGACCGTCGACGGCCTGAAGACCGGCCATACGAAGGAGGCGGGTTATTGCCTCGTGTCGACGGCGTCGCGTCCGCTGCCGGGCGCGCCGGGCGTGAACCGCCGTGTGCTGTCGGTGGTCGTGGGCGAGCCGACCGAGCGCGCCCGCGTGCAGGACAGCCTCTCGGCCCTGAACTACGGTTACCAGAACTTCGACACGCTGCGCGTGTACGGGGCGAATCAGGTCGTGGCCACGCCCAAGGTGTGGAAGGGCAAGGAAAGCGAGCTGAAGATCGGCGTGAAGAAGGACACCTTCATCACCGTGCCGAAGGGCATGGCCGACAAGATCAAGCCGCAGCTCGAACTGCGCGAGCCGCTGATCGCCCCGCTGGCCAACGGTGCGCCGGTCGGCACGGTCAAGGTTATGGCCGACGGCAAGCAGCTGGCCGAATTCCCGGTTGTCGCGCTCGCCGACGTGCCGCAGGCCAGCTTCATCGGCCGCGCATGGGACGCCCTGCGCCTGATGTTCGTGAAGAAGTAACGAACGGCTGCGACGTCCCGCTCGCGGGACGTTCGCCGGTAATACGCGTAGGATTGCGGTAGGTATTGGCTCGGCGTCGATCCGGCGTCCGGTCGGCAGGCCCGCGTTGCGGGTCCGCTGCAACATAAAGGCGCGCCCGGTGGGCGCGTTTTTTCCTTTTGTCGCGCGTCTGGCGCGCACCTTGCAAACATGGATAACCCCACCGTCTGGCTCAATGGCGACCTGATTCCGCTCAGCGACGCGAAAATCTCCGTACTCGATCGCGGTTTCCTCTTCGGCGACGGCATTTACGAAGTCGTGCCCGTCTATCACGGCAAGCCGTTCCGTCTCGCGCAGCATCTGGACCGCCTCGAGCGCAGTCTCGCCGAGATTCGCATCGAGAATCCGTACACGCGCGCCGAATGGGAAGCGCTCTTCGCACGCCTGTCGGCTACCTGTCCGGCCGACCCGCACAGCATCTACGTGCAGGTCACGCGTGGCGTGGCGCCGCGCCAGCACACCTTCCCGAAGGGCATTACGCCCACGGTGTTCGGTATCGCGACGCCGCTCACACTGCCGAACCGCGAGAAGGTGGAGCACGGGGTGGGGGCGGTCACGCATGAAGATCGCCGCTGGCTGAACTGCCACATCAAGTCGACGTCGCTGCTGGGTAACGTGCTGATGGCGCAATACGCCGCCGATCACGACGTTCAGGAGACTATCCAGTTCCGCGACGGCAATCTGACCGAGGCGTCGTCGAGCAACGTGTGGGTCATCAAGGGCGGTGAAATGTTCGCACCGCCGCGCGATAATCGGATCCTGGAAGGCATTCGTTACGGTGTGCTCGAAAGTCTCGCGCAGGAATGCGGCATTACGTTCCATGAGCGCGTGGTGAGCGAAGCGGAAGTCCGCAATGCCGACGAACTGCTCATCACGTCGGCCACGAAGGAAGTGCTGGCGGTCGTCACGCTCGACGGCAAGCCGGTGGGCGATGGCAAGCCGGGCCCCGTCTTCCGCGCGCTGTACGCGGCCTATCAACGCGCCAAGGAGGCACTATGACGACGGAAAAGAAGGAAAGCCTGCTCGAGTTTCCGTGCGATTTCCCCATCAAGGTGATGGGGGCCACGCAGGACGGATTTGCCGACGCCATCGTGGCGCTGCTGCAGGAGTTCGACGCGCAGTTCGACGCGGCGACGGTGGAAATGCGGCCGTCCAGTTCGGGCAAGTATCTCGGGCTGACCGTCACGGTGCGCGCTCACTCGAAGGCGCACCTCGACGATATCTATCGTGCGTTGACCGGCCACCCGATGGTCAAGGTCGTGCTGTAAGCCGGGTGTCCGGCAAGTGGGGCGGGTGCGAACGCACTCGCTTCACGCATCACGCACGCGTCGGCGCGCCGTCGTCCGCCGGCAGCGCAGGGCTCAGTCCCAACTGTGCGTCCGTCGTCATTTCGCCCGCCGTGTCGGCCATACCGGCCGCCAGCGCTGCGGGACTTGGCTGTGCCGGACGGCGCTGCATGTGCTTCACCGACTCGAACGCCGTCAATTCCTCCAGAAACCACGTTCTGAACGCCTGAACGCGCTGCGTTTCCAGCACTGCGGGCGGACATACGAAGTAGTAATCCCATTCGCATGGCGTATCGACATCGGACAGCCGGACGAGGCGCCCGGCCATGATGTCGCCCACGGCCAGCGAGCGTCGCACAAGTGCCACGCCCTGGCCGACGATGGCCGCCTGCGACAGCATTCCCGAATCTTCGTACAGCATGCCCTGCGTCGGCTCGGGCAGATCGAAGCCTGCCGCCGCAAACCACGGCGCCCACGGCTCACCCTCGGAGCGTAGCAACGTGCTTCGGCGGAATTCCTCCGCCGTCTGTGGAAGGTTCCCATGATTGTAAGATGGGCTGCACGCGGGAAAGAACACGTCGTCGAGCACTTTCTCGATGTGTAGTCCGGGCCAGTTGCCTTTGCCCATGCGAAGGGCAATGTCCACATCGTCGCGTTCGAAGTCGATGAGCTGGGCGCTGCACCGCAATTCCACTTCCAGTTCAGGATGCCGGTCGATGAAGCGACCGATGCGGGGTGTGAGCCACCGGCTCGCAAACGATGGCATGGTGGTCAGTACCAGACGCCGTTCGCTGCGCGTGCCGGCTTGCAACTTGCGCGTCGCCTGGGCGATGTCGCTGAGGGCGGTGCGGATCGATGCGGCGTACTGGCGCCCCGCCGGCGTAATGCTGATGCGCTTGCCGTTGCGGGCGAAGAGCGTCGTGCCCAGCTCTTGCTCCAGGGCGCGGATCTGATGGCTGATGGCGCCGTGCGTGACGAACAACTCCTCCGCTGCCCGCGAGAAGCTCTCCAGGCGGGCAGCCGCCTCGAAGGCGCGCAAGGCGCTCAGGTTGGGAAGTCTCCGAAGATCCATGTGAGCTTTATTAGCAAGGCCGTGAAAATATGTCGTTTGGTGTAGCGCTTGCCAGTCCCTATGATTCAGTCATTGTCTCGCACTGAGTGGGGGTCGTAAAATGCAAAAAAATTTAACAAAGGTGCAATACTTCTACGGTATCCGTCCGGGCGAAGTGATCACCCTCGACTTGCACCACGAGCATACGCTTGTTGCCCGAGGCTCGGCAGTCTGGGTGACGCGCGCAGGCGATCCGCGTGATTACTGGCTGATGCCGGGCCAGCGACTTGCCGTTGAGCCGGGACGCCGTCACTGGGTGTCGTCCGACAACGAGGCGGAAGCCGAACTGGAGCGCGAAGTCAGCCGTCGATTCACGTTGACCCGAGTGCTGGGCAAGTGGCTTGCCGGGCGCCGGGCGGCCCGCGAAGCGAACTCCTGCACGGCCGCAGCCTGATAAGCCGTTGATCGTGGGACCACCGATAGCACGCGCTCTCTGGCAGCGAACGCCAAAGGGCGCGTGTTTCGTTTCAGGGGTGGATGCTCGCACCGTCAATGCGTTACCGGATTTCACAACGAGACGCGCAACAATCGACCTCGAAACACGTCGATAATGCGTCAAAACAAGAGAAGTCGTTTCCTGATGACTGAAACCCCCCGCACGGCCCCCTTGCCATCCTCACAGTCGGCCCACGCCGCACTTCGCCATCCACAGGCCGACGAACGTCTCGGTCGCTTGTTGATGATCGCCGCGATGGTGATCTCGGGCACGATCGGCTGGTTCGTGCTGATGTCGGGGCAACCGGCGCTCAACGTCGTTTTCTTCCGCTGTCTGATCGGTGCCGTCAGTCTGTGTGCGTGGTGTGCGTATCGGGGCTACTGGCGCGGGTTGCGCATGGCCCGCTGGCAGGTCGTGAATGTGACCCTCGGCGCCATCACGCTTGTGTCGAACTGGTATTTCCTGTTTACCGCCTACCGATTGACGTCCGTGGGCATCACGACAGTTGTCTACAACGTACAACCGTTCCTGCTTGTGCTGGCGGGCGTGATCGTCACGCGTGAGCGGCCGTCACTGGCCACGCTCGGCTGCCTCGGTGTGGCGTTCGCCGGGCTGGTGATTCTGGCGGAACCGGGCGGTGTGCATGGCGCGGGGTATCTGATCGGCGTGGCGAGTGCACTCGCCGCCGCATCGCTTTATGCCGCGACCACACTCTTCACGAAGAAGCTGGCCGGCACGATTCGCCCCGAGATCATTGCGGCGTTGCATATGGCGATCGGTGCTGTGGTCTTCGTATGGATGGCCGATTTCCATCATCTGCCCTCGGCACCGCGCGAAATCGGTGCCGTCGTGACGCTGGGGCTGTTCCACACGACGTTCATGTACCTGTTGCTCTACGGCGCTTTCCAGAAGGCGTCGACGTCGAGCCTCGCCGTGTTCGGCTTCGTCTATCCGGTGGTTGCGGTCGCAGTCGACTTTCTGGCGTTCGGCATCGTGCTGCATCCGACGCAGTGGCTCGGCGGCGTGATGATTCTGCTGGCCGCCGGCTTTTACGCTCGGGGTCTCGGTGCGGCGCCGGCGAAGAAGGTGGCCTGAAGCCCGGGGGGGCGGGGGTGGCCTGGCGAGAGCCGCCGCGTCGAGCAAGACTGCCCCGGTTTCGCTAAAATTGCGTCCATGACCTCCCCGATCGAAGTGTGCTGGCGCGGCACCGAAGACTACGCCACATCGTTCGACGCCATGCGTGCGTACACCGACACGCGCGGCGCGCACGGCCCCGACCAGCTCTGGATCGTCCAGCATCCGCCCGTCTATACGCTTGGACTGGCTGGAGACCCCGCCCACCTGCTTGTTGCCGATACCGGTATCCCGCTCGTCAAGGTCGACCGCGGTGGCCAGATTACCTATCACGGTCCTGGACAGGTGGTGATTTACCTGCTCGTGGACTTGCGCCGGCGCAAGCTGGGCGTGCGCGAAATGGTGCGTTTGATCGAGCAGGCGGTGATCGATACCCTTGGCGCGTATAATCTCGACGTTGAGCGCCGGGCCGGCGCGCCGGGAATCTATGTGAGTCCGGGCGACGGTGCCGCTGCGCATGCCGGCGCGAAAATCGCCGCACTCGGGTTGAAAATCCGCAACGGATGCAGTTATCACGGCGTGTCGCTGAACGTCGCGATGGATCTGCGGCCGTTCGACTGGATCAATCCGTGCGGTTACGCCGGCCTGCAAACCGTAGACATGGCCACGCTCGGCGTGGCCCCCCGCTGGGACGAAGTGGCCGCGCGACTGGCGCAGCAACTCGGTCATCATCTCGAACAGCACCCCGCGACGGCCGAAGCCGCGCCGCAGGCCGACCCGGCCGCAAGCGCAAACGCCGCCGCCTGATTGGACGCCTGGAAAGCCCCCATCATGACCACCACCGTGACTCAGAACGACACCGCGAACAAGGAAGTTCGCACGATCGACGGCGATTACGACGCCACCGCCAAGCAAAAGTCGCAAGCTAAGACGGCGCGCATTCCGATCAAGATCGTACCGATCGAGCGTCTGAAGAAGCCGGACTGGATTCGCGTGAAGGCGGCGACGCACACGTCTCGTTTCTACGAGATCAAGCAGATTCTGCGCGAGCACAATCTGCACACGGTGTGTGAAGAGGCAAGCTGCCCGAACATCGGCGAGTGCTTCGGCAAGGGCACGGCCACGTTCATGATCATGGGCGACAAGTGCACGCGCCGTTGCCCGTTCTGCGACGTTGGCCACGGCCGTCCGGACCCGCTCGACGCCGATGAGCCGCTCAACCTCGCGAAGACCATTGCGGCGATGCGCCTGAAGTACGTCGTGATCACGAGTGTGGATCGCGACGACCTGCGCGACGGCGGTGCCCAGCACTTCGTCGATTGCATCCGTCACGTGCGCGAGTTGTCGCCGCAAACCCGCATCGAAATCCTGACGCCGGACTTCCGCGCGCGTCTCGATCGCGCGCTGGGTATTCTCAACGCCGCCCCGCCCGATGTGATGAATCACAACCTCGAGACCGTGCCGCGCCTGTACAAAGAGGCACGTCCCGGTTCGGACTACCAGCACTCGCTGACCCTCCTCAAGGAGTTCAAGGCGAAGCATCCCGACGTGGCGACCAAGTCGGGTCTGATGGTCGGTCTGGGCGAAACGGACGAAGAAATTCTCGAAGTGATGCGCGATTTGCGGGCACACAACGTCGACATGCTCACGATCGGACAGTACCTCCAGCCCTCGGAGCACCACCTGCCGGTGCGTCGCTATGTGACGCCGGACACATTCAAGATGTTCGAGGCGGAAGCCATCAAGATGGGCTTCACGCATGCCGCCGTAGGCGCAATGGTGCGCTCGAGCTATCACGCCGACGTGCAGGCGCATGAGGCCGGTGTCGCCGACGCTATCTGATCCGCGAAAACTTCGCATCGTCGTCAGACACAGAACGCGGACCGTCGAAAGACGGTCCGCGCTTTTTTTGGGGCGTGCACGGGGCGCGTCGCCTCCACCGGCATGCCCCGGATCGAGCGGGCAGTGACGCGCGGATTACGCCGCGTCACAACCGGCGCCCGGTTCAATACGCAATACGGCCAACCCGGACGGGTGTGCGCCGGTAACTCGTCATAAACACGCTGTCATCTGTGAGGAACGTCGCTGAACTGACTGCCTCGCCCTCCAGCCACCTGCCATCTCGCTGCGAAATATGTTGTAACAACCCTTAGCTTGTCGCCGTCCCCTCGTTGTCTCAGAATATTGAAACCTTGTTTTGCTTGACAAAACAATGTGCCTGTCATGGGTATTGGCGGAGCGCAGTTCCGGATGCGTGCAAGGAGAAGGCATGTCCCGTCAGGTCACCGAAGGCCGATATTTTGTGGAAGCGCCACAAGGGGGCCAAGGGAGACGTTTGCCTCTCGTGATCGACGCGCCGCACAGCGGTCATGTGTTTCCGGCGGACTTCGACACCATTGCCCCGACGGCGGCAATTCTCGCGTGCGGCGATGCCTATGTCGACGAGTTGTGGTCGGTGGTCACGCATCACGGCGCAACGCTCGTGGCTGCGCTCTTCCCGCGTGCCTATATTGATCCGAACCGCGCCGAGCACGATATCGACCCCGAACTGCTTGCGAGCCTGTGGCCGCACGATGCGCGTCCGCAAGCCTGTAGCGAGCGCGGTGTCGGGTTGCTCCACCGCTTCGCCGCGCCGAATGTGCCGCTCTACGACCGGCGTCTGTCCGTGGCCGAGGTCGAGCGACGCATTCACGACTATTACCTGCCGTACCGTCACGCCCTGCGCGATGCACTCGACGACGCCTGGCACCGGCACGGTGTGGTCTGGCATCTGGATTGTCATTCGATGCGTGAGCGCGGCAGCGCGCTCGACCCCGATGCGGGCATCTTGCGCGCGGATGTGCGCGTGAGCGACGGTGAGGGCACTACGGCCGACCCGGCATTCTCGCGCTGGATCATTGCCGAGTTCACGCGACTGGGCTATCGCGTGGCTTACAACACGCCGGGTCATCACGACGGCTGCGACGATCTGGTGCGCCATTTCGGACACCCGGCGCAGCGTCGCCACAGTGTGCAGATCGAACTGAATCAGGCGCTTTACCTGAACGAATCGCGCGGCGAGAAGCATGAAGGCTTCGCGACGCTGCAATCGCAACTTGGCCAATTCGCGGCGGCGCTCGCCGCTTATGCCGAACAACATAGCGAGGAAGTTTGATGGACTACACAGTCGCTTCGGTCGACACGGCGCTTACGCTGCTGTCGCTGGTCGGGGAGTGCCCCGGCCTGGGTGTGACGGAACTGGCGCAGCGCGCCGGCCTGAACAAGTCGCGAGCGTTTCGTCTGTTGGCGACGCTCGAGCAGCACCGCTGGGTCGTGCGCGAGGGCAGCCCGGTCACCTACGTGCTTGGCGCGCAGGCGCTGGTGCTCGGTGTGGCGGGGCACGAACAGGTCAATCTCGTGAAGGTGGCGCATCGTCATCTTCAGGCGCTCAATCGCGCGCTCAATGAGAATATCCAGCTTCGCGTGCGTGACGGCCTCGAGTCGCTATGCGTGGCGCGCGTCGAGTCGACGCACGAGTTGCGAGTGCATGGCGTGGTCGGCAATCGCCGTCCGCTGTATGTGGGGGCGTCGGGCCGCGTGCTGCTGGCGTTCGCGTCCGACGACGTTCGCGCACAAGTGCTGGGCCGTCCGCGCAAGCGCTTCACGGCGGGCACACTCATCGAGCGCGACGAACTGGCGGCCGAGTTGCTCAACGTGCGTCGTCAGGATTGTGCCGTGAGCTTTGGCGAACTCGCCCCGGAAGCCGTGTCGGTGGCCGTGCCGGTGCGCGATGCGTCTGGCGAAGTGATTGCGTCGCTGTCCGCGTCCGGCCCGTCGTCGCGCATGACACGTGCGCTGCTGCCCGACATTTCGTCGCGCCTGTCGGCCTGCGCTGCCGAGATCTCTGCGGCCCTTGGCTATCAGATCCCTGTGCCGGAAGCGCTGTCTGCCTGACGCGTCGCCGGTCGTCGTCTCTTGAATGCGCCATCCGCCGCTTCGGCGAACGCATTCAAGAGCGGTAGCGAATGATCGGCACTGAATGATTCAACGGCCCGTTGTATGCGGCCGGTCTCGGGATTTGTCCCGATGCCTCGCGTGAAATTTCCCGATTTCACCCGATTTTCTGGAAATCCAGAAAGTCTCTGCGCAAGTTTTCCAGCTTTCCGTATAACCGACCATCGGGTTTTCCACAGTTTCACTCAATAAAATCAGTCACTTACGTATCTGGCATAAGTATTGCTTTCTAACGCGCGTGCTGCCGCGATGTCTGGAAACCCGACGGGAATCCGGAAACGCAGAGCGAGCCGATCCAATAAGAGAGGAGACCTTATGTTCAAGCAATGTCTTGCCGCCGCAGCGCTGTGCGCGGCTTCGCTACACGCTTTTGCCGACGATCTGGTGCGTCTGGGCAACCTGAAGTTCGCCCACTACGGCGCGGTGTCGTACATGAAGGTCATCGGACCCAAGTACGGCCTGAAGATCGAGGAGCGTATGTTCGCTAAGGGCGTGGACATCATGCCGGCGATCGTGGCGGGGCAGATCGACGTGTCGGCAAGCGCGCTTGACGCCGCCATCGCAGGTCGTGCGCAGGGGGCGCCGATCTATGCCGTGGCCGGTTTCGCGAAGGGCGGTGTGCGCCTCGTCGCGAAGAAGGGTCTGCCGATCACCAAGGTAGCCGATCTCAAGGGCAAGAAAGTGGGTGTCGCCCGTGGCGGCGCTCAGGAACTGATTCTGTACGCGGAACTGGCCAAGGCCGGTCTGACGTGGTCGGATCAACCGGGCAAGGACGTGCAGATCATGTTCATGGCTTTCGCCGATCTGAACCAGGCGCTCGCCGCCGGCAGCATCGATGCGATGTGCCAGTCGGAGCCGCAGGCGTCACAAGCCATCAACAAGGGCTTTGGCGTGGAAGTGCTCAAGCCGTACGACACGCCTATCGGCGAGCCAGTGCGTGCGCTCGTGATCACCGAGAAGCTCTACAAGGAAAAGCCGGACGTGGCGCAACGCCTGATGTACGCGTTCGTCGAAGCGACCGACTACTTCATCAAGAACCCGCAAGCGGCTGAGAAGTACGTGCGCGAGGATATGTTCAAGAACCAGATCACGACTCAGGACTTTACGGACGCCATCGGCAACTCGCCGTATAGCTACGACTTGAGCATTGCGCATGTGCAACTCACGACCGACCTCATGAAGAAGTACGGCGTGGGCAAGCTGCAAGATCCGGTGCCGAAGGCGGAAGACTGGGTCAAGCTCGACCTGCTCGCCAAGGCGAAAACCAAGCTGAACATCAAGTAAGGCGAGGCGAACGGATGGCCGCTGTGCTTGCTTCTCCGGGCGCCTCGCGCACCGCGCGTTTGCTGCGTGGTGTGTTGATTCCGCTCGCGGTCGTGGTGATCTGGCAGATCGTCACGGGCCTCGAGTGGATCAACCCGATCATTCTCCCATCGCCGGTCGCTGTCGTGGCCAAGTGGTGGCAATACCTCAAACCGACCGCCGCGATGGCCGACGGCTTCGGCGCGTGGCTGCATTCGAGCGAACTGCTCACCGACGCCGCCAACAGCCTGTACCGCGTGGTCATGGGCTTTTTCGTGGGCACCGTGATCGCGCTGCCGCTCGGCCTGCTGATGGGCACGAGCACCCGCGTCTACGGGCTGTTCAATCCGCTGGTGCAAGTTGTGCGCCCGATTCCCCCGATCGCTTACATCCCGCTGGCGATTCTCTGGTTCGGCCTGGGCAACCCGCCGGCGTTCTTCCTTATCGCACTCGGGGCGTTCTTCCCCGTGCTGATGAACACGATCGCAGGCGTGCGGCACGTCGACGGCATCTACCTGCGTGCGGCCCGCAACCTCGGTGCGAGCCAGTTCACGATCTTTCGCCGCGTCATCATGCCGGCGGCCACACCGTACATCCTGTCGGGCATTCGCATCGGTATCGGCACGGCGTTCATTGTCGTGATCGTGGCCGAGATGATTGCCGTGAACAACGGCCTCGGCTACCGCATTCTGGAAGCGCGTGAGTATATGTGGTCGGACAAGATCATCGCCGGCATGCTGACCATCGGCCTGCTCGGTCTGGTGATCGATCTGGGCATGGATCGCCTCAACAACCACCTGCTCAAGTGGCATCGTGGTCTCGAAACCAAGTGAGGCGAACGACATGCTGATCGAAATCGACAACGTCACTAAGCAGTTCCCCGTTCCGGGGGGCACCGTCGAAGCCCTCAAGAACATCGATCTGAACATCGGTGCCGGGGAGTTCGTCTGTTTGCTGGGGCCGTCGGGTTGCGGCAAGTCGACGCTGCTCAATGCGCTCGCCGGCTTCGTGCAACCGACCTCGGGTGTCATCCGTATCGACGGCCGTTCGGATGCGGCGGCCGAGCCGGGCCCGGATCGCGGCATGGTGTTCCAGGAGTACGCGCTGTTTCCGTGGATGACGGTTGCGCAGAACATCGCCTTCGGACTGGAAATCAAGGGAATGCGCCGCGCCGAGATCAACGAGCGCGTGGACTTGCTGCTCGGCAAGCTGAACCTGCGCGAGTTTCGCGACCGGTTTCCGCGCGACCTGTCGGGCGGTATGCGTCAGCGTGTGGCGATTGCCCGCGTGCTCGCGCTCGACAGTCCGATCCTGCTCATGGACGAGCCGTTCGGTGCGCTCGATGCGCTCACGCGCCGTACGTTGCAGGACGAGTTGCTGCGCATTTGGGAGGAATTCAAAAAGACGATCGTTTTCGTCACACACAGCATCGAGGAGTCGATCTATCTGGCCGACCGGGTCGTCGTCATGACGTACCGGCCGGGCACGGTCAAGCGGGACATGGTTATCGAACTACCCCGTCCGCGTGACACGGCAGGCAGCGAATTCAATGAATTGAAGAAGGCGCTGGCCCAGATGGTGATGGAGGAGCAAATGCGCTTCGCGCAAAGCGAGATCTGCGGGGTCACCGCGGATTGATGACAAGGGCGGTGGCTTGCCCCGCCGCCTGGAGAGGAAACAACATGCAAACCCAGACCAAAAAACCCTTTTACCGCATCCTGTACGTGCAGGTGCTGTTCGCCATCGTTATCGGCGTACTGCTCGGGCATTTCAAGCCCGAACTCGCCGTTCAGATGAAGCCGTTCGGCGATGCGTTCATCAAGCTGATCAAAATGATCATCGGCCCGGTGATCTTCTGTACGGTCGTGACCGGTATCGCCGGCATGGAAGATATGAAGAAGGTTGGCCGCGTTGGCGGCAAGGCCCTCATCTACTTCGAAGTCGTCTCGACGTTCGCGCTGATCATCGGCCTGTTCGCGACCCACATCCTGAAGCCGGGCGCCGGGTTCAACGTCGACATCAACGCGCTCGATCCGAAGGCGATCGCGGGCTATGCCGAGAAGGCCGCCCACGGCGACACGTTCGTCGACTTCCTGATGCACCTGATTCCGAACACGATTACCGATGCGTTCGCCAAGGGTGAGATTCTGCAGATCCTCGTGATCGCCATCCTGTTCGGCGCCGCACTGGGCGCCATCGGTGAGCGCGGCCGCGTGGTGACGAGTTGGATCGACAGCGTCTCCGGCGTGCTGTTCCGCGTGGTGCACATCATCACCAAGGTCGCCCCGCTGGGCGCCTTCGGTGCGATGGCCTTCACGATCGGCAAGTACGGTATCGCCTCACTGGTGCCGCTCGCCAAGCTCATGGGTACGTTCTACCTGACGTCGTTCCTGTTCGTGATCGTCGTGTTGGGTCTGATCGCCAAGTTCACGGGCTTCTCGATCTTCCGTTTCCTCGCCTACATCAAGGAAGAGCTGCTGATCGTGCTGGGTACCAGCTCGTCGGAAGCCGCCTTGCCGCACCTGATGGAAAAGATGGAGAAGGCCGGTTGCTCGAAGTCGGTGGTGGGTCTGGTGATCCCGACCGGTTACTCGTTCAACCTCGACGGCACGAACATCTACATGACGATGGCCGTGTTGTTCATTGCGCAGGCGACCAACATCGACCTGACCTGGGGCCAACAGCTCACGCTGCTCGCCGTGGCGATGCTGACCTCGAAGGGGGCCTCGGGCGTGACCGGCGCCGGCTTCATCACGCTGGCCGCAACGCTCGCCGTGATTCCGACGATCCCGGTCGCCGGGATGGTGCTGATCCTCGGTATCGACCGCTTCATGAGCGAATGCCGTGCGCTGACGAACATCTGCGGCAACGGTGTTGCCACGATCGTCGTGTCGGCCTGGGAAAAAGAGCTGGATCGCAAGAAGCTGGCGCAAGCCATGTCCGGCAAGCGAGAGCCGGAGCTGGCCTGACGGCCGGCGGCAGGGGCGCCCGGTGCTGCGCGTGAGTTGTCTCGCGTGAGTGCGCCGGCCCTCTGTCCACGCAACGTTCGCCACCGGGCGGCGCGGCACAGGCACAATAGCGCCTGAGCTTCGCCGCCCGGTGGTCCTTTGGTTCACGCACGCTGTGCCCAATGGCCACCCTGTACGACAACACGATCCGCGCACCGCTTGGTGACGCTGCCCCGCCCGCGGGCCCCCGGCGCGACGAAGTCCCCATCGATCTCGAGAGGACTGTGCCGATGCGCCGTTGGTCATGGATCGTCGTCATGCTGTTGGCGAGCGTCCTGTTTTGCTGGTTGACGTATGCCCTGAGCTGGCAGCGCGGCGTGGCCGACCTGCGGGTGAATGCCGGTGCGCGCGTGGAGCGCTACGCGGGCAGCCTGCGCAGCACCGTCGACCGTTACGAATTCCTGCCATATCTGCTCTCGCTGCATCCGTATGTGCACGATCTGCTGCTCCACCCGGAAGATCGCGCGGTCGTGCAGCGTGCCAACGACTACCTGTTCGACGTGAATCAGCGCGCCAAGGCATCGGCGGCCTATGTGATCGACGCCAACGGATTGGCGCTGGCGGCCAGCAACTGGCGCGAGACGGCCACGTTCGTGGGACAGGAGTACCGCTTCCGCCCGTATTTCATCGACGCGATCAAAGGCGCGCTGGGCCGCTTTTATGGCGTAGGGACGACCTCTGGCGAGCCGGGGTACTTCGTCTCTCAACCGATTGTCGTGGACGGTCAGATTCGCGGCGTGGTCGTGGTCAAGCTGAATCTGGAGTGGTTTCAGCGCGCCGGTGCCGACGCCGCCGAGCCGGTTGTCGTCGCCGACGATCACGGCGTGGTGTTCCTGTCGTCCGAGCCGCGCTGGCAGTATCGTGCGCTCACCCCGCTGAGTCCCGATGTGAAGGCGGCGCTCGACAGCACACGTCAGTACTACAACCAGAACATCACGCCGCTCACCTGGACCAAGGACGAACGGCTCGACGCCGACGGCGAAGTGGTGACCGTGCGCGACGGTCGCGGCGCGGGCAGGACGCGGCGTTTTCTGGCGGTGCAGCGCAAGCTGGGCGAGCCGGACTGGACGCTGATGTACTTCGCGCCACTCGATCAGGTGATCGCGAATGCACGGATCGCGGCGGTGGCCGCCGCCTGTCTGGCCGCGTTCACCTGCTTGCTGGGGGTGGCATGGAACCAGCGCCGTCAGCGCGTTCGCGACATGCTCAAGAGCCGTGAGCTATTGCAGTCGGCTTACGCGGAATTGGGCGAGCGGGTGGCGGAGCGCACGGCCGACCTGCAATCGGCGAACGAGCGGTTGCAGACGGAAGTGCAGGAGCGCTCGCGTACCGAGCACGAGTTACGCGAGGCGCAGAGCGAACTTGTGCAGGCCTCGAAACTCGTGACGTTGGGGCAAATGGCCGCCGGTATCACGCATGAACTCAATCAACCGCTCTCCGCGCTGCGCAGCTTCTCCGACAATACGCGCGTGCTGCTCGAGCGAGGTGAGTACGCGGCGGCGCAGGAGAATCTGGAAGCCATCGCATCGCTCACCGATCGCATGGGCAAGATCACGGGGCAACTGCGGCTCTTTGCGGGCCGGGCGCGGCACGGCGACATGGAAGCGCTCGTGCATCGGGCGCTCGACAATACGTTGATGCTGCTGCGCGGACGTCTCGCGGGCATTCATGTGACAACGACGTTCGCCGATGGTCTGGAAGCCGTGCAAGTGGCCTGCGAAGGATTGCGCCTCGAACAGGTGTTGATCAACCTCGTGGGGAACGCCATCGACGCCGTAGTGAGTGCTGCGAGTGAGCATGCCCCGCCGTCGATCTGGATCGATGTGGACGCCAACGACCTGTGGGTGCGCATCTATGTGCGCGACAACGGGCCGGGCATTTCGGAGGCGCATATGCCGCGTTTGTTCGAGCCATTTTTCAGTACCAAGGAAGGCGGTCAGGGCATGGGACTCGGGCTCGCCATCTCATCGTCCATCGCGCAGGAGAACGGCGGCCAGTTGGTTGCGCGCAACGTTCCTGGCGGTGGCGCAGAATTTCTCGTGACGCTGCGCCGTGTGCAGCGCACTGGCACGACAATCGCATGATGTACAAGAACCTTCAGATCCTTTTCGTCGAAGACGACGAACTCGTGCGGCGCGCCACGCTGCAGAGCCTGCAACTTGCCGGACTCGATGCCTTCGGGCTTGCCTCCGCCGAGGCGGCACGCGAGCGCATTACGCCGGATTTCGCCGGCATCGTCGTGTCGGACATTCGTCTGATTGGCATGAGCGGGCTCGAATTGCTCGCGCATCTGCGTCAGCACGCGCCGGAAGTGCCGGTGATTCTCGTGACCGGTCACGGCGATATTTCAATGGCCGTGCAGGCGATTCGCGACGGCGCCTACGACTTCATCGAGAAGCCCTTCGCACCGGATCGTCTGATCGAGTCGGCCAAGCGCGCGCTCGAGACACGCAAGCTCATGCTGGAAAACCAGGCGTTGCGGCGCGAACTGGCGGAGCAGGGCGGACGCGCTTCACGCATCATCGGCCGCAGCCCGTCGATGGAGACGCTGCGCACGCTCATCGCCAACGTGGCCATGACCGACGCCCCGGTGCTCATCAACGGCGACACCGGTACCGGCAAGGAACTGGTGGCGCGCAGCCTGCATGAGTTGTCGCGTCGCCGCGATGCGCCGTTCGTCGCGCTGAACTGCGGCGCGCTGCCCGAAGCGATCTTCGAAAGCGAGATGTTCGGGCACGAGGTCGGGGCATTTACCGGGGCGGCGAAGCGTCGTATCGGCAAGCTGGAGCACGCGTCGGGTGGCACGTTGTTTCTCGACGAGATCGAGAGCATGCCGGCGGCGTTGCAGGTCAAACTGCTACGCGTGTTGCAGGACGGCGTGCTTGAGCGATTGGGGTCGAACCAGTCGATTCGCGTCGACTGCCGTGTCGTCGCGGCGGCGAAGGGGGACATGGAAGCGCTCGTGCGCGAAGGGACGTTCCGTCGCGATCTTTACTACCGGCTGAACGTGGTGACGCTGGCGTTGCCGCCGCTGCGCGAGCGGCGCGAAGATATCCTGCCGCTGTTCGAACACTTCATGCTCGATTCCGCCGTGCGTTATGGACGTCCGGCGCCGGTGGTCTCAGACCGGATGCGTCAGGAGTTGATGCAAGCCGACTGGCCGGGCAACGTGCGCGAGCTTCGCAACGCGGCAGACCGCCTGGTGCTGGGCGTGGCGAGTGCGCCCGAGGGCGATTCGCTCGCGCCGTTGCCACTCAAGGAGCAGGTGGAGCGCTTCGAGCGCGCCGTGCTGCAAGAAGCCCTCGAACACAGCAAAGGCAACGTGGCCGCGACTGCCGAGGCGTTGCACGTGCCCAAGGCAACGCTGTACGAAAAACTCAAGCGTTACGGCTTGCACACACGCGGTCACGGCGAAGGGGGCGACGGCGGGCGCTGAAGCGTTGCATGTGTCCGAGGCGGCGCCGAAAAAAACAAAAGCGCCCCGAAGGGCGCCTGCGATGCAATGCGGTGAAGCGAGGTGAAGCGGCGTCAGGCTTGCTTGGCCAGCGCCTTTTCGATGAGCTTGTCGAGTTCGGCGTATTCCGGCTCGCCAACGTACTGCTTGAGCACCTTGCCGTCACGATCCACGACGAAGGTCGTCGGCGTGAGTTGCACGTTGCCGTACTGCTTGGCCACGCTGCCGTCGGAATCCATTGCCACCTTGAACGGCAACTGACGCGACTGCGCGTAGTTCATCACGTACATCGGCGGGTCGTAGCTCATGGCGACCGCGACGAATTCCAGACCCCGGCCCTTGTACTTCTCGTACGTCTGCACCATCGTCGGCATTTCTTTCATGCACGTCGTGCAGCTCGTCGCCCAGAAGTTGACGAGATAGACCTTGCCCTTGAGTTGTTCGGTGCCGACTTTCTGCCCGGAGAGTAGCGTGAACGTCGCTTCGGGCGCGCGCTTCTGTCCAGCGAACGTAAAGTACGCGGCAATCGCCACGACGGCGATGATCGCCACGGCGAGAATCTTGCTCAGGGGAGATTTGCGGGAGGTCGTCGCGCTCATGACACAGCCGTGTGAGTGATGGGGTTTGTAGAGTGACGTCGATTCTACTCTGAATCTCAGCGCGTCGTGATGTCGCCCCCGGTGTGCATACGCTCGCGTCCGCGGGCGATGGCGTCGTCGAGATACGCACCGTAAAAGTCGGGCAGCCCAGCGCCAATCAAAGGGTCGGCCACGGGGCGTCCGCGTGTATCGAGGAACAAAACCGTCGGCGACACCTTGACGCCATGCGCGCGTGCCCACGCGACACCGGTTGTCGCCGAGCCGTCGAAGTCGCGCACGGTAGCGCTGCTGTCCAGACCGATCTCGCGCACCTCATATTTTCCGCTGCGCACGAGCGGCGCGAGTTCGCGCTGACGGATCGGGCCGCAATAGACGCAGTCGCGCAGCGACACCAGTACGACCAGCGGCACGTCGAGCGACGCCGCGCGGCGGCCGTGGGTCGCGAAGTCCGTCGCCACCGGTACGGCAGCCTGCTGTTTTGCGGCCGTCTTGCCGTCGACCGGCGCCGTAGCCACGGCACCCTCGCGCGGATAGGTGACGCCCGTTGCCTGCGCCGATTCGCGTTTCGGCGTGGCTGGGCCTGCGACGCCGGCCGGTGCGGCGGCGGCCGCGCCAATGGCCGGCCCCGCCGTCAGCACGGCCAGCGATGCCACCAGCCGGATGGCGATTCGCAGCAGTTCTGCTGGCCGGCGCACAGGCACGCGTTTGCACGGAGTCTCGAAGACTCCGGTGAACAACTCGCGGGGCAGGTGGGCGATGACGCGTTTCATGCCGCCGATGATACCGGGAACCGTGACGACGCGTTTTTCGTGTCGCAACATATGGCGGATAATGCGCGTTCGGGCGTTTTCTTCTCCTCCAACTTCCTCTCTCGCCTATGAATCGCGCTGTCCGTGTTTGCATCATGCTTGCTGCGACGATGGTACTGGTCGCTTGTTCCCCTCGCTACGATTGGCGTGAGGTGCACGACAAGGACGGCGCGTATGCGGTGACCTATCCCACGAAACCGACTCAGGATGCCCGCGAAGTGAAGTTCGCTTCGGGGCCGCTGCCGATGCGCATGCAAGCCGCGCGGGTCGATGCCGCTCTTTTTGCCGTTGGCGTTGTGACCCTTCCGAGCGACGATGCGACACTGCGTCAGACTGTCCTGGCCGAGTTGCAGCATGGGTTGCTCGCCAACGTGAACGAGGGTGCCGCCGCGCCTGTGCAGGTGATGGTGCGTCAAGCGGGCGACGCGCCTGCGATTCCGGGGCTGGCTGTCTCCGCACGAGGCTTGGCCAGCGACAAGACCGAGCGTTACGTCGCGGCCCGATTCGTCGGACGCGGTAACCACGTCTATCAGGTCGTCGTGCTCTCGACCAAAGCGCCCACGCAGGAACAAGTCGATCAGTTTCTGGACTCCTTCACGCTGGAGTAATGCCGTTACGATGACGGTGCTTCGCGATACTGCGCCGCCTCCCCGATGTGGTGAGCGTCAATTCCTTCACAGCCTGCGAGATCGGCAACCGTGCGCGCTACGCGCAGCACACGGTGATAGGTGCGTGCCGACCAATGGTGTTGCGTCACCGCCCGGTGCAGAACGTCCTGAGCATCTGGGCGCAGTGCGCATTGCATTTCCAGCGCGCGGCCCGACAAGCCGCAATTCAACTGCCCCTGACGCGACAGCTGACACGCCTGCGCCTGCCTGACGCGTTCCGCCACGATCTCACTGCGCTCGCCGCTGGCCGGTGCAGCGAATGTCTCGGCGCTCAGCGCAGGCACTTCCACATGCAGGTCGATGCGGTCGAGCAGCGGACCCGAGAGACGGCCGCGATATCGCGCAATGGCTTCGCTGGTACAACGGCAACTTCGCGACGGATGCCCCATATCGCCGCATGGGCACGGGTTCATGGCGGCCACAAGTTGAAAGGCGGCGGGGAAGGTGGCATGGCCGCCCGCGCGTGAGATCGTCACATGGCCCAGTTCCAGCGGTTCGCGCAGAACTTCGAGCACGCGCCGCTGGAATTCGGGCAATTCGTCAAGGAAGAGCACCCCCCGATGCGCGAGACTGATTTCGCCGGGGCGCGGGGCGCTGCCGCCGCCCACCAGCGCTGCTGACGACGCCGTGTGATGCGGCGCACGAAACGGCCGTCGTCCCCAGTGCCGCATGTCGAAGCCCTGCGCACTCAGACTGGCCAGCGTAGCAGCCTCCACGGCTTGCGCCTTGCTCAACGCCGGGAGCAGCCCTGCCAGCCGTGTCGCCAGCATCGACTTGCCCGTACCCGGTGGTCCGTAGAACAGAATGTGATGCCCGCCTGCTGCCGCGACTTCCAGTGCGCGTTTGGCGTGCGCCTGCCCTTTGACATCACCCATGTCGGGGGTGTCGGCGAGGCCTGCGGTGGCGCTGCCGCAGATCGCCGGCACTGCGAGCCCGCTCGGGACAACGGCACGCGGTAGCGGTGTCGCCACCTCAGGCGCCGCGAGATGCGCGCAAACGTCGAGCAACGTACGCGCGCCGTAGACCGTGGCGTCTTCGACCAGCGCCGCTTCCTGCGCGCTGCCTGCGGGCAGTACCAGCGCGCGCGCTGAAGGCTCGGCCGCAATGGCGCTGGCCATGGCCAGGCCGCCACGTACGGCGCGCAACTCGCCCGTGAGTGACAACTCCCCCGCGAACTCGTGCGTGCGCAGCCCAGCCTCGGGCAACTGACCGCTGGCCGCCAGAATGCCGAGCGCAATGGGCAGATCGAAGCAGCCGGACGCCTTCGGCAAATCCGCCGGCGCCAGATTGATGGTAATGCGTCGCGCGGGGAATTCGAACCGGCAGTTCTGCAATGCCGAGCGCACACGCTCACGGCTTTCCTTGACCTCGGTGTCGGGCAGGCCGACCAGCGACAGACCCGGCAGCCCGTTGGCCAGATGCACCTCTACGGTGACGGCGCGTGCCGCCATTCCGGTGATCGCCCGGCTGCTGACAACTGCCAATGACATGATTCCTCCTCGTTCCCCGAACATCGCGATATGCATCGCATGCGTCGATGTTCGTCGCCAGACGGCGTGCGGCGCAACGTCTTATCGGACGAAATACGGGGAGTGGGGGCGTTTTCGGAATCGCGGCAGCGATAGGCAGGAAATACCCGTCGGAACTCAGGAGTATTCCGATAGCGAAACGGGATTTCGGGGGAGATTTCAAGCGGCGGGCGAGAGAAACCGCCCATCAGGGGCTTGCGCAGGCGCGCAGGCCCCGAAAACGACAGGGGGCGCCGTGGCGCCCCCGCGATTCGTCAGTCTTGTGCTTCGCTGCGCAGGTTTTCGAGTTCAGCCACGCGCTTTTCCAGTGCTTCGAGCCGCTCGCGCGTACGTGCGAGCACCTGCGCTTGCACGTCGAACTCTTCGCGAGTCACCAGATCGAGCCGGGTGAAGCCTTGATTGAGCAGGCTCTTGACGTTGCGCTCGATATCCTTGGCGGGCGATTGCTTGAGCATCTCGCTCACCTTGGCTTGCATGTCTTGCAGGATCTCGTTCGGTTTCATAAGCCTTCCTCTCTTCGTTTCCTTGCACTAATTTGGTGCTTGCACCGTCTGTGTGCTTCGCCGGGCCGGTCTGACCGGTGCAAGGTGGTGCATCGGGTGCGGACATCAATGTTGGCGCAACTCTATCACCGTTTCCGGCGCCCAGCCAGCGCAGGAAGCCGCCTAACCGTTACCCGGTAAGGATCTGACACGAGTCACGGGGCATGGTTGCTATTTCTCGCGTTGTTGGCAGGCCGCATCGTCACCGCAATTTTGCCAATTTTTTATCTCGAAATTCGTATCTTGCGCGTCGCAGCGCACGCAGATTCCGAGGCTGGCACGGGAGTTGCTCTACCCAGTCCGCAACCTGCCGCACGCTGTACCAAGACGTTGAATATCAACTTAGGGGAAAGTGATGAAAAAAGTGTCAACTGCGATGGCTGGCGTTGTGTTTTCTGGTGCGATGGCAATTTCCGCCGGCGCTTTTGCGCAGGCGAGCGCCGATGGCGCTGCCGCACCTGCCGCAGCCGCCGCGGCCGAACCGCTGACGATTACCGCCAACATCGGTCTGTTCTCGGACTACCGCTTCCGCGGTATTTCGCAAACGGGCAAGCGTCCGGCGGTGCAGGGTGGTTTCGATCTCGCGCATGAATCCGGTCTGTATGCCGGCGTGTGGGCATCGAACATCAGTTGGATTTCGGATGGGAATTCGGCGGTAAGCGCCCCCATCGAGATGGATTTTTACGGTGGCTGGAAGAAGGAAATCATTCCTGACTGGACCATCGATTTCGGCGGTTTGCAGTATTACTACCCGGGCACTTACCCGTCCGGGGCATATTTCCCGCGTCCGCATACGTTCGAGCTGTATGCCGCCGTGGGCTGGAAAACCGTGACGCTGAAGTACTCGCACTCGTTGACCCGTCTGTTCGGTCTGGTGAGCCCTGATGGCCAGGATACGTCGAACAGCGGCTACCTCGACCTGACGGGTACCTACGATCTGGGCTTCTGGGGCATTTCCGCCGTGGGCCACGTGGGTCACCAGTGGGTGCACAACTTCGGCGCGGCGAGCTATACCGACTGGAAGATCGGCCTGTCGAAAGACCTGGGCAAGAACTTCTCCGTGTCGGTCTCTTACGTCGATACGAATGCCAACGAGAAGTACTACACCGCCGCGAATTCCGGCAAAGTGCTTTCCAAGGCAACGGTCGTCGTAGGGTTGTCGAAGACATTCTAAGGAGCGACTCATCATGAAGCTGATTACCGCAATTGTGAAACCCTTCAAGCTCGACGAGGTGCGTGAAGCCCTCTCGAACATTGGCGTGGCAGGCATTACGGTGACCGAAGTCAAGGGCTTCGGCCGTCAGAAGGGCCATACCGAGCTGTATCGTGGCGCAGAATATGTCGTCGACTTTCTGCCGAAGGTGAAGATCGAGGCGGTAATCGGCGACGCCTTGCTCGACCAGGCGATCGACGCCATCGAGCAGGCGGCCCGCACCGGCAAGATCGGCGACGGCAAGATTTTCGTGTCAAACGTCGAGCACGTGGTCCGCATCCGTACGGGAGAGACCGGCGAAGACGCGCTGTAAAGGTCCTACATAAAAGAGACAACAATCATGAAAAAACTGCTTGCCAAACTCCTGCTTGCCGCCGCTTTTCTCGGCGTTGCCGGCACCGTGAGCCTCGGCTCCACCGCCGCGCTAGCCCAGGACGCCTCGGCGCCCGCCGCCGCTTCCGAAGCCGCGACGCCAGCACCTGCCGCTTCTGCCGCTTCTGCCGCGACGCCAGCTGCTGCACCGGCAGCCGCAGCAGCAGCGCCAGCACCTGCTGCCGCCGCGCCTGCCCCCGTGCCGCCGAACAAGGGTGACACGGCCTGGCTGCTGACCTGCACCGCATTCGTAATTCTCATGACGCTGCCCGGTCTGGGCCTGTTCTACGGCGGTCTCGTCCGCTCGAAGAACATGCTCTCGGTGCTGATGCAGTGTTTCATCATCTTCTCGCTGGTGGTCGTGCTTTGGGCGATCTACGGTTACAGCATCGCGTTCACCGAGGGCGGGGCGTTCTTCGGCGGCTTCGATCGCCTGTTCCTGAAGGGCATGACGCCGGACTCGGTCGCCGCTACCTTCAGTAAGGGCGTGAATGTGCCGGAATACGCGTACATGGCGTTCCAGGCAGCCTTCGCGGCCATCACCTGCGCGCTGATCGTGGGTGCCTTCGCCGAACGCACCAAGTTCTCGGCCGTGCTGCTCTTCACCGTGATCTGGTTCACGTTCTCGTACCTGCCGATGGCCCACATGGTCTGGTTCTGGCCTGGCCCGGATGCCTACACCGACGCGGCTGCCGCCGACGCCGCCAATGCACACGCCGGCTGGCTCTTCCAGAAGGGCGCGCTCGACTACGCTGGCGGTACTGTGGTGCACATCAACGCCGCTATCGCGGGTCTGGTCGGCTCGTACATGGTGGGCAAGCGTGTGGGCTTCGGTAAGGAAGCGTTCAAGCCGCACTCGCTCACGATGACGATGATCGGTGCCTCGCTGCTCTGGTTCGGCTGGTTCGGCTTCAACGCCGGCTCGGGTCTGGAAGCCAACGGTGGCGCTGCGCTCGCATTCGTCAACACGTTGCTCGCCACTGCGGCTGCCACGCTGTCGTGGACGACCGGTGAGTGGATCGGCAAGGGCAAGCCGTCGATGCTCGGTGGCGCGTCGGGTGCCGTGGCCGGTCTGGTGGCCGTGACCCCGGCTGCCGGCTTCGTCGGTCCGATGGGCTCGATCGTGCTGGGCCTGCTGGCCGGCGTCATCTGCCTGTGGGGCGTGAACGGTCTGAAGCGTCTGCTCAAGGCCGACGATGCACTCGACGTGTTCGGCGTGCACGGCGTGGGCGGTATGCTCGGCGCGATTCTGACGGGGGTGTTCGCTGCCCCGTCACTGGGTGGCACGGGCATCTACGACTACGTGGCCAACAAGGTCGCCCCGGATTACTCGATCGCCGGTCAGGTCTGGATTCAGTTCCAAGGCGTGCTGACCACGCTCGTGTGGTCGGGTGTGGTGGCGTTCATCGCCTTCAAGATTGCCGACATCGTGCTGGGTCTGCGCGTGCCGGAAGACGAAGAGCGCGAGGGTCTGGACATCACCTCGCACGGTGAATCGGCCTATCACAACTGATTTCGGCCGATTCGTCTCAATCTATCTCATCGCACCGTTTAGGCTCGGCTTCGGCCGGGCCTGACGTCAACGAGCAGCACGAATCGGCAATGATTCGCCAATTCGTTATCGAGCCCCGTCTGGGGGCAAGCGAGAGGAGTTGCTGGGGCCGGTCGGACAGCCGGTTCCAGCCTTGCACGGGCCCCGAGAGGGCCCGTTTTTTTCGCTTGCGATTGCCGGCTTCGCCCCCATCTCCTCCCATCGCAGCATGGCACTGCACCTCCCCGATCCCGCCTGAGCGCGTGTTTTCTCCTGCGGTTGCCCGGCCGGCGCCGAGCCCGCACAGACAACATGGCCTGGTGCCCCTTCCGGGGGCATGGCGAACGGCGGGGGCGCCGGGCGTATGCTCTACAATCGATATTCCATCTGGATATGAGCGAAGCATGGTTCCGCATCTCGTCACGGCCCTGAAAGGCCCCCTGCTCGACCTGGAAAAGAAGATTCTCGATGCGACGCCCGGCATCGAGCGCTGGTTCCGGCTCGAGTGGCAGGAACATACGCCGCCGTTCTACTGTTCGGTCGACTTGCGAAACGCGGGCTTCAAGCTCGCGCCTGTCGACACCAATCTCTTCCCCGGCGGCTTCAATAATCTGGCACCCGAAGTGCTGCCGCTTGCCGTGCAGGCCGCCATGGCCGCGATCGAGAAGATCTGCCCCGACGCCAAGAACCTGCTGCTGATTCCCGAACGGCACACGCGCAATTCGTTCTATTTGCAGAACCTTGCCCGTCTGTCGACGATCATGCGCCACGCCGGGTTGAATGTGCGCCTGGGCAGCCTGTCGGACGACATCACCGAGCCCACGACCATCGAGCTGCCCGACGGCCAGCACGTTGTGATCGAGCCGCTCGAGCGTTCGCCGCGCCGGCTGGGGCTCAAGAATTTCGATCCGTGCTCGATCCTGCTCAACAACGATCTGTCGGCCGGTATCCCGCCGATTCTCGAGGGCTTGCACGAGCAGTACCTCCTGCCGCCGCTGCACGCGGGATGGGCTGTGCGCCGCAAGAGTCAGCATTTCGCGGCGTACGACGACATCGTCAAGAAATTCGCCAAGATGATCGACGTCGACCCATGGATGCTCAACCCGTACTTCGCGAAGTGCGAGGGCATCGATTTCGATGAGCGCGTCGGCGAAGAGAAACTTGCCGATACGGTCGACGCGGTACTCAAGAAGATCAACAAGAAGTACCGGGAGTACGGCATCACCGAGAAGCCGTTCGTCGTGATCAAGGCCGATGCCGGTACCTACGGCATGGGCGTGATGATGGTGCACGACGCCGCCGAGATCAAAAACCTGAACCGGCGCGAGCGCACCAAGATGAGCGTGGTGAAGGAGGGCCTCGAAGTGCACGACGTGATCGTGCAGGAAGGTGTTTACACGTTCGAGCGCATCAACGAAGCCGTGGCCGAGCCGGTCGTGTACATGATCGACCGCTATGTGGTTGGCGGCTTCTACCGGGTGCACACCGGGCGCGGCACCGACGAGAACCTCAACGCCCCCGGCATGCACTTCGTGCCACTCGCCTTCGAGCACACGGCGCTGCCCGACGTCCATGCGAAGCCGGGCGCGGCGCCGCCCAACCGGTTCTATATGTATGGCGTGGTGGCGCGTCTCGCGCTGCTTGCGGCTTCGGTCGAACTCGAGCGTACCGATCCGGACCCGGAAACCTATTGACGACGCAGGACCGATGCCGCTGCGAGTAACGTTCGCTTGCCGCCTTTCGGTCTTGTCGTCTATTTGAGAAATTTCTGAATTTGATGTGAGGTCGCGCTTGTACGGCGGCCTCTGTCGTCCCTCGTGCTGAGAGACGAAAAGAAAAAGACGCCCGGCTGGCCCCCCGACTAGCCGGGCGTCACATTTACCGGCCGCCTCATGCAACGGCCGGAAATCGGGGCTTCCCTGAGCGGGCCCCCCCGCAAACTGGTTCCTGTGCGTTCCTTTCGGTTTTCGGATCGGTGTACTGTGCCGATCCGTCGTCCGGTTTTCATCAGTAATGACCTGATGATGCGACCGTTTGACGCGTCCAACATCCCCCGAATGGGGGATGTCCGTACGTGACCGGGTGGAATAGGAAATTTCCTCGGAATTGTCTGCGCTGGGAGGAATACCGGAATGCAAGGGGATGTACGTACATGCCTTCGTCAAATCCATCAATTGCCGGTGCCGATGCTCGGCTATCTACCGCTATGGCTGGAGACGCTGCGCATATGGCTGGCGGCAGACGGGGTAGCGGCGTTCTGGTGTCACGCGTCCGGCGAATCGGTCGATGTATCGGACATACCGAGCATATCGAGCATGCCGAGCATATCGGACGCCACCTGCTGGTACGCGCCGCAAGCTCCCATGTCGGCCTGCGAACGGCTCGCGGCCACCGGCTGGGCGATGCCGTCGGTGGCGGAGTTGCAACGCTCGCTCTCGCACGGTGAACTGCTGCGTGGCCACGCGCGGCGATCGAGAGGCTGTCCAGGGGCGTTGCCCACGACGTTTCGTCGTCCCCTCGAACTGGACCGCTGTCTTCCCGACGGCGACTTGCTCGACGTCTGCCTGTTGCCGATGCCCAGGGCAGCGGGGGCGGCCGGTGAGGGACAGGCGCGCGCCGATTCGTCCGCTGCCGCGCCCATCGGCGCCTTGCGATTGCTAGTGTCGCGCCGCAGATCGCGTCCGCGTTTCAGTGCGCGTGAAGTCACCGCGTTCGAGACGGCTGCCGCAGAGTTCACTACGGCGCCCGAGCGTCCCACGTTCCCGCCGCTGACGGCCATGGCGCCACCCGTGCCCAATTTGTGGCCGGAGGCGTGCGGCGCTATCGGCGACGACGTGGCCGGTACGCTCGTCTGGCATCGGCGGCAGCCGGAGTGGGCCGATCCCGCCGCACTGGCGCTCATGCACCGGGTCTGGCGGCCCATGACGGGGCGCGCGTGGCCCGATGCGTGTGTGGTGGTGCAAGCGTGTCAGTCGCTGGCCGACGAGCTGACGCTTCACCCGTCGGACGCCTCTTCGCCGGGCGTGTCCGGCGTGCAGGTCTGCAAGGCGGTGGTGGTGCCCGGCGGCACGTTGCATCTGCACGCCACGCATTTGTGCGGCATGGGTGGCAGGGCGACCGACCGCGTGCGCATCGCCCTGCATCTTGCCGTGCCGCCCGCCATTCGCCTGTTGCAACGGCTCTGGGGGACAGCGCTCACGCCCGTCCAACGGGAGATTGCGATGCGTCTGCTGGCCGGACAGTCGCGCTCACAGACGCGCGAGGCTTGTGCAATCGGCGTGCAGACGCTCAAGACGCATCTATCCCTCATGCGTTCGCGTCTCGACCCTGTGCGAGACGCGTCGCTACTCCTGGGTCTCGGCGGTTCGGGGGCGAGCGCAAACGCCGTGCGGATGTGAGGTTTGCACAGGCCGTGCGCGCGCCGGACGGCTTGCCGGTACGCAGCGGCAAAACGGCGCCTCGGCTAGAATAGACGTCTGTCGCCGCAGCCTGCGGTGTTTGCATCCGAACCCCCCAAGACCTCCGCCGATCGATGCAGATTCTCTTTATCGCCGACCCGCTTGACCAGTTCAAAACCTACAAGGACACCACGTTCTCGATGATGCGCGAGGCTGCGCACCGCGGGCACCGCATCTTCGCGTGCGAGTTGCACGAGATGGCGTGGTATGGCGCAAAGGTCGATGCGCGCGTGAAGGAAATTCGCCTGACGGGCGATGCGGATGCCTGGTACGAGGTCGCCGACATTCGTGTGGCGGCGCTCACCGAATTCGACGCCGTGCTCATGCGAAAGGACCCGCCATTCGACATGGAGTACATCAACGCCACATGGCTGCTGGAAGTTGCCGAGCGTGCCGGGGCTCGCGTATTCAATAAGCCGAGCGCGATTCGAGATCACTCCGAAAAGCTCGCCATTGCAGAGTTTCCCCAGTTCGTGGTGCCGACGCTGGTGACGCGTGACGCGGCGCGACTGCGCGCCTTTCACGCCGAACATGACGACGTGATCTACAAGCCGCTCGATGGCATGGGGGGCACGGGCGTGTTCCGCATTGGCCCGGACGGCCGCAACCTCGGCTCGGTGGTCGAGATGCTTGGCGAATACGGGGCATGCTCGGTGATGGCGCAGCGCTTCATCCCTGAAATCAAGGCGGGTGATAAGCGAGTGCTCGTGATCGGCGGCAAGGTTGTGCCGCATTCGCTGGCGCGCATCCCGCAAGGCAACGAAGTGCGCGGCAACCTCGCGGCCGGCGGGGTGGGCGAAGCGCGCGATCTGTCTGCACGCGATCGGCAGATTGCTGAAACACTTGCCCCGATTCTCTGGCAACGTGGCCTGCTGCTCGTGGGGCTCGACATTATCGGCGATTACCTCACGGAAGTGAACGTCACGAGTCCGACGTGTTTCCAGGAAATCACGGCGCAGACCGGTTTCGACGTGCCGAAGATGTTCATCGACGCGCTGGAACTGGCGGTCTGAGGAAACGCGGGGCCGTTGTCCGGCAAATCGCTTGGAGCGGCCCCTAACTTGATGAAAATTCGGGGTTTTTGCGCGCCTGCTAAAATGAGAATCCCAAAATCGACAGGTGCGCGTTCGCCGTTGTGTTTGTATCCCGAACACCCGCGGCGCCCGGCGTGCCTAGCATCATGGCTGGAATTCTGATTATTGCCCACGCACCGCTCGCCTCGGCACTTCGCGAGTGTGTTTCGCACATCTACGGCGGTTGTCCGTCGAACATCGGCGCGATCGACGTCGTTCCCGACCAGGACACGGCGGCGCTTGTCGACGTCGCCCGTGAACGCCTTGCACAGTTGCAGGAAGAAAATGGCGTGCTGGTCCTCACCGACTTGTTCGGCGCCACGCCGTCGAATGTCGCGGCGCAACTCGTCGGACCGAAAGTGCGTGTGCTCGCCGGGGTGAACCTGTCGATGCTCATCAAGGCGGTGTGCTATCGCTCCGTGCCGCTCGACACACTGACGGAGAAGGTGCTTTCGGGCGGATCTAAAGGTATTCTCGAAGTCGGCGCGGGTGCGCCGGCCATACACACTACGTCACACTGAAACATGCTTCGACAAGAAACGACGATCGTAAATAAATTGGGCCTGCATGCCCGGGCATCTGCAAAGCTGACGCAACTGGCGGCGAAATTTCAGAGTGAGGTCTGGCTGACCCGGAATGGTCGGCGCATCAATGCGAAGAGCATCATGGGGGTCATGATGCTGGCTGCCGGGATCGGCTCGACGGTCGAAGTGGAGACCGAAGGCGCTGACGAACAACAAGCCATGGATGAAATCCTGGCCCTCATCGCGAACAAGTTCGGCGAAGGGGAATAAGGCGGCGCTGCGGCGAAATGCGGTGGAGTGCGGCGCATCGCAGGCGTACCGCCGAGCGCGGACCGTGCCTGCGCCGGAGCGCTGCCCACCGCTTCGAACGCCATCCCGAACGCAGCGAAAAAACATAGATTACGATCGAATCATTCGCCTCTGAACTGGGGGGACTTCCTTGTCTTTCACCCTGCACGGCATTCCCGTTTCCCGCGGCATCGCGATCGGACGCGCCTATTTGCTCGCGCCCGCCACGCTCGATGTGCCGCACTATTTGCTCGATCCGTCTCAGATCGACGACGAAATTGCGCGCTTTCGCGGCGCTCAGGCGAGCGTCCAGCACGAACTTGATACCCTCAAGGCAGAACTACCGGACGACGCGCCCGGTGAGATGGGGGCGTTCCTCGACGTTCACTCGCTGATCCTCAACGACACGCTGCTGGCCGATGCCGTCCTCAAGCTGATTCGCGAACGCCGCTATAACGCGGAATGGGCGCTGACCACTCAGCTTGAGGTGCTCGTCGCCCGCTTCGAAGACATCGACGACGAGTATCTGCGCGAGCGCCGCGCAGACATCGAACAGGTGGCCGAGCGCGTGCTCAAGGCGCTTGCCGGCGCGCCCGGCATCCGCCATGTGGTGGCCGAGACGCCGCGTGACGACATGATCGTCGTGGCCCGCGACATCGCGCCGGCCGACATGCTGCAATTCAAGTCGCAGACGTTCAAAGGGTTCGTCACGGATCTGGGCGGCAAGACGTCGCATACGGCCATCGTGGCCCGCAGTCTGGGGATTCCGGCGGCTGTCGGCGTGGCGCAAGCCAGCCTGCTCATCAAGCAGGACGACGTCATCATCATCGACGGGGACAGCGGCATCGTCATCGTGGATCCGGCGCCGATCGTGCTCGAAGAGTACAGCTACCGGCAAAGCGAGCGTGCGCTGGAAGAGCGTCGCTTGCAGCGTCTCAAGCACTCGCCCGCACAGACCATCGACGGCACACCCATCGAACTGTTTGCCAACATCGAGTTGCCGGAGGATGCGAAGACCGCCGTGGCGGCCGGTGCCGTCGGCGTGGGACTGTTCCGCACGGAATTCCTTTTCATGAACGAGAAGGAAGCCCCGGAGGAAGAGGCGCAGTTCGAGGCGTACAAGCGCGCCGTCGAGGCGATGAAGGGGCTGCCGCTCACGATCCGGACCATTGACGTGGGCGCGGACAAGCCGCTCGACAGTCATGAGACGTATGAGACTGCGCCGAATCCCGCGCTGGGCTTGCGGGCCATTCGCTGGAGCCTGTCGGAGCCGCGCATGTTCCTGACGCAGTTGCGGGCGATTTTGCGCGCTTCGGCATTCGGTAAGGTGCAAATCCTGTTCCCCATGCTCGCGCATGCGCAGGAGATCGATCAGACGCTGGAACTCGTGCGAGAAGCGAAGTCGCAGCTCGATGCGGCCGGGCTGCTCTACGATCCGGGCGTGAAGCTGGGGGCGATGATCGAGGTGCCGGCCGCCGCGCTCACGGTCTCGATGTTCCTGAAGCGGCTCGATTTCCTGTCCATCGGCACGAACGATCTGATTCAGTACACGCTGGCGATCGATCGCGCGGACAATGCCGTCGCCCATTTGTACGATCCGCTGCATCCGGCTGTGCTGCGTCTGATCGCCATGACTATCCGCGAGGCACATGCGTTCGGCGTGCCGGTGGCGGTATGCGGCGAAATGGCGGGCGATCCGACTGCGACGCGGTTGCTGCTCGGCATGGGGCTGCGGGAGTTTTCGATGCATCCGAGCCAACTGCTGCAGGTCAAGCAGGAGATCCTGCGAGCGCACCTGCCGGACCTGGAGCGGCCGGTTCAGGAACTGCTGGCGGCGACCGAACCGGAAGAGATGCAGGCGGCGCTGGCGCGTCTGGCAGTCGCGTAACGCACTGACCGCCGGGCCGGGGCCTGAACGTCCCTGAAATGAGAAGCGGGCGCTCCGATAACGGGGCGCCCGCTTTTTTTTACGGCGATTCGGTTCGCGGTGTTCCGTGCCGCTGACCGCAAACCTTGCACTCGGGATTGCGCGCGCAGTGCATGGTGTGCCAACTCATCTTGCGCCCGTCGAGCATTTGCAGACGGCCGACCAGCGGCACACCTACGCCCGTGATGAGCTTGATGGCCTCGGCCGCCTGCATGCTGCCGATGATGCCCACCAGCGGGGCCAGCACCCCCATCGTCGCGCAGGCCTGTTCGGGGAAGGGCTCGTCCGCGGGGAAGATGCACTCATAGCAGGGCGAGGCGTCATCGCGCACATCGAAGACGCTGATCTGGCCGTCAAAGCGCAAGGCCGCGCCGGACACGAGCGGGACGCCCGCCGCCACGCAGGCGCGATTGACCGCGTGACGCGTGGCGAAGTTGTCCGAGCCGTCGAGCACCACGGTGGCGTCGCGCGCCAGTGCTGTGAGCCGTGCTTCGTCCACACGTTCGTTGACGACGTCGACGATCACGTCCGGATTGATTTGCGCGATGCGCTCGCGTCCGGAGATGACCTTGGGACGGCCCACACTCCGTGTGTCGTGGAGGATCTGGCGTTGCAGATTGGTGAGATCGACATCGTCGTCGTCGATCAGCGTGATGCGTCCGACGCCCGATGCCGCCAGATAGAGGGCTGCGGGCGAGCCCAGGCCGCCCGCCCCCACGATCACGGCATGGGCCGCGAGCAGACGCGCCTGGCCCTCGATACCGAGTTCGTCGAGCAGGATGTGGCGGGAGTAACGCAGCAACTGGTCGTCGTTCATCGCAAACCGGAGTGGAATAAAAAAACCGTGCCGGCTTTCGCGGGCACGGTTTGTAGTGTAAAGCGGATGCTTACTTCTTGTCCGCCGGCTTGGCCGGTACGACGGTGTCGGTCTTCGGGTCCGTCTTGACACCGGCTGCGGGCGCCGCAGCCTTCGAAGCGTCCTTCGGCATCGGGCCGGCGTTGGCCTCCAGGCGCGACTTCGTGCGCTGGACCGGCTCGCCCTTGAGCTGATGGATGGCCTGCTGGAGCATGAAGTCGTCGGTGCTGCCCAGATCCGGCAGGCGTTCTTCACGTTCCTTCTTGCGCTCTTCCGGCGTCTTCTTCGCGTTCTCTTCCTCGAGGCGGCGCAGTTCTTCCAGGCGGCGGGCTTCGCGGGCGTCGATTTCCTTCTGCTCGTCAGGCGTTTGCGTGTTGTGCAGATGGTTCTGGTAATCGATTTCGCGCGTGACCAGCACATCGTCCGGATCGCCCTTCGGATTCTGGTCGACCGGCACGTCCGGCTTGATACCGATGGACTGGATCGAGCGGCCGCTCGGCGTGTAGTAGTACGCCGTGGTCAGACGCAGGGCGGTGTCCGGCGACAACTGGCGCACGGTCTGCACCGAGCCCTTGCCGAAGGTCGTCTTGCCCATGATCAGCGCGCGCTTCGAATCCTGCAGTGCACCTGCCACGATTTCCGAAGCCGACGCGGAGTAGGCGTTCACGAGCACCACCATCGGCACCGTCTTCCAGATGGCAGCTTCGCCCTTGAGCGGATCGTCCGGGCTTGCCGACAGACGGTAGTTGTCGAACGTGGCCGTGTACTTCTGCTTGGCGTCTTCGATCTGACCGTTGGTCGTCACGACCGTGGCACCTTCCTTCAGGAAGGCTGCGGACACGCCGACTGCGGACTGGAGAATGCCGCCGCCGTTGTTACGCAGATCGAGCACCAGACCCTTGAGCGGTTGGTCCTTGGCCAGTTCCTGGAGTTTCTTGGCCAGATCCGGCACGGTGCGTTCCTGGAAGCTCGTGATGCGGACGTAACCGATACCCGGTTCGAGCATCTTGCCCTTCACGCTCTGCACACGAATTTCCGCACGTACGATCGACACCGGGAAGGTACGCTCTTCCGCCTTGCGGAAGATCGTCAGCGTGACCTTGCTGCCGGGGGCGCCGCGCATGCGCTTGACTGCCTGGTCGAGGGTCATGCCGCGCACGGGCTTGTCGTCGATACGGGTGATCAGGTCGCCGGGCTTCAGACCTGCCTTGAAGGCCGGACTGTCTTCGATCGGGGAGATCACCTTCACGAGGCCGTCTTCTTGCGAAATCTCGATGCCGAGACCGGCGAAGCGGCCACGCGTCTGCTCTTGCAGTTCCTTGTATTCGTCCTTGTCGAGGTACGACGAGTGCGGATCGAGGCTCGACACCATGCCCTTGATCGCTGCGGTCAGCAGCTTCTTGTCGTCCACCGGCTGTACGTACTCACGCTTGATCTGACCGAACACTTCGGCCAGCAGACGAAGCTGCTCGAGCGGCAATGGCGTGGTAGCGCTTTGTGCGGATGCCTGCGAAAACGCGAGGGTGGCAGCCGCACCGGTCGCGAGGCCCAGCACGATCAGGCCGATGTGTTTGAGGGTTTGGCGCATATAGGCGTGGAAATTCCGGATTTTTCGGGGCGCCCGCCAATGGGCGCGCGCACTTTGGCGAAGTATAACCGTTTGCCCGCAGGGCGGACATTGCCCATTCGACAGGAGCTTTTCCTGAGTGGTTCGACAAAAAGTTCCGTTCGACCTGCCGTTGTGACGGGTTTTTGGGCGGTCGCCCTCCGATAGCGCGTGGCGTTGGCAGGCAGAATGCGCTTCGGCAGGCGACGCGAGGCGAAAATGAGATACCGCCAAAGCCGCCGAAATCGTGTTACCGGGTATTACGGGCGGGGCGGGAGGCGTGGGGGGCGCACCGCGGTGGCGGTGCGCCCGGTTCCGGCTATCGCGTCGGGCGATAGTCGGGGATTACTTCGACTTCCCTTGCGCGGCGACGGCAGCCAGCGCGCCGGCGATCTTTGCCTGATCGCCGAGATAGTAATGGCGGATCGGCTTGAGGTCGGCGTCCAACTCGTACACGAGCGGCGTGCCGTTCGGGATGTTCAGGCCGGCGATGTCGTCGTCCGAAATGTTGTCGAGGTGCTTGATGAGCGCGCGCAGCGAATTGCCGTGGGCGGCAACGAGCACTTGCTTGCCGGAACGCACGGCCGGCGCAATCGATTCGTTCCACAGCGGCAGCACGCGAGCCACGGTGTCCTTCAGGCACTCGGTGAGCGGAATCTCTTCGCGCTTGAGCTTGGCGTAACGCGGATCGTTGTAGGAACTGCGCTCGTCGTCCGCTGCCAGCGGGGGCGGCGGGGTGTCGTAGCTGCGGCGCCAGACGTGAACCTGCTCGTCGCCGTACTTGGCGGCGGTCTCGGCTTTGTTCAGACCGGCCAGCGCGCCATAGTGACGCTCATTCAGACGCCAGCTATGCACCACGGGAATCCACATCTGGTCCATGACGTCCTGCACGTGCCATAGGGTGCGGATCGCGCGCTTGAGGACCGACGTGTAGGCGAGATCGAATTTGAAGCCGGCTTCGGCGAGCAGATTGCCGGCCTGGCTGGCTTCGGCGACGCCCTTTTCGGTCAGGTCGACGTCGATCCAGCCGGTGAAGCGATTTTCCTTGTTCCACGTCGATTCGCCGTGGCGGATGAGAACGAGCTTGTACATGATGAGCAAACTTCAGTCAGAGTTGGAAAGCGGGGGCGGCCGATGGCACGGAGGCAGTTCGCAGCGCCTTGCGCGACAACGCCCGGCAAGGGCTTTGCGGCAGCAATTCAGGGACATTCGGGGTAGCGGTGAAGGGGCCACCGATGTCCGGCGCAGCGATTGGCAACGCGATCCGTCGGCGCAATCACGGATTATTTTATAATGATCGGATTCTTTTGATCTTTTTCAGGTGGTTTGTGAAGTTCTTTTCCGATTACACCAACCTCGCGCTGATCGCGATTGCCCTCGTTTCGGGAGGCATGCTGGCCTGGCCGGTCTTCAAGCGCGGCGGTCGCGGACTGTCGACCATCGAAGCGACCCAGCTCATTAACCGTAAGGGCGCTGTGGTGCTCGACGTGCGCTCGGGAGAGGAATTCGCCGCCGGCCACCTGCCGTCCGCGCGAAACGTGCCGCTCGACGACGTGGAGCAAAAAATCGCTCAGGTCATCAAAAACAAGGCGGCACCGGTACTTATCGTGTGCAAGAGCGGTCAGCGCTCGGCGCGCGCTCAGACGCTGTTGCGCAATCTTGGCTATGCTGAGGCGTTCAGCCTCCAGGGCGGCATCGCCGCCTGGCAGGAAGCCGGTTTGCCGGTCGTCAAGTAATCGAGGAGTTGCAAGTCATGCCGAAGATCGTGATGTACAGCACGCAAGTGTGCCCGTATTGCCAGATGGCGGAACGTCTGCTGCGCCAGCGCGGCGTTCAGGACATCGAGAAGATCCTGATCGACAAGGAACCCGTCCGCCGCGAGGAAATGATGACGCGCACGGGCCGCCGTACGGTGCCGCAGATCTACATCGATGAGCGTCACATTGGCGGTTACGACGATCTGTCGGCACTGGATCGTGCCGGTGGCCTCCTGCCGCTCTTGCAAGCGGCCTGATACCGCCTGAAAATAGTGCGCCCAGCCGCGTGCCTACGTGGCTGTCTCATACCAAGGAAACGAAATGTCCGACCAGAATCAGCCATTTTTCAGCATCCAGCGCGCTTACCTGAAAGATCTGTCGCTCGAGCAGCCGAACTCGCCCGCGATCTTCCTCGAGCAGGAGATGCCGACCGTCGAAGTGCAACTGGACGTCGCCGCTGAGCGTCTGGCCGAGGAAATTTTCGAAGTCGCCGTGATCGCCACCGTGACGGCCAAGATCAAGGATAAGGTCGCGTTCCTGGTCGAAGGCAAACAAGCCGGTATTTTCGAAATCCGCAATGTGCCGGTCGAACAGCTCGATCCGCTCATCGGCATCGCTTGCCCGACGATCGTCTATCCGTACCTGCGTGCCAACGTGGCCGACGCCATCAGCCGTGCCGGCTTCCAGCCGATCCACCTGGCCGAAGTGAACTTCCAGGCGCTGTACGAGCAACGTCTGGCACAACTGGCCGAGCAACAAGCGGCCAACGGCGAGACGCCGGCACCGGGCATCGTCATGCCCGACGGCTCGTCCGCTCAGACTCACTAAGCGCTTTGCGCTTGATCGGCGCGATGGCCGGCCCCGTGCCGGCTTTCGCGTCGAGGCCCCCTTCATGAAGATTGCCGTATTCGGTGCAGGTGCCTGGGGCACCGCAATGGCGAGTCACATGGCAGTACGCCATGACGTTGTCCTTTGGGCGCGCGACGTTGCGCTCGTGAAGCAACTGGCCGCCTCCCACGAGAATTCCGCCTACCTCCCCGGTTCCACGCTGTCTCCCCGTTTGCGATTCGAAGCCGATTTCGCGACGGCGCTGGCGCATGGCACGGGGGAACACGCCTTGTGCGTCGCAGCCGTGCCTGTCGCAGGCTTGCGCGCATTGGCTGGCCATATGGCGCTCGCCGCCCATCCGCCGCAGAACCTGATCTGGCTCTGCAAGGGCTTTGAGGCGGACACCGGGCTGCTGCCGCATCAGATCGTTGCCGAGGTTTTCCCGCAGGTTGCGGGTGGTTCGCTCTCGGGGCCGAGCTTTGCGCGCGAAGTCGCGCAGGGCCTCCCGGCAGCGCTGACCATTGCCAGCGCGGTGCCGTCGCTGTGCGAGCTGACGATCGCTGCCTGCCATTTCGACGCCCTGCGCATCTATTCGAGTGACGATCTCGTCGGTGTCGAAGTGGGGGGCGCCGTAAAGAACGTGCTCGCGATTGCCACGGGTGTGAGCGATGGTCTGGGTTTGGGGCTTAACGCCCGCGCAGCGCTGGTGACGCGCGGTCTGGCCGAAATGACCCGCTTGGGCGTTGCGCTGGGCGGTAAGCCCGAGACGTTCATGGGGCTGACGGGCATGGGCGATCTGATCCTGACGGCAACCGGCGATTTGTCGCGCAACCGCACAGTGGGATTGCAACTGGCGACAGGAAAATCGCTCGACGACGTGCTGGCGTCGTTGGGACATGTCGCCGAAGGCGTACGATGTGCACGTGCGGTGCGTGATCTGGCCCGTGCGCACGGCGTCGAAATGCCGATTACCGACGCGGTATGCGCCACATTGTTCGAGGGTTTGCCTGCCCGCGCGGCGGTGGAAGCCCTGCTGCGGCGCGATGCCCGCGCTGAGCGCGAGGGCGACGTGGGCTAAACGCGTCACCGCATGTTGCGCCGTCAACGCGACGGCGTCAGGTTTCGCGTGGCTTGCCGATGATCCGCTGCGGGATTGCCGGTGAGCCGTTTCCCCGGTGGCCCAATCCCGTCGCCGGCACTCGCAACAAGGGAGTCGAGCCCATGTCGCAAGTTTCCCGTCTGCACGCCTCCCAAGGCGACATCACCCAATCCCCCGTCGATGCCATCGTGAATGCCGCGAACGAGCTGTTGCTCGGTGGTGGTGGCGTCAATGGAGCGATCCATCGCGCGGCCGGCCCAGAACTGCTCGAAGCCTGCCGCAAACTTCACGGCTGTCCCACCGGGCAGGCAAAGCTCACCCCAGGATTTCGCCTCAAGGCGAGGTTCGTGATCCATGCGGTCGGCCCGGTCTGGAGCGGCGGCGCTGACGGCGAACCCGCCCTGCTGGCAAGTTGCTACCGGGAAAGCCTGCGTCTGGCATCGGAACATGACTGCCGGAGTGTGGCCTTTCCGGCGATCAGTTGCGGCATCTTTGGCTATCCGGCCGAACTCGCCGTGCCGTTGGCCGTGTTCACCGTGCTCGATGCGCTGCCTCACTTCCCGAACATCGAACGTGTGGAGTTCGTCTGCTTCGACGCCCCGATGCTGGCACGCTATCAAGCGGAACTCGCCAGTCAGGCCCCCTCGGCGTAACCCTGCTGGCGCCATGCTTCGAAGACCACTACGGCGACCGTATTCGACAGATTGAGGCTCCGGTTGCCGGGGCGCATCGGCAGGCGCACGCGTTGCGTGGTGGTGAACGTGTCGAGCAATTCCGGCGCGAGGCCACGCGTTTCCGAGCCGAAGATGAACCAATCGCCTGGTGCGAAGGACAACTCGCCAAAGGGGCGCGAACCGCGTGTCGTCAGCGCGAACATCCGCGCCGGGTCGGGTGTCTCGGCAGCCAGAAACGCGCGCCAGTCCGGGTGGACCTTCATCTCTGCGTACTCGTGATAGTCAAGCCCCGCGCGGCGCATACGCGCGTCGTCCAGTGGAAAGCCGAGCGGTTCGATCAGATGCAGCCGTGCGCCGGTGTTGGCACACAGGCGAATCACGTTACCCGTGTTCGGCGGAATTTCAGGGGAGACGAGAACGACGTTGAACATGAGCGTTGGGGGGCAGAGTTACAGAGAAGACGGGGTACGCAATACGACAGCCGCAAGGACGTGCGTTGCGCCGGCATGCTTGAGCGCGGCGGCTGCAGCATCGCAGGTCGCGCCGGTGGTCATGACGTCGTCGACTAGCACGATGCGGCGTCCGCGGGCGTGGTCGTTTGCGACGAAAGCGCCGCGCAAATTGCACCTGCGCGCTTCGCGGGACAGGCGCTGCTGTGCGGCAGTCGATCGCTCACGTCGCAGCACATGGGCGCTGGCGGGCAGATTCGCACGACGGGATGCCACCCGCGCCAGTTCCCAAGCCTGATTGAAACCACGCGACGCGAGTCGTGAGGGGGCAAGCGGTACGGGCACCAGCAGCGGTGTCGCGTCACCACGCGCCGTCAACGCGTCGCCCAGGCGTTCGCCGAATTCGCGAGCGAACGGCAGGGCGTTATGGTATTTCAGACGAATCATCAGCATATCGAGTGGCGCCACGTAGTCTGCGAGCGTCAATGTGGCGTCGAATGCGGGGCGGTGCCGCAGGCATTGTCCGCAGACGATGGGTGATTGAGTGCGGCAAATTGTCGCATCTTCGGCATTGGGTGTCCTTGCGTCCTCCGTCGGTGCCGCCAGCGATGGCAATGCGGCGGCACATTGCTGGCAACGCAGCGGCGCGTCGGACCGGGCGGCGTCGAATGCCCGTGCGCAATCCGAGCAGATTTGTCGCGCAGCGCGCCGGCGGCAGACCGCGCAGTGGTCCGGCAACGCCACGCGCAGCAGTCCACCGGCAAACCTGGCGAGCATGGGGAAAGTGGCGTGAAGGATGGGCAAGGCGATAGCAGGGACAAAGTGATGTGGCGGGCGGAACTGCCTGCGCCGTCAGGTGCGGAGATCGGTCTGGGCCGGGCCGCTTGGCGGTGCCCGATGCATTCGGACAGCAACGAGTATACTGCCGACTCGCCTTTTTGCCCGTCCCATGAAGCCTTCAGCCGCTCCCCAAACCCCGTCCTCAGCGTTCTCCGCCCGCTTTTTGCGCACCGCGTTCGACCGCCGCGCGCCGAACTGGCACGAGGCCGATTTCCTGATGCGGGAGGTGGCGTCGCGGCTCGCGAGCCGGCTCGATTACATCAAGCTCAAGCCCAAACGCGTGCTGGATGTCGGATGTGGCACGGGCGGCGACTTGCTGAACTTCGGCGAACGCTATCCCGACGCCTATCGAGTAGGCCTGGATGCCTCGTTCGCGATGGCCAAAGCGGCCGCTGCGGCAGGGGCGACGACCGGCTGGCGCCGGCTGCTGCGCACTGCGCCGCCGTACGGTGTGGTGCAGGGCGATTTCTCGGCCCTTCCGTTCGCCTCGCGCACATTCGATCTGGTGTGGTCGAATCTCGCACTTCACTGGTACCGCGAGCCGCATCGCGTCATTCCCGAATGGCATCGCGTGCTGAGTACGGATGGATTGCTGATGTTCTCGGCCTATGGCCCCGACACGCTGCGCGAACTGCGCGCGGCATGGGCGGAAGTCGATGACGTTGCGCACGTGCTCGAGCCGACGGACATGCACGATCTGGGAGACATGATGGTCGCAAGCGGCTTCGATACGCCTGTCACGGACATGGAGCGCCTCACGCTCACGTTCGAATCTCCGGATACGTTGTTGCGCGACGTCCGTCTGCTTGGCGTAAATCCGTTGCCGGAGCGTCGTAGCGGGCTCACAGGGAGGGCGCGCCTAGCGGCCTTGCGCGCGGCGTTGGAGCGTCAGCGCGGGCCGGATGGCACGATTGCGCTGACTTTCGAGCTTGTCTACGGTCACGCCTGGAAAATTCCCGAAAAGACCGATGCAGCAGGCAACGCCGTCGTTCGTATTCAGGACATTGGACGCGGCGGCCGGCCTCGCTGAGCGTCATCCGCGAACGCGTTTCGGCACATGCCTGCGCGTTCGACGGGTTCACGGCGATATTCCGCCGATTTCCCGATTCTCCAAGCTGCGGTTGCTAGCGTAGAGCGTTTCGCAGGTTCCCAAATACCCCGCCGCATCCTGCGTCCTACACGACTATGCAGGTGTTCCGCGCTCGTCCCGTTCGCTTAAATGACGCTTCACGGCGTGCATGAACGAAGGACTTTGCGAACCGCAATCCCTTCGCCACGCCATTGCGTCGCCTTCGGGCGGGACTTCGGGAGGTAGGGGTGGGGTATCAGCACGAAACGTTGGCGGTGCCGCCGCAGGTCGGGCCCGAAGCAAGCGACAAAACGCGCGACGACCTGCCGTTGCACGTCGGTGGCGCATTTCTGCAACCGACGGCTCCTGTCTTCACGGCGATTGACGGTTTGTGTCTCGCCACGGTTCACCTCAAGCTGGAGGGACTGAATCCCGCCGGTTCCATCAAGCTCAAGACTGCGCTTCACCTGATCGAAGATCTGGAAGCGACGGGGCGCATTTGCGCGAACACGCAGATCGTCGAGTCGTCGTCCGGCAATCTCGGGGTGGCGTTGGCGATGGTGTGTGCGAATCGCGGCTACCGATTCACCTGTGTGACCGATCCCAATACCTCGCGTCAGGCCATCCGTGCCATGCAAGCGGCAGGCGCCCGCGTCGTGTGCGTCGAGCGTCGTGATGCGCAGGGCGGCTATCTCGGTACACGCATCGCGTGGATCCGGGAACAAGTGGCGCGCGACGCGCGATGGGTGTGGGTCAATCAATATGCCAATCCCGCCAATTGGCGGGCGCACTACCGTTGGACGGCGCCCGAAATCTTCGCAACCTATCCCGACCTCGGCCATCTGTTCATCGGCGCGGGCACGACCGGCACGTTGATCGGGTGCTTGCGGTACGTGCGAGCGCATCGACTGCCGACGCGCGTCATCGCGGTCGATGCCGTCGGCTCCGTCACGTTCGGTGGTCCGCCGGGACCGAGACGCATTCCCGGACTGGGGACAAGTTGCCGCCCGCCGCTGTGCGAACCGCTAGAGGCGGAGCCCCCGGATGCCATTGTCCACATCCCCGAAGCGGACACACTGCGCATGTGTCACATGCTGGCCGCACGCGGTTTGCTGGCAGGCGGGTCGACGGGCAGCGTGCTGCGCGCCGTGCAAATGTCGTCGGGGGACATCGCGGCCAACGACACGGTCGTCGCCATTGCGCCGGACATGGGCGACAAGTATCTGGACACCCTCTATGACCCGGACTGGGCCGCTGCCAGCGTTGACGATCTTTCCGGTGCGCCTCGCGGGGCATCCCACCCCCTCGACATCGTGAGCCCTTCATTGTCATGAACGCCCTGCCGATACCGCAATTCCGCGTGTTCACCGGGGAGCAGATCGATGCTGCCATCGGTGAGAACAAGTCTGCCATTCTCGATACGGTCGAAGCGGCATATCGAGCCCACAACGCAGGACACACCGTGAATCCGGAAAGTCAGTTTCTCCGTTTCCCCGACGAGCAACGAAATCGCATCATCGCGCTGCCAGCGCACATTCGTGATCGCGACGGTGATGGCGATGGCATCACCGGCATCAAATGGATATCGAGTTTTCCTGAAAACGTCGAGCGTGGAATGCCGCGCGCATCGGCCGTTCTCATTCTGAACGACGCTACGACCGGTTATCCGATGGCGTGCATGGAAGCGAGCATCATCAGCGCGGCGCGCACGGCGGCCAGTGCAATGAGTGCGCTACGCTGCCTCGCGAACAACGTGCCTGCCACGAGGCAGGCATCGTCGAAAAACCTGCGCGTGGCGTTTGTCGGTGCGGGCGTTATCGCGCGTCATGTGGCCGAGTGTTTGCCGCTCGCGACGCTGCCGATCGGCGAGGTGACGGTGCACGATCTGAACAACGATTATGCGGTGTCGCTTGCCACCCGAATTGGGCAGCACCTCGGTTACGAAGCTCGCCCGGAGGCGTCGCTCGAAGACACCATTCGCGCGGCCGATGTCATCGTGTTCACCACAACGGCGGCGTCGCCCTATCTCGAGAACCCCGATTGGTTCTCGCATTGCCCAATCGTGCTGCATCTCTCTCTGCGCGACCTCGCGCCCGCGATCATTCTCGAGTCTTACAACGTGGTCGACGACATCGATCATTGCCTGCGCGCGAAGACCTCGCTTCATCTCACGGAAGTCGAAGCCGGCCACCGGCGCTTCGTCACCACATCGTTGCCGCATTTGCTTTGTGGTGGCGAGCCTCCGGCGCGTGACCGGCCAATCGTGTTTTCCCCCTTCGGCCTGGGCATTCTCGATATTGCCGTCGGCCGTTGGGTCTACGACCGGCTGGCGGCGCAGCAAGCACCGGTTCCCCGATTTTTCTACGATATGCAACGCGCATGACCTCTGTATCCTCCAGCCCCTCGCTTCACACCTCCCCCCTCGCCTCGCAGTCCGCCGAAGGCTTCGCCGATGTACTCGTCGGCTTGCAATATGGCGACGAAGGCAAGGCGAAGATCATCGACGCCCTCGCGCCGAGGTACGACGTGATCGCCCGTTTCAACGGCGGTGCCAACGCGGGGCACACCATCGACACGCCCTCCGGACGTATCGCGCTCAAGCAATTGCCATCCGGCGTATTTCATCCGCACGCGACGCTCTATATTGGGTCGGGGTGCGCCATCAACCCCTGGAAACTGGCCGACGAGATTGAACAGCTGCGCGAGATGGGTATCTCGCTCGAAGGCCGGCTGCACATCAGCGCGCGCGCAGCACTTGTGCAGCCGCACCACATCGCGATGGATCGGCGCGGAAGTGGCACGATCGGCACCACGGGCAACGGCATCGGACCATGCTACGCGGATCGTGCCATGCGTGTGCGCCACGACACACGCGTCAATCTGATGCTCGGAGATCTGCTGAAGAACGAAGCGGACACGATCACCTCGATGCGGGACGTGTTCACGCGCATGATCAATGCGGAAGGCGGTACGTCGCCCTGGATCGCTGAAATGTCGGACATGTTGTTGGGCCTGCCGAAGGTCACGCAGACTTTGCGGGGGTACATCGAGCCGGATCGCGGATGGCTCACGGATCGCGTGAAGGACGGTGCCAACGTGTTGTTCGAAGGCGCGCAGTCGGTGTTGCTCGACGTCGTTGACGGCAGTCAGCCATACGTTACGTCGAGCCACACCGTGCCGGCCTACGCCTATGTAGGGGGGGATCTGTCGCCGAAGTATCACCGTCGAACGATAGGCGTGGCGAAAGCCATCATGTCGCGCGTCGGGCGAGGCCCGTTTCCTTCGGAGCTGGGCGGTGAGCGCTCGGCACAGTACTGCCACGGCGCGTCGCAGTCACACGTTGGTGCAGCGGAAGAACAAGTGCGCTATTCGCCGGATGAGCTACTGCGCTCCAACGATCCGTTCGATGTCGGCACCGCACTTCGAATGCTGACGGGCGAGTACGGCACAGGCACCGGGCGGCCGCGCCGGATCGGCATGCTTGACCTCGCGCAGTTGCGAGAGGTCGTCAAGGCGCACGCGGTGGACTGCGTGTATCTCAATAAGGTCGATTGTCTGGCGCATTATTTTCATTCGGCGTATCAGGGCATACCGATGCGCGTGCATCCTGACGTGTTGTCGAGCGAGGTCATGCCGGACGTGCTGATTTATCCCGGGCTGAACGAGCGTTCGCTTACGCTTGGACGTGAGGGAACACTCGACGCCGCGATGCACGGCTTCGTCGATTTCGTCGAGCGGCACATCGGTGCGCCGCTGGCCGGGATTGGACTCGGGCCGGAACGGGCCAGTTTGATTTCGCTGACCGAGCATGGTCCGGCGCCAGCCGCGTCCGCCTTCCCCCATGTCTGATCCCCGTTTGCCGGACGGCGCCAAACTCGTGCCCGGCGTTGGCAGCGGGTGCGATCACGGGCAACGGCCGTGGCGGGAAGTGGCGGCCGTCACTCGTCGTGCGACGCAGGCGCCGTTCCCGCCGTTGCGACCCGATCAGGTGTTCTTCAACGTGGCGTTGATGCCTTACGCCATGCATCCGATGGTTTGCGAACGCGGACAGGCAGCCCGGCAGCAATTGAGCGCGCTACGGTTGGCGGACTACCTGAACAAGACGGAGCGGGTCGAGCTGCATATCGTCAATCGGGCTATCGAACAGATGCTCGACGTGCCTGGCATTGCATCGGTCAGCCGGGACGACCTGCTGGCGATTTACACGGACGAGGGGTTTCACACGTGGATGATGGAGCGATTTCGCAGGCATCTGCAGCGCCATACGGGATACGTGCTTGAACAAGGGCCGTCGTCGAGTGTCGTTCGCGTGCTGGCGTTGTGCGAGACGACCCCCGAGACGCATCGCGCAATGTCCATCGTAGCGGCGGCATCGGTCACTGAGACGTTGATTACCGGCACGCTGCGTCAAGCCGGGGCATGCGACGACGTTTATCCACCCGTGCGCGCGTTGCTGAGCGATCACGCATCGGACGAGATGCGGCATCAGGCCACGTTCGTCCGCTTTGCGAGTGATTGGGTGCCGTCGCTGTCGGCTGACGAGCGCAGGTTTCTCGATGCGCTTCTACCGGATCTGATGATGGCGTTTCTCGCTCCCGAGCTTCCCGCGTGGCGAGATCACTTGCGCGCTATCGGGCTGGATGCTGCGCAAGCCGATCTCGTGATCCGGGAAAGCACCGATCCGTTGGAAGTGGGCGTGCAGATGATGGAGGCGGCGCTCGTGCCACGACGTCTTTTCGAACGGCTGGGCCTGTCCTGTGCCGAGCACTTTGCACAGAGGGTGAGCCGCTGGCGCCCTCCTTGACGGGATAACCCATCGGGTGCGGTGGGTACCGCGGTCAGCGAGCGCATATCCGCCAGATAACGTCAAACACGACAGGCAGCGTGGTGCTGTCTCGGGAGCATCACCGAAAGACGATCAGGAGAGATATGTGACTCGCAACTGGCTTGCCCCCGATCTGACCATGAGCGCACCGGACTATCGTGCGCTGCTTGACGCGGCACTTTCCTTCAAGCGTCGATATCCGCGGTCCACCGAAGACGCGTTGCGCGGCCGGACGATCTACTTTCTCTTCTATAACGCTTCACTCCGCACGCGCAGCAGCTTCCAGACTGGTTTGTCTCGCATGGGCGGGCATGCCATCGTGCTCGATCCCCATCACGGGATTTATACGCCAGCGCTGCCTGAGGCCGAGATTCCCTATTCGACAGAGCGTGTCGCCGATGTGGCGAGGGTGCTTTCGTCCTATGGTGATGCGATCGCCATCCGCATGTACGGTGCACCGGCCGGTTGGGTGTACGGCGCGGCGCATCGTCATCTCGAAGCATTTTCGCAATGGAGCCGGGCGCCCATCATCAACATGGAGTGCGATCGCTTTCATCCGTGTCAGGCGCTCGCCGACGTGATGACGATGCGCGAGCAATTGGGAGGACTCGCCGGGCGGCGGCTTTGCATCAGTTGGGCCTACTCCGGAAGCTGGCACAAGCCCGTGGCGGTGCCGCAGAGTCTGCTGCTCGCCGCCGTGAAAGCGGGGATGGATGTCACGCTTGCCCATCCGGCATCGTTCGGTCTCGATCCGCAAGTCATGCAAGCGGCCACGCAGTTTGCCGAGCAGACGGGCGCAAGCATTCGCGTCACTCACGACCTGCGCGACGGGGTGAGCGATGCGCATGCCGTCTATGCGAAATCATGGTGCAGCCTCGCGCATTTGCCACTGCGCCACGGTGATGCAGTCGACGAGACGGCGATGCGGGAGTCCTTCGAGCGTCATCGAGACTGGCGTGTCGACGCCGACGTGATGCGACTCGCCGCACCAGGCGCCGGGTATCTGCATTGCTTGCCCGCAGACCGAGGACAAGAGGTGACGGACGAGGTGATCGACGGCCCGTCGTCGTGGGTCTTTCAGCAAGCCGGGAACCGGCTTCACGCGCAGAACGCCGTGATGGCGCATTTACTGAATCCGGGGTGCCTCGAGTGACGTCATGCTTCTCGTATCGTTATGCGTGCGTGAGATGCGCGGCGCCGCAGTCCTGGGGCGCGATCCGTTATCGCTGCCACCTGTGCGGACAAAATCTGCGCATCCAACGCAAGGTTAACGGGGAGGCGCCGTCCGCGCGGGACATCGTGAGCACGTTTCGCGGCCGAGGGATGTGGCGATACCGTGCGCTCCTACCCGTCGAGGCCCGATGGGGTAGTCGATTGGTTGTTGGGGAAACGCCGCTGATCGACTGTGGCGACGATGGGGGTGTCGATCTCTGGGTGAAAGACGAGGCACGCAATCCCAGCGGATCGCTGAAGGATCGCGCCACCGAAGTGGTGTTGGCCGTCGCGAAGCGCGCGGGATGCACGCATACGGTAGCGGCGTCGACAGGCAATGCCGGTGCGTCGTTGGCGTGCATCGCCGCGTCGCAGGGGATGTCGGCGACTGTTGTCGTGCCGGCCAGCACGCCTTTCGTCAAACTCGCGCAGATCCGTGCCTATGGCGCAAAGGTCTGTGAGGTCGACGGAACTTACGACGATGCGTTCGAGATTGCCGAACGGATGGCCGACGATGCCGGTGTGTGCTGCCGCAATACGGGCATCAATCCCTTCACGCGAGAAGGCAAGAAAACTTGCGCGTTCGAGATGGCGGAGGCATTCGATTGGTGTGTGCCGGATTGGGTGGTCGTGCCGACGGGCGACGGCAACATTCTTTCCGGAATCGCGGCGGGGTTCCTCGATCTCTATGCACTGGGCATTACGTCTGCGGTGCCGCGCTTGCTGGCGGCACAGGCCGACAGTTCGAACAGCATCACGCGCGATTGGCAGGACGACGATGAAGGCTCGGCTTTGCCGCAGTCTCCCACCGTCGTCAATCCGGAAACGGTCGCCGACAGTCTGTCGGTCAGCCGTCCTCGCGATCATTTCGCGGCGCTGCACGCATTGCGCGTAACGCGCGGTGCATGTGTCGCGCTGGACGATGCCCGCATTCTCGCCGCGTCGCAAACGCTGGCGCAGCGTTTCGGCCTATGGTTCGAACCGTCGACGGCCGCCGGATATGCGGCGCTACATGAATGTCTCGCCACGGGCCGAATCCAGACCGGGTCGCGGGTAGTGCTGCTTGGCACAGGAACAGGGCTGAAGGCCCCGCAGGACTTCGACAGCGTGGCGCCCGGGCACTTACAAGACTATGCCAAGGCTGTGCCTCGCGGCGTCCCCGAAGAACGCCGGCATTTTCGCGGGGAGGGGCAGACGTGACGCGGCAACGCATCATCGTCCTCGGCGCCGGTGTCAGTGGCCTGACGACAGCCGTGACGATGGCATTGGCGGGATGCGACGTCGCTATTCACGCCGCAGAAGGGCCGGGGCAGACAACATCTGCACTCGCCGCCGCGATCTGGCATCCGTTCTATCAGGCGCCCGATTTCGTCTATCTCGAACGGGCTCGTCAGACGTACGCGACGATGGCTCGCTTGTCTGCCGACACATCCTCGGGCGTGCTCATGCGAACGCTCACCGAATATTTCCGTCGAGACGCCGGTGTGCCATGGTGGGCCGAGTGCGCCCGCGACCTCAAGCGGCTGCCGGAGACCGACGTGCCATCACGTTTCGCATGTGCTTATCGTATGGCCGTGCCCGTCGCCGACACGGGGATCTATCTTCGTTACCTGATGAATATGTTTCTCGAACTCGGTGGTCGTTTCGAGCAGCAACGCGTCGACGATCCGGCACCGCTGCTCGACGACGCCGATTATGTGGTGAATTGCTGTGGCTATGGCAGCCGGCAGTTCGGCGACAACGCGTTGTCGCTCTCTCGCGCCATTGTGTTGCGCGCCCGGCGCGACGCTGCGGTGCGTGGTTGCTTCATCGACGACTCCGATCCGGCAGCACCGACGTACATCGTGGAGCGAGATGACGACATCGTTCTCGGCGGCACGGCCGACCCGGAACTGACGTCGACCGTTATCGGCGACCGGCAGATCGCCGACATCGTGCGCCGTTGTACTCAACTGTGCGAGGGGGTCGCCGTGTTGCGCGTTATCGAGGCTCGCACCGGATTCCGGCCGATGCGACGTGTTGCAAGAGTGGCGGTCGACGAGCGTCATTCGCGTTTGCTTCACAACTATGGTCACGGCGGCGGCGGCTTCACGTTGTCGTGGGGCTGTGCGAACGATGTTCTGCGTTTGGCGGGGCTGGCGACGGCAAATTAACATGTGCCCGCAGACGGCCGGGCAGACACCGCAACTCTGGGAAGTGACATGGAACTCGATCCGGCGACGCTCGACGAAGCGAGCATCTACAACTTCATGATGAGCACGATCCTGCCGCGTCCTATCGCGTGGGTCAGCACGGTGGATAGGCAGGGGCGGCCGAATCTCGCACCGTATGCCTACTTCATGGGGGTATGTTGCGTGCCGATGACGGTGTTGTTCTGTCCGGTGGTGCCCCCCGCGCCGAAGCGAAAGAAGGACACCCTTCGCAATGTCGAGGCTGTGCCCGAGTTCGTCGTGAACGTGGCAAGTGCGTCGTGTATCGACGCCGTGAATCTCTCGGCAGCACCGCTGCCCGCCGGCGAGTCGGAATTCGATCTGACGGGCGTGACCCCAGTGCCTTCGTCACGCGTGCGGCCACCGCGCGTTCTCGAGGCCGCTGTGGCGTACGAGTGCCGAGTGCGCGACATCATCGAGATCAGTGCCGCACCGGGGGGAGGATGGGTCGTACTCGGCACAGTGCTGGCGGCGCATGTGGACGACGCGTTGCTCGACCCGGTCACCCATCAGGTGGATTTGCAAGGGTTGCGTCCGGTAGGACGGCTTGGGGGCGGATCGTTTGTGAATGCCGCCAGCGATACTTTCACGTTGACGCGTTACAAGACGCTCGCCGACCTTGCGGCGCGGAAGTGACGGCTTGTGGCCCCGTAGAGGTGAAGTCGTCGAGCAGCCCGTAATCGCTGGCGAGCTTCGCCGCTCGATGACGGCTCGATACGTCGAACTTGCGCATGACGCTGCGCAAATGGAAGACGACGCCGTGTTCCGAGATCGTGAGGATGCGCCCGATCTCCCACGAAGTCTTGCCGCATGCCACCCAACGCAGGCACTCGCGTTCGCGCGGCGTTAGTACGGGGGCATGGTGGCGCACGGCGTCGCGTTGCACGATGCGCCATGCAGCCTCATGCACATGCATCGCCAGCACGGCGCCTCCATGCTGTATCCAGGCGTGCGCACCGGGTGCGCGCGGATGGCGGGGCGGACGACGCGACGAGGACAGGCTCAATGTTCCCGATGCCCCGGAAGGGGTGAATACCGGATAGGTGATGCCGGAGCGCAGACCTGCGGCACGCTGGTCGTGAAGCAGTTGCAGGGCCTCGGGCGAGGTGTAGAGCGCAGGCATCCATTCGACGGGCGTGAGTTGTCTGCGCGCACGAGACAGCACCGGGTCGATGTTCGCGTACTGTTGAGCGTCGTAGTGCTTTTGCCATGCTTCGGGCAGGTTGCCGAGTTGCGGTGTCGCCAGCTTGCCGCCCGGCAACGGGAAATGCCCGCGATAGCTGAAATAGCAATGTCTGAGCGCACGGCATAACGACGGCAACAGCGTGCACAAGGCATCGAAGTCAGTGACGGAGTGCAAGGCGCTCAGACCGTCGGCAAACGAGCGGGGAGTAATGCAACGCGTGGCACGCATGACATATCGATGTAGGGAACATGTTTCGCTTGTAGCATGCGTGATATGGACGCGCGCATCGAGGGGCGCTACGCGGGGTGTGAGGGTTTGGCGCGCGAGCGTGTATTACGCACGGCGCACCGGGCGCGACATAACGTCGCATGCGAAATCCGGGGCAGCGTCTAGTGTTGATGGATATCGGACGAATCCCGCATCGCAGCGAAGGCGATGATGCGCGGAGCGCGTCGCGCGATTCGCGTGACGGGCGTTTGACGACGGGGGGAGCATCGTTCACGAACGCGTGCGGTTCGGGTATTCAGGACACCGCAACGAGTCGCGTCGTGTTGCAACGTGTCAAACCGGCGACGCATAGGGAGTATCCCGTAGTCGCCCGGCCGCCAAGATTTTCAGCTAGGGGAATAACCGGATTTCCCTTTTGCATCAATGAGTTCAGGAGGATGCTATGGTTCGCCAAATACTCGGTATCAATGTTGTCGCTTCGAGAATGTGCGTTCTATAATGCGGCAGTTTGTCGCGGCCCGGACGCCACTGGTTCCCGGCCGTCGGACATGAAAGACCCAAGATGCCCCACGGGTGACGGCGATGCTCGCAGCCTCTTCCTCCGACGTTGAATCGGTGACGAAGGAATGGACGCACAAGCGCAACTGCGCGATATCGCCGCGCCAGTTTGTCCTGTTCTACCTGTCGTTGGCCGCCGTTTCTCTGGGTGTTGCCTTGATTGCGGCGTGGCGCGGTGGGTGGTTGGTCTTGCCGTTCACAGGCCTGGACTTGCTCGTGGTGGGCGTTGCGTTTGTCATTCATGCCCGGCATGCCACAGATTACGAGGTCATTCGGTTGTCGCCTGTGAGCCTTGTGGTCGAGCAACGTTCAGCACAGAGGTTGACGCAGTACGAGTTCAATCCCCGCTGGGTGCGCATCGACATCGAGAAGCCGCCACGTACGCGCGTTGTCCTGCGCTCGGGTAGCCGCTCGGTCACTGTCGGTGCCTATCTTGCGCCGCATCGCCGCGAAACGTTTGCGAGCGAGCTGCGCCGTTGTCTTGCCCAACAGGCCTGAGAGATGGAGACGATCTCGGGCGACCGCCAGGGAGGATTTGGATGGTAATTTTGGGTAAGGAAGCTATGAAAAAAACGAAACACGCCTTGGCGGCTTTCCTTGCGGGCGCCTCACTGTTCGCCGGCGCTCCGGCACTGGCGGCGGTCACCGATATGCCGGGGGGGCCGGCCGTCAACGAACTCAACTTCCAGCCGCCGGTCACGAAACTCGCGCAAGAGCTTCACAGCCTTCACACCATGATGCTGATCATCTGTCTGGTGATCTTCCTCGCGGTGTTCGGTGTGATGTTCTATTCGATTTTCAAACACCGCAAATCCAAGGGCCATCAACCCGCGAATTTTCACGAGAGCACCACGGTCGAGGTGATCTGGACGGTCGTGCCGTTCATCATCGTGATTCTGATGGCGCTGCCCGCCACGAAAACCGTGGTCGCCATGAAGGACACGACCAACGCCGACATCACGATCAAGGTGACCGGCTATCAGTGGAAGTGGGGCTACGACTACCTGAAGGGCGAAGGCGAGGGCATTAGGTTCCTCTCCACACTCACCACGCCGCGCAGCCAGATCGACGGCCAGGCACCGAAGAGCAACACCTATTTGCAGGAAGTCGACAACCCGATGGTCGTGCCGGTCAACAAGAAGGTGCGTCTCATCACGACGGCCAACGACGTGATCCACTCGTTCTACGTGCCCGCGTTCGGTATCAAGCAGGATGCGATTCCGGGCTTCGTACGCGATACGTGGTTCAAGGCGGAGAAGGTCGGCGAGTATCGCGGCTTCTGTACCGAGCTGTGCGGAAAGGAGCACGCGTTCATGCCGGTCGTGGTGAAGGTGGTCTCCGAAGACGATTACAACAAGTGGGTCGATACGCAGAAGAAGCAGATGGCGGCGTCGGCCGACGATCCGAACAAGACGTACACCGTGCAGGAACTGATGGAGCGCGGCCAGAAGGTCTACGCGTCGAATTGTGCGGTGTGCCACCAGCCGAACGGCAAGGGCGGCGGTGCCTTCCCGGCGCTCGATGGCGGCAAGATCGTGAACGGCCCGGTGGCAGATCACATCAGCATCGTGCTGCACGGCAAGAATGCGATGCCTAACTGGTCGCATCTGAACGATGTGGAGCTTGCGGCCGTCATCACGTTCGAGCGCAATTCGTGGAGCAACAAGACCGGTGACGTCGTTCAGCCGGCGCAGGTGCGTGAAGCGCGTGGCAACAAGTCGGCGAATGCCGCAGGGGCTGCCGACGCTGGCGCAGCGAAGAACAGTTAAGTGCCGTTCGACCAGTTCGAGGAAGGAGATTGGGTATGAGTTCCATCGCTCACGATCACGTGGCGGGTCACGACGATCACGCGCACGACCATCCGCACGGATGGCGACGCTGGCTGTTCGCGACGAATCACAAGGACATCGGCACGATGTACATGATCTTCTCGTTCGTCATGCTGCTCTCGGGCGGCGTGATGGCGTTGATGATCCGTGCGGAATTGTTCGAACCGGGCTTGCAGTTCATTCGTCCGGAGTTCTTCAACCAGCTCACCACCATGCACGGGCTGGTGATGATTTTCGGCGCGATCATGCCGGCGTTCGTGGGGTTCGCGAACTGGATGATCCCGTTGCAGATCGGCGCGTCGGACATGGCCTTCGCGCGGATGAACAACTTCAGCTTCTGGCTGCTGCCCGTTGGCGGTCTGTTGCTGATCTCGTCGTTTCTCGTGCCGGGCGGTGCCACGGCAGCCGGCTGGACGATGTACGCGCCGCTGTCGGTGCAGATGGGCCCCGGCCAGGATCTGGCGATTTTCGGTGCGCACATTCTGGGGGCGTCGTCGATCATGGGCGCGATCAACATCATCGTGACCATCCTGAACATGCGCGCGCCGGGCATGACGCTCATGAAGATGCCGATGTTCGTGTGGACGTGGCTGATCACCGCCTATCTGCTCATCGCCGTGATGCCGGTGCTCGCCGGCGCGATCACGATGCTGCTCACGGATCGGCACTTCGGCACGTCGTTCTTCAACGCGGCGGGCGGCGGCGATCCGGTCATGTATCAGCACATCTTCTGGTTCTTCGGACACCCGGAGGTGTACATCATGATTCTGCCGGCGTTCGGGATCGTCTCGCAGGTGATTCCGGCGTTCTCGCGCAAGCGGTTGTTCGGCTATAGCTCGATGGTGTACGCCACGGCGTCGATCGCGATTCTGTCGTTCATGGTGTGGGCGCACCACATGTTCGTGACGGGCATGCCGGTCACGGGCCAGCTCTTCTTCATGTACGCCACGATGCTGATCTCGGTGCCGACCGGCGTGAAGGTCTTCAACTGGGTTGCCACGATGTGGAAGGGCTCGCTCTCGTTCGAGTCGCCGATGCTCTTCGCCGTCGGCTTCCTCTTCGTGTTCACGATGGGCGGCTTCACCGGCCTGATGCTCTCGCTCGCGCCGCTCGACATTCAGATGCACGGCACTTACTACGTGGTGGCGCACTTCCACTACGTGCTCGTGGCCGGTTCATTATTCGCGCTTTTCTCCGGGTTCTATTACTGGGTGCCGAAGTGGACAGGCCACATGTACAACGAGTGGCGCGGCAAGTTCCACTTCTGGGGCTCGCTCATCACGTTCAACGTGACGTTCTTCCCGATGCACTTCCTGGGGCTGGCCGGTATGCCGCGCCGCTATGCCGACTACCCGGCACAGTTCACGGACTTCAACCAGCTCGCGACGATCGGTGCTTTCGGTTTTGGCCTGATGCAGGTGTACTTCCTGTTCTTCGTGGCGCTGCCGACGTGGCGCGGCGGCCCGGCCGCCGAAGCCAAGCCGTGGGATGGTGCGGAAGGCCTGGAGTGGACCGTGCCGAGCCCGGCGCCGTTCCACACCTTCGAAACGCCGCCGAAGGTGCATTGACCATGGCAGCCAGTCGCGAACAGCGAGCGAAGAACCTGCGCACGGGGCTGATTCTCGCCTCGGTCGTGGTGGTTTTCTTCGTCGGGGTGATGATCAAGACCAAGCTGACGGGCGGTATTTGAATCGGACGCCTCGCCAATGCGGCGGGGTGCCCGGTGATGCCATGAGGCCAGCGTGCCGCACGGCATGGACACCATTGAACGGGGAGCCATCAAGGCGAATATGGGCGGCTTGCGACGAATCAACGTGCGCACTTTCAGCAAGTTGCTGCTGCTGGTCGCGGTGATGTTCGGTTTCGGCTACGCGATGGTGCCGTTCTACCGCGCATTCTGCGATCTCGTGGGCATCAACCAGTTGGGCGATCGCACGACTGAGATTGCGGCGCGCAATTCGCAGATCGACGAAAGCCGCACGATCACTGTCGAATTCGATGCCAACGCGCAGGGACCGCTACGCTTCAAGCCGGCGAAGAGCAGTCTGACGGTGCACCCCGGACAGATGGCGACCATCGAGTACGAAGTGGCGAACCAGCAGCCGCATGAAGTCCGTGCGCAGGCGATTCCGAGCTACGCTCCGGCGCAGGCGGCGAGCTACTTCAAGAAGATCGAGTGCTTCTGCTTCACGCAACAGACACTCAAGGCCGGAGAGGCCAAGGAATTCCCGGTGGTGTTCGTGGTGGACACGAAGCTGCCCAAGGATGTGAATACGATCACGCTGTCCTATACTTTTTTCGATCTCGGCAAGAATGACGCCAATCAGCGCGCGGACGCCACGGTGGACGCGCAAAGCGGCAAGTTGAGCGCAGGAGCGACAGGAGGAGGCAAGGGCAGCAATGGATGACCTGAAGGAGGCGACTCAGCGCAAGCTGTCATTCGTCCAGACCATCAAGGCGGTGTTCTGGTCGTTTTTTGGCGTGCGCAAGGGGCGTGATCACGACCGCGACATGGCGCAGCTCAACCCTGTGCATCTGATCCTGGCGGGACTGATCGGGGGCATCCTGTTTGTCGTGGCGCTGGTGCTGTTGGCGAAGCTCGCCATTCGGCTCGCGACGTGAATGGCATAGATAAAGAGAACCCAGCCTGGAGAGATAAGCATGAGCGGTCAACACCAAACGGCGCCTTACTACTTCGTGCCGGCCCCCTCGCGTCACCCGGTGAGCTGCAGTGTCGGCTTGCTGGTGGTGCTGGGCTCGGCCGCCGCGTGGGTCAACGGTCAATCGTGGGCACCGTGGACGGCGCTGGCCGGCCTGCTGTGGGTGCTGTGGGTGCTGCGCAGTTGGTTCGGCGATTCGATTGCCGAGTCCGAAGGCGGGCTGTATGGCAAGCGCATCGATGCGTCCTATCGCTGGGGCATGAGCTGGTTCATCTTCTCCGAGGTGATGTTCTTTGCGGCGTTCTTCGGCGCGCTGTTCTACGCACGCACGCTGGCGATGCCGTGGCTCGGCGATCTCGACAACAAGCTGTTGTGGCCCGACTTCAGCGCCGTGTGGCCGAACACCGGCCCGGCCGGTGTCGTCGATGCCTTCGAGACGATGGGGCCGTGGCCGATCCCGACACTCAACACGGCGCTGCTGCTGACGTCGGGCGTTACGCTCACGATCTCGCACCACGCTTTGCGCGCGAACCATCGCGGCACTGCGATCTTTTGGCTGTTCGCCACCGTTGTACTGGGCTTCGTGTTCCTGGGCTTCCAGGCGTACGAATATCACCACGCCTACACCGAACTGAACCTGAAGCTCACCTCGGGCGTGTACGGCTCGACCTTCTTCCTGCTCACCGGCTTCCACGGTTTCCATGTGATGCTGGGGGCGATCATGCTCAGCGTCATGCTGATTCGTCTGATGAAGGGGCATTTCACGCCGGAGCATCACTTCGGTTTCGAGGGCGCTGCCTGGTATTGGCACTTTGTCGACGTGGTCTGGCTGGGCCTGTACGTCGTGGTCTACTGGCTCTGACGTCGAGACCGGCACGACGATCGGGACGCCGCCGGATTCCGGCGGCGTTTCCATTTGCAGGCGCCGTCGTCACCCGATAGGGCAGTGGGGGCTTTGCGCACGACAGCGACGGGAGGGCGGCCAAATGCGGCCTTATGTCGCACAGCTGGCGAGGTGTCCGAAGTCACGGCACCGCGCGATGGCCGCAAGCGTTACGTGGAGCAAAGACGGGCAGTGGGGATGGGGTGCGGCGATTTGCCGCAGGCGTGCGGCGTGGGACTCAGTATCGTATGCCCGTGCTGTGAATCCAGCCCATCCAGTTGGCGAACAGGATGAGCAGGAACAGCGTCACCGACAGGCCGACACGCACCATGAGCGAATGCACGGTGCGACTCGATCGGCCCTTGTCCCGCATCATGAAAAACAATGCGGACGCCAGACTGCCAAGAATCAGGACGAAGGCGATGGCAACGATGATGCGCATGATTTGTCCGATGACGGGAATTCGTCATTATCGGGCAACGGGCACGCGCTGGCATGCTGCAATGCAGTGTATTGCGCCGGCGTTCATTGCGCTGCCAGACAAGGAATGTACGTGTTGAAAACTCTCTTGCGTGGCATGCGCCCGGTACCGGCGCTGCTGATTTTGCTGGGCGTGATGCTTACCGCGGCGCTCGGCGCGTGGCAGTATCAGCGCGCGCAGATGCGTCTGGCACGTCAGGCACTGATAGCGCAGGCCGAACATGCGCCAGTCATCGTGCTGGGTGCGCAGACCTATTCGCTGAGCGACGTGGCGAACCGGCGCGTGCGTGTCACGGGGCGCTTCCTGCAGAACCGGGTGGTGTATCTGGACAATCGTCCGCGCAACGAACTGCCCGGCTTTTACGTGGTGATGGCGTTGCAGACGGCGCCGGACCATGTGGTGCTCGTCAATCGCGGATGGCTGCCGCGCGACTTGCGCGATCGCGCGGCGATCATGCCGTATGCGACCCCCGCAGGCGATATCACCATCGAGGGCATTGCGCAGCCTGACGCGTCGCGCGCCTTCGAATTGGGCCGGGGCGGTTCGGCGGCGGGACTGGTCATTCGCCAGAATCTCGACGTGGCGGATTACGCGCGTGAGACGTCGCTGCCGCTGCAACCGTTCGTCGTCATGCAGACCAACGACACGGGCGATCATCTGCTGCGCGACTGGCCTGCGCCGGCGAGCGGCGCGGATCGCAATTATGGATACATGGCGCAATGGTTCGGCATGTCGCTGATTCTTGCGCTGCTGGGACTTCGTCTGGCTTATCGGCGCGGACGCCAGCTGGCGACAGCCACCCACCCCTTAAAGCGGGCATGAGGCGAGCATGAATACAGACGTGAGTCCCGGAGGCACGGGTAGCCCCGCCATCGATCCGATGCAACGACGCCGTGCGCGGCGCATGCTGGTGCTGCTGTTCGTGGTGTGTGCAGCGCCTGCGGTGGCGGCCTATCTGATGTATTACGTGTTCAAACCGCAGGGTGGCACGTCGGCCTACGGGAAGTTGATCGAACCGCAGCGGCCGCTGCCTGCGCTGCTGGTGCGCGACGACGAGACGGGCGAGACGCTGCCGTTGTCGTCGCTCAAGGGCAAGTGGCTGATGATCAGCGCAGACACCGCCGCGTGTGACGAGAATTGCGTGAGCAAGCTCTTCTACATGCGGCAGATTCGCGTGTTGCAGGGCAATGAGCGTACGCGCGTGGAAACGCTGTGGCTGGTCACGGATGACGCCCCGGTGTCCGGCAAACTCGACGCGGCATATGAAGATACGCGCCGCCTGCGGACCGACCCGGTCGCGTTGGCGTCGTGGCTGCCGACGCAGGACGGTACGGGGCTGCGCGACCATATCTATCTGGTCGACCCGCTGGGCAACCTGATGATGGCGTTTCCGAAAAACGCCGATCCGGGCAAGATCAAGAGCGATCTGTCCCGATTGCTCAAATGGTCGGGAACGGGTTGAGGGGCACGCCCCGCAATGCGAATGAGACCGGGCGCAACGGCGCACGGGAGATGACGAGGAACTGACGTAAAACCGATGCTTTACCTTCTGGAACTGGGCTTCATCGGCCTGTGTATTGCCGTACTGCCGCTCGGCTGGGTGCTGTTGCGCCGCGATGCGAACAAGTACCGCAAGCTGGCCTGGGTGACGACCTTTCTCACGCTCGACCTGATCATGTTCGGCGGCTTCACGCGGCTCACGGATTCGGGGCTTGGGTGCCCCGACTGGCCGGGTTGCTACGGCACGTCGTCGCCGTTCGCCGCGCATGCGGACATTCACGCCGCGCAGTCGCTGCTGCCCACCGGGCCGGTAACGTTCCTGAAGGCGTGGATCGAGATGATCCATCGTTACTTCGCCATGTCGGTGGGTGTGCTCATCATCGTGCTGATGGTGATGGCATGGGTGAAGCGGCGCGAACTCAAGCAATCACCCTGGTTCGCCACGTGGCTATTCATCCTCGTGTGCGTGCAGGGCGCGTTCGGCGCGTGGACCGTCACGATGAAGCTCCAGCCGGTGATCGTCACCACGCACCTGATGTTAGCGCTGACTTTGCTCGGATCGCTTGTGTGGCTGGCGTCGCGTCAAATGTCGCAGGCGAGCGTGGCGGCCGATCCGGGCGCGTTGCGCTGGCGCTGGGCGGCTTTGATCGGATTGGCGCTGCTGGTGTTCCAGATCGCGCTTGGCGGGTGGGTGAGTACCAACTACGCCGTGCTGGCCTGTACCGATTTCCCGACGTGCCAGGGGCAGTGGGTGCCGCCGATGGATTTCCACAACGGCTTCAAGCTCTGGCGTGAGTTGGGCAAAACAGCCGGTGGCGAGGTGATTCCGATGGACGCGCTCGTGGCGATTCACTGGGTGCACCGGACGTTCGCGGTGGTGGTCGTGCTGTATCTGGCGTGGCTGGCGACCCGGCTGCGGCGTCATGCCGCACTCAGAAAGCCGTCCATGCTGGTATTGATGCTGGTGTTCGTGCAATTCGCGACGGGGTTGTCGAACATCGTTTTCCAATGGCCGCTGCTCAACGCCATCGCCCATAACGGCGGGGCGGCCGTCCTGCTGCTATTGCTCGTTATGTTAAACTACCGCATTCGCGCCGCCAGAACGGCGGCGTCCATTGCGGCCGGCCTGACAGATCAGGCAGACCTTCCGGCCCGCCAGAAGCCCCTCCCGTCAGCGGAGCCGGCTGCACCGCTCGCTGGCGCCCCGACTGGCTCGGCGTAGCGCATTGCCTCTGAGTGTATGAAAAGCACGACCCTTCCCCATCCGCCGTCTAGCCGTATCGCACAGTACTGGGCGTTGACCAAGCCCCGTGTGACGCAGCTCGCCGTCTTCTGCGCCGTCATCGGCATGTTCCTGTCCACGCGCGGCATGGTGCCGTGGCAGGTGCTGATCGGCGGCACCATCGGTATCTGGCTGCTGGCCGGGTCCGCCTTCGCCGTGAACTGCCTGATCGAACAACGCGTCGACGCGCTCATGCGCCGTACGGCGTGGCGTCCGTCCGCGCGCGGTGAGATCGCCCCCTGGCAGATCATCGTCTTCTCGACGATCCTCGGCGCGGCCGGCATGGTGGTGCTCTACACGTTCACCAACGCGCTCACGATGTGGCTCACGCTCGCCACGTTCGTCGGCTACGCGCTGATCTACACCATCATCCTCAAGCCTTCCACGCCGCAGAACATCGTGATCGGCGGCGCGTCGGGCGCGATGCCGCCGGCGCTCGGCTGGGCCGCCGCCACCGGCGCCGTGCCGGCCGACGCGTGGATTCTGGTGCTCATCATCTTCGTCTGGACGCCGCCGCACTTCTGGGCGCTCGCGCTCTATCGCCGTCAGGATTACGTGAATTCGGGCCTGCCGATGTTGCCGATCACGCATGGCGAGAAGTACACGCGCCTGCAGATCCTGCTCTACAGCGTGGTGCTGTTCGCGGTGTCGTTGCTGCCGTTCGCGCATCGCATGAGCGGCTATCTGTATCTGGTCTCGGCGGTCGTGCTCTCGGGCATCTTCCTCGGGTACGCGATCAAGCTGTGGCGCAACTATTCCGATGCGCTCTCGCGTTCGATGTTCCGCTACTCGATCGTCTACCTGTCGCTGCTCTTTGCGGCGCTGCTGGTCGATCATTACGTCCAGATATTCCTGCTCGGCTGACGCTGGGTGGTCGGCGGGCATAGCGAGCGTTTCCCGCCGTGGTGTGAGTCACGATGACAGGCGCGTTACGGTATTCCCGACCGGCGCGCCTGTTGTATTTTCGGAAGGTGTTTTTTCCATACATCCTGGGGTCATTCGTTCATGAATCTTGCTGTCATCTGGTTGCGTCGTGCGATGTTGCTGATGGGACTCACCGTGCTGCTCGCCGCATGCGGCAAAGACGGTCCGACGTTTCAGAGTCTCGATATCACCGGAAACAAGGAGTTCGCGCAGGACTTCTCGTTGCAGGACCCGCAAGGCAAGACGCGCACGCTCGCCGATTACAAGGGTAAAGCGGTGGTGATGTTCTTTGGCTACACGCATTGCCCCGACGTCTGCCCGACCACGATGGCCGAACTCAATCAGGTCATGCAGAAACTCGGTGCCGACGCGCAGCGCGTGCAGGTGCTCTTCGTGACCGTCGACCCGCAGCGCGATACGCCGGAACTGATGGGCCAATACGTGCCGGCGTTCAACCCGGCGTTCGTGGGCCTGCGCCCGGCAGACGACGCCGCGCTCAAGGAAGTCACGAAGTCGTTCCGCGTGGTGGTCAACAAGGTGGAAGGCTCGACGCCGAACAACTACACCATCGATCACACCGCCGGCATCTATGTCTTCGACCCGAACGGTCAGTTGCGCCTGTTCATGCGTCCGGACGAGCCGGTCGATGCGATGGCCAAGGATCTGAAGACGTTGTTGAGCTGAACTGCGCTGAGCGAGCCGAGTGCGCGAAGCGCGTCGATGCCGCACGGCCGACACGCGGACGGACAAGACGCTGAAGGATAAAAAAATCGCGCCCCTCGGGGCGCGATTTTCATTTCTGCTTCCCGTCAGTCAGGGTCAGTTACCTTCCTGACTGCGGCGTTCGAGGTCGTCGTGCGCTTCGAACCACATCACGTTGATGATACCGAACGCGAGTGCGAGGCCGAGGCCGAGAGTCCAAGAGAAGTACCACATGTCGCAACTCCTTGATCAATACATCGTGTGCGGGTTGTCGTTGACCGTCTCGATCGTCACGCGGCCGCGGATCACGCGATACACCCAGCCGGTGTAGAGCAGGACGATGGGCAGGAAGATGACCACGGCGATCAGCATGATTTGCAGCGTGAGCTGGCTCGACGTGGCGTCCCAGACCGTGAGGCTGCTACCCGGCGCCGTGGCCGAGGGCATCACGAACGGGAACATCGAGAAGCCGGCCGTGAGGATGATGCCAGCCATCATCAGCCCGGTGACGACGAACGTCCAGGCGTACGACCGGCTGGTTGCGAGCAGTGCCGCGAGCAGGGCGCACAGGCAGGCAACGACCGGCGCCGCGATCATCCACGGATAGGTGTGATAGTTCGTGAGCCACAGGCCGGGGCCGGTCGTGACTTGCTTGAGCAGCGGGTTGGCCGGCGAGTCGGTCGGGCCCATCTGCGTGATGGCGAAGCCGTCGACGTGCGTGGCGACGAACACACCTGCCAAGAGGAACAGCAACAGCGTGCCCAGCGCGGTGAGGCGCATGATGCGTCCCGCGCGTTCGGCCACTACCGGATCGGCCTTCATGCGCAGGTGGGCCGCGCCGTGCGTAACCAGCATCAGCACACTCACCAGGCCGCACAGCAGCGCGAACGGATTGAGCAGCGCCCAGAACGAGCCGGTGTACGTCGAGCGCATGGTGTTGTCGAACGAGAACGGCAGACCCAGCAGCAAATTGCCGAAGGCCACGCCGAACACGAGCGACGGCACCACGCTACCCACGAACAGCGCCCAGTCCCACGAATTGCGCCAGCGCGGGCTCGGCAGCTTGTTGCGGTAGTCGAAGCCGACCGGACGCAGGAACAGCGCGAAAAGCACCAGCAACAGCGCCCAATACAAGCCCGAGAACGCTGCGGCGTAGACGAGCGGCCATGCGGCAAACATTGCTCCGCCTGCCGTCACGAACCACACCTGATTGCCTTCCCACGTGGGAGCCACGGTGTTGATGATGACGCGGCGTTCCGCGTCGGTCTTGCCGAGGAAGGGCAGCAGCGTGGCCGTGCCCATGTCGAAGCCGTCGAAGAAGGCGAAGCCGATCAGCAGCACGCCGACGAGCACCCACCAGATCAGCTTGAGTACGGTGTAATCGATCATCATGATGTCTTGTCTCCCTGACGATCAGACCGAGGTCGCCGGACGGTCGCCAGCGATGGCTGCCCCGTTCGTGGCTTCGTTCTCGAAGTGGTAGCGGCCGGTGTGCAGCGACGACGGGCCGAGCTTGACGTACTTCACCATCAGGAACATTTCAATGATGAGCAGCGCGGTATAGAAGATGATGAAACCCGCGAGGCTCAGATACAGGTCGCCAGCCGAGAGCGACGACGTCGAGAGATGCGTCGGCAGAATGCCGGCGATGGTCCACGGCTGACGGCCCATCTCGGCGACGATCCAGCCGAACTCGGCGGCGAGCCACGGCAGCGGAATCGCCCACACAGTCCAGCGCAGGAACCAGGCCGAACGCGGCTTGAGCAGACGGCGGCGCGCGCACAGCCAGAACGCCCACAGGAAGGTGAAGAGGAACAGGAAGCCCAGGCCGACCATGATGCGGAACGACCAGAACACAGGGGCCACCGGCGGGATCGTGTCGTTGGCCGCCATGTGGATCTGTTCCGGTGTGGCGTCGACAACATTGGCCGTGTACTTCTTGAGCAGCAGGCCGTAGCCGAGGTCGTCCTTGTACTTGTCGAACTCGGCGCGTACGGCCGGCGACTTGTCGCCGCTACGCAGCTTCTCGAGCGCCGCGAAGGCGATCATGCCGCGTTGAATGTTCTCCTTGTGTTCGTCGCGCAACTGCGTGAGACCGATCACCGGCGTGTCGACCGAGCGCGTGGCGATCAGGCCCATTGCCCAGGGAATCTTCACGGCGTAGTCGGTGCGCTCTTCCTTCTGGTTCGGGAAGCCGAACAGCGTGAACGATGCGGGCGGCTTGGCCGTCTCCCATTCCGCTTCGATGGCGGCGAGCTTGACCTTCTGCACTTCGCCCGTGGTGTAGCCCGATTCGTCACCCAGCACGATGACCGACAGCGTCGAGGCCAGACCGAAGCCGGCGGCAACCGCGAAGGAGCGCAGGGCGAACGGTACGTCGCGGCGCTTGAGCAGATACCACGCCGAGATGCCGAGCACGAACATGGCGGCTGTCACATAACCGGCCGAGAGCGTGTGCACGAACTTCACCTGCGCCACCGGGTTGAAGATCACATCCCAGATGCTGTTCAACTCCATGCGCATGGTCTCGTAGTTGAAATGCGCGCCGACCGGATTGTTCATCCAGCCGTTGGCTACGAGAATCCACAACGCCGAGAGGTTCGAGCCCAGCGCCACCGCGAACGTGGTCGCAAGGTGGCCAATGCGCGAGAGCTTGTTCCAGCCGAAGAAGAACAGGCCGACGAACGTGGCTTCGAGGAAGAACGCCATCAGACCTTCGATGGCCAGCGGCACACCGAAGATGTCACCGACGTAGTGCGAGTAGTAAGCCCAGTTGGTGCCGAACTGGAACTCGAGCGTGAGACCCGTGGTCACGCCCATCGCGAAGTTGATCAGGAAGAGTTTGCCCCAGAACTGGGTCATGTCCTTGTAGATCTGCTTGCCGGTCATTACGTAGACCGACTCCATGACGACAAGCAGCCAGGACAGGCCGAGCGTGAGCGGGACGAACAGGAAGTGATACAGCGCCGTTATGGCGAACTGCAAGCGCGAGAGGTCAACGACTTCGCTACTGATCATGGCGGACACCTTGACTTGTGGTGGTGGACTGCGCTTCGACGGCTTGCGGCCCGATCAGGGCACGAGCCACGACGTCTGGCGGCAATTGCATATGCTTGGCCATGGGAGCGTCGAAGAACGCGTGTTTCAGAATGAACAGGAGTACTACCTTGATCGCAAGGACGATCAGGATTTCGACCATGAAACGGGAAGGGCGGGTGCGCCAGCGCTTGATCAGCCAGGCGACGACGGCGGAGTGCGACCCCGCGACGGGCGCGGCTGGCGCGGGAGGCTTCAGACTGCTAGGAGAGTGGGTGTCCATCCGTGACGGCTCCTGGCGTCGAAAGTCGTTGTGTTGGAAACAGCGGCGACTCTCGGCGCATTTTGCCTTATCGCATGAAAATGTCAAACCGCGGAGCACGGGGGACCGATGACACGCGGATGACGCTGGTTCGATGCGAATCCGCCACCCTCGGAGATGGCCGACGAGAAACGAGTTCGAGACAAGGGTCCGGCGCGGCGAACGGCCCCCGGGCCGTCCTTCGCACGTAGCATGGCCACGTACGAGTCGATTCTAGCGACCGGTCGTCCGGGCGACCTTGCGATGCATCAAGTCCGAAGCAAATGCCCCGTGAACTTTCGAAGGTCAAGAAAAAAGCCCCGTGAGTCTCACGGGGCTTGCGGGCCGGTCATGAATGACCGGCGGCGATCTGGTGGGGCGTGTGGCAATTTGCCGCGCTGCCACGGCCCACCTGATCAAGGCATTACGCGAAGGCTTGCAGCGCGCCTTTCATCTTCTTCATTGCGGCAACTTCGATCTGACGGATGCGCTCGGCAGACACGCCGAATTCATCTGCCAGTTCGTGCAGCGTGGCGCCGCCGCTACCGTCATCGGCAACCGACAGCCAGCGCGCTTCGATGATGCGGCGGCTGCGCGAGTCGAGGCGGCCGAGTGCCGTTTGCAGACCGTCGCTTTGCAGATGGTCGCGCTCGCGCGCGGCGATCACGGCGGTCGGCTCCTGGTGCGTATCGGCGAGGTACGCGATGGGAGCGAAGCTTGGGCTGTCGCTGTCGTCGCTGTGACCTTCGAGGGCGATATCGCCACCCGACATGCGCGTTTCCATCTCGATGACGTCTTCGCGCTTCACGTTCAGATCGCGGGCGACCTGATCGATCTCTTCCGGCGTGAACGCCTGCAAGCCTTGCTTCTGGCTACGCAGATTGAAGAAGAGCTTGCGCTGGGCCTTGGTCGTGGCGACCTTGACCGTGCGCCAGTTGCGCAGAACGTACTCGTGAATCTCAGCCTTGATCCAATGCATGGCGTACGACACAAGTCGTACCCCCTGAGTCGGATCGAAGCGCTTGACGGCCTTCATCAGGCCGATATTGCCTTCCTGAATCAGGTCGGCGTGCGGCAGACCATAGCCGAGGTAGTTGCGCGCGATCGACACCACCAGACGCAGGTGCGACAGCACAAGCTGACGGGCGGCGTCGAGGTCGTCGTTCTCACGCAGGCGCTTGGCGAGCGACTGCTCTTCCTCGGCGGTGAGCAGCGGAATGCGGTGGACAGCCTGAATATAGCTGTCGATATTGCCCAGACTGCCCGGCAGCATCAATGCCGACGGGGCGAGAGCAAGGGCACGAGAATTCGGCGCCGTGCCGGTGGCCGGCGTCGTCGGATGCAAAGTGGCGGCAGTACTCAAGTGGTGGACTCCTGGTTAGCCTCTGGGAAAACATTTTAGCACTCTCTTCGGATGAGTGCTAAAGACGTTAGAACCCTTACCGGGCGGGAAGTTTCCGGCGCCTCGGGGTTTTCCAGCACCCCCCGAAAAACCAGATAAGTCACTGGCGCAAACGTCGCGTGGATGGTGTAAATTGCAACCCACGTCGCGAGCGTTTGAGGTCGGCGAAGACGGGAGGTCAACATGGCAGGAAAGCACATTGACGTAGTGCGAGAGCGCGAATCGGCGCGCTTCGACGCAATGGTCGAGGGTGACGTCGAACAACTCGACGCTCTCCTGGCAGACGGCCTTCACTACGTGCATTCAAACGGCAAACGCGAAACCAAGCGCGAATTTCTCGACGCCCTGACCTCGGGCCGCCGTCGATATCTGGATATCGATATCCGGGCACAGGAACTGCGCCAGTTTGGCGACACTGTCGTCGTCACCGGCAAGCTCAAGGTCGAACTGGAAACCGCGACCGGTTCGCTCGAATCGCAAATGGCCTATACGGCCGTCCATGTGCTCGAGGCCGACGAATGGCACCTCATCTCCTGGCAGGCGACCCGCATGGCATCGGCCGAATGAATCACTGGCCGTCTGCCGGCGGATTTGGCCGATTCGACGGCTGCCTCGTCCGGTACTCATCGGACGTCATCTCCGATCATAAGATTTGATGGGTTTCGGGATGAAATGTTCCGAAAAATATTGAATTTATCGATTTTCGGCGATTTGCGATGAATTTCGGGCAAATTTTTTGGTATTTCGCCCGGATAACGTCTGAATGAGCGTCCAAATAAGCGGCCAGACGCGCGGCAGAAACGCCCGTCGCAATTAACCGGCCATCCCCAGTGCCTGACGAATCACTTCGACCTGCCGGGCGATCGGGGCGGGCACTGCGATCTCACCGGCCAGTACGGCTTCAATCCACTTGGCTGTGGATGGGGCGTCGGCGGCAGGAAGCGTCGGCGGTATTCCGGTGGCACCTTCCTCTGCCGTTTGCCATACGTGATACACGCCGTCCGAAAAGCCGTCGATGGCGGCTTGGCGACGGGCGTCGGCGACCGGTTCGCCTTCCGTGCCGCGCGCGAGCAGCACGCCCGGCGCCGGACTGTTGGCAGCGTCGGCGAACATCTCGCTGAGCGTTTCCCGGTATTCGGGATGCGTGTAGTTCACGAGCCGCAGCGCGGGCCCGGCAAACGGCTGCAACAACTTCACCACCGTATGACCGGAGTTCCGTACGCCAAGCGCTGCGCGCATCTCCAGCAGTCGCTCCAACGCGGGCGAGAGCGCGGCAATCGGCAGATAGGCCACACGGCGCGTACGCAGCGCTGCCTCGGCCTCGGCGGCCGACCCACAGGCGGCGTGGCCTAGTTCTGCGAAGATTGCTTGCGTGCCGACACGATTCGCGCCGCTGTGATGCTGGCCATGAACGAGCACCGGAATGCCCTCGCGGGCGAGCAGCAAGGCGAGCAGTGCCGTGAGATTCGGTTGTTTGCGTGCGCCGTTGTAGCTGGGTAACAAGACTGGCGGCGGTGCATCGGCCGGTGAGGTGAGCGGTGTGAACGTTGCGTGTGCGGCATCGAGCATCGCGCGCAGTTCTATGGGCGTCTCGCCCTTGATGCGATAGGCGATCAGAACCCCACCCAGTTCCGCCGGTGCCACGCGCTCGGCGAGGATGGCGTCGAACAGGGTGCGTGTCTCGCCGGCGTCGAGCGGGCGCGCGCCTTTCGCGCCTCGGGCGATGATTTTGAGCAGCGGCGCACAGGCGAAAGGGGCGGCAGAGGTCATGACACGGGGCATCTGAATTCGTATCCGTTCATCATACGCAATCGGGTGTCCTCGGGGGCGGCGCTTGAAGTACCATCTCGTGTTCAGACGCGCGTGCCCCGAGATTTCTCGCACCTGCCGCGTCTTCCCACATTCCGCTTTCGAGGTCTGCCATGTCCACGCTGTACAGCTATTTCCGCAGTTCCGCCGCGTATCGTGTCCGGATCGCCCTGAATCTGAAGGGGCTCGATTACGACACCGTACCCGTACATCTGGTGCGTGACGGTGGCGAACAGCTCAAACCGGCGTACCGCGCGCTCAACGTCAACGGCCTGGTGCCGACGTTCCTCGATGGCGAAGTGAACATCCATCAGTCGCTCGCCATCATCGAGTATCTGGAAGAGGTGCATCCGACACCTGCACTCCTGCCGGCCGGCCCGCTGGCGCGCGCCCAGGTGCGCGCACTGGCGCTGGACATCGCCGCCGACATCCACCCGATCGACAACCTGCGCGTGCTGCGGTACCTCAAGCACGAACTGGGCGTGAGCGAAGCGCAGAAGAACGCCTGGTACGTTCACTGGATCTTGGAGGGTTTCACGGCGCTGGAAGCCCGGCTGGCAGCGCAATCGTCGCAGGGCAAGTTCGTATTCGGCGACACGCCGACGCTGGCGGACTGCTGTCTTGTGCCGCAGGTCTACAACGCGAACCGCTTCAAGGTCGACATGACGTCGTTCCCGCGAATTGCCGCCATCGACGCCCACTGCCAAACGCTCGACGCCTTCCGGCGTGCTGCGCCCGAAGCGCAACCCGACGCCGAGTAAGTCCCGCGATGGTCGATCCGGCTTTCTGGCGGGGCCTGGCGCTGGGCGCCAGCCTCATCATGGCGATCGGGGCGCAGAACGCATTTGTGCTGCGGCAGGGCATTCTGAAGCGTCACGTGGGCGTGGTTGTGGCCGTGTGCGCCATCAGCGATATGGTGTTGATCGCGGCGGGCGTGGCCGGCATGGGCGGGCTCATCGCCGCGTATCCGCGCTTTCTCACGGCCGTGACGTGGGGCGGTGCGGCATTTCTGTTCTGGTACGGCCTGCGCGCGTGGCGCGCGGCGTTTCGCGGAGCGGGCGCGTTGCAGGCCGACGGCAGCCGCGCGGCCACGCAGCGCATGACGTGGCAACGCGCGTTCGTACTCGTGCTGATGCTCTCGCTGCTCAATCCTCACGTCTATCTCGATACGGTGATTCTGCTCGGCGGCATCGGGGCGCGTGAGCCGTCGCCCGGCAATGTCTGGTTCGCCGCAGGCGCGATGACGGCCTCCGCGCTGTGGTTCACCGTCCTTGGCTACGGCGCTCGCTTGCTTGCGCCGCTGTTCGCGCGCGCGCGGGCATGGCAGATCCTTGACGGCATCGTCGGCATGATGATGTGGGGGTTGTGCGCAGGACTCGTCGCCCAGCAGTTGTAACGTATCGTTCGGCGGCAGCGTTGTGCAGCCGTTCCGTGTCGTCCGACAATGCAAACGGCCCGCTCACGTGAAATGGCGGGCCGTTTGTCTTGGGACGCGTGTTGCGGGAAGCGTTTATCCCAGCAGCGCGTCGGCGAATTCGCGCGCCGAGAACGGTTGCAGGTCTTCGACCTTTTCGCCCACGCCGATGAAGTACACCGGCACCGGACGTTGACGCGCAATCGCGGCGAGAATGCCGCCCTTGGCCGTGCCGTCGAGCTTGGTGACGATGAGACCAGTGAGTTGCAGCGCGTCGTCGAATGCCTTGACCTGTGCGAGCGCGTTCTGGCCTGTATTGGCGTCGATCACGAGCAGCACTTCGTGCGGTGCGCCGTCGGCGGCCTTGGCGAGCACGCGCTTGATCTTCTTGAGTTCTTCCATCAGATGCAACTGCGTCGGCAGGCGGCCGGCCGTGTCGGCCATCACGATGTCGATCTTGCGGGCGCGAGCGGCATTCACGGCATCGAACACGACGGCGGCGGGGTCTCCGCTCTCCTGCGAGACGACGGCGACGTTGTTGCGCTCGCCCCAGATCGTCAGTTGCTCGCGTGCCGCTGCACGGAAGGTGTCGCCGGCGGCGAGCAGCACCGACTGGTCATAGTGCTGGAAGTGTTTGGCGAGCTTGCCGATACTCGTCGTCTTGCCTGCGCCGTTCACACCCGCGATCATCACGACCATCGGCGCTTCGCGGCCGAGTACGAGACTTTGCTCCAGCGGCTGCAACAGATCGACCAGCAGATCGTGCAGGGCACGCTTGACCTGCTCGCCTTCGGTCAGCCGTTCGGCCTTGACCTTCTTGCGCAGCGCTTCGATCAGGAACGTGGTGGCTTCGACCCCCGCGTCGCTCATCAGCAAAGCGCCTTCGAGTTCTTCGAACAGGTTTTCGTCGACCTTCACGCCGACGAAGATGCCGGTGAGGCCAGCGCTCGTCTTCGACAGGCCGGCCTTCAGGCGCGTGAGCCAGGAGCGTTTGGCAGCCGGCGCCGGCGCGGGGGCGGCTACGATCTCGCCGATGGCTTCGCCGTGCGAATCCTTCACGACGACCGGTGCCGGGGCCGGCGCGACGGGTTCTGCCGCAATTTGCGGGGCAGGCGTGAGCGTGGGCTGCGTTGGCGTGTCGAATGCTGGGACATTCGCCGGCGACGGCTCGGAATGTGCCGTATTTTCGATAGGGCTGACGGGCGCACGCGGCGTGTCCACCGGCGCGGCTGGTGCCTGTGGTGTAGCGGCTGCCGGGGCAGGGGGGGCAGCGGGTGCAGCGGCCGGCACGACAGGCGGCGGCGGGGTGAGCGGCGCAGGCGTGGCGGGCTGGGCCTGCGCAACCTCGGCCGGCGCGGCACTGCGTTCAACCGCAGTGCCCGAGGGTGCGGGCGTTTCCGGCAATGTTGCCGATTCGACGGACTCTGGCAATTCGGCCGATGCGGGGCTCGTCTCGGCAGCCTTGTTGCCGCCTGACTTGAAGCGCTTGAAGAAGCTGAACATGGGGTGAAGAACTCGACGTGGGCGCGCGCGGTCGGCGTGCGTCTGTGATTTGTCTTGCCATTCGCGCCGCACAAAACGCCCTACAATGGGCGAGTCGTGATTTCCGACGCGGGAAATGCGACGTATTTTATCAGACGCGTATCGACGTCCATGACGGGCGAAAGGGGATCCATGACGGGAACCATGCGCTGGCGACATGCCTTGGTCGGACTGACCTTGGCCGGTGTAATGAGCCTGAGCCATGCTGCGGACACCGCGGGCAGCAAAACGACGGATAACACTTCGGAATTCACGCTATCGAACGGCCTGCGGCTGATCGTGCGCGAAGATCATCGGGCACCGACGGTCGCCCATGTGGTCTGGTACCGCGCTGGCTCGCTCGACGAGTTCAATGGCACGACAGGGGTGGCCCATGCGCTAGAACACATGATGTTCAAGGGCACCAGGGCGGTCGGGCCGGGCCAGTTCTCGCGTCAGGTCGCCGCCCTCGGGGGCCGGGAGAATGCGTTCACCAGCAAGGACTACACGGGGTACTTCGAGCAGACGGAGAAGTCGCGCTTGCCGGAGATGATGCGTCTCGAGGCCGATCGCATGGCCAATCTCACGCTCACGGCCGACGAGTTCGCCAAAGAGATTCAAGTGGTCATGGAGGAGCGCCGTCTTCGTACGGACGACCAGCCGCGCGCGTTGCTCTACGAGCAGTTGATGGCCACGGCGCTCATCGCCAACCCTTATCGCCGCCCGATCGTCGGCTGGATGGACGACTTGCAGCACATGACCGTGCAGGACGCGCGCGATTGGTACGAGCGTTGGTACACACCGAACAATGCCGTGGTGGTGGTGAGCGGCGATGTGGACCCGGCGCAGGTCAAGCAACTCGCCGAGAAGTACTATGGTCCGCTCAAGCAGCGTGCGTTGCCGGAACGCCGTGCGCAGAACGAACCGGCACAACTTGGCGTGCGCCGGATATTCGTAAAAGCGCCTGCCGAGAATCCGCACGTGATGCTCGCGTGGCGGGCGCCGCGCCTGACCGACATCGAGAAGGATGACGATGTCTATGCGCTGCAAGTGCTCGCCGCCGTGCTCGACGGCTATGGCAATGCGCGTCTGACGAGCCGTCTCGTGCGCGAACAACGCATCGCCAACGATGTCGGCGCCGGTTACGACGGCGTGGGCCGTGGTCCGCAGTTCTTTATCCTGGATGGCACGCCTGCACAGGGCAAGACGCCCGAGCAGATCGAGAAGGCGTTGCGTGCGCAGGTGGCCGACATCGCGGCACACGGCGTGACCGAGGCAGAGCTGGGGCGCGTGAAGGCGCAAGTCGTGGCTTCGCAGATCTACAAGCGGGACTCTGTCTTCGGTCAGGCGATGGAAATCGGTCTGAACGAAATGTCGGGGATCTCGTGGCGGAAGATCGATCGCATGCTCGAGAAGGTGAAGGCGGTGACGCCCGCGCAGGTGCAGGCGGTGGCCGGCAAGTATTTCGGCGACGAGTCGCTGACGGTGGCGACGCTCGTGCCGCAGCCGATCGACGAAGCGACACGCAAGCGCCGCGCCCAAGGGGCGGAAGACCTGAAGAACATGCGCTGAGAGAGGCCACACGATGATGAAAATTTCCGCACTATTGCGTGCGTTCTCGGTGCCTGCGCGTACGGGCCTTCTGGCTTCTGTTGCTGCAGGCGTGTTGGTGGCGGTGATGCCCCTCGGCGCCCAGGCGGCGCTGCCGATTCAACGCTGGGTCTCGCCGTCGGGCGCCAAGGTCCTGCTCGTGGAAAGCCGTTCGATCCCGATGATCGATGTGAATATCGATTTCGACGCGGGCAGCCGCTACGATCCGCCGGGCAAGTCCGGACTGGCGTTGTTCACGGCAGGTCTGCTCGATTCCGGGGCGTTCGCTGCGGGGGGGCGCCCGGCGTTGAGCGAAGCGCAGATTGCCGACCGCTTTGCCGACGTGGGCGCGATGGAATCGACGAGTGCCGGACGCGATGCGGCGACCGTCACCATGCGCACGCTATCTTCGGCGACCGAGCGCGATGCCGCGGTGAGCACGATGGCGCAGTTCCTGCAACATCCGACCTTCCCCGACCTGGTGCTCAAGCGTGAAGCCGCGCGTCTGGCTGCGGCAATTGCCGAAGCCGACACGAAGCCCGAGGCGATTGCCGAGAAGGCGTTTCGCAGCGCGATCTACGGGAGCCATCCTTATGGCGTGAGTCCGACGGTGGCCAGCGTCAAGGCCGTGAAGCGCGAAGATGTGGTGCGCTTCTACCGGGATATGTACAGCCCGAAGCGGGCAGTTGTCACGATCGTCGGCGACATCGATCGTCCGCAGGCGGAGAAGCTCGTCGCCACGCTGATCGATGCGATGCCGGCAGGGGTGACGCCGCCGGCCATGCCGCCTGTGGCGGCGCTGCGCAGCGCGGTGCAAATCGATCTGCCGCATCCGGCCGAGCAGGCACACATCGTGACCGGACAGGCATCGGTGGCCCGGAGTGATTCCGACTACTTCCCGTTGCTCGTGGGGAACTACGTGCTGGGCGGCGGCGGGTTTGTCTCGCGTCTGACGGCAGAAGTGCGCGAGAAGCGCGGTCTGACGTATGGCGTGTCGAGCGGCTTCGTCCCGCAGTTGCAGGAGGGGCCCTTCGAGATCAGCTTGCAGACGCGACGTGAGCAAGCGCCCGAAGCGCTCAAGGTCGTGCGTGAAACGCTCGACAGATTTGTGCTGGACGGGCCGACCGATGAGGAGATGCAGGCCGCAAAGGACAACCTGATCAATGGCTTCCCGCTGCGCCTCGACAGCAATCGCAAACTGTTGGCGAACGTTGCCGCCATCGGCTTCTATAATCTGCCGCTGGACTATCTGGACACGTGGACCAACAAGGTTCAAGCCGTCACCGCAGCGCAGGTACGGGATGCCTTCGTGCGTCACGTGCAGCCGGAGCGGCTTGTCACCGTGGTCGTGGGCCCGAACGACGTCTTCGGTGCGGCCAGCGCTGGCGCCGCTGCGCCGAGCGGCAAGCCTGTTGCGGCCGTGAAGGCGAAGTAATCGCAGTATCGCGGCACACGTCGCATGATTGGCACGATGAACGAAAAACGGCACCGGAGATTCCCGGTGCCGTTTTTTTGTTGGTGACAATGAGCGTTGGTGCACACGCCATGAGTGCTACCGGAGAATCCGCCGGCGCAGCAACACCAGTGCGACGGCGAATCCGACGACGGCGTATAGGGCGAGTGCGCCGGCATGCAGCCACGGCAGATCGATGGTGCGTCCGAGCATGGCCGGACGGATCAGCGCGACGGCATGGGCGAGCGGCAACCACTCCGTCACGTGACGTGCCGCTGCCGGGAGTTGCGACAGCGGGAAGAACACGCCGGAGAGCAGCAACATCGGCGTCATCACGAGCGTTTGATAGAACATGAAGAAGTCGTAGCTCGGCGCGAGCGCCGTCATTACCATCGCCAGACTCGCGAACGCCAGACCCGCGAGCAGAACCGCAGGCAACACCACGGGCAGGCTGTCGATGCGTGCATAGCCGAGTACGCACGCCACCACCAGAATGGCGAGGCCCGAGAGCACCGCCTTGCTGGCCGCCCATACGACTTCGCCAAGCACCACATCGCCCAATGTGAGCGGTGTGTGCATCAGCGCTTCCCATGTGCGCTGAACGTGCATGCGTGAGAAGGCCGAGTACATCGACTCGAAGCTCGCGGAGAACATCACGCTCGACCCCACAGTGCCGGCGGCGAGAAATGCGATGTACGAGGTGCCGTCGACGTCGCCGACCATCATCCCGAGGCCGAATCCCAGCCCGAAGAGGTAGATCATCGGGTCGGCCAGATTACCGAACATCGACGCAATGGCGAGCTTGCGCCATACGAGGAAGTTACGCCGCCAGACGCCCGTCCACGGCGTGATCCCTGGGAGATAGCGGGGCGCGTCGGGAGGATGTCCCTTCGGTGAGGTGGTGCGAGGTGCACTCGCCGTGGCGGCAGCGGCGCCTTCCGCGTGGGCAGAACTACCGGGGCCGTGTCGATCGTGCTCAGTCATCGCGCATCTCCCGGCCCGTGAGTTTGAGGAAAACGTCCTCCAGATTGGCGCGCCGATGCAGATAGCGCACGCCGGGCTGATCTTGCAGCGCGTTCACGACCGGGGCGGCGTCGCGCACATAGCAGAAGTGGGTCTCGCCGCTGGTTTCGAGGCGTTCGGTGAGCGGAGCGAGCCGGGCGAGCAACGCCTGCGGCACGTCGCCGAACACCTCCACGACGTCGCAGCCGATCTCCCGGGCGACGAGGTCAGGTGGCGTGCCCTCGGCGATCTTGCGACCGTTATCGATCACGCAGAGGCGATGACACAAGCGCTCGGCTTCTTCCATGAAGTGGGTCGTGAGCAGAATTGTCTTGCCCTCGTTCATCAGCGATTTGAGCCGCTCCCAGATCAGGTGCCGGGCTTGCGGGTCGAGACCGGTGGTCGGCTCGTCGAGTATCAGCAGATCGGGATTGTTGACGAGGGCACGGGCAAGGGTGAGACGTCGTTTCATGCCGCCCGAGAGCTGGCTGACGCGGGCATTCGCTTTCGATTCGAGACGCGCAAACGCGAGCAGAGCGGGCACACGTTCGCGAAGGTCAGCCGAAGAGAGCCCAAAGTAGCGGCCGAAAACGGCGAGGTTTTCGCGCACGGTGAAGTCGGGGTCCAGATTATCGAATTGCGGCACGACACCGACGCGGCGTCGCGCCTGCGGCGCCAGTCGCGGGATGGGCATGCCGCCGAGGCGGATTTCACCGGCGTCGGGGGTGACCAGACCCAGCAGCATACGCAGGGTGGTGGTCTTGCCGGCACCGTTAGGTCCCAGCAGACCGAAGCATTCGCCCGGTGCCACGCGCAGCGACAGGTGATCGACGACGGGGCGGCCGTCGTAGGCCTTGCATAGTTCGGTTACCTCGATAGCGGCATCGGTCATGGCAAGTCGGGCGGTTTCCTGTTGAGCGGGTAGGCGAGTTCCTCGTGCGGCATCGGGCATTGTCCGACACCGGCCCGCCGGGGCTGACGCATCGCCTGACGGGTTGCGTGCCCTTGTGAGGCGGCCATTGCGGGCGATGTGGTATGTTTCGCCTCAACAATGTAGCGTGAAATGTCATGATTTTGGATTTCTGGCGTGCGCAGCGGTGCACGCGAACTCATTTTTGCCCGGGTGGCGGTGCAATCGGCAGGGCTGTGTCGCGGAGGACGGTATGAAGTCCGGTGCAGGTAACGTGGCACGCGGCGCGCCACAGCAGGTGCGCATCATCGGCGGCCAGTGGAAGCGTACGCCGTTGCCGGTGCCCTCGGGCGACGGTCTGCGACCTACCCCCGATCGCGTGCGCGAAACGCTGTTCAACTGGCTCGGCCAGGATCTGAGCGGCATGCAGTGTCTCGACGCGTTCGCCGGAAGCGGTGCGCTCGGGTTCGAGGCGGCGTCGCGGGGTGCTGCACGGGTGCTGATGATCGAACACGCCGCGCCGGCCGTACGGCAGCTTCGCGCCAATCAGGCGAAGCTCGGTGCGAGCCAGATCGAGATCGTGCAGGCCGACGCGAGGCGCCTGATAACCACACTCGCACCTGGGGCTTTCGACGTGGTGTTTCTCGATCCCCCGTTTGCGAGCGGCTGGCTGGACGACCTGCTGGCGCCCGCAGCCCGCCTGCTGGCCCCGAACGGTGTGATTTACGCCGAATCCGACCGCCCGCTGGACGACGACGCGCTCGCAGCACTCGACCTCGTGTGCCTGCGCCGGGCGAAAGCCGGAGCGGTGCATTATCATCTGCTTGAATCGATTCCGAAAACCTAGAGACCACAATGAATAAGTACGTAGCACTGGTCCCCAGCCGCGAGGAGACGTTGGCATGGTAGTGGCGATCTATCCGGGGACGTTCGACCCGCTTACCCGAGGACACGAAGATCTGGTTCGCCGTGCGGCGGGCATCTTCGACAAGCTCGTTGTCGGTGTGGCGGATAGCCGAAACAAGAAGCCGTTCTTCTCGCTCGATGAGCGCATCGACATTGCGCGTGAGGTGCTGGGTCACTATCCGAACGTCAGCGTGGAAGGGTTTTCCGGGCTGCTCAAGGATTTCGTGCGTAAGCACCAGGCCCGCGTCATCGTGCGCGGTTTGCGTGCCGTGTCCGACTTCGAGTACGAGTTTCAGATGGCAGGCATGAACCGCTATCTGTTGCCCGACGTGGAAACGATGTTCATGACGCCGTCCGACCAATACCAGTTCATCTCGGGCACGATCGTGCGCGAGATCGCGCAATTGGGCGGCGACGTCAGCAAGTTCGTGTTTCCTTCCGTCGAAAAATGGCTGGTGACGAAAGTCGGCGACCTGTCGGCGAAGGAATGAGTATCGTGTGCGCCGGCCGGGGCCTGTGGGCTGGCCGGCGTTGCGATACGACTGGAGGTGCCGTATGGCCTTGATGATTACCGATGAATGCATCAATTGCGACGTGTGCGAGCCAGAGTGCCCGAACGACGCAATTTCGATGGGGGTCGAGATCTACGAGATCGATCCGAACAAGTGCACCGAGTGTGTCGGTCACTTCGATGAACCGCAGTGTGTGCAAGTGTGTCCGGTGGAGTGCATTCCCATCAACCCCGAACACGTCGAGACGCCCGAGCAACTGCTCGAGAAGTACACCCACCTGCAAGCCAACAAGACTGCCTGAGCGGCGAACCGCCGCTCGTTTTTCTGCTTCGTCTTACTTCCCCGGCGTGGCGTGCAGACGCATCATCGCCTTTTCCATGTCGCCTTTGACGACCAGATCGACGATGTCGAGCGAGCGGGACATCGCGTCGTCGATCTGCGCTTGCTCTTCCTTGCGCGGCGGCTTGAGCACGAAGTCCACCACCTGCTGCTGGCTGCCCGCCGGTTGCAGCGTGCGCGGATGGCCGATGCCCAGGCGCAGGCGCCAGAATTCGGGCGTCGTCAGGTGTGCCGCAATGTCCTTCAGGCCGTTGTGACCGCCGCTGCCGCCGCCCCGCTTGAGTTTCACGCTACCGGGCAGCAGATCCAGTTCGTCGTGCACGACGAGAATCTCGTCCGGCAGAATCTTGTAGAAGCGCGCGAGCGCGACGACAGACTGTCCCGAACGGTTCATGAAAGTCTGCGGCTCGAGCAGCCACACTTCCTGACCGGCGATGCGCGCACGCGCAGCGAAGCCGTGGAAGTTCTTCTGGTTCGTGAGCGATGCGCCGCATTGCTGCGCCAGCGCGTCGACGAACCAGAAGCCGGCATTGTGACGCGTCGCTGTATATTCGGCGCCCGGATTGCCGAGCCCTACGATCAGCTTGATCATTTCGGTATCAGGATCTTGGCGCGTTCGCCGTCAGGTCTACGCGCCGCCAATAAAAAAACCCGCCGGACATGATGTCGCGGCGGGTCTTGCGTCCAGCGTCGCCGCTGAAAGCTAACGCACGAGGCTTAGGCAGCCGGCGTTTCGCCTTCGGCAGCCGCCGGGGCAGCCGCTTCGTCAGCAGCAACACCAGCCGGTTGAACGGCTTGCGCCACTGCCGGGTTTTCTTGCTCGACGTGCAGCGTCAGCGTCACGCCGGCGGGCAGCTTGACGTCCTTGGCGTGCACCGATTGACCGGCTTCCAGCTTCGACAGGTCAACTTCCAGGAATTCCGGCAGCTTGCCCGGCAGGCAGTTGATGTCCAGTTCGTTCATGGTGTGGCTGATCACGTTCGACGCCAGCTTCACAGCCGGGGCGTTCTCAGCACCCAGGAAGTGCAGGGGCACCTTCATGTGGATCGGCTTGTTCGGGTCGACACGTTGGAAATCCACGTGCAGAACCAGTTGCTTGAACGGGTGGTACTGCACATCGCGCAGCAGCACTTGTTCGATTTTGCCAGCGATTTCCAGCTCGAGAATCGACGAGTGGAAGGCTTCCTTGCGGAGAGCGTGCCACAGGGCATTGTGATCGAGTTCGATCAGCTTCGGATCGACATTACCACCGTACACGATGCCCGCGGTCTTACCGGCATTGCGCAGGCGGCGGCTCGCACCCGTACCTTGCAGATTACGCTCAAAAGCGACGACTTTCATAACAACTCCTTGTACTGCCCGCGACCAGGCAGCGATTTCTTCCCGAATACCATGCCCAAAAACGCAGGCTTCAGGAACGACAAAGGCGGGGAGATGCTCCCCGCCGACATAACAACGGCGCCACACAGGCGCCGCCGCAAAATTCTACCGAACGCTTATTCCGCGAACAGCGACATCACCGAGTCGCCGCGACGAATACGCGAGAACGTTTCGGCGAGCAGATTGGCGCAGCTCAACTGGCGAATCTTGCCGCCCTTTGAGTCCTCGCGCAGCGGAATCGTATCCGTCACGACCACTTCGTCCAGCTCCGAGGCATTGATACGCGCCGCAGCACCACCGGAAAGCACCGGGTGCGTGCAGTACGCATAAACCTTCTGTGCGCCACGCGCCTTCAGCACTTGCGCAGCCTTGCAGAGCGTGCCGGCGGTGTCGACCATGTCATCCATGATGACGCAGGTACGGCCTTCGACTTCCCCGATGACGTTCATCACTTCGGCCACGTTGGCCTTCGGACGACGCTTGTCGATGATGGCCAGATCGCAGTGCAGTTGCTTTGCGAGCGCCCGGGCACGCACCACACCGCCAACGTCCGGCGACACCACCAGCAGGTTTTCGTGGTTCTGTCCGCGCACATCTGCGAGCAGCAGCGGCGACGCATAAATGTTGTCGACCGGGATATCGAAGAAACCCTGAATCTGGTCGGCGTGCAGATCCATCGTGATGATGCGCTCGACGCCTGCGATTTGCAGCATGTTGGCGACGACCTTCGCCGAGATCGCCACACGCGCCGAACGGGGGCGGCGATCCTGACGGGCATAGCCGAAATACGGGATGGCAGCGGTGATCCGGCCGGCAGAAGCGCGCTTGAGCGCGTCGACCATGATCATCAGTTCCATCAGATTGTCGTTGGTCGGAGCGCACGTCGACTGGAGGACAAAGACGTCCTTGCCACGCACGTTTTCCTGGATTTCGACTTGGATTTCACCGTCGGAGAACCGGCTCGCCATCGCCTTGCCGAGCGGAATACCGAGAGTGTCGACGACCGCTTGGGCCAGGGCGGGATTGGCGTTCCCGGTGAATACCATTAGGTTATCACTACTCATCTGGCTACCTGCGGAACGTTTGAATGCTGACACTGCGCGACAGAGAAATTGGCAGGGGAGGAAGGACTCGAACCCTCGTATGCCGGAATCAAAATCCGGTGCCTTAACCAACTTGGCGACTCCCCTACACTAACCGATGCCCTTGCTGCGTCGTAGGAAACGCAACAAAGTAAAACCATTTCACGCGAATCCGAACATCGGATGTTCGGCCAGGCTGGTAGTCACTTGACCGAGCCAGCGTTCCGGCAATCGCTTGCATGCGGCTTCTGCGTCTGCCTTCGTGTCGAATACCGCAAACACACTGGCGCCAGATCCCGTCATGCGTGCCGTGGTGAAGGTTCTGAACCAGTCAATCACCGCAGCGACTTCCGCGTATTCTCGAGTCACTGCCGCCTGCATGTCGTTACGGAAAATTTCGTCCGTTTCGAGCATGTTTTCGCTGGCGTGCTCAAGAAAGAACGCCATTGTGACGATCTTCGTATCCCTTGTCAACAGGGGATCACGAAATATTTTGTCTGTCGCGACGTGTACGCGCGGGTTCACAACGAGGAAGTGTCGCTGCGGCAAATCCACCGCGTACAACTCCTCGCCCAGCCCCTCGGCAAAGGCATTGCGGCCGAAAACAAAAAACGGCACATCGGCACCGAGTTTCAACGCGAGCGTCTGGAGTTCTGCGCGCGGCAGATCGAGTTGCCACATGCGATTGAGTGCGAGCAATGTCGTCGCGGCATCGGAGCTGCCGCCGCCGATACCACCGCCGGCCGGCAGTCGCTTCTCGATGGCGATGTCCACGCCGAAGTGCACGCCGCAATGTGCCTGAAGCAAACGGGCTGCCCGGACGGTCAGATCGGTCTCCGGCGGCACGCCCGGCAGCGGGTTCGTGTGCACAATCCGGGCATCGCTCCGGCGCTCGAAATGCAGCGTATCGGCCCAGTCGATCAGTTGGAAGACGGTTTGCAGCTCGTGATAACCATTGGGCCGGCGTCCCACGATGTGCAGGAACAGGTTCAGCTTGGCCGGAGCCGGGCAGTCACGCAGGATTTCGTACATGGCAATGCGAAACGATGGCTATCGGCTACCCGCAGCGCGATGTCGCGACGCGGGTAGCCGGAAAAGGGGAAGACGGTCCCGATGCAGTTCGATCGACAAAGAAGCCGCACTCTCAGGAGCGCTCACGATGCCGACATATGCCTGACGGGGCGGCGCCAAGGATAGCACCGTCGTGGTGACGATGCCCGTGCGGGTATCGACCTCACCATAGCGAAAGCGAATCAGAGAATCAGGCAAGACGCCTGGGACTTACTCGTCGATCACCAGCCGGACGGCGAGCGGAGAGCCGTCGAGGTCGCGCGAGAGATCAATGCGTTTGACCCGCAGCGGCGAGCCGTCGAAATAGGCCTGGTAATCGATCGTCCAGCCGTCCTGCTTCAAATGGGTCGGGCGTTGCGTCTGCGGATCGCGCTCGATGCTCGCGTGTGAACCCGGTGCACCCTGCATGCGCAGCCAATAGCGCAGACCGCCTACCGGCAGTGCAAAGCCCAATGCATCGTGCATGACGTCTTCGAGACGCGGCCCCGTCAACGGTGCCTTGCCGGGCAATTCCAGCGATGCCGTTCGCGGATTCTCGCGCACGATCGCCTGCGTCTGCCCAAGCGGGTCGAGCAGTTGGACAGTCGCGTTCTCGCCGCTTTGCTGCCAATCGAAATTGCCGTAGCTATTGCGCGCCTCGCCGTTTTGCTCGTAACGCACCGCAAAGCGACCGCGATAGTGCTCGACACTGGCGCCGTCCGGCGGCGTGACAGGCGTGGGCGGCGCGAGACTCGCGCAGCCCGTCGCCAACACGGCGCTCGTGCAAGCCAGCGCCAGCGTTATGGCGCGAAGCGAGCGAGACACAACCAGCGAGAGCGATGCGGCACGAAACGAAAACGTCGACATCTTCTGCATTACGGCGCGACGTTGTAGCGTTTCATGGTCGAGCGCAGCGTGTCGTCGTCGCCGTCGAGCTTCAAGGCTTCGCGCCAGGTCTTGCGCGCTTCGTCCTGCTGGCCCGACTCCCACAGCACTTCACCCAGATGCGCGCCGATTTCCGCCTGCGCCTGAATGCCGTAGGCGCGGCGCAGCAGATCGAGTGCTTGTTGCTTGTCGCCGAGGCGGTATTTCACCCAGCCGAGGCTGTCCATGATGTACGGATCTTCCGGTGCGAGCGACGCCGCCTTCTGCAGCAGCTTGAGCGCTTCAGGCAAACGCGTGTTGCGCTCGGTCAGCGAATAGCCGAGGGCGTTGTAGGCCTGCGCGTTCTCGGGCTGCGACGTCATCACGCGACGCATCGCTTTTTCCATCACATCGTAGTGCTTGCTCAGTTCGGCCACCATACCGTACTGATAGAGCAGATCCGGATCGTCGGGATTGTTCTTGACCTCGACGGCAAGCAGCTTTTCCGCGTCTTCGTAGCGCTTTGCCTTGACGAGCAAATCGGACTCGGCACGCTTGAGCGCGAGTTGCTCACGCGGGTCGCTCGACTTGATGCCGTGCAGCAGCGCACGGCCTTCCTCGACCTTGCCCTGATCGGCGAGCAATTGCGCGCGCCCGATCTGTGCGGGCAGATACGCGTTGCTGTCTTCGCGAATCTTCGAGAGCCACTTGTCGGCGGCCGGGTAATCCTTGCGATCCTGCGCGATCTGCGCGAGATAGACGTACGCTTGCGCGCCGTCGGTGTTCTGTTGTTCCGCCTCTGCCGCGTATTTCTGCAAATACTGCTCGGCTTGCTCTGGATGCTTGGCGCGCAGGTTGAGCAATGCGAGCGCCATCAGCGTCGAGAGTTCATGCGGAAAACGCTTCTCCAGCGTCTCGAACTGCTTCTGCGCGGCGTCGAGCTGATTGTCCGCGAGCAGCAGCTTGGCGTAGGCGAAGCGGGCTTCCTTGGCATTCGGATTGCGATCGAGGAATGTCTTCAATCCGGCGATGGCGCTGGTGCGCTCTTCCGGGCCCATCTGCCCGTAAAGCAGGGCGGCGGCTTCGTAGTCGGGCTTAAGCTTGAGCGCCGTTTCGAGCGACGTGCGCGCACCGGCCGTGTCGCCAGCATCGAGTTGCGAGCGGGCGATGGCCAGTTGCGCCTCGGGGCGTTGCATGTCGTTGGCCAGCATGCGCTTGAGCGAGTCGATGCCCGTGGCGCGCTCCGGGCTACGCGCAATCATCTGCTGCAGTTCGAGAATGGCCTGACCGCGACGCGCTTCCGGCACCTTGTTCAGTTCGTCGACGAGAAGCGGTTCGGCTTCCGCCAGATGGCCGGTGCCGACTTGAAGGCTTGCGAGCAATTGCGAGGCCGGACGCCAGGCGGGATCGAGTTGATGCCACAACCGCGCGGCGACCAGCGCGTCGCCGAGCTGGCGCGCACCCAGCGCGATTTCGACGGCGCGGCGCGCCATGCGCGGGTCCTTCGTCCGATTCGCCTGCGCGATGTATGTGTTGAACGCCGGCGCCAAGTTGCCTTGTTGCAGGCTCAGTTCGGCGGCCATCACTTCGAAGACGATCTCGCTGGAGAGCGCGACGTTCGGGAGATTTTCGCGAGGGGCGTTCGCATTCGACTTGACGTCGTCGCTATCGGTGTCCGCCTCGCCAGCCGCGCGCGGGGCGCTTGCCTTGGACGGCGCGGCCGCCGGGGCGCTGGCGGGGGCCGCCGGCGCTTTCGGTGCGGTTTGCGCGAACGCGCTCGAAGATGGCAGGAATGCCATGATTGCGCTGGCGCAGGTGACGCCGAGCGCCGTTGCGCCGGCCCACGCCACGCGTGCCAGGGCGCCTCGCAGGCGCAAGACTACGGGTGCCACGGTGAGCGCCGTGTTCTCGGCGGCGGGAATGGACTGGAATCGGGTGTTCGGCATAGGGATCCACGGCAAGTATCGAGCGATTGTAGCGCGCCCGATACAATAGAGTCTAAATCCTCAGCAAACGTTCGCAGGCATGCCTGAACTCCCGGAAGTCGAAGTCACCCGCCGCGGTATTGCGCCGCACGTGGCGGGCACGCGTGTCGCGCGTATCGACGTGCGCAACGCCTCGCTGCGCTGGCCGGTGCCCGACGGCCTCGACACGCTCCTGCGTGGCGAAACGCTCGTCGGCGTAACCCGTCGCGGCAAGTACCTGCTGCTCGAATATGCCCCCGGCTGGCTGCTCGTGCATCTGGGCATGACCGGCACGTTGCGCGTCATGTCCGAGCCGCACGCGTTGCCCGCCGCCGGCGTGCATGACCACATCGACCTCGTGTTCGAGCGGTGCGCGCTGCGCTATCGCGATCCTCGCCGCTTCGGCGCGGTGCTGTTCCACCCGCGCTCGGCCGGCGACGTGCTCATGCATCCGCTGCTCGCCAGTCTCGGGGTAGAACCGCTGACAGACGACTTCGACGGTCAGCGGTTGTATGCCGGCACACGCGGGCGTACGGTTGCCATCAAGCAGGCATTGCTCGCAGGCAACATCGTCGTGGGCGTGGGCAACATCTATGCGTCGGAGAGTCTGTTCCGTGCTGGCATCCACCCGCGCATGCAGGCAGGCAAACTTTCCCGGCCGCGCGCGGAAAAGCTCGCAAAAGCGATCAAGGATGTGCTCGCCGCAGCCATTGAGAAAGGTGGCAGCACGTTGCGCGACTTCGTGGGTAGCGACGGCAAGAGCGGCTATTTTCAGCAGGAGTATTTTGTCTACGACCGTGCCGGACAGCCATGTCGCGTGTGCGGCACGCCAATCCGGCAGATCGTGCAGGGCCAGCGCTCCACGTTCTTCTGCCCGCACTGTCAGAAATGACGCAGCAGCGGCGGCAAACGGGATGACCGGAAAGTCCGGCCCGGCCGCCGCCCATCGCCGTACAAGATGCCCCCCAAAAACCGATATGAACGAATCGTCCAGCGACCTTCCTGCCAACTCGCTTGCGGGCACTTTTGCCGAGCGTCTGATCGCTTGGCAGGCCGAGCATGGCCGCCACGATCTGCCGTGGCAGAACACGCGCGATGCCTATCGCATCTGGCTGTCCGAGATCATGTTGCAGCAGACGCAGGTTGCCACGGTGATCCCGTATTACGCGCGATTTCTTGAGCGATTCCCCGATGTCGCCGCGCTGGCGAACGCGCCGCAGGACGATGTGATGGCGCTCTGGAGCGGCCTCGGCTACTACTCGCGGGCGCGCAACCTGCATCGTTGCGCGCAGGTCGTGCTCGCCGAGCATGGCGGACGTTTCCCGACGGACCCAGAGACGCTCGCCACGCTCCCGGGTATCGGCCGCTCGACGGCCGCCGCGATTGCCGCGTTTGCTTACGATGCGCACGCCGCGATTCTCGACGGCAACGTCAAGCGGGTGCTCGCGCGTGTGTTCGGTATCGAGGGATTTCCGGGCACGCCGAAAATCGAGCGGGAAATGTGGGCGTTGGCCGAATCGTTGCTGCCCGGAAGCAATTTGCCCGCCTACACGCAGGGGATGATGGATCTCGGCGCGACGCTATGCGGGCGCGGCAAGCCGCGTTGCGGCGAGTGCCCGTTCGACAGCGATTGCGTTGCGCATGCGACGGGACGCGAGCGGATATTGCCGACGTCCAAGCCGAAGAAGGTTCAGCCTGAGCGTTACGTCGACGTGCTGGTGATTGGCTCGGGCGAGCGCATCCTGTTCGAGCGGCGCCCCGACAGTGGCATCTGGGGCGGGCTATGGAGCTTGCCGGAACTGACACCGCCCACCGGGGAGCGCGAGGCGGACGATGCGTCGCTGCGTGAGCGTCTGAGCGCCCATGCCGCCGCCCTTGGCGCCGCGCAGGGCACCGTGCAGTCGCTTGTGCCGCTGCAGGGGCTCACACACGTCTTCACGCATTTCCGGCTGCACTTGCGCCCGTGGCTGGTAACGCTATCCGGGGCTTCGGCGCAGGGGGCGTTTGCTGCCCGTTCGGGCGACGCCCCCCATGCGTGGCTCGACTCGGCAGGCATCGCCGCGGCCGGATTGCCGTCGCCGATCCGCAAGATTGCCGACGCCCTGCGCATTGTTTCGCCGGGCGACGGCCAACTCTGCCTGCCGGCCTGAATCAGGCTGCGGGCTCGAGGGGAGCGAGTTCGCGATGCCGCACGAGCACGCTGGCTTCCGCGCGGAAGCGCTCGCCTAGCGTTTCGGCGATGAAGACAGAGCGGTGCTGGCCGCCCGTGCAGCCGATCGCCACCGTCAGATAGCTGCGGTTGTCGCGCATGTAGCTTGGCAGCCACTTCTGCAGATACGCGCCGATATCGTTGGTCATCTCGTCGACTTCCGGAATGGCCGAGAGGAAGTCGATCACCGGCTGATCGCGGCCGGTTAGCGGACGAAGCTGCGCGTCGTAATAGGGGTTGGGCAGAGAGCGGACATCGAACACGAGATCGGCGTCCAGCGGCACACCGTGCTTGAATCCGAAAGACTCGAACATCAGCGTGAGTCCGGCGTGATCGTGCTGGACGAATTCACGGATCCAGCGGCGCAGCGCACTCGCGCGCAAATTGCTGGTGTCGATCTGGTGACCGAGTTCGGTCACGCTATTGAGCATTTCGCGCTCTTTCTCGATCGCTTCGACGAGCGAGCCAGTGGCCGACACCGTATCGTCGCCCAGGACAGAGAGCGGATGACGGCGGCGCGTCTCGGAAAAACGCTGCACGAGCGTTTGCGTGGTGGCGTTGAGGAACAACACCCGCACGTCGTGGCCGAAGCGGCGCAGTCCGCCGATGATCGGTGGCAGATCGGCGAGCGAGCCGCCGCTGCGCGCATCGATGGCGACCGCTAGACGTGTGTAGTTCTGCGTTTCGAGATATTCGGCGAGTTCAGGCAGGAAGCGCGACGGCAAATTGTCGACGCAGTAGTAACCCGCATCCTCGAGGACGTTCAAGGCCAGCGATTTGCCGGAACCCGAAACGCCGGTAATCAGTACGATCTTCATGACATTCCCCGAATACAACCATGATGGTAAGCGATTGTGTCTTACGGGTGTCGAGCCGACAGAAACAAGAACGTTCCCGAGGATTTCTCTCGTTTCACGAGAAAAAAGCGTTGCACACGCGACAGCGGCGCCCGTAGGGCGCCGCTGGGTATGCGTTGGCGGGGAAAAGGCGTCAGGCTGCCGGCTTGTTCGACAGGCACGACTTCATGAACGCTTTGCGATCATCGCCCTTCTTGTCGCCAGCCTGTGCGTTACAGGTCTTCATCTTTTCTTGCTGGGTCGGCTTGGCTGCGGCGGCCGGCTTGTTCGACAGGCATTCCTTCATGAACGCCTTGCGGTCGTCACCCTTCTTGTCGGCGGCTTGCGTGTTGCAGGTGCTCATCTTGTTCTGTTGGGCGTTGGCTGCCTTGGCAGCCGGCGCCGGGGCGGCCGTCTGGGCAAATACGGGCGATGCGAGCAGCGGGGATGCCAGAAGCAATGCAGCGAGTGCTTTTTTCATGATCGTCTCTCCATAAGGTCGACACGCACGGGAAGGGGCCGCGTGGCGATTACAACATGAAAGAAAACGCGCCGCAATCGCGCGGCGTTGACAGAAAAAAGCAGAAATTACGGTAAACCCCGGCGTTTCGGGCGACGGCGGGCGCCACCCGTGGGGGATTCAGAGCAGCTTGCCCTGCATGCCGTCCGGGTCCTGCATGGCTTGCCGCTGGCGCTCCATGAAGTCCTTGAGAGTATCGATGCCGCGAAGTTGCAGGATCGTATTCCGCACAGCGGCTTCGACCAGCACGGCGAGGTTTCGCCCGGCCGCCACTTGCAGGATGACCTTGTTGATGGGCAGGCCCAGCACGTCCACTGTCTGCGCTTCGAGCGGCAGGCGTTGGAATTCGCCGTCGGGGCGGCGCACCAACTGGACGATCAGCTTGAGCTTCATCTTCCGGCGCACTGCCGTTTCACCGAAGATCGTCTTGATGTCGAGCAGGCCCAGACCGCGCACTTCCAGCAGGTTTTGCAGCAGCGGCGGGCAGCGGCCTTCGACGAAATCCGGCCCGAGTCGCACGAAATCGACGGCATCGTCTGCGACCAGTCCGTGCCCCCGGCTGATCAGTTCCAGGCCGAGTTCGCTCTTACCGAGACCGGAATCGCCGGTGAGCAGCACACCCATGCCCAAAATGTCGAGAAACACGCCATGCATCGTGCATCGCGGGGCGAACACACGCGAAATGTACAAACGCAGGCTGTCGATGACTGCTGCCGTCGACATCGGTGTGGTGAACAGCGGTGTGGACGAGCGGGTACAGCGCAACACCAGATCGGGCGGGGCTTCGAGGCCGTCGGCGACCACGAGGAACGGCGGTTCGAGCGCAATCACTTCGCCCATATGACGCTTGCGGTTTTCGTCCGTGAGGCGCTGGTAGTAGCGCAACTCAGCCTCACCCAGCACCTGAATCCGGTTCGGGTGGATGAGGTTCAAGTGACCCACGAGGTCGGCGCTGGAGGTGGCGGTGGCCACGCTCTCGGGCGTGAAACCGCGCTCCCATCCCTCATGGCCGGTCAGCCACGACAACCGCAGCGTGGCGGCGTTGTCGTCGAAAATGCTCTGCGCGTTGATGCCGGTCAGTTCCACCGCGTCGCCTCGTTCGGTTGGGTGTGGGAGCTACGAATTCTCTGAATTTCGCGGCGGATACCGGCGCATACGCCGGTTCAGGGCTGCCAGTTGGCGAGTGCGGCGTGGATCTCGTCGGCACTCGGCGCGCGGCTCAACGTCTCGCGCATCGCGCGATCGGAGAGCAACTGGGCAATTTCGGAAAGAATCTCGAGATGTTGCTGCGTTGCCTGCTCAGGCACCAATAGAAAAAACAGCAGGGAAACCGGCTGACTGTCGGGCGCTTCGAAGGGAATCGGGTCTTCGAGACGCACAAATGCTGCCATCGGATGCTTGAGGCCCTTGATACGCCCATGCGGAATGGCCACGCCTTCACCCAGTCCGGTCGAGCCCAGACGCTCGCGTGCGAACAGATTGTCGGTCACAAGCGCGCGCGACAGGCCGGCATTGTTCTCGAAAAGAAGCCCGGCTTGCTCGAAGACGCGCTTCTTGCTGGTGACGGACAGTCCAAGCAGGATGTTGGACGCAGGTAAGAGTTTGACTAAACGGTTCATCTTGTAATGCGGGCGAACGCTTAGTCGCCCTCCAACCCCCGATTGACCTCGCATTATAGACCACCCGCTACGGTGCCCGCGGCAATCCATGGAACTTGGCGGAACCATATAAAAGGGGCCGTTCAACGGCCCCGCGGTGGGTGATGCCAGACTTATGACAGGCGTGCATGCGCTTGGGTGGCGCCGTGCGAACTCACATGCCTGTCAGTCGATGCGACTACCTCGCCCGGACAGGCTCATTGCGGCGGCTCTGCCTCGGGAGGTTGCTGGTGCTTGAGGGCCTCGCGACCGTGATCCTGAACCTTGTCCTTGTATTGCATTACCTTGCGGTCGAGCATGTCGATCAGCTTGTCGATGGCGGCATACATATTCTCGTCACACTTCTCGACGAAAATTTCCTTGCCCTTGAGATACACGGTGACGCTAGCAATCTGGCGTCCGGCCTTCTCCTTGGTCTTGTCGACAGATAGGATCACCTCGGCACCAATGAGCTGGTCGAAATGCCTCAACACGCGTTCGAGCTTGTTGACGACAAATTCGCGCAGTGACGGCGTGAGTTCGAGGTGATGTCCACTGATCTTCAGATTCATAGCTGCTCTCCTTGCTGAAATGCCGAAGTGCAGGCCGCATCATCAACGACGCTGGCTAGCGGGAGTGCGAGCCATTGACGTGACGCAATGTCGCACTGCGGCGTTATGCCCCAGCGAGCCAACATGGCACACCAGGACCGTCCTACAAAGATTTGCGCAAGTTCACTGCGGGGATTCGCATGGCCTCACGGTATTTCGCGACGGTGCGCCGCGCTACCACGAACCCTTGCTCTGCCAGCAGTTCCGCGATACGGCTGTCGGAAAGGGGGGTCTGCGGGTCTTCTGCTCCTATGAGTTGCTTGATGAGTGCGCGGATGGCGGTCGATGACGCTGCGCCACCGGCTTCCGTTGCCACATGTGAACCAAAGAAGTACTTCAGCTCAAAGGTTCCAAATGGAGTGAGCATGTACTTACTGGTAGTCACGCGTGAAATCGTGGATTCGTGTAAGCCCAGCGTATCAGCAATCTCGCGTAAAACCAAGGGCCGCATGCCGATTTCGCCATGCGTGAAGAAGTTCTTTTGACGCTCGACAATCGCCTGCGCCACGCGCAGGATCGTATCGAAACGTTGCTGGATGTTCTTGATCAGCCAGCGGGCTTCCTGAAGCTGCTGCTGTAAGTTGCCGGTGCCCGGATCGTTGCGGTTATTACGCAGTATGCGCGCATACATCTCATTGATGCGCAGGCGCGGCATGACATCGGGATTGAGTTCCGCAGTCCAGCCGCTGCCCTGTTTGCGCACAAGCACATCGGGCACGACGTAATCGGCCTGGGGTGAGCCATAGGCGGCGCCGGGGAACGGGTCGAGCGAACGAATCAGTTGATGGGCGGCGCGCAAGCTGTCTTCGCTCACGCCCAGCTGGCGGCGCAGACGGGTGTAATCGCGTGCGGCCAGCAATTCCAGGTGATCGCTGACGATTCGTAGCGACAGTGTGCGAACGTTGCTCGCGGGCAGACGCTGGAGTTGCAGCCGCAGGCACTCAGCCGGGGTGCGGGCGCCCACGCCCGCCGGGTCGAAGCTCTGCAGCAGTGCGAGTGCGGCGTTGATTTCTTCGGTCTCGAGCGCCAGCTCTTCGGGCATTTCTGCCTGAATTTCATCGAGCATGGTGCCGAGGTAGCCATCTTCGTCGAGCGATTCGATCAGGAATTCCACCAGCGCCCGGTCGCGCGGACTGGCTTTGGTCAGGCGCAACTGGGCCAACAGGTGTTCGCGAAGATTGGGGTGATCGACATGAAGTTGCGGACGGGCGTTGTCGTCGTCGTCCGATGCGCTACCCGAGCGTGCGAAGTCGTTCAGGCTCCAGTCGCTGCCGCTGTCCTGGGCGTTGTCGTCGAAGCGCGTCTCGCCGTCGAGTTCGCGGGCTTCGTCGCGGCCGTTGGCGGGTTCGGAGCTGTCGTTCGTGCTGCTGCCCGACGTGCTCCGCTCGTTGCGCAGCGACCCGTCCGTGCCCACACGTACCGAGCCCGCGAGCCAATCGTCCTCGCGTTCGAGCATCGGGTTCTGGGTGAGGGCGTGCTCGACTTCTTGCTGAAGTTCGAGCGTCGACAGTTGCAACAACCGGATCGATTGCTGCAACTGCGGCGTGAGGGTCAGGTGCTGGGAGGTGCGGAGTTGAAGAGTCGGTTTCATAGCGTATCTCGCCTTCATTGTAGAGGCTTTGTCACGCCAGCGGAACCGGCCCTGTTCCCTATCGGGGGCAGGGTTTACATGCGAAAAATTTGCTTTACATCCGGAAATTCTCGCCCAGATAGACGCGGCGGACGCTTTCGTCGGCCACGATCTGGTCGGGTGTGCCGGCAGCGAGCACCGAGCCTTCGCTGATAATGTAGGCGTGATCGCAGATGCCGAGCGTCTCGCGTACGTTGTGATCGGTAATCAGGACACCGATGCCGCGGTCCTTCAGGAAGCGCACGATGCGCTGGATTTCCAGCACGGCAATCGGATCGACACCTGCAAATGGTTCGTCAAGCAAAATAAAGCGCGGCTGCGTAGCCAGTGCGCGGGCGATTTCCACACGGCGGCGCTCGCCGCCCGAGAGCGACATCGCCGGATTCTCGCGCAGATGGCTCACCTGCAATTCATCGAGCAGCGCTTCGATGCGGCGTTCGATCTCGTCGCGCTTGAGCGGTTTGCCCTGTGCATCGAGTTGCAATTCGAGCACGGCGCGGATGTTGTCCTCGACCGTCAGCTTGCGAAATACCGACGCTTCCTGCGGCAGATACGAGACCCCCATGCGGGCACGTTCGTGAATCGGCAGTTCGCTGATCAGATTGCCGTCGAGCTGAATTTCACCGTCGTCGGCCGGCACGAGGCCCACGATCATATAGAACGACGTTGTCTTGCCTGCGCCGTTCGGGCCCAGCAGACCCACCACTTCGCCGCTTTTCACGTCCAGCGAGACATCCTTGACGACGGTACGGGCGCCGTACTGCTTCTTGAGCGAGCGTACGACGAGCGCGCTCGGCTTGCCCGCCGGGCCGAGGCCGGGATTGATGTTCGAGGCGTTGCTGTTGGCAGAATTACTCACGCGGATTCCCGATACTTTTTGAGGGAGACAGCGGCGGCAGATCGCCCTTGGCGGCTGCCCCCGGCTTGCTCGCGCCGCCGGGCTGCGCCTGATTCGCGCCCGTTGCATTGCGCGGGGCGAGCGTGGCGCGCACGCGGCCGTTCGGATTGTTGGCGTTGACCTGATCTGCGCCGCTGTTCGCGGTATAGACCTCGTTATACGTGTCGTACGTGATCACGCTGCCGTGGATCTCATCGAGCACCTTCGTGCCGCCGGCCAGGCGCTTGAGCGTGGCTTGCGTGGTGAGCGTGGCGACTTCGGTCTTGCCGTTGTAGTAAATCGTCTGACCCCAGCCGTCGATGTACTCGTCGAGGCCGTCGCGCTTCTGGCGCATATAGGCGAGCGGGCCGCCCGGCTTGTAGTAGGCCGTAGCGTACTGATAGCCCTCCGGGTCCTGAGTCACTTCGACGCGATCGGCCTTCAGGAGAATCGTCCCCTTGGTCATCGTCACGTTGCCGGTGAAGATGTTGACCTGCTTGAGGTCGTCATAGCTCATGTGATCCGACTCGATATTGAGCGGCTTGTCGCGGTCGGCACGCTCGGCGTGGGCGAGCGGCGACACCAGTGCGCCGAGCACGGCGAAGGCGGTGGCCAGCGCGCGCAGGGTACGCATCGACAGGAAAACGGGTCGCGGGTTGCGGCGATCGGTCATGGGGTCTTGGAGCCCTGTTTGGTCTGGGGAGGCGCGTTGGTTGCGGCGGGCGGGGCCGGGGGTTTACTGCCCATTTCCGCCGGCTGGATCGTGCCGTGAACATTGCCGAGCAATTGTACGGCGCGCGAGATGTTATTGAAAATCATGCCGTCGCCGTACATCACGGAAGACCCTCGGAAGAGCTGGACGGGAAGTTCCGTGCGTACGATGTCTTCGTTCACCAGCACCTGGAAGTGTTCGGACAGCGCGCGCATTTCCGGATCGCGCGGTCCGGCCTGACGAACGACCACGGCATCGTCGTACATATCGACGATCGACATGTCGGCGTTGAGCGTGCCGCGCTTGCTCGTGGCCGTCACTTCCGGTTGATCCGGCGTGAACGCACGCACGGCGGGCATCGTGAGCGCCGTGGTCTGGTCGTCCTCGAAATGCGTCATGTGGACCGCATTGATGCGGTATTGCGTGAGCCCGCTCGCCGACAGCGTGGAGATGGCCATGTCGTCGGCATAGTAATCGGGAACGTGCCGCTTCACATACGGCGCGCGATCGGCGTCGGAAGGCAGCGTGCGTTGCACGAGCCAGTACGTGCCGGCCGCCAGGCTGGCCAGCGCGACGACGGCGATTAGGGAGGCAGATGAGACGCGTTGAATGGCCATGAGTGATCGGCTTCCTCTGCGCGTCAGGCCAGGGCTTCGGCGAGCAGGGCGTCGTAACGTCCCTGAGCGCGCAGGATGAAGTCGCACAGCTCGCGCGCGGCGCCTTCGCCGCCACGCGTGCCGGCAATCCAGTGGCAACGCGCCCGCACTTCGGCGTGGGCATTGGCCGGGCAGGCGGCGAAGCCGACGCGTGTGAGTACGGGCAGATCGGGCCAGTCGTCGCCGATATGCCCGCAAACATCGGCCGTCACCGACACCTTGGCGCACAGATCCTCGAACGCGGCACGTTTGTCGTGCACGCCCTGATAGACGTAGGCGACGCGAAGATCCGCCGCGCGCTTGGCGACGATGTCGGAGTGGCGGCCGGAGATGATGGCGGTGACGATGCCGGCGTCGGCGAGCAGCTTCAGGCCGTGCCCGTCGAGTGAATCGAACGTTTTGATGACCTCGCCGGCCGGGCCGTAGCGCAGGCCGCCATCGGTGAGCACACCGTCGACGTCGAACACCATGACACGCAGGCGAGCCGCGCGCGCGTTGGCGTCGGCATGGGCCACGTTGGACGAAGTGGATTGGGCGATGCTGGATTGACTCATGGGCTGGAGACTCACACGACCTTGGCGGCGAACAGGTCGTGGACGTTCAGCGCACCGACGAGGCGGTCGTTCTCGGTCACGAGCAGTTGCGTGATGCCGAAACGCTCCATCAGCTCGGCGGCTTCGGCGGCGAGTTGATCGGGGCCGATGGTGCGCGGGCCGGCCTTCATGACGTCGGCCAGCGTGAGCGTGGTGAAGTCGAGCGTACGTTTGAACAATCTGCGCAGATCGCCGTCGGTAAAGATACCCACCACGCGATCGTCGGCATCGACAATCGCGGTCATACCAAGCCCCTTGGCCGTCATTTCGAGCAGGGCATCGGACAGGCTGGCATCGGTGCGCACCCGCGGAATGCGTTCACCGGTACGCATGACATCGCGCACGAAGGTGAGCAGACGCCGGCCGAGGGCACCGCCCGGATGCGAGCGGGCAAAGTCCTCTGCGCCGAACCCGCGGGCGTCGAGCAGCGCGACGGCCAGCGCATCGCCGAGGGCGAGGGCGGCCGTGGTGCTGGCCGTGGGGGCGAGTCCCAGAGGGCAGGCTTCCCGGTCGACGTGTGCGTCGAGATGCACATTCGACAGGCGTCCGAGGCTGGAGCTGGCGTTGCCCGTCATGGCGATGAGCTTCGCGCCGATGCGCTTTATCATCGGCAGGATGCTGACGAGTTCGCCCGTCTCGCCCGAGTTGGACAAGGCGACGACGACGTCGCCGGCCGTGATCATGCCCAGGTCGCCGTGGCTGGCTTCGGCGGGGTGAACGAAGAATGCGGGGGTGCCGGTGCTGGCGAACGTGGCGGCCAGTTTGCGGCCGATGTGACCGGATTTTCCCATCCCGGTGACGACCACACGCCCGCGGCAATCGAGCAGCAGCGAGACCGCTTCGAAGAAGCTGTCGTCGAGGTGCGCGGAGACGCGTTCGATGGCGTCGGCTTCCGTGCGCAACACCTCCCGGGCGACCTCGAGTGCCCGGCCTGGATTGATTTTCGCTATCATGCGCGGAGTATATCAAAACGGACGCGGCGCCGAGGACAGCCGCGCCAGGCTTGGCCCCGCGGCGTTCGCGCCGTTTCGCGGCGCGGCCCGGTCCCCCTCGGATGCCGCCGCGCGGACGCAATCTGGCACGGCACTTGCATCATCCGTGCCGTGCGTATTCGGATTCACCCAGGAAACCCACCTTAGCTGATGGCATCGCCGCTCGAACTCACTCTCGTCCTGTTGTTTGCCGCCTGCGTTGGGGTGGTGCTGTTCCGCATGCTCCATTTGCCGCCGATGCTTGGCTATCTGAGCGTAGGCATCGTGATCGGCCCGCACGCGCTGGGGCTGGCCGCCGATTCGCAGCGCGTGCAATACCTCGCGGAGTTCGGTGTCGTCTTCCTGATGTTCTCCATCGGCATCGAGTTTTCGCTACCCAAGCTCAAGAGCATGCGCCGCGTGGTGTTGGGGCTTGGCGTTTCTCAGGTCTTGGGGACGTTGATCGTGGCGGTCGGGCTGGGGGCGGCCGTCAACCTGTTCTGGTCGTTCTCGTGGCAGGCATCGGTAGCACTCGGTGGTGCGCTTGCCATGTCGTCGACGGCCATCGTCACCAAGATGCTGGCGGAGCGTCTGGAACTGGAGACCGAGCACGGCCGCAACATCATGGGCGTGCTGTTGTTCCAGGATCTGGCCGTCGTGCCGCTGCTGATCGTGATCTCCGCCCTTGGCGGTAATTCGAAAGCGCTGGTGCTGGCGCTGACGCTGGCCGCGCTCAAGATTACCGGCGCGCTGGCGTTGTTGCTGTGGGTTGGTCAGAAACTGGTCGGCCGCTGGTTTCACATCGTGGCGGCGCGGCGCTCGCAAGAGCTGTTCATGCTCAACCTGCTGCTGCTCACGCTGGGCCTTGCGTATATCACCGAGCATCTTGGCCTGTCGATGGCCCTGGGGGCGTTCATCGCGGGCATGTTGATTGCAGAGACGCCGTTCCGCCATCAGGTGGAAGACGACATCAAGCCGTTCCGCGACGTACTGCTGGGTCTGTTCTTCATTACGACCGGCATGTTGCTCGACCCGGCCATCGTCATGAAGCAGCCGCTGCTCGTGCTGTTGTTCTTCGTCGGCCCGCTGATCGTCAAATTCACGCTGATCGCCGGTCTCGCGCGTTTATTCGGCAGCTCGCCCGGCACGGCGATCCGTACCGGTCTTGGCTTGGCGCAGGCCGGCGAGTTTGGCTTCGTGCTGCTCAATCTGGTGATCGACCGGCAACTGCTCGACCCCTCGCTGTCGCAGGCTGTGCTGGCCGGCATGCTGCTCTCGATGCTGTGCGCGCCGTTTCTCATCATCAACGCCGACCGGATCGCGCTGCGTTTCGTCGCCAACGAATGGATGATGCAGTCGTTGCAGATGACCAAGATCGCCACACAGAGCATCAAGACTTCGGGGCACGTCATCATCTGCGGGTATGGGCGATGTGGCCAGAACCTCGCGCGCATGCTCGAGCAGGAAGGCATCGGGTACGTGGCGCTCGACCTCGACCCCGACCGCGTGATGGAAGCGGCCAGTTCCGGCGAGACCGTCGTGTTCGGCGATGCGGCCCGGCGTGAAGCGCTCGTCGCCGCAGGGATTCACCGCGCCGCCGGTATCGTGGTGACGTACGACAGTACTCCGGCCGCGCTAAAAGTGTTGGCGCAGGTTCAGGCGCTGGAGCCGACCTTGCCGGTTGTCGTGCGCACGGTCGACGACACGCATATCGACGACCTGATCGCCGCAGGCGCGACCGAAGTCGTGCCCGAGATCGTGGAGGGCAGTCTGATGCTGGCGTCGCACGCGCTGGTGCTCATGGGCGTGCCGATGCGCCGCGTGTTGCGCCGGGTGGCGCAGGCGCGTAACGAGCGCTACAGCCTGCTGCGCGGCTATTTCCACGGCCTTGACGACGAGGACGAAGGCGGCGAGCGCGAGCAGGTCCGCCTGCAATCGGTGCCACTGTCGCTGAACGCCGATGCGGTCGGGCGCACACTCGGCGAACTTCGGCTCGACAAGCTCGGCGTGACCGTCACGGCCATCCGCCGGCACGGTATTCGCGGCGTCGAGCCGGTGTCGGAAACGCGTCTGATGGCCGAAGACATCGTGGTGCTGCGCGGTCTGCCCGAAAAACTGACGGCGGCCGAACACCGTCTGCTGGGGCGCGAATAGCAGGCATCAGAAGACGTTCGGAGACGTCCGGACGTGTGCAGGGCGGGCAAGGCACCTGCTCAGGGGCGTCTTCGCCAAATGACGACGGGGCGCCGGGCCTTTTTGGCATAATGTGGCGTGTTACCTATCAGTACCCCAAGAAGGATCCCCGTGCAGATCGATGAGTCTCCTGCCGCTTATATCAAAAGCCAGATCCGCACCGTGCCGGACTGGCCCTCGCCCGGCGTGCAGTTTCGCGATATCACCCCGTTGCTCAAGAACCCGCGCACCTTGCGGGTGTTGATCGACGTGTTCGTGCATCGCTACATGGAGCACCGGCCCGATTACATTGCCGGGCTCGACGCGCGCGGCTTCATCCTCGGTTCGATTCTGGCGTACGAGTTGAACATCGGCTTCATCCCCATTCGGAAGAAGGGGAAGCTGCCGTATCAGACGGTTGCGGAAGAGTACGAGCTGGAATACGGCAGCGCGACCGTCGAGATTCACGCCGACGCCTGCGGTCCGGGGGATCGCGTGCTGCTGATCGACGATCTCGTCGCCACCGGCGGCACCATGCTGGCGGGCAAAAAGCTGCTTGAGCGTCTGGGTGCCACCGTCATCGAAGGCGCGGCCATCGTCGACTTGCCGGAACTGGGCGGCTCGCGTCTGATTCGCGATGCCGGATTGCCACTGTTCCTGCTGTGTTCGTTCGAAGGCCACTGAGCACGCGCCCGGCCCGCCTCGATCCCCCCATGCCCTTTCCCTGACCTGGACCGCGTCGATGCCCAATCTCTGGCTGTTCCTGCTGACCTCGGTCGCGATCACACTCGCACCGGGCCCGGACAACATGCAGGTCATCGCGCGCGGCATTGCGCAGGGGCGCCGTGCCGGGCTGGCTGCTGCGGCCGGCTTCACGTTCGGCTGCCTTTTCCACACGACCGTCGCGGCCGTCGGTCTAGCCGCCGTGCTGCGTTCGTCGCCGTGGGCGTTCGAGGCGATCAAACTGGCGGGCGCGGCCTATCTCATCTGGATCGGCATCAAGGCGCTGCGCGCGCGTGGCGCCATGGCGCTGGCCAACGACGCCACACCGCAACCGCTCTCGGCGGTCTTTCGTCAGAGCGTGTTCGCGAACATGCTCAATCCGAAAGTCACCCTTTTCTTCCTTGTGTTCCTGCCGCAGTTCGTGCGTGCCGACGCGGCCCATCCGGGCTGGCAGATGCTGCTGCTCGGCCTTGTGTTCATGGGGCAGACCATCGTCGTGTTCAGCGCGTACGGCTGGTTCGCGGGCGTGCTGGGGACGTGGCTCAAGCGCCGTCCGGGCGCGGGGCGTTGGCTTGACCGCGTGGCCGGTGCGATCTTCATCGGTTTGGGTCTGCGTGTCGCGTTGCAGGGGTAACGACGACACCGGCGGGGGGCACCCGCGCTTGTGCATGACCGGCATCGGTTTTGTCGATGCCGCCAGAGATTTCGTAGTCCAACCGACATTGTCCGATCATGCTTGCCGAACAACGCCAACAATACGTGCTCGAACAACTTGCCAAGACCGGGGCCCTCGCGATCAGCGATCTGGTGCGTGAGTTGGGTGTCTCGCGAGAGACCGTGCGTCGAGACCTGAACACACTGGCCGCGCGCGGCCTGTTGCTCATGACGCACGGCGGCGCGCTGGCCGCCGACCGCAGCGAGCCCGACTGGACGCTGCGCGAGAACCTCAACGCCGCGGGCAAGCGCGCCATCGGCGTACGGGCGGCGGAACTCGTGCCCGACGGCGCGTCGGTCATCATCGACTACGGCACGACCACGCGCGCGGTGGCGCAGGCGCTGCTCTCCAAGCATCGTCTTCGCATCTATACGAACGACTGGCAGATTGCGCGTTTGTTGGGCCGTCACCACGACAACCGGGTGACGCTGCTCGGCGGAGAATTGCAGGATAACGAAGACGCCGTACAAGGCTGGGACGCCATCAACCAGATATCCCAATATCACGCCGACTTCGCTTTCATTGGCGTGGGCGGCGTGACGGAAGACGGTGGCATTACCGACTTCAATCGCGCGGCGGCCGAGTTGCGTGCGCGCATGTTGCTGTGTGCCAACGTATCGGCCGTCGTGGCGGACCACACCAAATTCGGTCGTGTGACGCCCGTGCGCATTCGCCATTTCGAAGCTGCCCGTTACCTCATCAGCGATGCAGCACCGCACAAGAGCATGCTGGCGCAACTGCGCGCACGCGGCCCGGAACTCCTCATCGCTTAAACACCTAAGTCCGTAAGCACGCAAGCGGGGGGGGGGCGAGCGGGCGGCCCGACAGCCCATCTTCCGCAGAGCGTCAGGCATCTCCGTTCGGCGATGCCGTCCTCACCTCCCTGCCGATCCACGCAAACGCGACCACGGTTCGCCACAGCACGCCACACGTCGCCACGACGGGCAGGTATTCGGCCGGCGGTCTCATCTCTACACCTTTGCGGAGTTGCCGGTGGCGCGGCCTTGCGGCGCTTCTTGCATCGCCGGCGCGCCTCGCCAGTCTCTCGAAAATATGTAGACAAAATCGGTACATGTGCCGGGGGCGACGTTATCTCGTGCCGCCTGGCCCCGACGGTGACGTCCGTGCGGCGACACCCGCCGAAGTCCCAAAAACACTCCCAAAGTACTGACCGAATAAGGGTTTTCGCAGGCGCTGAAAAAGCTGATCGATTGTCACTGTGTTGTCACCGAGGCTTTTTAGACTGCGTTCACTTTTGGCACAAATTGCCACAAAACAGCTAGTCGAGCGATGCGAGCGAAGCACTCCATTTTCAGGGTGCCGTCGACACGGGTGCATCGGGTCCGACCGGCGATTCGACTGACAGGTGAACCGTGGACGAAGCGATTCGAATCGAGCGACTGACCAAGACATTCGGAAGCGGGCGTCGTGCGCTCGACGAAGTGGCGCTCAAAGTCATGCCGGGCGAAATGGTCGCGCTCATCGGGGCGTCGGGTTCGGGCAAGTCGACGTTGATGCGTCACATTGCGGGCTTCGTGGCTGCTGATCAGCAGCCCGGCAGCATTGAAATTCTGGGCCGTCCGATTCAGCGCGACGGCCGTATCGTGCGCGAAGTGCGCCAGATTCGCCGCGACATCGGCTTCGTCTTCCAGCAGTTCAATCTGGTGGGGCGCTTGCCGGTCATTACCAATGTGCTGACGGGCCTGCTCGCGCGCGTGCCGGTGTGGCGCAGCCTGATGTTCCGCTTCACTGCAGAAGAGCGCCAGGCGGCGCTCGCGGCGCTGGCCGAAGTGGGCATTGCCGATCTGGCCTTCCAGCGCGCCAGCACGCTCTCGGGTGGTCAGCAACAGCGTGCGGCACTGGCGCGCACGCTGGTGCAGGGCGCGAAGATCATTCTCGCGGACGAACCGATTGCGTCGCTCGATCCGGAGTCGGCCCGCAAGGTGATGGACATGCTCGCGCGCATGAACCGCGATCACAAGCTGACGGTAGTCGTCTCGCTGCACCAGGTGGACGTAGCGATGCGCTACTGCGTGCGCACCGTGGCGCTGCATCAGGGGCGCGTGGTCTACGACGGCCCGTCTGCGGCGCTCACGCCAGACCTGCTGCGCCGTCTTTATGGCGTGCAGGCGAGCGAGTTGCTCAACGAAGACGCCGATGCCCCGGAGAACGTGACGGGCACGAAGCCGGCCGATGCCGAAGCGCCATTTCTTACCTCGATGTCCCTAAGTCTGACCTGACCTGGAGCTTGCTCTCATGAAACTGTGGAAAACCCTGCTGGCCGGCGCGGCCATGATCGCCTCGGTGGCGGCAGCGCACGCGCAGGAAATCAATTTCGGCATTATCTCGACCGACTCGAGCGCGGCTCTGCGCCAACGTTGGCAGCCGCTGATCGATGACATGGAGAAGCAAACGGGCCTGAAGGTGACCCCGTTCTTCGCCACCGACTATGCCGGTGTGATCGAAGGCATGCGCTTCAACAAGGTGCAACTCGCCTGGATGGGTAACAAGGGCGCGATGGAAGCCGTGGACCGTTCGCAAGGCGAAGTTTTCGCGAAGATCGTGTACGCCGACGGCACGGAAGGTTACTACTCGTTGCTGATCTCGAACAAGTCGAGCCCGTACAAGACGCTCGACGACGTGATCAAGAACGGCAAGAAGATCAACTTCGGCCTGGGCGATCCGACCTCGACGTCGGGCACGCTGGTGCCGGGTTACTACGTGTTCGCGAAGAACAACATCGATCCGCGCACGTACTTCAAGACTGCGCGCAGCTCGAACCATGGTGCGAACCTGATGGCCGTGCTCAACAACCAGGTTGACGTGGCGACGAACAACACTGAAGAGCTGAGCAAGCTTGAGGCAACGCAGCCGGAGAAGGCCAAGCAGGTTCATGTGATCTGGAAGTCGCCGCTGATCCCGTCGGACCCGATGCTGTGGCGCAAAGACTTGCCGGATGCAACGAAGAAGAAGATCCGCGACTTCTTCCTGACCTACGGCAAGGACGCGCATGAGAAGGAAGTGTTGAAGAACATCTACAACTACGGTGGTTTCCGTGCGTCGACCGATGCTCAACTGCTGCCGATCCGTCAGCTTGAACTGTTCAAGCAGAAGGTGCAACTTGAGTCGGATGCCAACATCGACGCTGCCAAGAAGAAATCGCAACTGGCAGAAATCGACAGCAAGCTCGCCGCGCTCGATCAGGAGCTGAACAAGGCGAAGTAAGCGTTTCACCGCAAAAGAAGTCAGTCATTGATTCAAGCGACGTCACAGGGCAGCACGCGCGTGTTGTTCTGTGGCGAATACCCGCGAGCCGGACCCTAATACCTGCCGAGTCCTTTGCGGTCCGATTTTTCTCCGGCCGATGTTATGCCGGTATGACTTGTGGTACTCGACATGAACCCCAGCGTATCCCTCACTGCAAATGGCCGCCTGCCGGGCGAGCCGCCCAAGCGTTCGTGGCTGTCCCTGATCGGTTGGGGAGCGTTCTTCCTGATCCTGGTGTGGTCGTGGGGCGGTGCCGACATGCGTCCGCTCGATCTGATACGCGATTCGGGCAACATGAGTCAGTTCGCGCACGATTTCTTTCCGCCCGATTTCCATGACTGGCGCGTGTATGTCCACGAGATGCTGGTGACCATTCATATCGCGGTGTGGGGCACGGTGTTAGCGGTTGTGTGTTCGATCCCGATGGGGTTGCTTTCGGCGTCGAACATGGTGCCGGCGTGGGTGTATCAGCCGGTGCGTCGCGTGATGGATTCGTGTCGCGCGATCAACGAAATGGTTTTCGCGATGCTCTTCATCGTCGCGGTGGGTCTCGGCCCATTTGCGGGGGTACTTGCGTTGTGGGTGCATACGACGGGCACGCTCTCGAAGTTGTTTGCTGAAGCGGTCGAAGCGATTGATCCGCGTCCGGTAGAGGGCGTGCGTGCAACGGGAGCGCGCGCCATTGACGAAATCCTGTACGGCGTGCTGCCGCAGGTCATGCCCTTGTGGATTTCGTACACGCTGTACCGTTTCGAGTCGAACGTGCGTTCGGCGTCGGTGGTCGGGATGGTAGGGGCGGGCGGAATCGGGGTGGTGCTGTATGAAGTGATCCGCAGCTTCCAGTATGCGCAGACGTGTGCTGTGATGTTGATCATGATCGTTGTGGTGACGTGCATTGACGTCTTCTCGGCGCGAGTGCGCAAGCAGGTGATCTGACGCTGAACAGAGGCTCAGTCGCCAGCAAGCAGAACGCCGATCCTTGGAGATCGGCGTTTCGCGTTTACGCGGGGGGGGATAAAGCGGGGAAGGGTGTTGATAGAAGTACCAGGGGCGAGGAGGGGGATGGACCGGGGCCCCTTTCTGCAGCGAGTTGGGTTTATGTCTGAGAGGCGGAAAGGGGCCCCGGTCCGTCGGGAGGGAGGTGTTGGGGTTGGGGAGGGAGTCGGCTCGCGGCGGAGGGTTCAGGCGACGCGCAGTCCTTCCAGATACGTGGCACGCGGCACTGGCGGCATGCTGGGGCGGATGGCGACGCGCACCATGTCTGCCCGCAAGCCTGGCACGATACCGCCACGGTCCGTGAGGCCGACCGACTGTGCGGGCGTCCACGACACGGTGCGCATTGCTTTCGAGAGCGACCAGCCGATATCGCTATGGAGTTGGAAGGCGGCTTGCAGCAGGCTCGACGGCACGTAGTCTGACGAGAGGATATCGAGCATGTCTTCGCGAGCGAGGTCGGCTGCTGCGACATTACCTGAATGCGACCCGCCTCGCACGATGTTGGGTGCGCCCATAATTACGCCAATCGACTTCTCGCGTGCGGCGCGGGCTGCGGTGAGCGTTGTTGGGAATTCCGAGAGTGCCACACCGTCGCGGACGGCTTCCTCCACGTGTTCAATCGACGTGTCGTCGTGACTCGCCAGCGGCAGACCGCGCTCGCGGCTCATCGCCACGATGGTGCGGCGATGCGGCAAGGCGAAAGCCTCTTGCAGCGCTTTCAGATCGGTCAGCATTGCCTGCCACGTCTCGTCCGACACCTTGCCGTTGCGCTCGTGATACTGGCGATACTGCACTGGGTCGTGCCACTGGCGCTGACCGGGCGTGTGATCCATGACCGACACGAGCCGCAGCAGCGGGTGGTCGCTCATTTCGGCGAACGCGTCTGCCGCGTCGTGCGTGGCGACCTCGCAGCGCAGGTGCAGGAAGTGATCGGCACGGAACAGACCGGCGGCGGCGGTGTCGAGCAGTGCCTGACCGCACTCGTTCTGCACTTTGCGGCTGCGCAGGCCGAACGCGTCGCGCTCGCCGATCACCAGCGAGTCGAAGACCGTGGTGATGCCGGCGGCGGCGACTTGTGCGTCGTGAATTGCGAATGCGGCGTGCGTATTCCAGAGTACGCCGGGGCGCGGCGCGAGGTGCTTTTCCAGATTGTCGGTATGCAACTCCACCAGACCGGGCAATAGATGATCGCCCTCCCAGTCGATGGCCTCTGGCACCTGCGTCGTGCCTTCTTCCACGGAATGAATGCGGCCCTCGCGCACTTCGACGACCCCGGTGAAGGTGGTTTCGGGCGTGACGATGCGGGCGTTCTTGATGAGCATGACAAACTCCGGTGGATCAATGAGCGGGACGAAGCACGGGGCGCATGGCGAGCGTGCGGGAGGCAACCTCATCGCGGGTTGCTTCGTCGTGGAAAATGCCGACGATCGCGCTGCCGGCGGCACGTGCCTCGCCAATCAGTTGCGCGACCACGGCTCGGTTCTGGGCGTCGAGCGATGCGGTCGGTTCGTCGAGTAGCAGCACTGGCGCGGCGGCAATCAGACCGCGTGCAATATTGATACGCTGCTGCTCGCCGCCCGAGAACGTCGCGGGGGCGAGTGACCACAGCCGTTCGGGAATATTCAGACGGGCGAGCAGATCGCGGGCACGGCCTGCGGCGTCGCCGTCACTATGCCCAAGACGGCGCAATGGCTCCGCCACGATATCGAGCGTGCTCACGCGCGGGATCACGCGCAGGAACTGGCTGACATAGCCGAGCGTGGTGCGGCGTACCGAGAGCACCTCGCGGGCGGTGGCGGTGCTCAGGTCGACCCAACGCCGCGTGTGGCCGTCGTCGTGACGGATCTCGATGCGGCCTTCGCCTACGAGATAGTTGCCGTAGAGACAGCGCAGCAGTGTGCTCTTGCCCGCTCCCGATGGACCGACGAGCGCCACACATTCGCCGCGCCGCACGCTTAGATCCACGCCGTCGAGCGCGGGAATGGCCGCGCCGCCCTGGGCGTGCAGCCGGAACGTTTTGTGCAGACCCTGAGCGCGCAGCATGACGTCGTGCTCGCGCGTGGCGAGGGTGACGGACTCCTGCCGGAGCGCTGCCCCGTTGGGGGACGAGGCAGCCGTGAGAAAGTTCGTTCCGGAGTTCATACGGGCAGCACCGAGGAAACCAGCAATTGCGTGTAGGGATGTTGAGGATCGTCGAGCACCTGATCGGTCAGCCCGGCCTCGACCACACGGCCGGCCTGCATCACGATCAGACGATGCGCGATGAGTCGCGCCACGCCGATATCGTGCGTGACGATGATGGCGGCAAGATGAAGGCGCTCGACGAGCGAGCGCAACAGATCGAGCAAACGCGCCTGCACCGATACGTCGAGACCGGCGGTCGGCTCATCCATGAACACGAGGCGCGGTTCAGTCACCAGATTGCGGGCAATTTGCAGACGTTGCTGCATCCCGCCCGAGAACGCGCCGGGCATCTCGTCGACGCGGGCCGGATCGAGCTCGACCTGTGCCATCCAATGGCGGGCCTTGGAGCGGATGTCGCCGAAGTGACGTGCACCGACGGCCATCAGGCGATCGCCGATGTTGCCGCCGGCCGAGACATTCATGCGCAAGCCGTCGCGCGGATTCTGTTCCACGAAGCCCCACTCGGTACGTAGCAGACGACGCTTGTGTGCCTCGTCCAGCGTGCTCAGGTCGTGCAACGTGCCGTCGGTGCCGCGATAGTGCAGCGTGCCGGCGTCGATCTCGTGACGCAGCGCCAGCGCGTTGAGCAGCGTCGACTTGCCCGATCCCGATTCGCCCACGACGCAAACCACTTCACCGGGCCAGAGATCGAACGTCACATCCGTGCAACCGATGCGCTCGCCGTAGTGTTTGCCCAGACCCGCGACACGCAGCAGCGGTTCGTCCATCGGCCGTACGGCGCGCAGGGCCGCATTCGAGAGCGCGTTCATGCGGCCTCCTTCGTTGCCGTGCGGCTGCCGCAGTAGTCGCTGTCCGAACACACATACATGCGGGTGCCCGCGTCGTCCGTGATGACTTCGTCGAGGAAGCTGTCCGTCGCGCTGCACAAGGCGCAATGCGCATCCCACTTCTGGATCTGGAACGGGTGGTCGTCGAAGTCGAGGCTCTCGACCGGCGTGTACGGCGGAATCGCATACAGACGCCGCTCGCGTCCCGCACCGAAGAGTTGCAGCGCCGGGTTCATATGCAGCTTGGGGTTGTCGAATTTCGGAATCGGGGACGGTGACGTGAGGTAGCGCCCGTTCACGATGACCGGATAGTCGTAAGTCGTTGCAATGGTGCCGTGCCGCACAATGTCCTCGTACAGACGCACGCGCATGAGGCCGTACTCGCCCAGCGCATGCAGCTTGCGCGACTCGGCGATGCGCGGCTCCAGACGGAAGAGCGGCTCCGGCATCGGCACCTGATAAACCATGATCTGGCCTTCGTGCAGTGCCGCTTCGGGAATGCGGTGACGGGTCTGGATGACCGTGGCCTCCGACGTTTTCGTCGTTGTGGCCACACCGGCCGTGCGCGCGAAGAAGCGACGGATGTTCACGGCGTTGGTCGTGTCGTCCGCGCCCTGGTCGATGACCTTGAGCGTGTCGTCCGCGCCGATTACGGCAGCGCTCACCTGAATGCCCCCCGTACCCCATCCATAGGGCAGCGGCATCTCACGGCTGCCGAACGGCACCTGATAGCCCGGAATCGCCACCGCCTTGAGCAGGCTGCGGCGAATCATGCGTTTGGTCTGTTCGTCGAGGAATGCGAAGTTGTAGCCCTCCACCGTCGCGGCACCGGCCGTTGGCGAAGACGTTTGCGCGGCGTCGCTCATGCGGCCTCCTGAGAGTTCTGAACGGTGGCGCTGGTGTCGTCGCCAGCGTCCTGTGTTCCGTATTTCGCGGCGTGCTCGGCGCGCAGACGGCGCACCAGTTCCAGCTCGGCCTGAAAGTCGACGTAATGCGGCAGCTTCAGGTGCTGCACGAAGCCGGAGGCTTCGACGTTGTCGCTGTGATAGAGCACGAATTCCTGCTGTTGCGCGGGCGAGGTGACGGCGTCGCCCAATTCCTGCGTGCGCAGTGCGCGGTCGACCAGCGACATGGCCAGCGCCTTGCGCTCGTTGTGGCCGAACGCGAGACCGTAACCTTGCGTGAACTGCGGCGGCACGTCCTGATTACCGCCGAACTGCGTGACCATCTGGCACTCGGTGACCGCGATCTCGCCAATGTCGATGGCAAAGCCGAGCTCTTCCGGCACGATCTCCACGGCGACATGCCCGATGCGGATTTCGCCCGCGAACGGATGATCGTTGCCATAGCCGCGCTGCGTGGAGTAGCCGAGGGCAAGCAGGAAGCCCTCGTCGCCGCGGGCGAGATTCTGCAACCGTGCCGTGCGCGATGCGGGCGTGAATAGCGGGGCGTGCACGAGGTCATGCGGCTCGGGGTCGGTGCCATCGGCACGCAGCGCTTCGAGCAGGCCATCGCGCCCCAGAATATCGGTCACACGCGGCGTGACGCCGATGGGCGGCACGCTGGGGATGGCGACATCGCCCTGTGCAACGGCATTGTGCGATTCGACGCCGGCGGCGTCGTGCGCGGTGTCGGAATCGGTATCGGCACCGACTTCGCCAGGCAATGGCGCACGGCTGCCATGCTCATGTGCCTCGTCTTGCGCGAGTAGCGCGAAGTCGAGCAGCCGTTGCGTGTAGTCGTACGTGGCGCCCAGCACCTGACCGCCCGGCACGTCCTTGAACGTGGCGGAGATGCGGCGCGACAAGCGCATCGCGGCAGTGTCGATGGGCGTTGTCGTGCCCAGACGCGGCAGCGTCGTGCGATAGGCTCGCAGCAGGAAGATCGCTTCGACGAGATCGCCTGCCGCCTGCTTGATCGCCAGTGCCGCGAGCGTTTCGTCATACAGCGCGCCTTCGCTCATCACGCGTGCGACGGCCAGACGCATCTGCTCGCGGATTTGCGTAACGCTCAGCGCGGGCACCTCGGGATTGCCGCGTCGCGCCCGGGCGAGCAGATCCCACGATTGTTCGATGGCGCGCTCGCCACCTTTGACTGCGACGTACATCAGCAAACCTCCACATGCGTGGTGCGCGGCAGGCCGAGCACCGTGTCGCCCGAGGCGATCAACAGATCGAGCCCGGCGGGAAAGCGCGGGGCGAGCGCGGCGCGTGCTTGCCAGAAACCCGTGTCGAGCCCGCCGACCGTCACGTCGGCATGCGCGGCAATGCCGGGGCCGCGCAGCCGCAAATGCAGACCGTCCGTGCCGGTGTGACCGGCGGCGAGCGCCGGCACATCGACGATCAGCGTGGCGCTGTGTTCGGGCGACTCTGCCGTACCGAACGCGAAGCGCTCGAGTGCGGGGCAGCGTGCGGGGTCGGTGAGCAGCGCGAATTGCGCCGTCGCCAGATCCGCTTCGCCACTCAGCAACGGGGCACCCGTGTGAAAGCGCAGTGCGCTCGCCACTTCGGGCAGCGGAAATTGCAGCCAGACGGAGGTCGTCGCGTCGGCCAGGGCGAGCAGCGTGGCGCGCGCGGCGATGCTCGCTTCCTTGCTCAGCGCGAGCCGGCTGCCGACACTGCGCAGCACGCCGGGGCGCGCCAGCGCGTCGAGCACCGCGCGGAATACCCCCTGTGCGTCATGAACGGGATCGGCGAAGCCGGGTTGCAACTGCGACCAGTCAGGTATCGATGCCATCAACATTCAGGCCTCCCGGACCATGGTGAAGAACTCGACGCGGCTTGCGGCCGTGTCGGCGTCGTTCCGGGCCGCGGCGGCCGCCAGCCGTCCGGCAATCGTGGCGAGCGGGCCGGCGGCGAGTATGTTGCGGTGATGCGGCATCTGCATGAGCGCATCGACACGCGCCACGCGCGCGGCGCGCTCGGCGTCGCGGCCCAGCACATAACCGGTGCCGACGACACCGTCGTGCTGACGCAACGTGCAGCGCGTGACGGTTGTCTCGCCGAGGTTGAAGCGATCGCCGCAGCCGCCGACGCGGCCTTGCACCATCACCAGTCCGGTCTGCGGTGCCCGCAGCCAGACGAATTCGGGGGCGTCCGGACAGCGGGCGATGGCGTCGTCAAGCTCGTCGCGCGTGGCGCGGGCGAGCAGCGCGAGCCATTGCGCGCGGGCAGGTGGGGTGGTGTTGCCCTCGCCTTCGTCGCACGCCGTGTGGGAAGATGTGTTTGGCATGATTGTCTAGTCGTATAGACGTGTGTATGATCGCAATAACTTCGGATGGGGTAACGCACGCGAACCCATTACAACTTTGCCGGGTGTCAATTTGATGACAGCACAACTCGAACGTGGCGGCGGCGTCGCCGTCTGGCGGCAGATTGCGCAGATTCTCGCCACGGAAATCGGTGAGCGCCGCTATGGCGAAGGTCTGCCCGACGACCGTCTGCCGAGCGAGACCGAACTCGCACAGCGCTTTGGCGTGAACCGTCACACGGTGCGCCGCGCCATTCTCGGGCTCTCGGAGCAAGGGCTCGTGAACGTCGAGCACGGTCGCGGCACTTTCGTGCAGGCGGGAGCTATCGGTTACGTGATCGGGCGTCGCACGCGCTTTACCGAAAATCTCTCTCAGCACAATCTCAAGACGGCGCAACAGATTCTCTCGGCGCAGAAGGTGAAGGCCGAGGCCACCGTGGCGCATGCGCTCGAGATTCGCGTGGGGGCGCCGGTGTATCGTGTCGAACTCACGCGCCGCAGTCTCGACGCGCAGGGTATCGAGCTGCCGCTCGCGTACAGCGAGAACTGGTTTCCGGCGTCGCGCTTTCCCGACTTCCCGGACGTCTTCGCGCAGCACACATCGATCAGTGCAACGCTTGCGAGCTTCGGCGTCACGGACTATACGCGGCGCGAGAGCCGAATCGGGGCGCGGCTTCCGGACGGCGAGATCGCACGGCATCTCGGCATCAATCGTCAGCAGCCGGTGCTGAGTGTAGAGAGCACCGACATTGACGAAGCGGGCAAGCCCGTTAAGTACGGCATCGCCTATTTCCCGGCGGATCGCATGCAACTTGTGGTGCAGGGAGAGATGGCATGAGCGAGGCGCCGCAACCGATGCTCGATTTGTCCGTGGCACGCTTCGCGATCTACTACGCGCCATCCGCAGGCTCGTGCTGGTGGAACGAAGGCAGCCGGTGGCTGGGACGTGACGCGATCACCGGGCGCCTGCTCAATGCGCCGCAAGTGCCGGGCCTGTCACGCCCGTTGCATGACGTGACGGCCGATCCACGACGTTATGGATTGCACGCGACACTCAAGGCGCCGATGAGGCTCGCGTCTCAGGACGCGCTTGCGCGTTTATCCGGTATCGCCGCCGCCGTGGCCGCGCGTCATGCACCATTCGATCTCGCAGTGCGCACCAGTGTCGTCGATACCGACAACGGCAAGCGGCCGGGCTTTGTCGCGCTGCGTCCCACCGTCGGGTCTGCGGGGGCGAAGGCGGTCGATGTCCTCGCCGCCGACTGCGTGCAGGCGTTCGACGATCTGCGCGCGCCGCCGACGGACGCCGAATTGGCCAAACGTCACGCGCAATCGTTATCGTCGCGTCAACGCGAATTGCTCGCACAGTGGGGATACCCGTACGTGTTCGACGAATTCCGATTTCATGTGACCCTGTCCGATCGTGTGGACGCGAACGATGCGGCCGCGATTGCCGGCTGGTGGCAACCGCGCGTGCAGGCGCTTGGGGTCATGCACGTCGACAGTCTGGCACTCTTCGTGCAACCGTCGCCCGGCGAGCCGTTCCTGCTGCACGAGCGCTTCGTCTTCGGGGAGGGCGCATGAATCACGCACGCCTCTTTTACGTGATGGGACCCTCGGGCGCGGGCAAGGACTCGTTGCTGGCATACGCACGCGAACGGATCGGTGCGGCGTCGCCCGGCGGCACGCCGGTGCTTTTCGCGCATCGCTACATCACGCGGGCGCCATCCGAGGGGGAAAACCACGTCGCGTTGTCGCACGCCGAATTCGCGGTGCGGCACTCGCTGGGTTGCTTCGCGCTCGACTGGACGAGCCATGACTGCCGGTATGGCATCGGCATCGAGATCGATGCCTGGCTGGCGGCCGGGGCAAATGTCGTCATCAACGGGTCGCGGGCGTTTCTCGAGCAAGCGGTCCATCGTTACGGTGAGCGCCTGCATCTGGTGGAAGTCCGCGTCGATCCGGCCGTGCGTGCCCAGCGCCTCGCCAGCCGCGGCCGCGAAACCGGCGACGCCCTCGACAAGCGCGTCGCGCATCAGGTGCAATGGACACCCCCCGAAGGCATTCCCCTCACGGCGATTGCCAACGACGGCGCGTTGGCGCAGGCGGGGGATCGTCTCCTTGATTTGCTGACGAAGCCGGGCTGAGTCCTTGGGGGGGGCGGGGCGGGCCGCGACACCGGACACGGGCGGACTCGCCGCCGCTTCTGTAAAATGCCGGTTTTGCCTCGCTTTCGCGCGCTTCCCATGGGGCGCGTCAGGTCTTCGACGTATGTCTTTTGCTTGTATTGCGGCGGCGCGCCGCTTCGACGACACGGCGCATCTGCCGCTCGTGATCGGTTCGCAGCGTTATGGATGGATTCGCCGTCGCGACGTCGAATCGCTGAGCCGTTGGCCCGACGTGTTCGAGATCAGTTCGCTGGCGGTCCGTATTCATCCACGTCACGACACGTGCGAAGCGCGCACGCAGGCGCTTGCGCCGGTGATCGAGACGCTGGCGGCGCAAGGGCGCATTACCGGCTGGCGAAACGAGCGTTACGCGATCCGTCAACGGCTCTACGACGCGCCGCTTGCGTGGATCGAACGCGCGGCCTCCCGCTTCTTCGGCACGCGTACGTTCGCCGTGCATGTGAATGGCTACGTGCCGGCCCGCTTCGTCGGAGAGGCGCCGAAGATGTGGATCGCACGACGCAGTGTGCTCAAGGCCACCGATCCCGGTTTTCTCGACAACGCGGCGGCCGGCGGCATCGGTAACGGCATCGGCGTGGGCGATACGCTCGTCAAGGAATGCTGGGAAGAAGCGGGAATTCCGGCCTATCTGACCAACGAAGCACGGCCCGGCCGCACGCTGCACATCCTCGCAGAGATTCCGGAGGGCGTGCAGTCCGAGCAGATATTCGTCTACGATCTCGCCCTGCCGCGCGGGTTCGCGCCCAAGAATCAGGACGGCGAGGCGAGCGCACACTGGCTGTGCTCTGCCGGCGATGTGCGCGATGTGATCGCGCGCGGCAAGATGACCGTTGACGCGAGCCTGGCGAGCCTGGATTTCCTGCTGCGCGAAGGCGCCGTCCGCGCAAAGGACTGCGCCGGTATCGACGCGCTGTTCAAGCCGGCCGACGAGTAATCCGGCAACCGGCCGCACGGCCACCGACAAGAATTTCAACACTGCAACGACATTGCAAGCCTTTGCCCAGGAGCAATCATGGCACCGATCGAAAATAGCTACATTCTGAAGTTGTCCTGCCCGGACCGTCCCGGCATCGTCCACACGGTGGCCGGTTTCCTGGTCGAGCGCGGCGGCAACATTCTCGACTCGGCCCAGTTCAACGATCGCTTCACGGGCGGCTTCTTCATGCGCGTGCATTTCCAGCAACTGGCGGGGCAGAGCGATCTGGCCACGTTGCAGCGTGACTTCGCCCCGCTCGCCGAACAGTTCGAGATGCAGTGGGAACTGGTCGACGCCTCGATCAAGCCGCGCGTCATGATCATGGTCTCGAAGATCGGCCACTGCCTGAACGATCTGCTGTTCCGCTACAAGACTGGCCAACTGAACATCGAAATCCCCGTGATCGTCTCGAACCACAAGGATTTCTACCAGCTGGCGGCGAGCTACAACATTCCGTTCCATCATCTGCCGCTCCTGAATTCGACGCCGGAGTCGAAGGCCGCACAGGAAGCGAAGGTGTATGAGCTGGTGCAGGACAACAATATCGATCTGGTGGTGCTCGCGCGCTATATGCAAGTGCTCTCCCGCGATCTTTGCAAGAAGCTCGCGGGCCGTGCGATCAACATCCATCACTCGTTTCTGCCGAGCTTCAAGGGCGCGAAGCCGTACTATCAGGCGTTCGACCGTGGCGTGAAACTGATCGGGGCGACGGCGCACTACGTGACGTCCGATCTCGACGAAGGTCCGATCATCGAACAGGAAGTCGAGCGCGTGGACCATACGATGGACCCCGAGCAACTGACCGCCATCGGCCGCGATGTGGAATGCGTGGCGCTTGCGCGCGCCGTGCGCTATCACGCCGAGCATCGCATTCTGCTCAACGGCCACAAGACGGTGATCTTCCGCTAAGCACCGCCGTGCGCCGAGGACGAGAAAAACGCCCGGGACATCACGTCTCGGGCGTTGTCGTTTCTGGTGGCGTATTGTCGGTGGGGACGCTAACTACGCCGCGCCAATTCGCTGCCGGCATCGCGTGCGAGACGCGCAATCGAAATCGTCGAACTCACGGCGACCAGCCCCACGATCAGGAACGCCCACGGGAAGTCGACGTCGGTCACATGATCGCGGCTGTGCAGCCAGGACGACGTTAGCAACACGGCCGCCCCGATGGTGATGCCCAGCGTAAGCGACACTTGTTGTGCGACGCTGGCCAGACTGGTCGCCTGACTCATGCGATGCGAGGGCACGTCGGCGTAAGAGATTGCGTTCAGGCTGGTGAATTGCAGCGAGCGGAAGCATCCGCCGAGCAGCAGCGTGCCAAGGATCGCCAGATGCGATGTCTGGTCGGTGAACAGCCCATAGCTCCCAATGGTTGCCGAGGCGATGAGCGCATTGGTCATCAGCACCCGGCGGAAGCCCCAGCGCTGCAAAATGCGAAGCGAGAGCGTCTTCATGAACATCGCGCCCGCCGCTGAAACGAACGTGAGTGCGCCCGATTCCATCGGTGTCATGCCGAAGCCGAGCTGCAGCATCAATGGCAGGAGGAACGGCGTTGCGCCCACACCGATGCGGAACAGCGAGCCGCCCGCGACACCGGCGCGGAACGTCGGAATACGGAAGAGATCGAGTCGCAGCAGCGGGTGCGTGAGCCCCTTCGCGTGACGCAGATACGAGGCCAGCAGCGCAACGCCGATAGCGACGAGCCCCAACGCGAGCGGCGTGGGAATCAGATGGCGGCCAATGGTGGACAGACCGAGCATCAGGATCGATAGCCCAAGGCCGGACAGGATGAAGCCCCGGATGTCGAGCGGCGGCACGTCGTCCTCATACAGATCGGGAATGTACTTCGTGGCAAGAATGAAGCCGAGCACGCCGATCGGGATGTTGATGAAGAAGATCCAGCGCCAGTGCCAATACGTCGTGATGAAGCCGCCGAGCGGCGGGCCGAGTACCGGGCCGACCAGCGCGGGGATGGTCAGGTAGTTGAGCGCGCGCACCATGTCGCGCTTCTCCACGGACTTGAGCAACGCGAGGCGTCCGACCGGCACCATCATCGCGCCGCCCATGCCTTGCACAAAGCGTGCGATGACCAGTTCCGGCAGATTGGTCGAAATGCCGCAGAAAATCGAACTGAGGACGAACACACCGATGGCGGTGCGAAAGACATTGCGCGTGCCGAAGCGGTCGGCAATCCAGCCGCTGACCGGAATGAAGACCGCGAGGCTGATGAGGTAAGTGGTGAGCGCAAGCTTGAGCGTGATGGGGCTCTCGCCGAGATCTTTCGCGATCAACGGCAACGAGGTGGATAACACGGTGGAGTCCATGTTCTCCATGAACAGCGCGCAGGCAACTATCAGTGGAACGAGCATGAGGCGTGGTGTTGCCGTGGCGGCAACGAGAGTCAGCATTGGAAATTCGAGACGGCGCACGTCATCTCGTGCGTCGCCGGGGACAGCGGATGCAGCGGACGATAGGCAGGCTGCGCCGCACAAGGCAGACATGAGGGCTGCGCTGTGTGCGTTATAGCAAACTTCGCCGCGGCCCGTCGCGTTCGCGTGCGACGCCAGATGTTATGTGGGTTTCCACGGCATCGACGTCTTGCTGCATCGTTTTAAAGGGCGGAATGCCGTGTCGAAGTATGTGTCTGGCGAACTACGCCGCCGCTCCGGCCTTCGTCGATGCCATCAGCTCACCGCGATGGGCAAAATCGGTCTAACGCGAAACGAGGAAGTCGCGCAGCACATGAAGGTGCGTGTGCGCTTCGTCGTCTTCGAGTTGATGGGCGGCGGTGAGCAACGTGACCCGGCCTTCGGTCAATCGTGTTCGAAGTTCGGCGAGCATGGCGTTGCGCTCGGCATCGAGCGCGGCGAGTTCGTCGAGAAAGCGTTGGCGGAATTCGTCGAACTGCTCGGGATGCTGGTGAAACCACTGGCGAAGCAGTGTGCTCGGCGTGACGTCCTTGGCCCAGAAGTCGATCTGCGCCTTGAGCTTGGCGAGACCGCGCGGCCAGAGACGGTCGGCGAGGATGCGTTGTCCGTCGGCGGGATCGGGGGCGTCATAGACGCGCTTGAAGAGAATCTCGGGGTGCTTGGCGCCGCGCTTGCGAGCCGCGCTGGCCTTGGCCGGTGGCGCAACGTCGGTGGCTTTCGATGACGACATGGGGGACAACCTCCGGGGTGGACGCGCAAGCGCGCGACACCCAAGAGCTTACCGGAGGCGATCGATGCAGGCGAGTCTCGCCCTCGGCCGGCGACGCCAGATCGCGCCGCCGGCTCAAGGCTTCTCCTCTGCATTCGGCCTGCGCCTGTCCGCGAGGTGCGTGTCAGAAACGCCAGTTGAGGTTGCCGTATACCGCGTTATCGCTGAGCTTGCTGCTGAACTGGCCCGAATAGCTCACGCCAACGGTCAGTGCGGCGCCGATGAAGGCGTCCACGCCAGCGCTGACCACCGCAGCATCGCGTGCGATGGGAACCCCCGCCACCGTGAAGGCTGACGAGGCGCCGGAGAATGCCAATCGCATGTCCGGCGTGTTCGCGCCGTAGGCGTGACGCCAGCCTGCCGACAAACGCACGCGTCCCATGGCAGCCGAACCGGTGCCGAAAGCCATCTCGCCACGCAGACCGGCTGTCGAGAACGCGATGCCTTGCGATTGCTCGTCGGCGTGAAGCGCAGCGATGCTGCCCGTTTCGTCGAAGGCGCCGGAGCTTACACGGGCGTACGCCATGTTGGCGAACGGCTCAATGCTGGCGGGGCCGGCGTCCAATCGCCATGCGGCTTCACCGAAGATCTGCCATACGGACGCGTCGTAGCTTCCCCGTACCGTCTGCACGATAGGGCCGATGGAGATGCCGCGCTGCGAACTGATCTGCTGCCATGCGTATGCACCTCCGATCGTGGCGCCCAGGCGTCCGAAACGACGGTTAACGTAGGCACCGATCTGCGCGTCGTTGCTCTTTCCGGAAGCCCTCGGCCCAGTGTCGAAGGTGCTATGTCCGAGGCCGCCGAACCCGCCGGCACGCCACGCGTCGCCCAGCGGCACGTCGACACCGGCCAGCACTCCCATGCCTCGGCGATGTAATGTCGAGGCGCCGGGGCCACCGTCAGCGACCGGCTCGGCGCGCAACTGACCGTCGTTGCCGTAGACCGACGCCCATGCTTGTGTTGCCCGATGCTGTGCGCGGCAGTCGCTATTGCGCTTGGCCGGTGTCTGGTCAGTGAGCGAAGACTTGTCGTCCGACCAAGCGCCGTCACAATCCTGCCCAAGCGAGAGACTTTCGCGCAGTCGTTGTGAGACGGCGTCGCGCGCCACCTGACTTTGGCCCAGCAGCATCGATTTGATCGATGCGTACATGCTGCCGTCAAGACTCTCGAAAGCGGCCGGCGCCGTGTCGGCGGTGAGGCCAAGCGCCGCCTGGTAGAGCGCGCTGCCCGCGCCGAGTGCCTCGACCGCGCCCGCTGCCGCCTTCTGATTCGGCGTGGCTGCGCCAGTCGGGAAAGGCGTGGCGTTGGACTCGAATGACAACAGTGCAGTGGTCGCCGTGTAGGTGACCAGCGGGGTGAGATAGAGCAGGTTGGTCGATGCCGATGCGAACGTCCCCGAGACACCGCCAGGCGCCGAGACGACCACGTCCCCTGAGACGTCGGCCGGTTGCGTACCCGGTGTCGCGTTGACGACGAGATTGGCGCCGCCGATCGATGCACTGCCGGTCGCATCTACCTGACCGGGCGGGGTCCCGGGCGTTACGCTCACTTGCAGCGTCGAACCCGGCTCAAGCGTGAGATTGCCGTTGACGGCCAATATCGCACCGGGCGAGCTGACAATGATCTGGCTGCCGCTCGCTGCGGTCAGCGACCCGGTTTGCGCACCTGTGCTGCTAACGGGGGCCATCAGCCTGACGCCTGCTTGCAATGGCGACGGCGAAGCGGGTGTCATCAGCGTGGCGCCCGCCAGCACCGACACCGGCGAGTTGGGGAGGTTGCCGATATTGAGTGTGCCGCCCGCGACCGTGGTCGGGCCGGTGAGCGGGTTTGCCATGCCGAGCGTGAGCGTGCCGCTGCCGGTCTTCGTCAGCCCGCCACTGCCCGAGATGCTGCCGGGGAAGTTGCCGGCCGCGAGGGTGACTGCACCACCGTTGATGTCGAGCCCCCCTTGTGCCGTGCCGCTCAGTGACGGCAGCACGACGTCGACACCCTGCGTTGTCACGGTGCCTTGCGAGATCGTAAGCGCGCCGGTGCCGAGGCCGGTCGCGGAGGTGACAGCCACGGTCCCGCCGTTGACTGCCGTGCCGCCCGTGTAGCTGTTATTGCCGGCCAGCGTGACGCCTTGCGAGTCGTTCAGTGCGAGCCCGCCGTTGCCCGAAACGTCGCCGGTGAGGGCGAGCGGCGTAGCGCCGGAGAGGCCGAGTGTTACGCCGTTGCTCAGTGTCACGTTGTTCGCCAATGTGATGCCGCCCCCGTTCATCAGGCCCTTCCTCACGGGGACCGGCGCGCTGGCCAGGGAGCCCGCAGTGAGCGTGGCGCTGCCGGTCACGGTGAGCGGGCCAGTCCCGAGTGCCGTACTACTGCCGACGGCGAGCGTCCCTGCATTCAACGTTGTGCCGCCGGAGAACGTGTTCGCCGCACCCAGCGAGAGTGCGCCGCTGCCGTTCTTGACCAGACCGCCCGCGCCCGAGAGCGTGCCGTTGAAAATGTGGTTCCCGCTGTCGCCGGTGATCAGCCCGCCGCTGCCGAGGACCAGTTGCGTGCCAACGTCTGCGGCGAGGGAGGCGAATGCCAGCGGTACTGACGAAGCGGACGCGTTGAACGTCGAACCCGCATTGCGCAATGCCAGGCCCCCACTGCTGGTCACTTGTCCCGAAGCGCCGAGCGCCAACATGCCGGCCGTGACAGACGTTGTGCCGGAGAATGTGTTGTTACCCCCGAGCGTCGCGGTGGCGGCACCCTGTTTTGTGATGCCGCCCGTGCCGGAGATGACACCATTGAACGTGCTGCTCGCCGCCCCCCCGAACGTGAGCGATTGGGGGCCGAGCGCCACGGTGGCGCCAGCGGCGCCGCTCAGACCCGCAATGACGACGGGGGCCGAGGCCTGCGTGATGTTCAGCGTGGTCCCGGCGACCAACGAGACATTGTTGGCCCCGGAGAGCGTACCGCCCGCGGCGAGGGCGACGGTACCGTTTGCCACGTCGATAGCGCCGGTGAAGGTGTTTTGGCCGGTCAGCGTTTGCGTGCCCGACCCGGTCTTGACGACGCTGCCCGCCCCGGCGATAGACGCAGCCAGCGACTGGTTCGTGCCATTGCCGAACGTCAGGGTATTGCCGCCAAGGTTCACACTGGCGCCGGTGCCCGCCAGCGTCCCGAGCGTCTGATTCCCCGCCGCGGAAATATCGAACGTTGCGTGGCTGCCGGCCAGGACCACGTTCGCACCGTTCGCCAGTTGGCCCGTCGCGCCGAGGGCGAGCGTGCCACCTGCAATGGTGGTCGTGCCCGTGAACTGTTGTTGGCCCACGAGCGTTTGCGTGCCGCTGCCTTGTTTGACGATGCCGCCCGTGCCGGTGATCGTGCCGTTCACGGTATGGCTCGACGCATCGCCGAACGTCAGCGTGTTGTTGCCAAGCGCGACGTTCGTGCCCGTCTGTGTCGTGAGCGCACCGACAGCACGGTTGCCGGTGGCCCCGGAAATGTCGAACGTTGTCCCCGGGGTCTGCAACGTGAGCGCGCCCGACGCCGACAACGTTCCGGCCCCGCCCAACGCGAGCGTACCGCCTTGCACGACCGTCCCGCCGGTGTACGTATTCGTGCCGGTCATCGTCTCGGTTCCTGCGCCGACCTTAACGACGCTGCCGGTGCCAATCACGCCGCCGCTGAAGACTTCGTCGACGCCGTTCGTGCCGATATCGAGGGCATTGCTGCCCATGTTGATGGAACCGCCCCCCGTGAGCGCACCGAACGTTTGCGTGCCATTGCCCGCCGACAGATCGAAGGTCGCCCCTGTCGCCACGTCGACGACACCATTGGAGTCGAGGCTCGCACCGGCTCCGAGCGCCACTGTGCCGTCGTTGATGGTCGTCGCGCCTGCGTAAGTGTTCTGACCGTTAAGCGTCAGCGTCGCACCACCGTTTTTCGTAATGCCGCCTGCACCGCTGAGTGAACCGTTGAGCGTGAGATGGTTGGAGCCCACGACATCGAGATTGCCATCGAGCGCGATCTGATTTCCCAACGTACTGTCCTGCGTCGAGTCGAGCGAGGTTCCGTCGGCAAAAGTTGCGGTTCCCGTCCCCAATGCGGTGTTGCTGCCGACCGAGATACCACCGGCCTGAACATTGATCCCGCCCGTGAAATCGTTGTTGCCCGCCAGTGTCTGCACGCCGTTGCCGAGTTTGACGAGGCTGCCGCCGGCACCGTGAATGTTCGACGCCAGTGACCCGCTGCCAGCGTTCTCAAGCGTCAGTGCCGTGTTGCCGAGGTTGAGGGCGCTGCCTGCGACACCCGTGATCGAAGCGACGGCTTGATTGGGGCCCGTCGAGATGTCGAGTACCCCGGTTGCGCCGTCGAGGCTAACGGTCTTGCCACCGAGTTGTGTGCCGTTGCGCAGGGCGACGGTGCCGGCGTCGATATGCACGTCGACGGTCAGTGCGGCGCCGCCATTGAAGGTTTGCGTGCCGCTGCCTTGTTTGACGAGGCTGCCGGTGCCATTGAGTGTGCCGCTGAACGTCGCATCGGTTGCACTGCCCAGCGTGAGCACCTGGGTGCCCGTGCTGACCGTGCTGCCTGCCGCGCCGTCAAGCGATCCGATGACGGGCGCGGTAGCCGCGCTCACGTCGAATGTTCCGCCGGAAGCGAGCGCCACGTTGTTCGTATTGGATAACGTGCCGCCTGCGCCCAGCGCGAGCGTACCGCTGTCCACACCGATGTTGCCGGCAAAGGTGTTCCGTCCGGTCAGCGTCAATGCGCCGCTGCCGTCCATGATCAGCGCGCCAGTCCCCGAGATGGCGCTCGCCAGCGTGGCGTTGTCGTTGTTGCCCACCCGCAAGGGACTGCCGCCTCCGAGCACGACACTGCCGCCACTCCCCGAGAGATGGGCCAGCGACTGATTACCCGCCGCACTGATGTCGAACACCGCTCCCGGGGCCGTCAATGCCACCGACGCGCTGGCGCCAAGACTGCCGGTCGCGCCGATGGCGAGCCTGCCGTTGGCTATCGTGGTGGTCCCGGTGTACTGCTGCAGTCCGAGTACCGTCGTGGTTCCGCTGCCTTGTTTGACGATGCCGCCGCTGCCACTGATGATGCCCGCGACGGTATGGCTGGTCGCGTCACCGAAGGTCAACGTGTTGCTGCCGAGTTGAATCAGGGTGCCGGCATCGGCGGTGAGCGCGCCGACCGCTCTCGGCCCGTTGGCGCCGGAGATGTCGAATATCGAGCCGGCGTTGTTCAGGGTGAGCGCACCGTTCGTTGCGAGGGCGCCCGCGCCGCTCAATGCCAGCGTGCCCGCCTGCACGACGGTACCGCCCGTGTAGGTGCTTTGCCCTTCGAGCGTTTCCGTGCCGGTGCCAATCTTGACGACCGACCCCGTGCCGGCGATGTTGCCGCTAAAGATGCCGTTGCCGGCACTGCCGATCTCCGTCAGAAGGTTTCCGATGTTGACGGTCCCCGCGCCGTCGATGGGGCCGATGATCTGCGTCCCGTTGCCCGCAGAGAGGTCGAGCGTCGCGCCAGCGGCGACATTGACCGAGCCTAATGCGTCAAGCGATGCTCCTGCGCCCAATGCCAGCGTGCCCGCGTCGATTGCCGTCGGCCCTGTGTAGATATTGCTGCCGCCCAGTGTCAGCGTTGCGGCGCCGGTCTTGGTCAGGCCGCCGGTGCCGGAGAGCACACCGTTGAGCGTGAGATTGTTGCTGCCAAGGACCGTCAACGTGCCGGTCAGGCCGAAGTTGTTGCCAAGCGTGACCGCTTGCGTGCTGTCGAGGCTGATGTTGCCGTTGAGGGTCAGGGCTCCCGTGCCGAAGGCGCTATCGTTGCCGGCGATGAGACCCCCTCCATTCGCGGACAATCCTCCCGAGAAGTCGCTGGCGCTCAGGAAGCTCTGCACGCCAGCGCCTGTCTTGATGAGCGAGCCGGTCCCGTGAATCTCACCGTCAAACGACGCGGCGGCGTTGCTGCCGAACGTCAAATTATGGGACCCGAGCAAGATGGCACTGCCGGACACGCCGTTCAACGCGCCAATGATCGTGGCGCCGCTCCCGCTGATATCGAACCCGCTGTTCGAACCGCTCAGTGTCAGCGCGTTGCTCCCCTGAAGCGATCCGCTACCGCTAAGTGCAATCGTCCCATTGGCGATATTGATGCTGCCGGTAAAGCGCTGAGGCGCCGTAAATGTCTGCGTGCCCGAGTTCTGCTTGACGATGCCGCCCGTGCCGGTTAGCGTCGCCGCAAATAACTGATTGCTCGTATCGCCAAAGATCAGCGTGTTGGCGCCCAGGGCAATCGTGCCTCCGGTGCCTGAGAGTGCGCCGACCGTTTGGACGCTGGCACCACCGCTGATATCGAAAGTTGCCGACGGACCGATCAGCACAAGCGCCCCCGACGTAGAGAGCGAGCCATTGGCACCGAGCGCGAGCGTGCCATCGGTGATGGTCGTGCCGCGCGTCCAAGTGCCTGCGCCGTCCAGCGTCAACGTCGCAGGGCCGAATTTTTGCAATGCACCGTTTCCCGACAGCCCCCCTGTCAACGTCAGATTGCGGTCTCCACCGATGGTCGATGTTCCGTTCAGCGTGATGTCGTTGCCGAGCGTCATCACCTGGGTATTGTTGAACGTGGTCTGATCGCCCATCGTTAGCGCGCCAGTGCCGATCGCGTTCGCGTTGGTCAACTGAAGGCCGCCGTCGGTGACGTTGATTCCGCCGGCGAAGTCGCTGACACCGGTAAGCGTCTGCACGCCGCCGCCTTGTTTGATCAGTGACCCAGTGCCGTGAATGCTGCCGTTGAACGTCTCATTGATGTCGCCGCCGAACGTCAGGGTGTTCGCACCGATCAAGATTTGCCCCGCGCCGCCGCTGAGCGATCCGATGGTTTGCGCGCCTGCCGCGCTGGTGTCCAGCGTTGTCGCGTTACCCAGCGTTACGTCGTTCTGCGACGACAAGCCGCCGCCAGCGCCGATGATGAGGGCTCCGCCGTCGATCACAATGCTCCCCGTAAGCGCTTGCTGTGCAGTAATCGTCTGCGCGCCCGTGCCGAGCTTGACGATACCCCCGCCGTTACCGGTCAGTCTGCCCGCGAAGGTTTGATTGCTGCTGTCGCCAAAGGTGAGCGTGTTGTTGCCAAGGATAATCGTGCTGAACGCGGCCCCGGACAGCGCGCCGATGGCCTGGTTCGCGCCTTGGCTGATGTCGAGTGCAGCACCGCTGGCCAGGGTGACGGGGTTGCCGGAAAGCGTTCCTGTGCCGCCGATGGCCAGCGTTCCGTCCGCGATGCTGATCTGTCCCGTGAAGGCATTCTGTCCGGTCAGTGTTTGCGTGCCCGCGCCACGTTTGACGATACCCCCTGTGCCACTGATGTTGCCCGCGAAGGTGTTGCTGGCGCTGTCGCCGAGCGTGAGCGTGTTGTTGCCCAACGTGACCTGACTGTTGGATGCGCCGATCAGTGAACCGATACTCTCCGCCCCCGCGCCGCTGACATCGAACGCGGTGCCATTCGCGAGCGTTACGACGTTGCGGTTAGCCAGCACGTTGTTACCCTGCAGGGTGAGTTGCCCCGCCGTGACGTTTATGCCACCGGTGAAGGCTTGCGCTCCGGTGAGCAGGAGCGAGCCCGTGCCTTGCTTGACGATCCCGCCCGAGCCCGAGATCGTTCCGCCGAATGTCGAGTTTCCGGCGTTACCGACGGTCAGTGTCTGACTGCCGATCAACACACTCGATCCGGTCACTCCGGAGAGCGCACCGAATGTCATGCCCGCAGCAGAGGAGAGATCCAGCGTCGCGCCGCTGCCCGTCAGCGAAAGCGGCGTGGTGTCGGCAAACGTGGCGCCTTGAAGCTGAAGCGTTCCCGTCTGAACGTTGATGCCGCCATCGGCCGAACTTGCGCCGGTCAGCGTCACCGTGCCGGAACCTTGTTTGACGATGCTGCCGCCACTGCCGGTAAACGCCCCTGCGAATGTCTGATTGGTCGCATCGCCGAATGTCAGGGTGTTGCCGCCCAGAACAATCGACGCACTCCCGATGCCCGTCAATGCGGCGATGGTTTGCGCTGCCGCCTGAGAGATGTCGAACGTGGTGCCGTTGCCGAGCAGCGACACCGCGCCTGTGCTGGCCAGCGAGCCGCCCGCGCCGAGCGCGATGCCACCCGCGTTGATCGTTGTGCCGCCAGTGAACGTATTCGCACCTGAGAGCGTTTGCGTGCCGCTGCTCATCTTGACGATACCGCCCGTGCCGCTGATTGTGCCCGCAAACGTGCTACCTGCACTGCTGCCGAGCGTGAGGTGGTGGCTGCCGAGGAGGACCTGCGTGTTCGCCACGCCCGAGAACGTGGTAACTGTCCGGTCGCCGTCTGCGTTCGACATGTCGAAGACGGCCCCGGCACCTGTGAGCGCGAACGGCGTGCCCCCGATCAACAATCTGCCGCCGCCCGATAGCACCAGTGTTCCTGCTGCGATATTGATCCCGCCGCCGAACGTGTTATTGGCGGTGAGCGTGACCGTTTGCGAGCCTTGTTTGGTGACACTGCCATTGCTGGAGGAGATCGGTGCGGCTATCGTGAGCGGTGCGCTTCCACCCAACGTCAACGTGCTGCCGCTGCCGACCGCAACCGGGTTCGAGATGGTAAGCGGGGCGTTGGCATCCAGCACGTTGCCCGTGCCGGAAACCTGTATTGCCCCGCTCCCGAACGCCGTGTTGCTTCCCGCGATGAGCGTGCCGCTAATGAGTGCGGTGCCGCCGGAATAGGTGTTGTTTCCCGAGAGCGTCAGGTTGCCTGTGCCTGTCAGTGACACGTTGCCGCTACCGCTGACCGCGTTGCTGAGGGTGAGCGGATTTGCACCGGTGACCGTAAGACCGTTGGTTCCGAGTGTGACCGGGAGCGCAATGGTCAACCCCGCGCTGGCGGCCTGCACCTCGCCGCCACTGGCCGAGAGCGAGCCGGTGCCGAAGCTGCCGGGGTTGTCGAAGATGGCGAGGCCGCCGTTGAGCGCCGTCGAAGTGACGGCCAGCGGTCCGTGAAGCGTCCAGGTGCCTCCGTTCAACGTGGCTTGCGAGAAGTTCAGATAGCTTGCACCGTTGAGCGTGCCGGCGCCGGTTGTCGTATTGTCGTTTGCCGAGTTGATCAGGGCGAGCGAGTTGGCGCCGCCCGAGCCGCCGTCGATGACACCGGCGGCCGCGAAACCGAGATTGAAACCAGTGACGGGCAATGCGGCTATGCCGGTGCTGCCGCCGTCGTCGAGCGTCGAGCCGGTAACTGCCGTGAACGTGTTTGTGCTGTTGGCGCCAAGCGAGACGCTGCCGCTTAATGCGCCCCTGTTGGTGAACGTATTGCCGACCCCCGGTGTTCCGCTCGTCTCAAACGCGATGCGCCCCTGCACGGTACCCGAGTTGCTGAAGTTGACGACTCCGCCTCCGTACGCCGCTGCCACGGGGGCGCCGCCGGTGCCGGTGAGCGAGGCGCCGAGCAGCGGCGTCGCCCCGAGCGTGCCGGTATTGTTGATGACTGCGGTGCCGCCGGTGGCGTTCTGCACGGTCAGCGCAAGGCCGGTAAGACCCGGCAGGCTCGCGCCGAGCGTGCCCACTGTGCCGCGCATGACGGCGTTGTTCGTCACCGTTTGCGTACTGCCGCCGGCGTTGGCATTGCCGATGACCGTGCCGCTGGAAAGGATGCTGATGGTGCCGAGCAGCGAGGGGTCGATGCTGCCGCCATTCACGAGCGTCACGTTGCTGCCCGTCAGAGACAGCGCGGTACCGCCAATGCCAAGTAGGACACCAACGCCCGCACCGCTGTTGACGTTCACCTGGAGGTTGTTCCCTGCATTCGCATACGACGGAGCCAGCGGGTTCGCGGCGCCGCTGCACGTCACCACGCTGCCCGCCGCCGTGCAGGCTGCCCACACTGACCCGGGCGCTGCGGCCCCGAGCAACACGATGCACGCGAGGCAAACGCGGCTGAGCGAAAGCGAGAGGAACAACGAGCGCGCACTGCTGCGCGCACGGCGCATGCGCGATGCCGGGGCGCCCGCACTTTGCTGCGCCGTCTCAGGTGCGGGGACGACATCAAAGCGGCAATGCCGCCAGACCAACCGATAGAGGTGCTTGTTCATCGTGCTCGGATTCCCCAATGACGTGGAGTGCTGGAAGGCAGCACGCGAGACAAGTGCGTGCCTGCGACAGCCGACATTCGGGGGGAGGCGACGACAGCGGCGGACGAACGGTCAATGCGCGCAGCGAACCGTGGCGTGTCTTGCCGGATGAAGCGCTAATGCGCGGGTGATGTGCGGGACATTCTAGGAAGCGCGATGGGAAAGTGCCCGTTGTGCGAAGCTGGCGAGCATAGGCGCCGACTCGGCTGCGATGTCGAATTCGGCAGGGAATCAAGGCCGTGCGACGAGGCGGCGACGCGGTCGAAGCGTCGGGGGAAATGCAGAGTTTCGGACGATTCCCTACGTTAGCGGCGATCGTTGAAGACGGGCGACCGCGGGGGGGCACCCGTTGTTCTTTGGCGGAGCGCTTACGCGGCGCGTGTGAGCGGCGTCACTTGCCGAATGCCGAGCGACGCCAGCGACTGCGCAATCGCCGTGACGACGTTGCGCATCTCGTTGTCGTCGATGGCGCCGATACAGCCGACACGGAACGTCTCGATCTGTGTGAGCTTGCCCGGATAGAGGATGTAGCCGCGCTCGCGCACGGCCGCGTAAAACGCGTTGAAGTCGTACTTGCTGTCGGCAGGTGCGTGAAACGTCACGATGACGGGCGCCTGGACATCCGGCGCAAGGAACGGACGAAAGCCCAACGAGGCCATCCCGTCGATCAACGTGTGACAGTTCTTCCGGTAACGCTCGCCACGTACCGCTTGTCCCCCTTCGGTCAGGAACTGATCGACTGCCGCGCGCAATGCAGCGACGACATGCGTGGGCGGTGTGAAGCGCCATTGCATGGTCTTCTGCATATAGATGTACTGGTCGTGCAGATCCATCGCCAGCGAATGGCTGTTACCGGCACTGGCCTCCAGCACCGACTTCTTCGCGATCACGAAGCCCATGCCCGGCACGCCTTCGAGGCACTTGCCGCTCGCGGCGATGAGGGCATCGAACGGCATCGACCGCACGTCGATCTCGACGGCGCCAAACGAACTCATGGCGTCGACGATGAGCCCCTTGCCATGCTTCCGGCAGACCCGAGCGATGTCGGCGAGCGGATTGAGCACCCCTGCACCGGTTTCCAGATGCACCTGCGCAACGTGCGTGATAGACGGGTCCCGCGTGAGCGCATCGTCGATGGCTGCGGCGCCGGCCGCCTGATCTTCGGGGATGGGCAGTGCGACAGCGTCGCGTCCCAGATAGCGGCAGATTTTCAGAATGCGTTGGCAGTACGCGCCGTTGTCCGGCACGAGAATGCGCGCGCCGTGCGGCGTGAGCGTACCGATTGCGGCTTCGACGGAGAACGTGCCCGAACCTTGCAGCGGCACGCAGACATAGTCGCCGCCGCCATGCACGACGTCTACCAGATCGCGGCACAGCGAGGCCGTGATGCGGTTGAACTGGGCATCCCACGAGCCCCAATCGCGCAGCATGGCCTGCCGGGTCGCCGGCGACGTGGTGAGCGGGCCGGGGGTGAGCAGAATCGGTTCCTGACCGAGAATCATGAGTGCCTCCTATCAAGCGGGAAACAAGCGTGGTGAGTGCGGCAAACGTATTTTTGTGAGGCGGCGTGTTGCATATTATTGGCAATTTATGTCTTTTTATTGAAGGTATCGATCTTTGTCATCGGTTCGTCAAACACCTTTAATAGTATGGAAAGTATTGATTGGGATAGGGTTTCGTCGCTTCCTTCGATGGTTCGTTCCAGTGCGTCTAAAAATCAGCCGCTCAAGCAAGACATATTTTGTTGACAGTCTACAAATGACCGTGCTTGAATGTTGAGCAGCAAAAATAGTCACGTAATGCCACAAATCGCCAAGTCCGCGGATCGAAGCAATTTGGCGTTTTGGGGGTGGCTGGCAGTACGCGATAGCGTCAGCGTTCAGAGATAAGGAAGGCCGGTATGACCCACAAGCCCACGTCGCCCACGGCAATCGAGTTGTTGCAGAGTCAGTCGCTCACCACGCTCGTCCAGCATGAGATCGAGCGTCAGATCGTCGCGGGCACGCTCACGCCCGGCACCAAGCTCAACGAGATCGAGGTAGCCGGCCGTCTGGGAGTGTCGCGCGGCCCGGTGCGCGAGGCGTTTCGCGCGCTGGAAGAGGCGGGGCTGTTGCGCACCGAGAAGAATCGCGGCGTGTTCGTGCGAGTCATCTCGCTGGAAGAGGCGGAAGAGATTTACACGTTGCGTGGTGTGCTCGACGAATACGTGGGCCGCACGCTGGCCGAGACGATCACGTCAGAGCAACTCACCCGGTTGCGCGAATCGGTCGAAGCGATGCACCGCGCGGTGGTGTCGGGCGACAGCGAGGCCTACTACCAATTGAACGTGTCGTTTCACGATTCGCTTGTCGAGATGGTCGGCAGCCGCAAGTTGCTGGAAACCTACCGGCGGCTGGTCAAGGAGTTGAGCTTGTTCCGTCACGAAGCCTTGACGGGCGATACGACTGCGCCGCCGAAGTCGGCGCGCGAGCATCGCGACATTGTGAGCGCGATTGCCTCGCGCGATCCCGAGCGGGCGGCGCAGGTCACGCGCGAGCATCTGGCGCGAGGCCGGGCCCGCATCCGCGAAACACTGTCGCGGGCACCGGGTGCCCCGGCGCAGACGAAGGCCGGCTGAGTGTCGCCTGAGGGTTGATGAAATGGTTGTCTTGTTGAATATCCGGCCGCCGCGCGGGCATTGCATCGAAGCCGATGTCAGCGGCGGTCAACCCAGTTGCGCTTGAGGAGGCCCGACGTGAACCAGCCCTTGCAGATCCAGGTGAACGGCCGCCAGTACCGGCTGCCGCAACAGCCGACCGTCATCGTGTGTGTCGACGGCTGTCAGTTCGAGTATCTCGAAGCCGCTGCGTCGGCGGGTGTTGCACCGTATCTGAAGCATGTGCTGACCGAAGGTTCGGTCTTCCAGGGCGACTGTGTCGTGCCAACGTTCACCAACCCGAACAATCTATCGATCGTGACCGGTGTGCCCCCTGCCGTGCATGGCATCTGCGGTAATTACTTCTTCGACCCGGCCGCCGACGGTGGTCGCGGCGCGGAAGTCATGATGAACGACCCGGCCTATTTGCGTGCCGGCACCGTGCTGGCGGCCGCCGCCGATGCGGGCGCGAGTGTCGCGGTCGTGACCGCCAAGGACAAGCTGCGCAAATTGCTCGGCCATCGCATGAAGGGCATCTGCTTCTCGTCGGAGAAATCCGATCAGGTCACCCTCGCCGAGAACGGTATCGAAGACGTGCTGGGTCTCGTCGGCATGCCGGTGCCCGACGTCTACAGCGCGGCACTCTCCGAGTTCGTGTTCGCTGCGGGCGTTCGCCTGCTCGATACGCGTCAGATCGACCTGATGTATCTCTCGACGACAGATTACGTTCAGCACAAGTGGGCGCCGGGCACGCAGGGTGCGAACGACTTCTACGCGATGATGGACAAGTACCTGCGCCGCATGGACGAACTGGGCGCGGTCATCGGTCTGACGGCCGATCACGGCATGAACGCCAAGCACGATCCCAAGACCGGTCAGCCCAACGTCATCTATTTGCAGGACCTGCTCGACGACTGGCTTGGCAAGGGCGTCGAAGCCGGTGGTGCGCGCGTGATTCTGCCAATTACCGATCCGTATGTGGTGCATCACGGCGCGTTGGGATCGTTCGCCACGATCTATCTGCCGCGCGACGCGGATCGCGACGCCGTTCGCCAGCGCATTGCCGCGCTGCCCGGCATCGAGGTCGTGCTCGCCAATGCGCAGGCATGCGCGCGCTTCGCGCTGCCGCCCGACCGCGTGGGCGATCTCGTCGTCGTGAGCGGTCAGTCGGTGGTACTGGGCACCAGTGCGAGCCGGCACGATCTGACCGGTCTCACGGTGCCGCTGCGCTCGCACGGCGGGATCTCGGAGCAGACGGTGCCGCTGCTCTTCAACCGGAAGACGGACGGTATTCCGGGCAAGGCGCGGCTGCGCAACTTCGACATTCTCGACGTCGCGCTCAATCACGTTTGAGGCCGCACCGCGAGGATCTGCCAATGAGAACCCACGGTGCGCAAGCCTCGGAACATTGGTGTCGCCGGGCCCCTGTCTCGTTGGATATGCTGTGGAGAACCCCATGAACGTGCCGCACAAGCTGTCTCCCGAGTTCCGCGCCGAAGCGCTTCGCATCGGTGGCGAGAAAGTGACCCGCGAACGCATCATCGAAGTCTTCAACCCATACTCGGGCGATTTGGTCGGCACGGTGCCGAAGGCCTCGCTCGACGACGTGCGCCGCGCGTTCTCGATTGCCAAACAGTACCGCTCGACACTCACTCGCTTCGAGCGCGCCAACGTCCTCGATAAGGCTGCGGTGCTGCTGCGTGAGCGTGCAGCCGAGGCGGCTGCGATCATCACGATGGAGTCGGGGCTGTGCAAGAAAGATGCCGTCTATGAGATCGGGCGCGTAGCCGATGTCCTCGGCTTTGCTGCCGGCGAGGCGCTCAAGGACGACGGTCAGGCTTTTTCTTGCGACCTCACGCCGCATGGCAAGAAGCGTCGCGTGGTCACACAGCGCGAGCCGCTGTTGGGAGCGATTTCGGCCATCACACCGTTCAATCATCCGATGAATCAGGTCGCGCACAAGGTGGCGCCGTCGATCGCGACCAACAACCGGATGGTGCTCAAGCCGTCGGAGAAAGTGCCGCTCTCGGCGTTTTATCTGGCCGATACGCTTTACGAAGCCGGTCTGCCGCCAGAGATGCTTCAGGTCATCACGGGGGATCCGGTCGAGATTGCCGACGAGATGATCACGAACGAGAACGTCGACATGATCACGTTCACGGGCGGCGTGTCGATCGGCAAATACATCGCGTCGAAGGCGGGTTATCGTCGCATCGTGCTGGAGCTGGGGGGCAACGACCCGCTGATCGTGATGGAAGATGCAGACCTCGAGCGCGCCACCGATCTCGCGGTACAGGGCTCGTACAAGAACTCGGGGCAGCGCTGCACGGCGGTCAAGCGGATGCTCGTGCACCGTGACGTTGCGGCACGCTTCACCGAACTGGTCGTGGAGAAGACCCGTGCCTGGAAATACGGTGATCCGGCCGATGGGGCGAACGACATGGGCACGGTCATCGACGAAGCGGCTGCCCGTCTGTTCGAGGCGCGCGTGAATGAGGCGGTTTCGCAGGGGGCGCGTTTGCTCGTGGGCAACAAGCGCGACGGCGCGCTGTACTCACCCACCGTCATCGATCGTGTCGATCCGTCGATGACCGTCGTGCGTGAAGAAACGTTCGGGCCAGTGTCGCCGATCCTCACGTTCGGCAGCATCGACGAAGCCATCGCCATGTCGAACGGCACGGCATTCGGTCTGTCGTCGGGGGTGTGTACGAACCGCCTCGACTATGTCACGCGTTTCACCAACGAGCTTCAGGTGGGCACGGTCAATGTCTGGGAGGTGCCGGGGTATCGCATCGAACTGACGCCTTTTGGCGGTATCAAGGATTCCGGTCTGGGCTACAAGGAAGGCGTGCAGGAAGCGATGAAGAGCTTCACCAACACCAAAACCTTTACGCTGCCGTGGGGAATCTGAGGCCGGATTCAGGCTGCGACAGCGGTGGCCGGGGACGATGAAATGGGCTGGAAGGAGGCGCTGCACGGCCGGTCGCCTCGGTCTGTCCCCCTTACGCAACAAGGCTTAGCAGAATCAGAGAAAAAATTGTGACAAATTCATGACACGATTGTTGCAATGGTCGTTTTGGTGTACGGTGTGTCGATTGGGGATACGCATGACGCGTGAACTTCATACGCATCCCGACGCCAGTGTTGGACTGACGCGGGATGCCGGTTTGGCAAACCAGTGGGTGCGTCATGTCGGCGGCGCGAAGCGCTGCCTGTCCCGTCGACAATAAGATCACGGAACACTGGCATGCTGACACTGCTCAACCTTCTCTCCGGCGTGGCGATGCTGATCTGGGGTACGCACATCGTGCGTACCGGGGTCCTGCGCGTCTACGGCGCCGACCTGCGGCGCATTCTGTCGCACAGCATCTCGAATCGCTTCCTCGCGTTCGCCGCGGGAGTGCTCGTGACGGGCCTCGTGCAGAGCAGTAACGCGACGGCACTTATCGTCTCCTCGTTCGGCGCGCAGGGTTTGATCGCGCTGGCCCCCGCACTGTCGATCATGCTCGGTGCAGACGTCGGCACGGCGCTCATGGCGCGGATCCTGACGTTCGATCTGCATTGGCTCTCGCCGCTGCTGATCTTCTTCGGCGTCATCTTCTTTCTGTCGCGCAAACAGACCCGCGCCGGTCAACTCGGCCGCGTGTCGATCGGACTGGGCCTGATCATTCTGGCGTTGCAACTGATCGTGGGCGCCACCACGCCAATGACCGAAGCGGCGGGCGTGAAGGTGTTGTTCCGCTCGCTAACGGGCGACGTGATGCTCGACACGCTGATCGGCGCGCTTTTTGCCATGGTGTCGTATTCGAGTCTGGCAGCGGTGCTGCTCACGGCGACGCTGGCATCGTCGGGCGTGATTTCGCTCAAGGTGGCCCTGTGCCTGGTGATCGGCGCGAATCTGGGCAGCGGCATGCTCGCCATGCTGACCTCTGCCGGACAGAACGCGGCGGGGCGTCGGGTGGTCTTCGGCAGCCTGCTCTTCAAGTTGATCGGCTGCCTGCTTGTGCTGCCGTTCGTCGACTATGCGCCGATGCTCGTGAACTGGCTCTCGGACGCCCCCGCACAAGCCGTCGTCAACTTCCATGTGCTCTACAACCTGGCGCGCTGCGTGGTGTTCCTCGCGTTCACCGAGCCGATGGCGCGCCTGTGCGTTCGACTGCTTGCCGACAAGCCGGAGGCAGACGGTGTGACACGTGCGCGCCACCTGGATGAGAGCGCGTTGGAGATGCCGTCGGTGGCGCTGGCCAATGCCACGCGCGAAACGTTGCGTATGGGCGATATCGTCGAGCAGATGCTCAATGGTTTGCTCGATGTCATTCGCAGCAACGACGTGGCGCGGGCACGCGAGACGCGCCGGATGGACGACGACGTCGATCATCTCTATACCGCGGTGAAGATGTACCTCACGCGCGTGTCGCGCGAGAACCTGAGCGAGCAGGACAGCCGGCGCTGGACGGACATCATCTCGCTCACGATCAATCTGGAGCATGCGGGCGATATCATCGAGCGCATGGTGACGGAGGTCGAGGAGAAGAAGATCTCGCACAAGCTGTCGTTCTCCGAGGCGGGGTTGCAGGAAATCTGCGACATGCACGCGCGCCTGGTGACGAACCTGCAACTCGGGTTGTCGGTGTTTCTGAACACGGACCTCAAGAGTGCGCAGCGGCTCATGGCCGAGAAGGAGAGCTTCCGCGATCTGGAGCGCGCCTATTCGTACACGCACCTGAACCGTTTGGCGGGCCAGTCGGTGCAGAGTATCGAGACGAGTTCGCTGCATCTGGACATCATCAGCGACATGAAGCGTCTTAATTCGCTGTTCTGCTCGACGGCGTACCCGGTGCTCGACGACGCCGGCGCATTGCGCAAGAGCCGCATGCGAGACAAGCCGAAGGACGGCAAGGAGATGAAGGACACCAAGACACTGAAGGAAACGAAGGTGTCGAAGCTGGCGGCGCTTGCCGATGTCGCGGCGGCCGCTGCCCCAAGTTCTCGCGACGATAACGAGAGTTCACACGATGGCCCTGAGCCTGCCGGACATCCGCACCCTGTTCGATAAATTCGGCTCGCTTGCCTACAGCGGCGAGCCTGTCACCCAACTGGAGCACGCGCTGCAAAGCGGCGCGCTCGCCGAGAGCGAAGGCGCCGACGAGGCGCTCGTCGCGGCCAGTTTCCTCCACGATCTCGGCCATCTGCTCAATCTTCAGGGCGAGACGCCCACCGAGCGCGGCATCGACGATCTGCACCAGTATTTCGCGCTGCCTTTCCTGCGTCCGTTGTTCAGCGACGCGGTGCTCGATCCGATTCGTCTGCACGTAGACGCCAAGCGTTGCCTGTGCGCTATTGATCCCGAGTACTACGCCAAGCTCTCGGCCGATTCGGTGCGCAGTCTGGCATTACAGGGCGGGGTATTCAGTGATGACGAGGCGAAGACGTTCCTCGCTCGCGAGCATGCCGGGGCGGCGCTGCGGTTGCGTCGCTGGGACGATCGGGCAAAGGTTGCCGGCATGGCGACGCCGTCGCTCGATCACTACATGAAGGTGTTGGAACGGGTGGCGCGGCAGTAAGGGCGGAACCGCACTGACGTGCGGTAAGTGCGCCGCAGTGCGCCGATTCATCGACCGGGGAGGGCGTGGCCCTCCCCAGCGTGGGGACTGAGTGCGTTTGCCTGGGAACTACTGAGGCAAACGCGCACGCCAGCCAGCAGGAAGCAACTTCAGCACGACGGCGCGTGCAGGACGCCAGAGTGCGGACAACAGCAACAACGCGCCCCCCACAACGACGGCGACCACCGCCAGTGCATGGGTGGCTGCCGAAGTCACGACAACGCTCAGAATCGCACTGATCACATACAGCAACGACGACATCATCAGCGCGCGGCGATCGATGGCGAGCGATATGCCGGTCAGCAGGACAAAGACGGCGATGACCGCGATCGGATAGCCGGGCATGAGCGCCCAGAAGATCGGGTGCGTGACCATACAGGCGGCGAGCAGGTGTAGCCAGAAGGCGACGTCCGAGCGGAGGGTCTTACGCTGCGGGTCTTGCGCATCCCAGCGCAGTGCCCAGACGAAGATGGCGAGACCGGCGACGATGTTCGCCACCCGCATCGGGCCGATATAGTCCTGGCCGGCAACGAGCACGAGGAACCACGTCAGGCAGACCGCACCGCCAACCCCCAATGCGATGGTGGCCGGCACCCGAAAGCGTCGCCAAAAAGTTACGGAGCCGATGGCGATGCCGGCGTAGCTCGCGAGCAGTTGCGGAAGGTACCACGCGAGCCCTCTGGCTTCGATGTGTACGTCGGAAGCGCCGCTGTACCCATGCATCGAGGGGATTGCTGCAAACCCGGCGCAGGCGAGCGCGGCAATGAACCCGAAGCTATAGAAAAGTGCAGGCAATGCCATGCGCCGGCGCCGCACGAAGACCTCCGACAGTCCCCAGAACAGTGCTGCACAAATCAGGGCGATGAGCCATGGCGGCAGCGTGTTCGTCAGCCACACCGTGCCGAACACGAGCAGCGCCGACGCCACCACAACGAATACGTCGTTGAAACTCGTGATCAACTGCATGGGTTCGTCGTCGGCCATCGGCCGCGGCGTTGTCTGGGCGCTTTCCGGCGATGTCGACACGTCCGGGGCGGGCGTGGGGCCGGCAGAATCGTGCTGGGAGATGGGAGGAGTCGTCATGGGCAATCAGAATTGACCAACGTCGACGACCGCGACTTTGTATCGTGCCGCGACTAAGCGCAGACGCCAGTCTCTCAAAAGCCCCTAGCGTAGCGGGGTTTTTCGTAAATGGCTATGTGCGGGGGGATTCTTTGGCTTCCGCATGTAATCTTTTGGGAAGCCGCCTCGCCAATCGCCGCGATATGCGCCTTTTTTTCGTCACCCAGCCAACGCGGTCGCCTCGATCTCCACGGCGACGCCGTGGCTGAGCGCGGGCACCGGCACGACGGCGCGAGCGGGTTTCGCGTCGCCCGCCCAGGCGGCGTAGACCTCGTTGAACGGCCCCCAATCGTCGACGTTCGTGATGTACACGCGCACCTGCACCAGCCGGTCGATGCGCGTGCCGCAAGCGGTAAGAATCGCGGCAACGTTATCCAGTGCCTGCTTCGCCTGCACCGCGAACGGCGCGCCGACGAGGCGTTCGCCGTCCGGCGTGACCGGCAACTGGCCGGACACGAACACGAAACCGCCCGCGCACACGCCATGCGAATAGTGACCGCGCGGCGGTTGCAGCGCCGGTACGTTGACCGCTTCGATACCACGTTCCTGTGCACTCATACGGCTTCTCCGAGCGTGAGTTTGGCGAAGCGTTCCATATCGATGTTGCCGCCCGACACGATGACGCCCACGCGCTTGCCTCGTACATCCAACTTGCCTTGCAGGACCGCCGCCGCAGCCAGACAGCCCGTCGGTTCGACCACGATCTTCATGCGGCTGGCGAAGAACTTCATCGTTTGCACCAGTTCGTCGTCGGTGACGGTCAGGATGTCGTCCACGAGCGAGCGAATCACCGGGAACGTGAGTTCACCCAGATGCTGGGTTTGCGCGCCGTCTGCAATCGTGCGCGGCGTCTCGATGTGCACGATCTTGCCCGTTCGAAAACTCTGCTGAGCATCGTTGGCCGCTTCCGGCTCGACACCAAAAATCTCGATCTCGGGATTCAGCGCGCGCGCTGCAACGGCACTGCCCGAGAGCAGTCCGCCGCCGCCGAGGCACACCACGAGGGTGTCCAGCTCGCCCACATCCTCGATCAACTCCTTGGTCGCCGTGCCTTGTCCCGCCATGACATGCGGATGATCGTACGGCGGAATCAACGTCATGCCGCGCTCCTGCGCCAGTTGCCTGGAAAGCGCTTCGCGATCTTCCTTGTAGCGATCGAAAAGAATGACCTCCGCGCCATAGCCACGTGTCGCGTCGATCTTCATCTGCGGGGCATCCTGCGGCATCAGGATCACTGCGGGCACGCCCAGCTCGCGCGCCGAGAGGGCAATCGCCTGCGCATGGTTGCCCGACGAGAATGCCAGCACCCCGCCACGCTTTTGTTCGGCCGTGAACTGCGAGATCGCGTTGAACGCGCCACGAAACTTGAAGGCGCCCATGCGCTGGAAATTCTCTGCCTTGAAGAACAGGCTGGCGCCGGTCATGGCGTCGGCGGTGCGCGACGTGAGCACCGGCGTGCGATGTGCGGCTTCGCGAATCCGGTCGTGGGCGGCGACGACGTCGCCATACGTAATTGCGAGAGGAGGAACGGTCATGATGCGTCTTTCGGGTCGGAGAGGTAGGTGTAGACGGTTGAGCGAGCGATACCCAACGCACGCGCGACTTCGGCGTGAGCGTGACGCAGGTCGAGCAGGCCGCGGCCTTCGATGAGACGGATGGCCTCGCGGCGTTGCGCGAGCGTCAGGCCCTGCGGGGTCGTGTTGCGCTGCGCGGCAAAGTCGGTGATGAGCGGGGAGATGTCGTCGAGCCGCCGGTTGGACAGCGTCTCGCGAACCGGCGCCGGGGCGCGATTCGGTACGTTCACCAATTGCTGCATGCTGGCCGCCGCTGCGGTGAGCATCGAGATGTCCATGTTCAGGCAGATGGCCGCGACGTACTCGCCGCTGCTGTTCTTCAGCCCGATGGATGTGCTCTTGACCGGTCGTCCGTCCGGAAACCGGTTCGCATAGTTGGCGATGACCTCGGGAAACGCCGGATCGGCGATGCGCGCAAGCCCCATCTCCGTGGCGGCGTCACCCGGCCCACGCCCCGACAAATTGTTGGAGATTGCCACGATGGAGTGGTCGGGATCGGTCAGGTCGTGCAGCACCACTTCGACCAGCGGCGCGAACGTCTGGCCGAGCGCCTCGACGATCTTGCGCCCTTCGCGCAACAACAGCGTGTTCTCGTCGAGCTTGCCCGTGGCGGGAGATTTGGTAGATTTCATGAGTTGACATTATGTCGATCAATGACGAAATGTCAAATTTCGGCCAAAAACATCGCCCGGTGCCCGTCTGCCAAGGGGGAGGCAGCGGACAGCGGGCGACCGGGGTGCGCTCAGACGAGTTCTTTTTCTGCCAGTTCGCTCTTGATGTATCCGTAATAGATCGGTGCGGCGACAAGCCCTGGCAGCCCGAATGCCGCTTCCATCGCGATCATGGCCAGCAGCAGTTCCCAGGCGCGGGACTGGATCTGCGTGCCAACGATACGGGCGTTGAGGAAGTATTCGAGCTTGTGAATCACGATCAGGAAGACCAGCGCCGTGATGGCCACAGACAGCGACACCGACAGACCCAGCACCACGATGAACGTGTTCGAGATCAGATTGCCCACGACCGGCAGCAGCCCGACGACGAACGTCACCACGATCATCGTCTTGCGTAGCGGAAGGTGAACGTCGAACAGCGGCAGCACGCCGATCAGAAAGATCGCGGTAAAGACGGTATTGATCGCCGAAATCTTCACCTGCGCGAACACGATGCGGCGAAAGGCATCGCCAAACAGCGTGACACGGCGCGTGAGCGCGGCCGCGAGCGGCCGCATGCTGTGCACGGGCCGAATGGTGGAGAGCGCCACGAGGGCACCGAGCACAAGCCCCACCACGATGTGCACCATCGCGTTGAGCGCTTCCTTGCCGACCAGCGACATCTCTTGCGTGTGGTCTTTCAGGTAGCCGGTGATCGACTGGTGAATGTCGTCAATGTCGGCCGGCAGCCGTGCCGTGATCCATGCCGGCAATTGCGCACGCGCTTGCTCGACGACTTCCATCATCCTTGCGTTGATGTGCTGCAAGTGACCCGCATCGCTGCGGAAGAACGTGATGATGCCGAAAATGAGTGCCGTCATCAGCGCGACGATCACCGCCGACAGCAGCGCAACCGCAACCAGCCGAGCGCGCTCGCTGGAGATCCGCAGTTGCAAGCGTGGCCCGAGCACATGCACGAGTTGATAGACGACCATTCCCGAGAGCACCACCGAAAGCAGGTGGATGCTCAGAATCAGCCAGAGGGCCACGGCGGCGAAGACATAACTCGCCAGTTCGATCCAGAAATTCCGATCCGGATTCCAGCCAGAGCGCGGTTCCATGCAATGACGTCCTTCAAAAAAAACGATGCCGTGACGGCTTGGGCAGTGCGTCTTACTTCTCGTGCTTGAGCAGCGGGGCGAGGTACTTGCCGGTGAAGCTGGCCTTGTTCGCCGCCACTTGCTCGGGCGTACCCTGTGCAATGATCTGTCCGCCGCCCGCGCCGCCTTCCGGCCCGAGATCGATCACCCAATCCGCTGTTTTGATCACGTCCAGATTGTGCTCGATGATGACGACAGTATTGCCCTGATCGCGCAGCCTGTGAATCACCGTCAGCAGCAGCTCGATATCGTGAAAGTGCAGCCCGGTTGTCGGCTCATCAAGGATGTACAGCGTTCGGCCGGTGTCGCGCTTGGACAGTTCGAGCGAGAGTTTTACCCGCTGCGCTTCGCCGCCCGAGAGTGTGGTGGCCGACTGGCCGAGGCGGATGTAGCCCAGGCCCACGTCGAGCAGCGTCTTGAGCTTGCGCGCCACCACAGGAACAGGCTTGAAGAACTCATGCGCCTGCTCGACCGTCATGTCGAGCACTTCCGAGATATTGCGGCCCTTGTACTGCACTTCGAGCGTTTCGCGGTTGTAGCGCTTGCCGTGACAGACGTCGCAAGGCACGTATACGTCCGGCAGAAAGTGCATTTCAACCTTGATGACGCCGTCTCCCTGACAGGCTTCGCAGCGTCCGCCCTTCACGTTGAACGAGAAGCGGCCCGGGTCGTAGCCACGTTCCTTGGCTGCGGGCACGCCGGCGAAGAGTTCGCGAATCGGCGTGAACACGCCCGTGTAAGTGGCCGGATTCGAGCGCGGCGTGCGTCCGATGGGAGACTGGTCGACGTTGATGACCTTGTCGAAGTGTTCCAGCCCTTCGATCTGGTCATACGGTGCGGGCTCGGCCGACGACCCATAGAGGTGGCGTGCGATGGCGTGATACAGCGTGTCGTTGATCAGCGTCGACTTGCCCGAGCCGGACACGCCCGTCACGCAGGTCAGCAAGCCGACCGGCAGATCCAGATTGACGTTCTTGAGGTTGTTGCCCGTCGCGTCGAAAATCCGCAGACGTTCCTCGCGCGGCGCGTGGCGCTGCGTCGGCACTTCGATGCGCCGCGCCCCCGACAGGTACTGCCCGGTCAGCGACTCCGGCGCTTGCTCGATCTGCTCGGGGCTGCCCTGGGCAATCACCGTCCCGCCGTGAATGCCCGCGCCGAGCCCCATGTCGACGACGTAGTCGCTCGCGAGAATCATGTCCTCGTCGTGCTCGACCACGATCACCGAGTTGCCGAGATCGCGCAGATGCTTGAGCGTGCCGATCAGACGATCGTTGTCGCGCTGATGCAGCCCGATGGACGGCTCGTCGAGCACGTACATCACGCCGGTCAGACCCGAGCCGATTTGCGACGCCAGACGGATACGCTGTGCTTCGCCGCCCGAGAGCGTATCGGCGCTGCGCTCCAGCGAAAGATAGTCGAGACCGACGTTATTCAGGAACGTGAGACGCGCGACGATTTCCTTCACGATCTTGTCGGCGATTTCGCGCTTGGCGCCGTGCAACACCAATTCGTGGAAGTAGCCGAGCGCTTCGCGCAGCGGCAGATTGCCGATCTCGTAGATCGCGCGCGCTTGCGGACCTTCGCCCACCTTCACGAAACGGGCTTCGCGGCGCAGGCGGCTGCCCTCGCAATCGGGGCAGGCGCGATTGTTCTGATACTTGGCGAGTTCTTCGCGCACCGCGACGGAATCGGTTTCGCGATAACGCCGCTCCAGATTCGGAATGATGCCCTCGAATGCATGCTCGCGTACCGACGTACGGCCTTTCTCGTTCACGTAGGTGAAGGGAATGCTCTGCTCGCCGGAGCCGTAGAGCACGATCTTCTGCGTGTCTTCCGGCAGGTCCTCGAAAGCGGTATCGACATCGAAGTCGTAGAACGCCGCGAGGCTTTGCAGCATCTGGAAGTAAAACTGATTGCGACGATCCCAACCCTTGATCGCGCCGGACGCGAGCGAGAGCGCCGGGAAGGCGACGACGCGCTTCGGATCGAAGAATGTCATCTGGCCCAGACCGTCGCAGGTCGGGCAGGCGCCCATCGGATTGTTGAACGAGAACAGGCGCGGCTCGAGTTCCTGCAACGAATACGAGCACACGGGGCACGCGAACTTCGAACTGAAGACGTGTTCCTTGTCGGTATCCATTTCCAGCGCAATGGCGCGGCCATCGGCCAGACGCAGCGCCGTTTCGAACGATTCCGCCAGACGCTGCTTCAGATCGGCACGCACCTTCACGCGGTCGATCACCACGTCGACCGAATGCTTCTCCGTCTTCTTGAGCTTGGGCAGGGCGTCGATGTCGTACACGCGCGCGCGGCCTTCATTGGCGGCGCCGCCCCCGGAGCGGATGCGAAAGCGCACGAAACCCTGGGCCTGCATCGACTCGAACAGATCGGCGTGCTCCCCTTTGCGATCGACGACGATCGGCGCGAGGATCATGAGCTTGGTGTCTTCCGGCAGCGCAAGCGCCGCGTCGACCATTTGCGAGACGCTTTGCGATTCGAGCGGCAGCCCGTGGTCGGGGCAGTAAGGTGTGCCGACTCGGGCGTAGAGCAGACGCAGGTAATCGTGAATTTCCGTGACCGTGCCGACCGTCGAACGCGGGTTATGCGACGTGGCCTTCTGTTCGATGGAGATCGCGGGCGAGAGACCTTCGATCAGATCGACGTCAGGCTTCTCCATCAATTGCAGGAACTGACGAGCATACGCCGACAGACTCTCGACGTAGCGCCGCTGACCTTCCGCGTAAAGCGTGTCGAAGGCGAGCGACGATTTGCCGGAGCCGGACAGGCCGGTGATCACCACAAGCTGGTGACGCGGCAAGTCGAGATTGACGTTCTTGAGGTTGTGGGTACGAGCCCCACGAATACGAATGGTTTCCATTGACGGTTCCGGGTCGTCGCCGAGGAATCCGCGCGGCGAATTGTCGCGGGGCGGGTTCCGGCCCCCAAGAGTGTCCGAGTTTCCCGGGACGTCGGACCGAGTCGGCACGGCGTTGGCCGGCGTCGACGCGAATGGCGGCGGGAGCGGTCGGGACGGGCCGCTGGGGGGGAAATCCGGGCGGCTAAACCTGCTAATATACCTAAGTTTGATTGCCGGGGCTGAACCTGCTGACTGGCGGTCTCGGGCGGCACACCGGCACGAGTGTACAGATGGGGACGAACCGCCCGATTTCCAGAGGCTGGCGTCCGAGCGTCGGCGAGACCCGCCATCGACGCGCCCGCCGGGTGGCGGGCATGCCGCAGGGCCGGGCGGCAATCATCAGAAAACCCCGAGGCAGCACGCGTTTTTTTCATCTCCCAGGACGTAATGTCGACTGATTCCGTGACTTCCGCTTCCCCTGCCACGACACGCGGCCGCGGTGGCCGCATGACCCCGCTAGAAGTGCGCGCGAGTGCGTCGCTCGCGGGCATTTTTGCGCTGCGCATGCTTGGCCTGTTCCTGATCATGCCGGTGTTCTCGGTGTTCGCTCAGACGATTCCGGGCGGCAGCAATACCTTTCTCGTCGGACTGGCGATCGGTATTTACGGCCTCACGCAGTCGCTGCTCTATATCCCTTACGGCTGGGCGTCCGACCGGCTGGGGCGCAAGCCGGTCATCATCTTTGGTCTGATCGTGTTCGCGATCGGCTCGCTTGTGGCGGCGCTGGCGCACGATCTGACGTGGATCATCGTTGGCCGGGCGATTCAGGGCGCCGGGGCAATTTCTTCGGCGGTCATGGCCTGCGTGGCCGACCTGACGAGCGACGAGAATCGCACGAAGGCGATGGCGATGATTGGCGGCAGCATTGGCGTGTCGTTCGCCGTGGCGATCGTGTGCGCGCCGTTCCTGTATCACTGGCTGGGCATGAGTGGCCTGTTCTCGGCCATCGGCGTTCTGGCGGTGCTGGCGATTTTCGTGGTGTTGTGGGTCGTGCCGACACCGCCCGTGCATCCGAAGGCTGGCCCGGCGCCGTTTTCCGAGGTGCTGCACAACCCGGAACTGCTGCGTCTGAATTTCGGGGTATTCGTGTTGCACGCCACGCAGACGGCGCTTTTCGTGGCAATGCCGCGCATGCTGGTCGCCGCAGGGCTGCCGGTGGCGCAGCACTGGGAGATCTATCTGCCGGTGATGGGCTTGTCGTTTGTGGCGATGGTGCCGGCGATCATTGCGGCCGAGAAGCGCGGGAAGATGAAGATCGTGCTGCTCTCGGCGATTGCGCTGGTGGCGATAGCGCAGGCGGCGCTGGGCGGCTTGCCGCCGACGGTGGCTGTGATCACGACGGTGCTGTTCGTGTACTTCCTGGGCTTCAACGTGCTGGAAGCCTCGCAGCCGTCGCTGGTCTCGAAGCTCGCGCCGGGGCATCGCAAGGGCGCGGCGGTGGGTGTTTACAATACGACACAGGCACTTGGGTTGTTCTGCGGCGGGGCACTAGGGGGTTTTCTTATGACCCACTACGGTCAAAACGCAATATTCCTCACATGCGCAGCCGGCGCTTTCGTGTGGCTTATAATCGCCGCACCGATGAGGACGCCAGCGCCTCGTCAATCCTGATCGGATTTCAGCAATACCGGAGAAAGTTTTATGGCATCAGTCAACAAAGTGATCCTGGTCGGTAACCTTGGCGCCGACCCCGAAGTCCGCTACTTGCCGAGCGGCGATGCGGTCGCGAACATTCGTCTGGCGACGACCGACCGTTACAAGGACAAACAATCCGGCGAGTTCAAGGAGATGACGGAATGGCACCGCGTGTCGTTCTTCGGCCGTCTCGCCGAGATCGTCAACGAGTACCTGAAGAAGGGCTCGTCGGTGTATATCGAAGGCCGCATCCGCACGCGCAAGTACCAGGCGCAGGACGGCACGGACCGTTACAGCACGGAAATCGTGGCTGACCAGATGCAAATGCTGGGTGGCCGTGGCGGTGAAGGCGGCGGTGGTGGCGGTGGTGGCGGTGGCTACTCGCGCGGTGGTGGTGATGAGGGTGGCGGCGCAGGCGGTGGTGGCGGTTATTCGCGCGGCGGTGGTGCTGGTGGCGGCGGCGCTCGTCAGCAAGCCCCGGCCAAGCAGTCGGGCGGCGGCTTCGACGACATGGACGACGATATTCCGTTCTAGAAAGCACCTGACACAGCGTTGTCAACCAAACCCGGCAAGCCTTGTGCTTTGCCGGGTTTTTTCTTGTTGACGGTTTTTCCAACGTTTACCCATGGTGCTCACTATTGCGGACAAGAAAATAGTGTCAACGACGATCAATGGCTACCGCGTCAAGACACTCTTGATGAGCACCGGAGAACGTTTGCCGGTGCTCTTGCTTATCCTGGATAGTCGAAGTATCGACATCGAACGACGAATGGCTCGGCGGGAGGTTATTGACTTCGGGAGAGGTCGGAGACCTTGCTCGGTTTTGTCCATGGGAGCTTACGGAGCCATTTCCGAGCGAGTACGGAGATGATCCAAAAGTCGTCAAGATACTGAGTCTCGAGAAAGCCAGACGGGGTTTGATAAGGTCCGGCGTTGCTGTGGCCGCGCCAAATGTTGCCGCCACGAGATTACGATATGTGCGGATGTATTTGGCGTGCTTGTCATCGCGCCGCTGCGGTACAGCTCTATCTGCGCCAAAAGATTGCCTTTGTATCTCGGCAAGCGAGATTTGATCCTGACGGCGATCTCCGACAAATGTACCGGTATCACCCCCTTGCTTTTTTGCCACCTCTGGAGCGACCCGCCAATGGAGTCGTGGGCGTCGGCAATTCGAAGATCGTTCGCTATGAAGCGCAATGCTAATCCGGGGACTCTTGTTCGCTGACTAAGGCATCAACTGCGTCCTCATCCGCATCCACGCGCTCAAGAGCATTTAGCCGCGGTTGTCGCCGTCTTAAGCTCGCACGGCCACGAATCTTGTCTCTAGGTATCCCTGCCGATGGCAAGACCGGCTTCAAAAAGCCATTGGGCAGCTTTGCCGAAGCCCGTGAATGAGCTCGCAGCGTCCTAGGAACGCCTGCTGCGTCATCTCGAGCGGAGAGCAACCTGAGCAAGCTCGGTGAGCTTGGCAGGCTGCCCTCGCACTTTCTCGGATACGCCAAATTTGCCTCGGCATGCGAGTTGGCGGGGCAATCGCCAGAATCAATCGCCAAAATAAACCGATTGGCGACTGGCGTGGCTTACGGGCTGGTTGCCTGTGCTTACCCCCGTCATCGCGACCGTGCCGGAGGTGTTGATCAGGCTCGCACTGCCGTCCTGTTTTGCAACGATAGCCTCGGCCCGTTCGAGGTTGGCCGGGTAGTTGGCCTGCGAGCCGGACGGTTGGTAGCCTGCCTGTTCAACACGAACGAGATCGGCCTGGACCTGGGCACGCGAGAGCGACGCGTCGTTGTTGCCGGTCGACTGGGCGAATGCGGAGAACGGCGCGGCCAGGGCGCAGGAAACGAGAAGGGCGGAGACAATTGCTTTCATGATATTCACCTTTGCATAAGTGGCATCTGCTCCCGGAACTGGGGCAGTTCAGCCAGCCTTCGACAATGTCGCGAAGGTTGAATGCATTCTGGTCTTTCGCGGCTGACCTGAAGGTGACCTCCCGATTACGATTTTGTTATCCGCACAGATGACAAATCCGTAATGCAACGGTCAGCACAAGGTAAACGGCCCATCCACATACTTGCCTGCATCTCGGACGCCCGCGTTCGCCGGAATTCCACTGTCCGGGCGCAGCGGGTTCTCCCCCTGCCGTGGTCACCTCATTTCCGGATATTTTCATGTGGATCGTCAGATTGGCGCTCAGACGCCCCTACACGTTCATCGTGCTCGCCGTGCTGATCTTTATCCTCGGCCCCCTTGCCATCATGCGCACGCCGACGGATATTTTTCCGAACATCGACATTCCTGTCGTCAGTATCGTCTGGTCATACAACGGCTTTTCGGCCGAGGACATGGCGCATCGGATTACGTCGAACTACGAGCGCGCATTAACGACCGATGTCGACGACATCGATCACATCGAATCCCAATCGCTCAATGGCGTGTCGGTAGTGAAGGTCTTCTTCCATCCGGGCGCCGACATCAATCGGGCGATTGCCGAAGCCGCGGCAAACTCCGCATCCATCCTGCGTGTCATGCCGCCCGGCACACTGCCGCCGAACATCATCACCTACAGCGCCTCGACGGTCCCGGTGCTGCAACTCGGGCTCTCAAGCAAGACGCTGCCGGAGCAGTCCTTGTATGACCTGGGCAACAGCTTCATCCGGACACAACTGGCCACGGTGCAGGGCGCCGCAGTGCCGCTCCCCTATGGCGGCAAAGTCCGTCAGATCATGGTGCAACTCGACACCCGGGCGCTTCAGGCCAAGGGACTTGCCCCGATTGACGTGGTCAACGCCGTCAATGCGCAGAACCTGATCCTGCCCGGAGGCACGGCCAAGATCGGTGCGCGGGAATACAACGTCCGGATGAATGGAAGCACACAAAGTGTCGACGCGCTCAACGATTTGCCTATCAAGACGGAGAAAGGTGGGGTCGTGTATGTGCGCGACGTCGCGCATGTGATCGACGGTTACGCGCCACAGACCAACATCGTGCGGGCGGACGGTCAGCGCGGCGCACTGTTGACTGTGGAGAAGACGGGTAGCGCATCCACCCTCACGATCATCGATCAAGTGAAGCATCTGTTACCGAAGATCACGGCAGGTCTGCCGAGCGCGCTCAAGATCACACCTCTCTCGGACCAATCGCTATTCGTCAAGTCGGCGATTTCCGGCGTCGTGCGCGAGGCGCTCATTGCCGCATGCCTTACCGCAGCGATGATCCTGCTTTTTCTCGGCAGTTGGCGCGCCACGCTCATTATCGCCATCACGATTCCGCTCTCGGCGCTCACCTCGCTCATTGCCCTCTCGGCGCTGGGTCAGACCATCAATATCATGACGCTCGGCGGGCTGGCACTGGCCGTGGGCATACTCGTAGACGATGCGACCGTCGCGATCGAGAACATTACACATCACCTGGAGCGCGGAGCGCCGTTGCACGACGCGATTCTCAATGGCGCGGGCGAGATTGCGGTGCCAACCTTCGTCTCGACCCTCTCCATCTGCATCGTGTTCGTGCCGATGTTCCTGCTCTCCGGCGTCGCACGGTACCTGTTCGTGCCGATGGCTGAAGCTGTCGTATTTGCGATGTGCGCCTCATACCTGTTCTCGCGCACGCTGATTCCCACGCTCGCGATGTATTTGCTGCGTGCCAAATCCGAAAATGCGCAGCCTGCCGGCGGATGGTCCGCGCGATTCTCGCGCTTTCAGGCTCGCTTCGAGGCGGGTTTCGAATCCTTGCGTCGCCGCTACGCTTCGGCGCTTCGGGTGGCTGTCGGCCAGCGATCGCGCTTCGTGGCAGTCTGGCTTGCCATTTGCCTCGGCTCCCTTGCTTTGACACCGTTCGTCGGGCGCGATTTCTTCCCGTCTGTGGATGCCGGTGAAATACGCCTGCATTTGCGTGCGCCGACCGGCACGCGCATCGAAGAGACCGCCCGCATCACGGACGAAGCGGAAACGAAAATAAAGACGGTCATTCCTCCGGCAGAAGTAAGCCTGGTGCTCGACAACATCGGCCTGCCGGTGAGTGGCATCAACCTTACTTACGACTCGTCGGACCCGATCGGCCCGGAGGATGCCGATATTCTGGTCACCCTCAAGCCCAATCACTCATCCACCGCCGGATATGTCGCGAAACTGCGCGATGTGCTTAACGCATCATTCCCGGGGGTCACATTCTCGTTCCTTCCGGCCGACATCGTAAGCCAGATCCTCAATTTCGGCCTGCCGGCCCCCATCGACGTCCAGATCGTGGGCAACCATCTGGCACAGAACCGGGCGGTGGCTAATCAACTTCTCGATCAGTTGCGCAGCGTTCGGGGGCTTGTCGACGCCCATATCCAGCAACCCGGCGACGAACCCACGATCAACGTGAACGTGGATCGCACCAAGGCCATTCAGGCCGGACTCACGCAGCGCGATATCTCCCAGAACTTGCTCATTGCGCTATCCGGCAGCTCCCAGACCACACCGAACTTCTGGCTCGACCCCAAAAACGGTGTGAGCTACCCGCTCACCACCATGGTGCCCCAGTACAACATCGACTCCCTGCAGAAGCTGGCCAACGTGCCGGTGAGCACGCCTTCGATCGCCGTTGATCCGCAAAATCAGATCGGTTCTTTGGGCACACTCGCGCGCAGCGAGCAACAAGCTGTCGTCTCTCACTACAACGTGCAGCCCGTACTCGACATCTTCGCGTCTACACAAGGTCGAGATCTCGGCGGCGTGGCATCGGACGTTGCCCGTCTGGTCGATGCGGCCCGCGCCCATTTGCCCTCCGGATCGTCGATCGCGATCCGGGGACAGGTGCAGTCGATGAATGCCTCATTCAGCGGATTGGCGCTCGGTATCGTCTTTGCGATCGTGCTGGTGTATCTGCTGATGGTCGTGAATTTTCAATCGTGGGTCGACCCGTTCATCATCATTTGCGGCATTCCCGCATCGATGGCCGGCATCGCATGGATGCTGTTTGTCACGCAGACCACGCTGTCCGTACCCGCACTGACCGGCACGATCCTGTGCATCGGCATCGCCACGGCCAACAGCATCCTTGTCGTCAATTCGGCACGCGAGTCGCTGGCGGGCGGCATGGCACCCATTGACGCAGCGCTCGATGCCGGTTTCAACCGCTTTCGCCCGGTAGTGATGACCGCGCTCGCGATGCTGATCGGCATGTTGCCCATGGCGCTCGGACTCGGTGACGGCGGGGAGCAAAACGCACCGCTCGGGCGGGCCGTCATCGGTGGACTCGCACTCGGCACGTTATCGACGCTCGTGTTCGTTCCTGTCGTATTTGCAACGGTACATGGCTGGCTCGCCAAACGCCGCCCGACACGCCCGAACGATGAGCAAGCCGCCACGCTCTCCAACGTCAACAAGGATTTCCAATGAGCATGCATACACCGCCCGACGACCGCGTCGGAACTCCCGAGCCCACGGCAAAGCCGGTGTCCGCCCCGTTGCGGCTTCACGCCGCGCCCGGTGCGGCGCAGATTTCCTCGCGCGCGCGGCGCTCGTGGGGACTTGGCCTCGGTGCCTTGGCTCTGTTGTTGCTGTGTGCCGGCATTGTGCCGCGCATTGTGGCGAGACAGGCACAGGCCGCGCAAGTGGAGGCGCAGCGTGAACTGAGCGTCTCGACGATTACGCCGACGCCGGCCCCGGCAACGCAGGAGCTGTTGCTGCCAGGCGCCGTCATGCCGTGGGCCGACGTGGCGATCTACGCGCGTACCAGCGGCTATGTCAAGCAGTGGTTCGCCGATATCGGCGCGCATGTGAAGGCCACTCAGGTGCTGGCACGACTCGATACCCCGGAACTCGATGCGCAATTGCGTCAGGCTCGCGCTGACGAAGCCACGGCACTGGCCAATTACCGCTTTGCCAGCAGCACAGCACAACGATGGCAGACCATGCTGCGAACCCAGTCGGTTTCCCCGCAGGATGCCGATGCAAAGACCAGCGACGCCGCCGCCAAGCTGGCTGCATTGCAGGCGGCGCAGGCCAACGTGTCCCGACTGGCCGAACTGGTGGCATATCAGAGTGTGACGGCACCGTTCGATGGCGTGGTGAGCGCACGCAACGTGCAAGTGGGCGCGCTGGTCACGGCGGGGGGAGCACCAGGGCTACCGTCGATGTCCGGCGAACTCTTCCACATCGAGCAGACCGACCGTCTGCGCGTATATGTCGATGTTCCGCAAGACGAAGCCAATCGGATGACGCCCGACACACAGGCGTGGATCGCGACGGAACAGTTTCCCGGCCGGCGCTTCACCGGGACCATCGCCCGCGATGCCAACGCGATCGATCCGGTGAGCCGGACGTTGCGCGTGGAGATCGATGTCGATAACCGTGACGGCGCCTTGTTGCCGGGGGCTTACACGCAGGTACACCTCACGCTGAAATCCGGCGCGCCCGGACTCGAACTTCCCGTGAGCGCGCTGCTGTTTCGCCCTGACGGTGTGAGCATCGCGACCGTGGATGCGCACGACAAGGTGGCGCTTCGACGCGTCAGCATCGGCCGGGATTTCGGCACCTACGTGGAAATTGCCACGGGACTCTCGCAAAGCGATCGCGTGATCGCCAATCCCGGCGATGCCATCTCCGACGGCCAGCGCGTTCGGTCGAGCATCGCCCCGACGTATGCCGCAAGCAATGCAGGCGAGAGCCGTGAGGCCGGCATGACCGGCAAGAACGTCAATCCCGGCCCGGCCGCACCGGTGACCTCCACGCCTGCCGCGACTGCGGGCAAGTTATAAGTGAGGCTCGCCATGATCGATATGAAAGCCATCCTGGCACGCACCAGTACGCTCGTTTGCGTCGGAACGGCGCTGAGCGCCTGCTCGACAATTCCTGCCTACCATGCCCCCGATGTCGCCGTACCCGCCCACTACGCAAGCGCCCCCCATCTCGGCGCCGGCTGGGCCACCGCCGCGCCCGCCGACGGCAAGTCCAGAGGGCCGTGGTGGAGCGTCTTCAATGACGAAACGTTGAATCGGTTGGAGGCACGCGTCGCCGTCTCCAATCAGACGGTGAGCCAGGCCGTGGCGCGGTTGGAAGCGGCACGGGCCGCGCTCGGGTATCAACAGAGCGCCTTGGCGCCGACCGTCACCGCCGGCGCGGGGGCACAGCGTTATCGAACGTCTCAGAGCCTCGTGGACCGTGCGCTTGCTGGAAAGACCATCCCTGACTATTCGGTCGGGGCGGGAGTGAGTTGGGAGCCGGACCTGTTCGGACGGGTGAGGAACGCCACCACGGCCGCACGTGACAACGTTCAGGTGAGTCAGGCCGATCTGGAGTCGGTGCGCCTGTCGGTCGCGAGCCAACTCGCCTCTGCATACCTTGACTTGCGCTCGCTGGATCGCCAACAACAGCTTCTCGGGCGCACGGTGACGACCTACGAGGCCGGTCTGCGCATCGTCGAGCAACAGCTCGCCGATGGCGCTATCGACGCCTCCGCGCTCTCCCAGGCGCGAACGCAGCTCGAAAGTGCACGAACGGCGAATCAGGAAATCGAGGCGCAGCGCGCGCAACTTCAGCATGCCATCGCAACACTCATCGGCACGCCGGCATCGTCGTTCTCGCTGCCCCAGGACGCGACCGCGGTCGTGTTGCCGTCGATCCCTGCCGGCGTGCCTTCTGCCCTGCTTCAACGCCGTCCGGACATTGCGGCTGCGGAGCGACGCGTGGCCGCCGCCAATGCTGAAATCGGACAGGCGCGCGCTGCGTATTTCCCGTCGCTTGTCCTCTCGGCGTCGACCGGGCTGGAAAGCACATTCTTCGCCCCCTGGTTGTCTGCGCCGAGTCTCTTCTGGTCCCTTGGGGCACAAGTTGCGGGCGTGCTGTTCGATGGCGGTCGGCGAGACGCAACCCTCAAAGGCGCCAGTGCGCGGTACGACGAAGCTGTCGCTGGCTACCGGCAGACAGTGCTCATGGCGTTCCAACAGACAGAGGACGATCTGAGCGAACTCAACTCGCTCGCTGAGCAGGCACGAAGTCAGCAACGCGCGGCGGCCGGTGCCGAACTGGCGCTCACGCTCGCGAACCATCGTTACGAGGCGGGGGCCGTGAGCTATCTCGACGTCGTCGCAACGCAATCCATCGCCCTGCAGAACGAGCGCACGCTTGAGCAGATCAGACAGCGGCAACTCGACGCGAGCGTCCGATTGCTTCAGGCGCTCGGCGGCGGCTGGGACCGCAAGGCACTGCAAGACGATGCCTCGCCGGCCAGCGAGACGATCGCTGCTCAGTGACGTGCGAAGGAAAGGATGAATCGCGTGCCGGCGGCATCGCTCTCGGCACGCGCGGTCCCACCGTGCAGGGTCATGATGGTGCGCACGATCGCAAGCCCCAGTCCGGCCGCCCCGCTGGCCTGGGGCGTATTGTGGCGTGAAGCGTCCGCACGATAAAACCGGTCGAAAATCCGTTCCAGCAGGGCAGCGTCAATTTGAGGCCCCGGGTTGCGCACGCTGACATCGAGCGACGTTGCGGTGGATTCGACATGCAGCGTGATTTCGCCGCCACGGGGCGTGTAGCGCAGTGCGTTCGCGAGCAGGTTGCTCACCGCGCGGCGGAACAACTCCTTGTCTGCGCGGACACGACCTTCGCCCGTCACGCGAAGGGTGACGCCGGCTTCGTCGGACAGCCCCTCGAAGTAATCGGCGATTTGAGCGAGGGCGTGGGCGACATCGAACTCCACCATTGCCGTCATGAACTGTGGATGTTCCGCACGTGAAAGAAAAATGACGTTTTCGATCATCTGCGAGAGCCGGGCACATTCCTCCAGATTTGATTCGAGCAGCGCCTCATACTCGGGCACACTTCGCGGTCGCGCCAGCGCGACCTCCGTGGCGCCGCGCAGATTGCCCAGAGGCGTTCGCATGTCGTGGGCGAGATCAGCCGTGTATTGCGACATGCGCTCGAAGCCGTCATGCAGACGCCGTATCATCGAATTCAAAGACGTCGCAACGACCTCGACCTCGCTCGAGGCGCCTTCGATTTTGATCTGCGTATCGAGCTTGTCGACAGTGACCGCTTCCACTTGCGAATCCAGGTCGCGCAAAGGTTGCAGTGCTGCGCGTACCAACAGCCAACTGATCAGAAACGAGAGCAGCATGCCGGAGAGTCCGTACGCGTAGAGCCGCTCCCGGTAATGATCGAGCACGCGCCACCGGTCTGTCATGTCCCGGGCAATCACCACCGTGACCAGCGAACCGTCACCCAGTCTGGCGTCAGTGGCCAGCCCGCGCACCGGCAAACCCTGCGGGCTGCGCCACTCCAATACGTCGCCTTGGGTGATGCGTTGCGCCGCACCAAGCCTTGAGGAGATTGCTCGCGACGAAAACGACGTATCGATGACCCGGTCCGTATTGTGTTCGACCAGCTTGACGCCGTCTTGCCCAAGTATCTCCATTGCGAACGATGGATTTCCGAGCACCTGACTCTTGAGGCGTACGGAATGGTCACGAAGGTCGTCGCCGTTGCGCAGTTCTTCGGCGAGGCGACGCGTGTGGCGGGCATTCAGCACGATGTCGAGATCGTCCTGCTGACGGATCTCACGTCCCAGCGTGAAGTAGAGCGTCGTGCCCACCAGGGCGAACACGGCCAGCGTGGTGCCTGCAAAGCAGAGTGCCAGTGTTGTGGAGAGCGGGCGAGTAGCCATCAGTTGGACGTTTTGATCTCGGCGACATAGCCGACGCCGCGCACGGTGTGAATGATCTTGACGGGGAATTCGTCGTCCACCTTGGCACGCAGGCGTCGGATGGCAACTTCCACCACGTTCGTATCGCTGTCGAAGTTCATGTCCCACACGTAGGAAGCGATTTGCGTTCGGGTGAGCACTTCGCCCTGACGACGCAGGAGAAGTTGCAGCAAGGAGAACTCGCGCGGTGTGAGGTCGATGCGTGTCGCACCGCGACGTACTCGCCGACGTGTGACGTCGATCTCGAGGTCGCCAAGCGTAATGATGTCGCTGTCGCGAGGCGGGCCGCGACGTGCCAGCGTCCGCACGCGCGCGAGCAATTCGACAAAGGCGAACGGCTTCACCAGATAATCGTCGCCGCCCAACTCCAGCCCCTTGACCCGATCGGTGATGTCGTCGCGAGCCGTCAGGAACAATACCGGGGTGCTGTGGGTTTTGCGCAGGGTTTTGAGGACTGACCAGCCATCCATCGCAGGCAGCATGACGTCAAGCACGATCACGTCGTACGTCACGTCGTTGGCGAGAATCAGGCCCTCGGCGCCGTCGCTGGCGACATCAACGACGAAGCCGGACTCTTCCAGCCCCTTCTTGACGTACGCACCGGTTTTCGGTTCGTCATCGATTACGAGCACACGCATTGTCGTCGATCCCCTGTCGGTTTGTCCGGATTGTATGCGCTACCCGGACGGTTGTGTGGCGTCCCCCAAGGCTCGCGTACTAACCTTTCAAAAATGTAATGTGGGGGTCACGATTCGGTTAACTTTGCGCTGTCGAGCGCCTTCTCCATCGCCCGTCCAATTCCTCGCGAATTTCCTGCTAAATCCGCGTTGAGTCTCGGGCGTCGGAATCCGCCTCCATGACGCTGCGACATTCTACTGCCGGCGGATGGATCATCAGCATCGCCAGTACCACGACCGTGGATGGAATACCAGGCTCCTTGCGAGTCTTGCGTCTAGGGTAGCCGCGGTCCCGTTCTGACGAATCCTGTCTATTCGTTCAGAATGAGGCCCGCAGGCATCCGGGAAGTCCGTTCGTAAAATCGCGCCGGCCGCCTTTGCCGCAGTGAGGTGAGGCGATCGCCAAAGACCAGACAGGCACAATGGAAATTTGATTGTCATGAATTTATCGACCACGCAACTGGCGCAAACCTTCTCCCCCTATCGCGAGGTCGTGGCCGCCGTGCTCGACACATTGGGCGCGTCATCGGCAAAGGCGGATGAGCGCGAGGGTAACGACGCTCGTGAAGACGGTTCGCATGACGGGTCGCATTTGATTCGTGTGTGGCGGCTTGTGACGGAGATCGCGGCCGACGAGTCTTTTGTCGATCTGGAGATGCTGGCCATAGCGACGCTGCTGCACGATTGCGTTCAGATCGAAAAGACGGACCCGCGCCGTGCTCAGGCATCGCGGCTCTCGGCCGAGAGGGCGAGCGGTATTCTGCGCACGCTCGGATGGACTGCCGAGCGGATCGCTGCCACGGCGCACGTCATCGAGGCGCATAGCTTTTCGGCGGGTGTTGCGCCTCAATCGCGCGAGGCCTGTGTGCTGCGTGACGCGGATCGCCTCGACGCGATCGGCGCCATCGGCATCGCGCGGACGTTCTATGTAGCCGGTCGCACTGGCTCGCGTCTATACGATCCGCTCGATCCGTTTGCGGCAAGCCGCGGCCTCGACGACCGTCGCTTCGCGCTCGACCATTTCGAAACCAAACTGCTTCGTTTGACCGCCGGCCTGACGACACCGAAGGCCCAACGCATCGGTGAGCAACGCATCGCGACGATGCGCGCGTACCTTGATCTGCTGCGAGACGAAATATCTCCCAGCGTTCGCGAGTCATTCGTCGGAGCGGCGCAATTCAACCGTTAGGAGGGAGCATCGAACACACAACCGACAGGGGGCTTTGCATGACACAGGACATCTATTTCGCCAAGGCGCTGACGGGCTGGCGGCACGCGTTCCACCGTCAACCGGAGACCGGCTTCGAGGAAGTCGGCACGTCGCAAACGGTTGCGACGATTCTGGAGAGCCTCGGACTGGACGTGCATCGGGGCATCGGCGGCACAGGGCTTGTTGCGAACCTGCGTGTCGGAGATGGCGGCGGCGCTATCGGCATTCGGGCCGACATGGACGCGTTGATGATCGCCGAACAAGCGCCGGGACGCGACCATGCATCGCAGGTGCCGGGCAAGATGCATGCGTGCGGGCACGACGGCCATATGTCGATGGTGCTTGGCGCGGCGAAGTTGCTCGCCGAGTCACGCGACTTCAACGGCACGGTTCGCTTCATCTTCCAGCCCGCCGAGGAACATGGGCGCGGCGCGAAGGCGATGATTGCCGACGGGCTGCTGGAGCGTTTCCCTATCGATGCGATTTATGGCGCTCACAATATGCCGGGCATTCCAGTGGGGCGCATTGCAACACGCTCCGGCAGCATCATGGCGAGCGAGGACAACTTCGTCGTCCGCATTCGCGGCAAGGGAGCGCATGCGGCGCGTCCGCACATGGGAATCGATCCTCTGGTGATCGGCGCACAAATCGTAGTGGCACTTCAGACGGTGGTGTCGCGTAACGTCGATCCGGGTCTGTCGGCGGTCGTGTCGTGCACGGAATTCATCACGGACGGGATTCGCAACGCCATTCCGACGAACGTTGTCATCAAGGGCGACACGCGCAGCTATACACGGGACGTTCAGCAACTGCTCGAGACGCGCATGCGAGACATCTGCATGGGCCTGTGCGCGATGCACGGCGCGCATTGCGAATTCGAGTACACGCATGAATTCGCGCCCACGGTGAACCGGGCAGACAACACGGCGCTCGCGGTTCGTGCAGCGCAGACGGTTGCCGGTGAAGCGATGGTCGATGCGGAGGTAGCGCCAGTGATGGCGTCGGAGGACTTCGGCGTTTTTCTTCAGCACGTGCCGGGCAACTTCGCGTTCATCGGCAACGGCAGCGGCGACGAACCCGGTGCTATCCCGTTGCACAACGCCGGCTACGACTTCAACGACGCGATTCTGCCGCTCGGCGCACGTTACTTCGCGCAGATTGTGCGCGACAGTTTGCCGCGTTGATCGTCGCGCCGGCCGCTCACCGAACCGGCGTGAGCGGTACGGTTCCGGCGTTGACGATAGTGTCGGGCAGTTCGCGCACGGCTTCGAGCGTCTTGCGAATGTGCGCCGCGAGCAGTGCCGACGCCTTGTCGGCATCGCGGGCGAGGCAGGCGTCGAAGATGGCCTGATGTTCTTCGTGTACGTCGCGCGGCACCGGCTGGTGCGTGATCGACAAGCGCCGGTAGCGTTCGGACTGACGATAGAGAATCGCCAGAAAGTGATGCAACCAGCGCGAGGGGCAGGCCCGGATCAGTACTTCATGAAATGCGCGATTGCGCGCTTCCCATTGGGCGAACTGGCTGCCGTCGCCGCGCTGCCCCTGCCCGTTCCCTAGCCGTTCTTCGGCGAGCGAGAGCAGGTGAAATGCGCTCGTGAGATCGGCTTCCCAGGTGTCGTCCCCCAACGCAATGGACTGACGTAACGCTTCGGTCTCCAACTGCACGCGCGTCTCGGTAATGTCGATGAAGTCGGCCAGCGAGATGGGCGTGACCCGAAATCCCCGGTGACCATGCTGGACGACGAGAGCGTCGGCCACCAACAGTGCCAGCGCTTCACGCAGCGTTCCCGCACCAACCTCGTAACGATCCTTCAAATGCTCGACGCGCAGCTTCTCGCCCGGCGCGAGCCGTCCCTCGACAATGTCGCTGCGCAGGCGCATGTACGCGCTTTGCGCCAGCGTGGTGTCGGCAGTCTGGGCGGAAGACGGGGTCGGGCTATGCATGCGCGCGGTGGCTCGGGTGAAGGTGCCGAGATTATAAGCAGCTTCGCAGTGATTTTCGCAAAATTGACAAAAAATCGAGATAAATAAAAATTCTCGAGAAAATGTTGACGCGGACCCGGCGGCGGATTTATCGTGTGCTGCATACCGCCGCCCCCGGCATCGAGGGCGTGCCAGGAGACGCCTTGCGCGTTCCGGCAGGGCGATCCGTTCCGAAGCAACCGACACAACGAGAGTGAGACATGAAGGATTTCCAGAACTTCATCAATGGTGAGTGGGTGTCGAGCCCCCGCACCTTCGAGAACCGCAATCCGGTCGACAACAGCGTGATCGGCCACGTGCACGAGGCCGGGCGCACCGAGGTGGATGCTGCCGTTCGCGCCGCACGCGCCGCGCTGCAAGGCCCGTGGGGCACGATGACGGTCGCGCAACGCGTGGCGCTGCTGCACGCCGTGGCCGACGGCATCAATCGCCGCTTCGACGACTTCCTTGCCGCAGAGATTGCGGATACCGGCAAGCCGCATGGTCTGGCGAGCCATCTGGACATTCCGCGCGGCGCGGCGAACTTCAAGGTGTTCGCGGACATGATCAAGAACGTGCCCACGGAGTCGTTCGCGATGACGACACCCGACGGCGGCAACGCGTTGAACTACGGTGTACGCACCCCGCGTGGCGTGATTGCCGTGGTGTGCCCGTGGAACCTGCCGCTGCTACTGATGACGTGGAAGGTCGGCCCGGCGCTGGCGTTCGGCAACACGGTGGTGGTGAAGCCGTCGGAAGAGACTCCGGCCACGGCCACGTTGCTTGGCGAGGTGATGAACGAAGTCGGCGTGCCGCCGGGCGTCTACAACGTGGTGCACGGCTTCGGTCCGGCATCGGCGGGCGCGTTCCTGACCGAGCATCCGGGGGTGAACGGCATCACGTTCACGGGCGAGACGCGCACCGGCGAAGCGATCATGAAGGCGGCTGCGAACGGTGTGCGTCCGGTGTCGTTCGAGCTGGGCGGCAAGAATCCCGGCATCGTGTTTGCGGATGCGGATTTCGACAAGGCGGTGGCAGGCATTACGCGTTCGAGCTTCGACAACAGCGGTCAGGTGTGTCTGGGCACGGAGCGCGTGTACGTGCAACGGCCGATCTTCGAGCGCTTCGTGGCGGCGCTCAAGGAGCGCGCCGAATCGCTGAAGCTGGGCGATCCGTATGCCGAGGGTACGAACTTCGGCCCGCTCGTCTCGCAGGTGCATCGCGAGAAGGTGCTGTCGTACTACGCCAAGGCGCGCGAGGAGGGGGCGACGGTCGTTACGGGCGGTGGCGTGCCCGATATGCCTGCGTCGATGAAAGACGGTGCCTGGGTGCAGCCGACCATCTGGACCGGTTTGCCGGAGACGGCTTCGGTCATCCGCGAGGAGATCTTCGGGCCGTGCTGCCATATCGCGCCGTTCGATACGGAAGCGGAAGTCATCGCGATGGCGAACGCCACGCCTTACGGCCTTGCCGCGACCGTCTGGACGTCGGATGTCAGCCGTGCCCATCGCATGGGCGCGGCGCTTGAAGTCGGTGTCTGCTGGATCAACGCATGGTTCCTGCGCGATCTGCGCACGGCGTTCGGTGGTGCAAAGCAATCGGGCATCGGCCGCGAAGGCGGCGTGCACTCGCTCGAGTTCTATACGGAACTGCGCAACGTTTGCGTGAAGCTCTGAGCGTAAACGCCAAGGGCCTCGCTGACCCGCCCTTCTCGGGCGGCCAGCGAGGCCCTCGTCGTTGCATTGGCATCCTGAGCGTCAGGTGTTGACCGGACGCGCGCGTCTTTACCCCGCCGTCTTGCCCGTCGCATCCATCGCGAGCGCCAATCGCGCAACGCCGTCCTCAATCGCCGTGACCGCAGGTGCGGCGAACGACAACCGCAGCGATGCCCCATCGGCGTGCTCGGCGAAGAACGCGGTTCCCGGCACGAACAGCACCTTCTGCGCAATCGCATGCGGCAGCAAGTCGCTCGTCTTCACTGCTGCCAGACGCGCCCACACGAACATCCCGCCCTGCGGCGCGTGGAACTGGATGGCATCGCCCAGCTTGTCGCGCAACGCGCCGCACATGGCGTCGCATTTGCGTCGATAAGCCTCGGTGATCTTGGGCAGATGCCGTGTCAATGCGCCGTCTGCCAGATACTCGGCCGCGATGGCTTGCGTCCACGGCACGCTGCACAGATCGACGGTCTGCTTGGCAACCACGCAGCGACGCGCAATCTCCGGCGGCGCAACCGTCCAGCCCACCCGCAACCCCGGCGCGACGACCTTCGACAGGCTCGAGAAGTGCACCACCCAATCGCGCGATCCCGGCACCTCGGCCGTCAGACCCAACAACGTCGGCACCGCCTCGCCCGCGAATCGCAGGTCGCCATACGGATCGTCTTCCACGATCACGAAACGGTACTCCACCGCCAGCTTCAGCAGGGCGATGCGCCGCTCGCGCGAGAGCGTCGCCCCCGTCGGATTGGCAAATGTCGGCACGGTGTACAGCAGCTTCGGCACGGCAATCTTGCCCTCGCGCAGCAGTGCGCTCAGGTGGTCGACGTTCAGGCCGTCGGCGTCCACGGGCACCGTGACGATCTTGGCCTGTTGCAGTCGCAACGCCTGCAACGTCGCCGGATACGCCGGCTGCTCGGTCACAACGACATCGCCCGGCGCGACCATCACACGCAACAGCAGGTCGAGCCCTTGCTGCGACCCTGTCGTCACCAGCAGTTCTTCGGCAGCGCACGGCGCGCCGCGCGAGGTCATCAGCGAGATGAGCTGGGCCTTGAGTTCGGCGAGCCCGTCGGTTGGGCCGTACTGGAGGCAGCGTGTGGGTTGGGTGAAGGCGCGGGTCTGCGCGGCTGCGAGACCGTCGACGTCGAACAGATCGCTTGCCGGATACCCGCCCGCGAACGAGATCATGCCCGGCTCGGACAGGTATTTGAACAGTTCTCGAATCGGCGAGCCCGCCGGATTGGCGAACGGAGAAGTGAATGCGTACATGGGGGCCTCGCTGCAAAAAGCGTGACGGAATTCGGCGGCTTGGGGAAGGGCGCCGGAGGCATCCGCCATGTTGGCAAGAGGCGTCCGGCGCTGACAGAACTTGCGGTAGCGCCCACGGCGTGGCCCATTGGGATGGGCGACGCCGGCGGCAGCTAGCGCGACTTCACTCGATCGAGAAGTCGATGCCTTGCGCGAGCGGCAGGGCGGAAGAGTAGTTGACGGTGTTGGTGGCACGACGCATGTAGCCCTTCCACGCGTCGGAACCCGACTCGCGGCCGCCGCCGGTTTCCTTCTCGCCGCCGAATGCGCCGCCGATTTCCGCGCCGCTCGGGCCGATGTTGACGTTGGCGATACCGCAGTCGCTACCGGCCGACGACGTGAAGCGCTCGGCCTCGCGCAGATCGGTCGTGAACACGCACGACGACAGACCGTGCGATGCGGCATTGTTGCCGTCGATGGCTTCCGAGAAGTCGCTGTACTTGAGCACGTACAGAATCGGGGCGAACGTTTCGGTCAGCACCACTTCCGTTTGCGACGGCATTTCGACGATGGCCGGCTTCACGTAGAAACCGTTCTCTGCGCCGGCGACCGTGTGACGCTCGCCACCCGTGACCTTGCCGCCTTGTGCGCGCGCTTGATCGAGAGCGCCCTGCATCCGCTTGAACGCGCCTTCGTCGATCAGCGGGCCCATCAGGGTGCCGCGCTCGAGCGGATTGCCGATGGAGACCTTGCCGTACAGCGTTTTCAGACGGTCGACGGTCTTGTCGTACACGCTTTCGTGCACGAACAGGCGGCGCAGCGTGGTGCAACGCTGACCGGCCGTGCCGACGGCCGAGAACAGAATGCCGCGCGGGGCCAGTTCCATGTCGGCGCTGGCGGTCACGATGCCGGCGTTGTTGCCGCCCAGTTCCAGAATCGAACGGCCAAAGCGGCGGGCGACTTCCACGCCGACCTTGCGACCCATTTCCGTGCTGCCCGTGGCGCTCACGATAGCCGAACGCGGGTCGGCAACCAGTGCTTCGCCCACGTCGCGACCGCCGATGATGAGGGCGGTCAGGCCTTCCGGTGCGTCGCCGAATTCGGCGATGACCTCTTCCATCAGCTTGTTGACGGCCAAGGCGGTCAACGGGGTCTTCTCCGAGGGCTTCCACACGACGGCGTTGCCGCAGACGAGCGCGAGCGCTGCGTTCCACGACCACACAGCGACCGGGAAGTTGAAGGCGGAGATGACGGTGCACACGCCCATCGGATGCCACGTTTCGGCCATGCGGTGGCCGGGACGCTCCGACGCGATGGTCAGGCCGTACAGTTGACGCGACAGGCCGACGGCGAAGTCGCAAATGTCGATCATTTCCTGCACTTCGCCCAGACCTTCTTGCAGGATCTTGCCGGCTTCGAGCGTGACGAGCGCGCCCAGCGCCTGCTTGCGTTCACGCAGCTTTTCGCCGAGCAGGCGCACCAGTTCGCCGCGACGCGGCGCCGGCACATTGCGCCATGCGGTGAACGCGGTGTGCGCGCGGGCGAGCGCGGCTTGCGCGTCGACTACCGAGGCGCTGGCCACGCGGCCGATCAATGCGCCGTCGATCGGCGAGTGCACGGCGATGTCGCCGGCTTCGGCCAGTTTGGCAATGCCCAACTCGTTGAGGATGGAAGTCGCGTTCACGTTGATACCCCTATGGAATTCAGTGTTGGCCGCCGGTGCCGTTCACCGGCGCCGGCAGGTGAGGAGGCTGCACAGGCGCACAAGACGTATTGTGCGCCGAAGGCCACCCGGCTCGGTTACTTGGCGTTGGCCGTCATCTTGAAGATACCTTGCGCATTGCCGGCGTCGAACCGCAGGTCGATCTTCCAGCAACGCTTGGCGGTGTCGTACTCGCGATGACGCGTGATGAACTCGTAGAACGAACCCGGCACCTCGCGTGCGACGATCTCGCCGTCCTTGCCGCGGAACTCGCGACGCACGGTGTCGGCACGATAAGCCGTCTGGAACACGCGGCCGGAGCGTGAGCGCTCGACCTCGGGCTTCATCGGGCGGCCCTTGGCCTTCTCGGCGTCGGACAGCGCGAACACGTCTTCGACGCGGTCGGTCGCATGGTTGAACGCGTTGCCTTCGGTCGCAATCCAGGCCATTTCGGCGGATTCGGCCAGCAGCAGTTCGTAGTCGGCTTCGCCCGGCACGTCGTGCTGACGGGCGAACGCACCGACGATCACCGGCAGCAGCGCCTGTGCGCTGTCGAGCGGCAGGGTGCCGTCGCGTTCCAGTTCCCAGAGCTGACTGACGGCCGCCGGCGTGAGCGGGTCTTTCGACGTACCGACGACACGCGACACGGCTTGCTGAAACGTCTCGGAGAATCGCTCCGGATGCAACTCGCTCACGAAGAATTGCGAAATCTCTTCGGGGGCGTCTTCATGGGCATAGGCGCGGCCGGTCATGCCGAGACGATCGAGCGGATAGCGACCGTTCAGACGGAAGCCCAGCGGACGCAGAATGCGCGTGAAGGCGGCTTCGCCCGGCGGCAGGGCACCGTTCTGCGCCCAGCGCACCGTGCGCAGCGCGCCGTGATCGAAGTAGACGCTGCCACCACCGGCAATCGCTTCTTCGGTATAGGTGCGGCCGTTCGGCGAACGCGCCAGCAGCCCTTCGAACAGCGCCATGTTCATGGCCTGCGCCAGTTCGGCGCGGGTCACGCGGCCCGGCTCGCAATCGGCCAGAATCGACGGCGAATTGAGCGTGGCGAAGAGCGCGTCGGTTCGCGCTTCCCCAATCAGGGAAACCAGCAAGGACTGCACATTGGCATTGCGCATCGGATTGTCTCGCAGGGGAGGGGCGCCGTCTCAGGGCGCCGCAGGGGTGTCAGGGCATGGCATGAAGCGCGTAACCCCATGCCATCTTGCAGTATCAGCATTATTGGAACGGATGCTACGCCCGTAAAGCGAGATAAAATTGCCACTTGATGCGTTTTGGGAATCAATATGCGCAAATTCAAGACCCCCGGCACGGCGGCGCTGCTGGCCTTCGAGGCGGCCGCCCGCCATGAGAGCTTTACCCACGCGGCGCGCGAGCTGTTCCTGACGGAAAGCGCGGTGTCGCGCCAGATCGCCACACTTGAGACGCAGCTTGGCGTGCGCTTGTTCGTTCGGGCGAAACAGCGGGTCGTGCTCACGCGCGCCGGACGCCTGTACGGCACGCAAGTGCGTCGCACGCTGGAGCAACTGGACCGTGACACGCTCGCGATCATGGCTCACGGCAGCGGTGGCGGCTATCTCGAGCTGGCGGTGCTGCCGACGTTCGCGTCCGAGTGGTTGATTCCGAGAATGAAAGACTTCGACGACCGGCACCCGGACGTTCGCGTGAACATGGGCGTGCACACCGACCTCTTCACGTTTGACGAGACGCACTTCGAAGCGGCCATTCACTTCGGACAACCGACGTGGCCGGGCACCTCGTCGGACTATCTCTTCGGTGAGGAAGTGGTGCCGGTGTGCCACCCGTCGCTGCTGAAAGGGCCGGTGCGCAACGCGGCGGATCTGCTCACCTATGCGCTGCTGCATTCGACGACCCGTCCCAGCGCCTGGACGCAATGGTTTGCGGAACAGCGCATCGAGGACAACCGGACATTGCAAGGCGTGCGCTACGAGCTCCACACGATGCTGATCGCCGGGGCGGCCGCGGGGCTCGGCATCGCGCTGGTGCCGAAGTTCTTCGTCGAGGGGCAATTGGCGAGCCTCGGCCTGACGATTCCGTTCGACGTGAAGAGCGTGGCCGGGTCGGCCTACTACCTCGTCTACCCGACGGAACTCACGCACGGGCAGCCACTGAGCGTGTTCCGCGAGTGGCTGCTGACTCAGGCGAGCGCGTACCGGCCTGAAGAACCGGAAGGACGCGCCGGGGCGGCCGGCGCGGCTTGATGCGGCTTAACCGTGGCCTAACGTCCGGTGTAGCGCCCCGGCCGGTGCCACGCCACGACCATGGCGCTCATGGCCACGGCGGACAGTGCGGACCAGGCGACGCGCCCTGCCGGTATGGTGGTGAGCGAGACGAGCAGAATCGTCGCGTCGATACACACCTGAGAGATGCCGGCATTGATACCGCGCTCGCGCTGCAGCCAGAGCGTGACGATGCCGGTGCCGCCCACGCCGGCGCCGTGACGGGCGAGGGCCAGAATGCCCATGCCGCACAGCGTGCCGCCGACGAACGCCGCGAACAGCGGATTGACGAAGGCGACGTTGAACGTCTGCGGCATGGCCGCGAGGGCGAAGGTGATGCCGAAGCTCGCGACGGTGGACTTGAGCGCGAAGCGCAAACCCATCGTGAAGTACGCGAACAGGAAGAACGGAATGTTCACCAACGTGAAGATGGTGCCCACCGGTAGGGGAAAGACGTAGGAGGCGAGCAGTGCAATGCCGGCCACGCCGCCGGTGACCAACCCGGCAGCCTTGAGCAGCACCAGACCGACCACCACAAATGCCATGCCGATGACCATCGCGTAGATGTCTTCGAGCACGGAGTGCGGAACGCCGATTGTGTCGGTTGCCGCAATGGCGCCGGATACGGCGCCCGAATCGTGTTTCATGATCTGTAAGTCAAGGACAACAAGACGGCGCGCCCGACTCTCCTGATGTCGCAGCGCGCCGCCGGCGATTTCCCGCGTCGCTGTCTCGGGCGACGCGCAGCTTCACAGCTTGTTATGTCGAAAAACCAGGCGTTACAACGTGCGATTACGCGACGTGGTGCACCCAGCCGAACGGATCGGCAACCTTGCCACGCTGAATGCCCGTGAGTTGATCGCGGATGCGCTTCGTGACCGGGCCTTCGCCGCCGTCGGCGATGTTGAATTCGCCCTTGGCGTGACGCACCTGACCGATGGCCGTGACGACCGCTGCCGTACCGCAAGCGAACGTTTCCTTCACGCGGCCGCTGGCGGCGTCGGCTTGCCATTGGGCAAACTCGTAAGGTGTTTCGTTGACGCTCAGGCCTTCGCGCTTGGCCAGTTCGATGATCGAGGCGCGCGTGATGCCCGGCAGAATCGTGCCGGACAGCGGCGGCGTCTGGAGCGAGCCGTCGTCCATCACGAAGAACACGTTCATGCCGCCGAGTTCTTCGATCCAGCGATGCTGTGCGGCGTCGAGGAACACGACCTGATCGCAGCCCTTCGCGCTGGCTTCGGTCTGCGCAATCAGGCTTGCGGCGTAGTTGCCGCCGCACTTGGCCGCACCGGTGCCACCGGGTGCCGCGCGCGTGTACTGGTCAGACACCCACACGGTTACGGCTGCCTTGCCCGGTTTGAAGTACGGGCCGACCGGACAGGCGATCACGCAGAAGATGTACTCATGTGCGGCACGCACGCCCAGGAAGCTCTCCGAGGCGAACATGAACGGACGGAGGTAGAGGCTGCTGCCCTCGGTGCCGGGGATCCATGCGCGGTCGATGTCGACGAGCTTTTCCACGGCTTCGAGGAACACGGCTTCCGGCAGTTCGGCCATCGACATGCGCTTGGCGGATTCACGGAAGCGCTTGGCATTGGCTTGCGGGCGGAACAGCGAAATCTTGCCGTCTTCGCTGCGGTAGGCCTTCATGCCTTCGAAGATTTCCTGCGCGTAGTGCAGCACGGCGCATGCCGGATCGATCTCGAACGGACGGCGGGCCTCTACCTTCGCATCGTGCCAGCCCGTGCCCTCGGTCCAGCGGATCGTGACCATATGGTCCGTGAATACGCGGCCGAACACCGGGTTCGCCAGCTTGGCGGCGATCTGGTCGGCGGGCGTGGGGTTGGCGTGCGGCTCCACGACAAAACGCAATTGATTATCGGCGCTCATGTTTCTTCAATGTCTCGGCAGAGGTGGCTTCAGTCGTCAGTGCCGTTAACGTAAACGGCAAGGTGGCGATATTTTCCTCCTTTCGGCCCCTGCCTGTCGACTGAATTCACCGTCCAAGCCGTCACGCCGGGGTTTTCGCGGGAATCACGCCAAAAAACATCGGAATTTGGCCTGTTTTTGGAAGAAAAGTGCGAGATTTCGCAGAAGTGCAGCTTGCCGATTCCTGAAGCCAGTCCATCGTGCGCAGAGGTAACCGTGTGTAAAAAAGCGTTTCAGCACACCTGGCCGAACGTGCTCGACATTTAAGATCAAAAGCGGATGATGTCGGGAACGCCGCAGCGTTGTCGACGGCCATGCTTTCGGTGGGTGCCCACATACTGGGGACGTACCTGCGCAATAAAAGCAAAGGGAGAGGAGACAGATGAAATCGTCAACGATTCGGACGTTGCGCGCGTATCTGATAGTGGCCTCGTTGGGGGCCGCCTGCATTGATGCCTGCGTCGTGATGGCCATGCTGGTGTTCGACGTGCCCGAGCGAATCTTCACCTCGGCCGACTTCCAGATCGCGATGGCTGCCTCATTATTCCTGCTGGTATTCGCGGCACGCACGCTCGCCGCATCGGCGTATCAGGCGGCGCTCGTGTCCCGTCACGCCATCGAGCATGGCGCGCGCGGCCGGGCCAGCGTCGCATTGCGCAACGACTGCCCGAACCGTCTGCTTGTCTTGCTTTACATCCGCATTCACCGTCAGCGCCTGGCGCTGGTGGCGGCCTGACAGGGAAGATCGCTCAGGCGGCCTTGTCGTCGACCACATCGCCGGGACGCGGCGGGCGCGTCATCGCCGCCCATTCCTGTATCGCCGGTCGCGTGAATTGACGGCGGGCGTAGTCGGCCAGCGCGGGCGGCACCACGTCGTCGTTGTACACGAGGCGGTTGAGCATCAGCGCGAGATCGACGTCCGCGATGCACCACTTGTCGAACAGCGACATGCGGCCATCGGGCAGCAGGCTCTGAGCAATGGCGATCAGTTTGCTTGCGGCGGCATAGCCCGCGTCGGAGAGCGGCTTGTCCGCCGGACCATAGAAGATCACTTCCGTCGAGCGCTCCTCACGCAAGGCCCCCAGATCGCTGCGCAACCAGGCCTGCACCTGACGCGCCCGGGCACGCTCGCGCACATCCGGCGGATAGACCGGCACTTCGGGCGAAATCGTCTCGAGATACTCGGTAATGGCCGACGATTCGGATAGCGCGAACTCGCCGTGTACGAGCGTGGGAACGCGGCGCGTGAGCGACAGATCCGCGAAGCCGATGTCGTGATGCGCGCCTTGCTCGAGATCGACGGTGCGCAGATCGAACGGCAGACCTTTCTCGCGCAGCGTGACGAAAGCCGAAAGCGCGTAGGGACTCGTGAACTTAGCGTCCACATAGAGCGTGAACGAGGCGGGGGCAGCGGCTGACACGACGGACTCCTGTAAGGGGACGCGCGGGCAACGGCGACGCACGCCGCAGCGGCATGCGATGTTGTGGCGCAACGGCCCGCAAGCGTCAATCTTGCCGCACGCGCGCGGTGATAAGCTACTGCAAAAATCGCCAGTGAGGTGTGATCTGGATTCACACCTCGCCGGTTTTCTCTGCGCCGATTTCTTCGCCCCCCCGTCTCATGAACACTTCGCACCGCGCCCGCCCGCCGCTGGCCAATCTGGAGACTGTCTGCCTCGTCGCTCGTCACGGCTCGTTCACGGCGGCGGCCGACGCGAGCGGCCTCACGCATGGTGCGATCAGCCGCCGCGTCGGGGCAGTGGAAAACTGGCTCGGATGCGCGCTGTTCGAGCGGCACGGCCGGGGTGTCAGCCTGACCTGCGACGGCCAGCGATTCCTGGGGCGTATCGAGCATGCGTTCGACGTGATCGATGCGGCTGCCGACCAGTGGCATCAGGCACGCAAGGCGCCGGCCGTGCGTCTGAGCGTGGTGCCGTCCTTCGCTAAACTCTGGCTGCTCGAAAGGTTGCGTTCGCTCGAAGCGGGGCAGCCGTTCATCGACATTCACGTCACCACAGAACATCGCAATGCAGATGTGGGCGCGGGAGAAGTCGACATCGCGCTGCGCTATGGCCGTGGCGGCTGGACCAGTGTCGATGCCGAACCGTTGATGGACGAGACACTGTACCCGATCGCCTCACCGGACATTGCGCAGCGTCTCGAGGGCGCGAGCGCGGCCGACATGCTCGCGATGCCGTTGCTGCACGACTCCGACCTGACGGGCTGGCGCGCGTGGTGCAGCGCGCAAGGCGTTTCGCTGCGCCCGCGAGCCCGGGACCGGCGCTTCGAGGATTACACCGTCGTGCTTGCGGCCGCAGAAGCGGGACTCGGCATTGCAATGGCCCGTGCGCCGCTGGCCGACGACTGGATCGCCCGCAGCCGTCTCAAGCGCTTGTCGAGCGTCGAAGTGGCGTGCCCGCTGAAGTACCACATCGTGACGGCCAAGCGAGAGAAGCGTCCCGAAGTGCTGGAAGTTATGGCGCGTCTGCATGAAGCGGCGCGTGCGAGCACGCGCACGTAAATATCATGATCGCGACAGGGCGAATGGGCGGGGTTTCCCGCACTGCCCATGTTGCCGGACGTTGCCTAAAATGCGGGACCGCCCCGCCTGTGGGGCCTCGACCCTGACGCTCTAAATGCTTCTTGCAGGACTGCACGGCTGGGCATGAACTTACGCTCGCTCGACCTGAATCTATTGCTCGTGTTCGAGTCGATGCTGCGCACGCGCAGCACGACCGTCACCGCAGAGGAACTGAACCTCACGCAATCGGCCGTGAGCAACGCGCTCAAACGTCTGCGTCTCGCGTTTGGCGACCCGTTGTTCGTCAAGACGCCGCAAGGCATGTGGCCGACCGATCTCGCCCTCGCGCTCGCGCCGCCGGTCACCGAAGGTCTCGGTCTGATCCGTGGTGCAGTGGAGGCGCCGCAGGACTTCGTGCCGGCAAACGCGCAACGCACGTTCCGTCTTTACCTGAGCGACATCGGTCAGTTGATCTTCATGCCGAAGCTGATGGCCACGCTCGCGGCCGAGGCGCCGGGCGTGCGCATTGTCACCGTCGACACCACGCCGCGTGAGGCGCAGAACGCCATGGCGATGGGCGATATCGATCTCACGCTGGGACTCTTCACCCGCTTCTCGTCGGGCTTCCACCAGCAGCGTTTGTTTCGCGAGCACTACGTCGCACTCGTGCGCGACGGGCATCCCACGATTCGCGAACAACTGACCGGCGAAGCATTTCTGAGCGCGGCGCACGCAGTGTATCGACCGACAGCCGGTCATCACGATGTCTTCGAGACGGCCGTCGAGCATTGGTTTGCACAGGCGGGGCGCCAGCGCCACGTCGCGTTGCGCATGGCGCATTCGATGGGACTCTCGGCGCTCATTGCCGCGAGCGACCTCGTGGTCTGTGTGCCGACGCGGCTCGGACGTGCGCTCAAGGCCGCCGCCGATCTACGCACCTACGCGTTGCCGTTCGATGGCCCCGAGTTCGATATCTCGCAACTCTGGCACGAGCGCTTTCACACCGACGCCGGCCATCGCTGGTTGCGCAGCACCCTCTTTCGCCTGTTCCACGGCGAAGACTGATCCGCCATTCTTCCTCGTTCGTGTGACACGTCGCCCTGCGGGGCGGCGGCACGGCGCCGCTCGCATGCTGCACACCCAATTCACGTCGTAAATACCGCGCATTTACGCAATTTGTTGGCGTCATGCGGCGCCGGTCCTTATCGTATCCCCACGACATTGCAGTCATCGGGCGTTCGCCCGGAACACGAACAATATCCGCAGGAGACAAGCGGTGATCAATCTGCACGACATTCGTTACGTGCGGCTGGGCACACGCGACCTCGAGGGTGCCACGCGCTATGCGCGCACCATTCTCGGGTTGCAGGAAGTGCGCCGGGAGGCCGGTTACGTATTCCTTCGCAGCGACAGCCGCGACCATTCGGTGTGCTACTTCGAAGGCGATCCCGCCGACCATACGGTCGCGTTCGATGTCGCGAGCGACGCGCATTTCGATGCCGCCGCCGCGCAGCTCGAAAGCATGCGCATCGAGTTTCGGCGGGGCACACGCGACGAAGCCGACATGCGTCGCGTGGGCGATTTTCTGACGTTTCTCGATCCGAGCGGCAATCGGATCGAGCTGGTGTTGCGCGCCGCGCAGACCGGCCGCCGGTATCACGGCGAGCGCGATGCGGGCATCGATTCGTTCAGTCATGTTGGGCTGTGCACGACCGACGCGCGCCGCGACGAAGCCTTCTGGACGAGCGTGTGCAACGCCCGTGTGTCGGATCGCATCGGCGACGCACCGCTGCTGCGCATCGACGACGTGCATCACAAGATCGCACTGTTCCCGGCCAAGCGCGCGGGCATCCAGCATGTGAATTTTCAGGTGAACGGCATCGACGACCTCATGCGCTCCTGGTACTTCCTGCGCGAGCAAGGCGTGCCGATTCGCTTCGGTCCGGGACGTCACCCCACGTCGCACGCGATGTTCCTGTACTTCGCGGGGCCGGACGGCATGGTCTACGAGTACTCCACGGGCGTGCGCAAGATCGCGCCCGAAGACGAAGCGACCTACGTGCCGCGTCAGTTCCCCTTCGATCCGACGGGGTTCTGCATGTGGGGCGCGAAACCCGAGATCCCCGAGTTTTCGGCCTGACGCGATGCATCGATTGGCTTGCGGTCATGACGCCTGATAACGCCGAATAACACTGAATAGCGCTGGATTCCCCATGAGACAACACACGTTCGATGCCGGGCGCATCGCCGAGCTGGATCGCGCGGTGCGCGTAGCGGCGCGCACGCTGGCCCGCGCAGGGCTGGCCCACGCGTACGGTCATTGCAGCGCGCGTCTCGACGCCGATCACTTTCTCGTATGCGCGGCCCGCCCGATGGGACTCATCGGCGTGGGCGAAGCGGGCACGGTGGTGCCCGTCGATGGCCCGCTGCCCGACGGCGTGCTCGGCGAAGTCCGTCTGCATCAGAAGATCTATCGCTCACGTTCCGATATTGGCGCTGTAGCGCGCTCGATGCCGCCCAAGACCATGTCGCTCTCGACACTGCGCAGAACGCCACGCGCGTTGCACGGCCCGGGCACTTACTTCGCTCCCGGCGTGCCGCTGTGGGACGACCCGCAACTGATTCGCTCCGACGCGCAAGCCGAGGCGGTCATCGCCAGGATGAGCGAGAACGCCGCTGTGGTGATGCGTGGCAACGGCGTGGTTGTCGCCGCCGACACGCTCGAAGCGATGGTGGCGCTTACGTGGTACCTCGAAGACGCGGCCCGCGTCGACCTCGACGTGCTCGCGCTCGAAGCCGCTTACCCCGCAGCCGTACTCGATCCCGACGCCTGCCGCGCGCGCGCCACCCGCTCGGGCCGGATCATTGAGCGCATGTGGGAATACCTCTCGGCGGGAGATCCGGAATTGCCGGACGCAAGCGCATCGCCTGCCGCGTGATCGCGACTCGGCGATCCGGAGCGTCATGCCCGATTTTTTGACGTAATCGCCCCCAACCGGCGGTGCGGCCTTCGCAGAGCGTCGTCGACAGACGCCACGGCCCGCCGCTCAGTCAGCGGACACCACCGCACAGGAGACAGACATGGAAATTTCCGCCTTGATGAACCGCAGGGGCATCACGCCATTTCAATGGCGCGTGATTGCCCTGTGCTTCCTGATCGTCACATTGGACGGCTTCGATACTGCCGCCATCGGCTACCTCGCACCGGCCATCCGTAGCGAATGGACGATGGCGACGACCAGCCTCGGCACGGTCTTCGGTGCGGGGCTTGGCGGCCTGATGCTCGGCTGCTTCATCTTCGGCCCGCTGGCCGACCGCATCGGCCGCAAACGCGTGCTGATTCTCTCGGTCATCCTGTTCTCTCTGGGCAGCATTGCGTCGGCGTTCGTTCACAGCCCGACCGAGCTTGCCGTCATGCGCTTCCTTACCGGCATCGGCCTGGGCGGCGCCATGCCCAACGCCATCACCCTCAGTTCGGAATATTGCGCCGAGCGCATGCGTTCGCTGCTTGTGACGGCCACGTTCTGCGGCTTCACGCTGGGCTTCGCCATCGGCGGCGAGATCGTCGCGCAGACGCTCCCGCACATTGGCTGGCGCGGCGTGTTGATCGCCGGTGGCGTTGTGCCGCTCGCCGTCGTGCCGGTGCTCATGCGCTGGTTGCCGGAGTCGATGCGCTACCTCGCCGCACGCGCAGACAGTGCCGACCAGTTGCTGGCCATCGCACGGCACATCGATCCGCAGGTCACGCGCATCGATCCGGAAGTGGTGCCGGCCGGCGCTGCGAGTTCTGCGGTGGGCGGGTTATTCACGCGCCGGTACGTCGTGGGCACGCTGCTGCTTTGGGCGACTTACTTCTGTACGCTGTGCGCGTTCTATCTGCTGACGAGCTGGCTGCCGTTGGTCGTCAAGGATTCGGGTTACACGTTGGCGGAAGCGGCTCGCATCGGCGCGATGTTGCCGCTCGGCGGCACCGTCGGCGCGGTGCTGATCGGCTTCGCGATGGATCGCACGAGTCCGTATCGGGTGCTGGCCGCGTCGTATGTCATGGCCGGCATCGCACTGTGTGTGCTTGGGGCGGTCACGCATCAGGCTGGCTGGCTGATGACGGTTGTCTTCCTCGCGGGCTTCGGTATCGCCGGATCGCAAACCGGGGCCAATGCGCTGACAGCGGCGTACTACCCGACGGCGTCGCGCGCGACCGGCGTGGCATGGGCGCTGGGTGTCGGACGTCTCGGTTCGATCCTGGGCTCCAGCCTTGGCGGCGTGCTGATCGCCACTGCGTCGAGCACGGCGCAGGCCTTTCAGATCGTCGCGATTCCTGCGTTTCTTGCGGCGGCGCTGATGCTCGTCATGCGCCGTCGCGTGGGACGCACGGGGTCTCTTGCCGCAGCCGCCACCCAGCCTGCCACGGGGGCGGTCTGAGCGGTGCCCGGGGCGAGCGCCCAGACACGCTCGCCCTTGCTGTCCCCGCGGCTTGAACGTTCCCCGACGCGCAAGCCGCGGCGCCTGCCCCCGCAGGCATTTGCCAGCTACCGGTCGACACAGGCCGGACTACCACATGAATCAATGGAGACATCATCGTGACCCTCAAGGGACTGCCCGCGCTCGCGCTGGCTGCCGGCCTCGCATTGGCCCACACTTCCGCCTCGGCCCAGAGCGTGACGCTCTACGGCATTCTCGACACCGGTATCGAATACCTCTCGCACGCCGGCGCCAACAACAGCTCGCTCGTGCGCGTGCCGGCCAACACCGGGTCGCTGCCGTCGCGTTGGGGCCTGCGTGGCGATGAGGATCTCGGCGGTGGTTTGCACGCGGTGTTCGCGCTCGAGAGCGGATTCAATGTTCGCGCGGGCGATCTCAATCAGGGCGGGCGGCTGTTTGGCCGTCAGGCGTGGGTGGGGCTGTCGAATCCCTACGGCACGCTGTCGTTCGGCCGCCAGTATTCGATGACGTTCTGGGTCATGAACGATGCCGACATTCTCGGCCCGGATCTCTTCGGCAGCGGATCGCTCGACAGCTACATCCCGAACGCGCGCAGCGATAACACCGTCGCCTACAAGGGCGTGTTTCAGGGCCTGACGGTGGGCGCCACCTATTCGTTCGGACGCGACGGCGGCGGCACCGGCAACTCGCCGGGGCAGGGCACATGCGCCGGACAAACGCCTGGACAGATGACGTCCTGCCGCCAGATCTCGACGATGCTCAAGTACGACACGGCATGGTTCGGCGTGGCGCTCGCGTGGGACGAACAGCGTGGCGGCGCCGGTGCTGCCGCGAACTTCTTCAACGGCGCAGCGGCCGTGCCGCTCACGAGTTCGTCGGACAAGGACACGCGCTGGCAGATGAACGGCTATGTCAAGGGGGGCAACTGGAAGACGGGGGCGGGATGGCTCGGCCGTCGCGTGCAAACGGCGTCCGCAGCGGTGGCCGATGTGAACTCCGACATGTTCTACGTTGGCGCCATGTATCAATTCACGCCAGCATTTGCCGTGGATGGCGAAGTCTTCCGCATGCTCAACGCTCGTCAGAACACACGGGCGACCATGGCGACGCTGCGAGGTACGTACTTCCTGTCGAAGCGAACGGCCGTGTACTCGCAGGTGGCGTGGCTGGGGAATAGCGAGCACGCGGCGTATTCGGTGAGTTCGGGCGGGGCGGGTGGCGCGCCGGCGGCGGGGACGAGCCAATTGGGGGTGAACGTCGGCATGCGTCACACCTTCTGACGCTGCGTGCCCTGCACGCGATAGGGCCGTCGACAATGCAAACACGGCGCACCGCTTTCGCGATGCGCCGTGTTTCGTGACTGCGGTTGAGCGCTACCTACAGCGACAGGGCATCAAAGCAGGCCGGCTTCGGCGAGTTGCGCGCGGCGCGGGTCGCCCTGACGCGAGAGCATCCAGCCCGGATATTCGCTCGGCAGTGCGCTGGCGGCATCGATGGCCGACAACTCGCGCGCGTTCAGCGTGACGCGCGTGGCTGCGATGTTGTCGTCGAGCTGGTCGGTGCGCTTGGCACCGATGATGACGGCCGAGACAACCGGCTGGGCGAGCAACCAGGCAAGCGCGATCTGCGCCACCGACACGCCCTGCTCGGCGGCGATGCCACGCATGACGTCGATGACGTCGTAAGCGCGCTCCACGTTGACCGGCGGAAAGTCGAAGCTCTGGCGGCGGCTGCCGGCTTCGGTCTGACCGTCGCGCGTGTACTTGCCCGAGAGCAGGCCGCCGGCGAGCGGGCTCCACACCATCAGGCCGACGTTCTCGCTGCGCAGCATCGGTACGATTTCGCGTTCGAGATCGCGGCCGGCAACCGTGTAGTACGCCTGGAGCGAGGCGAAGCTCGCGAGATTCAGACGCGCCGAAATGCCAAGCGCCTTGGCGATCTGCCACGCAGCCCAGTTTGAGACACCGATGTAGCGTACGTGCCCTTGACGCACCAGTGTGTCGAGCGCGCTGAGGGTTTCGTCGATGGGCGTGGCCGGATCGAAGCCGTGCACCTGATACAGGTCGATGTGATCGAGTTGCAGGCGCTTGAGGCTGGCCTTGATGCCATCCATGATGTGATAGCGCGACAGACCGCGTGAGTTGGTGCCTTGTGCGCCCGTCACACCGAAGACCTTGGTGGCGACCACGACGTTATCGCGCGGCACTTTGAGATTGCGCAGTGCCTGACCGGTGAGCACTTCCGATTGACCTTCCGAATAAACGTCGGCGGTATCGATGAAGTTGATGCCTGCGTCGAGTGCGCGGCCCACGAGCGTGTCGACATCGTGTTGCTGCAATTGGCCGATCTTGCTCCACATGTCGCCCTGTCCGCCGAAGGTCATTGTGCCGAGGCATAGTTCCGAGACGAAAAGGCCGGTGTTGCCAAGTTTCCTTTGTCGCATTGCGTCGCTCCGTTGAAATTGCCGCCCGTCGCAAGTGACCGTCAGGGGGCAGACGGTGTGCACGGGATGGGATGCATTATGCGTCGCGGGGCATCAGGCAAGCAGTACCTGTTCCTGCACATTTCCTGCCTGATTCTGCACGCGGCCGGCGTCATGCGCTTGAATGAGGCGATCGGCGGCTGGAAAGCGTTGCCGAACATGGCGGGAAGATGGCAGCTCCACCTGGCGTGGCGGCGCGATCGACCGGTGAGGACGTCCGGATTTTGCCGGATTCTCCGGAATTTGTGCCTGATCGTACCTGTTCTGAGCTGGAGGATCAGGCAAGTTCCCGTCGCAGGCGTATGCTGTGCAACATCGTCGAGCATAACGCACATGATGCGCATACCGGCTGATCCGAATTGAGGGCACTTTCATGCATCTGGTCAAGAATCCGCCACGTGAGGCGGCGCAGAGCGAGTTCGCCGACGATCCGTCGCTCACCGCGCGCAACGAGCTGGTCGGTCTGCTTGAGCGAGCCACGCGCGCATTGGAGGGCACCACGCCGACGGCAGTGGATGGCCTCTTCGTGCATCGCATCCTGCATCCGGGCGGCCCGAAGCCAGCGTTGCAGCAGCCGGCGTTTGCCGTCATCGCGCAAGGCGAAAAGCGCTTGCAGATCGGCGAAGAACATTACGCCTACGATCCGATGCACTACATGGTGACGTCGGTGCATTTGCCGGTGGTGGCGCAGGTGTCGGGGGCGAGCGAGCAATCGCCGTATCTCGGGCTGCGGCTCAATCTGGCGGCTGAGGACGTGACGTCGCTCATCGGTGACGAACATCTGCCGCCGCCCGCCCCATCGGCGAGCGGCCGGGGCCTGTACGTAAACCGGCTGGACGCAGCGCTGCTCGATGCCGTGTTGCGTCTGCTGCGCCTGCTGGAAACACCGCGCGACATCCCGATTCTTGCGCCGATGATCAGGCGCGAGATCGTGTACCGCTTGCTGATGAACGGGCAGGGCGTGTTGTTGCGCCAGATGGCATTGCAGGATAGCCAGATGAATCGCATCGCGCGCGCGGTGCGTTGGTTACGCGAGCACTATGCGCAGCCGTTGCGAGTGGAGGCGTTGGCGCAGGAGGTGCACATGAGCGTGTCGTCGCTGCATCACCATTTCAAGCTGGTGACGGCGATGAGCCCGGTGCAGTATCAAAAGCAATTGCGTTTGCAGGAAGCCCGCCGGCTGATCTTCGGGGCAGACATCGCCGTCGCGGCTGCGGCGCAGGCTGTCGGGTACGAAAGCGCGTCGCAGTTCAGCCGCGAATATGCGCGCGTGTTTGGCGAAGCCCCGCTGCGCGACAAGCGCCGTTGGTTGCAGGATGGGGATGGAGGAGGCGCGACTCGCGGGTGAGGGACTTCGGATACCTCAATCCCCCAACCGCTCCAGCACCGTCTTCGTTACCTGCTGCTGCGAGGCATTCTCGTAGCCGGCCCAAGGGTCTTGTTTCAGGGTATTGAGCCGTTCGACGGCGTTGCGCACATTCCACGCGTCGGCACCGGGTAAATCGGACAGTTCCTCCCAGCGCACCGGCATCGACACGGCCATGCCTTCACGGGCTCGGGCGGAGTATGCGCAGACCGTCGTCGCCCCCCGGTAATTGCGCAGATAGTCGACGAAACACTTCCCGATGCGATGCTTCGCCCCCATCGTCGCCGTGAAGCGATCGGGAAACACGCGCGCCATGTGCTTGGCCACCCCTTCTGCAAATCCCTTGGCGACGTCCCATTCGTGACGCCGCGCCAAGGGGGTCACGACATGCAGCCCCTTGCCGCCGCTCGTCTTCACGAACGCCGTCAGCCCAAGTTCCTCCAGCAAGCCGCGAATCAGTCGCGCGTCCTCGACGATGCGCGTGAACGTCACGCCCTTGCCGGGATCGAGATCGAAGATCACCCGGTCGGGGCGTTCAATCAGATCGCTGCGTGCGTTCCATGTGTGGAACTCCACCACCCCCATCTGCACGGCACCGGCGAGGCCCCGCGCGTCGTCGATCTGCATGAGCGGTTCATGATCCGGATCGAGTGACGGATCGAGCGCGCGCACGCCCTGTATCGTCTTCGCCGCATGCTTTTGAAAGAACATCTCGCCACCGATGCCTTCGGGGGCGCGCAACACCGCGACCGGTCGTCCGGCGAGGTGCGGGAGCATCCACGGGCTCACGGCGTGGTAATACGCGGCCAGTTCGGCTTTCGTCACGCCGGAATGCGTGTCCATGACGCGCTCGCCGTGGCTGATCTTCACCGGCGGCACGGATGTTCCATCATTCGATTGAGCGGTGCGTGGCATGGGTGGCGTCTCCTTGTGGGCATTGACGATGGCGGGCCCGGTACGACGGACTTCGCGCCGAATGTCCTTGGCGGCCTTGTCTTGTCGCATCGCGAGAAACGAGGCTTGGCGGACGTTGCCGTCGCGTGTCCACTCCGCGAAACGCACTTCGGCGACGAGTGTGGGGCGAAGCCAGTGCACGAGTGCCCGGCCTCCCGGTCGAGGTGTGGGCGAGAGCGGCGGCTTCGCCGTCTCGAGCGCATCGAATTGCTTTCTCATACGCCGTAGTGCATCCGCATCGAAACCCGTACCGACCTTCCCCGCGTAGCGCAACGTCTTGCCGTCGTCATCGTAGTACCCGAGCAACAGCGCTCCGAAACCCTGTCGTGAGCCGGCCGGCTCGGTAAACCCCAGCACGACGAATTCCTGACGCTGTGAGCATTTGAGCTTGCGCCATGCGTCGCTGCGCCCTGCGATATACGGCGAGTCGTCGCGCTTGATCATGATGCCTTCGAGACCCGCCTCGCAGGCTCCGTGCCAGAGCGACTCGAGATCGCCGCTGACCGGCTGGAGAACCCGCACGGCATCCGTCTCGCGCCCTTTGAAAAGGCTGGCGAGTGTCACCTGACGCTCTCGCAGCGGCAAGTCGCGCAGATCGCGGCCGTTGCACCACGGCAAGTCGAAAACGTAGATGAGGATGGCGTCCTGCGCGTTCTCGTCGAACGCGCGCTGCAACGCTTGGAAGTCGGGCAGACCATGCTCGTTGGTCACGACGGCCTCGCCGTCGAGCCATGCGTTTGGCAAGCCTCGCTTGCGCAACGCATCGACGGCAGGTCCAAAGCGATGCGTCCAATCCTGCCCGGAACGGGTGAAGACGCGAATGTCGTCGCCGGCAATACGAATGAGCACGCGGTAGCCATCGAGCTTGATCTCGGCATGCCAGCCCTCGGAAGCGGGCGCGGCATCGACAAGGGTCGCGAGCATCGGTTGCATGTCGGCTGGCGGTTTCGCCGGCGATCTTCGCAAGGCGACCGGCGCGGCCGTCGATTTCCCGGCAGCGTTCGACGCCACGTTTTCGGCCACGTTATCGTCGTGCCGATGAATCAGCAGCCACTGGGGCTGGCGAGCAGGTTTATCGGTGCGAACGAGTGTCCAATGTCCGTTCAGCCGCTCGCCATGCAAGGTGAACGACAATTTGCCGTTTGCATAGTCGCGTTGCGCGTTGCCATCCGGTTCCCACGAACCGCTGTCCCAGATGTCGATGTGACCTGCGCCGTAATTGCCGGCCGGGATGTCGCCTTCGAAATCGGCATAGGCCAGCGGGTGGTCTTCGACCTGAACGGCAAGGCGAGGATGGCTGACGTCGGGACTCGGCTGCTTCGGCAATGCCCACGATTTCAACGTGCCGTCGAGTTCGAGGCGGAAGTCGTAGTGAAGGTGACTCGCGTCGTGGCGTTGGATGACGTATCGCAACGCGTTGCCTTGCGACGCGGGTTCGCCGCGCGGCTCGGGCGTCGATGTGAAGTTGCGTTTGGCGTCGTAGGTGGCCAACGAGTCGCGGGATTCCCGGCGTCGCGTGGCTTTCGTAGCAGTCAAGTCGCGCTTGGGCATGATCGCCGTTATCCGGATTTGGCGCGTTTGGCCGATGCCTTGCCGGCCGATGTCTTCTTCGCTGTCGTCTTCTGTCCGGGTTTGCCCTTCGTGCCGAGACTTTGCCTGAGCAGCGCCATCAGGTCCGTGACGTTGCCGTTGCTCGATAACCTGGGTGCGCTCGCTTCGATTTGCGCGACTTCACGGGTCTGTCCCGAGGCGACCTTCCGATCGATGAGCGCCTTGAGGTCGTCCTGAAACGTGTCGTGATAGTCGCCGGGGCGCCAGGGGCCGGACATTTCGCCGATCAACCGGATCGCCATGTCCAGCTCGCGATCGCCCGGCGCGGCGAGCTTGCCGAGCTTCTCCTTCGTCAGCCCGACCTCGGCCGGGTCACGCATGTCCTCCTGCCAGCGTAACGTGTCGAGCACGAGTGCATCGCCCGACGGTGCCAGCACCGCCAGGTGCGCGCGCGTATGCATCACTACGCGCGCGATACCGAGTTTGCCCGCCTTGATGAGTGCAGCGTGCAGCAACGCGTACGCCTTTGCACCGCCTCGCTCCGGGACGAGGTAGTAGGGTGTCTCCAGATACATGAACGAGACGTCCGTCGCGTCGACGAACGCCAGAATGTCGACGGTCTGCGTTGCCACCGGATTTGCCGAACGAATCTCGTCGTCACTCAGCACGACGTAATTCCCTTTCTCGTACTCGTAGCCGTGCACGATCTGCTCGCGCGGCACTTCCTTGCCGTTTTCCTTGTTGACGCGCTTGTAGCCGACCGGCGACATCGTGCGTTTGTCGAGCCAGTCGAGATCGAGCGTGTGTGTGCTCGATGCGGGAAACAGCGAGACGGGCACGTTGACCAGTCCGAAACTGATAGCGCCCTTCCAGATCGCGCGAGCCATATGTGCTCCCAGTGCAGGATTCGCCGGTGATGCAAACGACGTGGGCCGAATTGTCAGTATAGGTGGCCTGGGCCGCACGTTGCCGCCCCGGTTACTGCGCATGTCGGTGCGATCGATCGAACCGCCGGCCGGTTCCCCCGCATTGATTTTCTCAATGCACTGCCCGCTTCCGTAAGGTTTCCTTGATGGAACGACGCGGCGGCTGCGGCCGACCGGTCATCGCCGGCACAGGCGCCGGATCGTTGCCCTGGAGGCGATGCCGCGCGCGCTGGCCCGAGACGAACCGACAGGCTGTAGAATCGATCACATTGCCGACGGGAGGCTCACCATGCTGTCGATCCACACTGGTTTCGTCGTTTGCCCTACCTGCAAAGCCCGCTTCGCCGTCGCGGCGAGCCAGCCGACCGTTCAGGCGCTCTATGACTATCTTCATTCGGATGCCGAAGTCAGGTGTCCGACATGCGAGACAGCCTTCACTACGGCTAGCGCCAAGAGCAGCATCGAGTTCGAGCCCGTCAATGACGGCGTCACGCTGACGTCGTCGCCCGAGCGCAGCATCGACGGGCTGGACAATCACTGAGGCGTCTCGCCAATCACAACGGCGTGAGCAACGGTTCCCCTGCCTGATAGCGACGCGTATTTTCGAGGAACATGGCGAGCGTGGCGGCTTCGGCCTCGGGCGAGCGCCCTGCGACGTGCGGGCTCAGCACCACGTTCTGCAAGTCGATCAGTGCCGCAGGCGGTGACGGTTCGCCCTCGTACACGTCAAGCCCGGCACCGGCGATGGTGCCGTTGCGCAACGCATCGGCCAGCGCGGCGGTGTCGACGATACTGCCGCGTCCCATGTTGACGAGAAAGCCGTGCTTGCCGAGCGCGCGCAGCACGTCGGCATTCACGAGGTGATACGACTCTGCGCCGCCCGGCGCCGTGACGACGAGATAGTCGGCCCACTCGGCCAGCGCCAGCACGCTGTCGAAGAATTGATAGTGCGCAGGCAAATCGTCGCGACGATGGCGATTCCGGTAGCCGATCTGCATGTCGAAGCCCTCACCGCGCTTGGCGAACTGACGGCCGACGGCGCCCAGCCCCACGATCCCCAGCTTCTTGCTCGATACGCCGGGCTGCATGGGCAGCGCGTCGCGCCACACGCCTTTGCGGCAAGCCGCGTCATACTCCGGAATGCGACGCACAGCGGCGAGCAGCAGTGCGAAGCCCTGATCGGCGACCGTCGGCGCATTGGCACCGGCGCCGTTCACGGCCGCGATGTTGCGCGAACGGATCGTGGCGAGATCCAGATTCTCGTAGCCGGCGCCCAGCGCACTGACCAGTTCAACCTTGGGCAAATGCGCCAGTTCGGCAGCATTCAGACCTCGCCCGCCATTCGTGAGGACGAAGCGCGCTTGCTCGCCTTCGGGGCCCCAGCCTTCCGGCACAGGGTGATGGCTCGGACGGTAGATCACGTCGAACTGCGCTTGCAGTTCGGACAACTGCTCGGGATGCATCGGGATAACGACCAGCAGTGGGGGCAGCGACACCTTCAATCTCCGGAGGGGAAGTTGGATTCGCGGCGTGGCGTCGGGATGACGCGGGTGCCCTGAAGGCACTTCGACTTCGCCGTCAGCCGACACTTTATTCCTATCCGCGGCGCTTTGCGCGGTGCAACACGCGGCCGCGCGCTTTCGGCGCCAAACCCTCGCCCCAAAAGCGAACGGGCGCCATCGCGCGACGCGGATGGCGCCCGTTCGACCTGGAGCGGTCGTTACGAGTGGCGAAACACTCAGGCCGTGGCACGCACCGCCATCGCCGCCTGCCGATGACGCAGACGGCCGAGCGCGAGCATCGTCAGACCGGCGAGCACGGCGGGCACGCCGATGGTGGCGAACAGGGCGGGCATCGACCAGCCCATAGCGAGCATCGATGCCCCGCCGACCGAGCCGACGACCGAACCGAGGCGGCCGACACCGTTAGCCCAGCTCACGCCCGTCGCGCGGCAGTCCGTCGGGTAGAACTCGGCGGACAGCGCATTCGCACCGACCTGACCACCCGACACGCAGAAGCCCGCCCAGAACACCGCCACGGAGGCGAGTACCGGTGAACTGGCAAGCGGTCCGACGGCCGCCACGCAAACGCCGGCCAGCACATAAGCGGCTGCGAGCACGTAATGCGGATTGAAGCGATCCATCAGCCAGCCCAGCACGATGGCGCCCAGCGTGCCGCCCACCTGGAACATGGCCGTGACGATGGCGGCGTTGCGCAGCGTCAGGCCGTTGGTGCGAAGCAGCGTCGGCAGCCAGCTCGAGAGCAGATAGATCACGAGCAGACTCATGAAGAACGTGATCCAGAAGAGCAGCGTGCCGCGCAGCAATTCCGGCTTGAAGAGATGCCCCACGGGCGACGTGGACGACGCTTTCGTGGCGATATTGAATGTGGCGCCGCGCAGGTCCTCATGCGGCGCAATGCGTTGCAGCGACGCCGCCACACGTTCCGGCGATTTGCCCGCCATCACGAGGTAGCGCACCGATTCGGGCAACGCACGAATCAGGATCACGCCGAGCACGAGCGGCATCACCCCGCCCACGACCAGCACGGAGCGCCAGCCGAAGGCTTCGATCAACCCGGCCGACGCGAGACCGCCCAGCGCCGAGCCGAGCGTGAAGCCGCAGAACATGGTCGTCACGAGGAACGAGCGGCGCGCGTCGGGGCAATATTCCGACGTCAGCGTGATGGCGTTTGGCATCGCGCCGCCCAGACCGAGGCCGGTCAAAAAGCGCAGGGCGATCAGTTGCCACAACTCCATCGACCACGCCGACGCCAGACTCGCCACGCCGAAGAACAGCACGGAGAAGATCAGGATCGTCTTGCGGCCGAACTTGTCGGCGAGCGGTCCGAACAGGAAGGCACCGGCCATCAGGCCCGCCAGTCCCGCACCGAAGAGCGGTGCGAGATGCGCCGGCGTCAGCGACCATTCGGCCCGAATCGCTGGCGCGATGAAGCCGATGGCGGCCGTGTCGAAGCCGTCGATCGCGACGATCAGAAAGCACAGAACGACGATCATCACTTGAAACGGCGAGATGCGATGCCGGTCGATGAACGCCGTTACGTTGATGGGGGTGGCTGGCATAGGTTGTCTCCTCTAAGGTGCCAGAAGCGGCGTTGCGGGCAGGCCCCGCGTCGCCAGAGCGCATTGCGTGATTGTTGTTATGCGTGTTGTCAAAATCCGTCGTTCGTCATATGCGACGCGACGGTGTGCAGCGCGACGGCGTGCTGCCGTTGCGCTGCGGAATGGCCCCACTCATGACAGTGGACAGCGGATATTGCGATGCCGCGCGGTGTCGTTGGGGCTTATTCGCCGGCAAGCCAAGGGGTTTGCGACAGGCAGTTCTCCGCGCGCCAGCCGTGCAACCACTGCAAGGCGTCGTAGAACTGCGGTTGCGTGCGGCCTTTCCACAGCGAGTTGCGCACCCAGCGATCCACGCCCTTCGCGTGATACACACGACCCATGTCGCGCGCGCCGTACAGCACACGGGCAGTACGGGGAATGCGCGCGTATTCGTAGCGGCGGAAGGCCTCGATGAAATCGCCGTTTGCGGCTGCGTACGCGGCACCGAGCGTGACCGCATCTTCCAGCGCCTGACACGCCCCTTGCGCGATGTATTGCGTCATCGGATGCGCGGCGTCGCCAAGGATCGTGGCACGACCGAAGCTCCACTGCGCGACCGGGTCGCGGTCGGCGGTGGCCCAGCGTCGCCACGATGTCGGACGGTCGAGCATCTGGTGCGGCAGCGCATCGATACCTTCGAAGTACGACAGCACTTCCTCCTTGCTGCCGTCACGCACGCCCCAGACTTCCTGCTCGCGGCTGTGGAACGTCACCACGAGGTTGTACTGCTTGCCGCCGCGCAACGGGTAATGCACGAGGTGGCAGTTCGGTCCCGCCCAGACGACCGGCGCGTTGACCTGCAAGTCCGCCGGCATGTTCTCGACGTCGACCACGGCGCGATACACCACGTGTCCGGTCACGCGCGGTTCGTCGCCGATCAGGGCGGCACGCACGGCAGACTTCACGCCGTCGCAGCCGATCACTGCGTCGGCCGTGTGGCGCTCGCCATGCTGGTTGACGACGGTCACACCGTTGTCGTCTTGCTCCAGCGACACGACACGCGTCGCGGTTCGGAACTGGATCAGCGGATTGCGCTGTACCGCTTCGAGAATCGAGAGATGAATATCGGCGCGATGGATCACGGCATACGGATTGCCGAAGCGCTCGCGATACGGCGCACCGACGTCGACTTCCGCAATGATGCTGCGGTCGATGGCGTCGCGCAGCGTGATGTGGTCGGTGAAGACCGAGCGGCCGCGCGCCGCTTCGCCGACGCCGAGGGCATCGAGCGCCGCAAACGCGTTGGCGGCGAGCTGAATGCCCGCACCGATCTCGCCGATGGTCTCGGCCTGCTCCAGCAGTTCGATGCGCACGCCCCGGTTGGCGAGCGCAAGCGCTGCGGCCAGACCGCCGATGCCGCCGCCAACGACGAGGGCTTTGGGTTGAGAGGTTTGACTCATGGTTGTCTCCTGCGGCCCTTCCAGCCGTTCCGGATATCAATTACGCCGTGTAATCCGGCTGTCGGTTGGGGGCTGCTGCGAGGAATGCCGGATGCGCTTTCGCCAGTGCGAACACCGCCATCGCGCGCGGATATGCCGACATGTCGCACCCCATGCGTTGGGCATTGGCGATCTGCGGAATCAGACAGATGTCGGCAAGCGTCGGCGCATCGCCGAAGCACCAGCTGCCGTGACCATGTTTGGCGAGCAACCGCTCTACACCGGCCATGCCTTCGTCGATCCAGTGGCGGTACCACGCATCTTTCTGTTCTGCATTAAGGCCCAACGCACCTTGCAGATACTTCAGGATACGCAGGTTGTTCACCGGGTGGATGTCGCAACTGATGAGCATCGACAGTTCGAGCACGCGGGCGCGGGCTTCCAAGTCCTGCGGCACCAGGCGCGGCTCGGGATACTTCGCATCGAGATAGTCGATGATGGCGATGGACTGGCCCAGCGTAACGCCGCCATCCACGATGGCAGGCACGGCGGCCGACGGATTGACCTCGTCGACATACGCGCCGGCGCGATGCTCGCCGGCGCGGATGTTCACGGGAATCGTGTCGAACGCCAGCCCCTTGAGGGCGAGCGCGATGCGCACGCGGTACGACGTCGAGCTATTGAAAAAACTATAGAGCTGCATGACGATGCCTCAGACCACGCGCACCGTGATCGCGCCGAGCCCCTCGACGGCAGTGACCATCGTCTCGCCCGCCTTGACCGGGCCCACGCCTTCGGGCGTGCCGGTGTAGATGAGATCGCCCGGCTCGAGACGGAAGAACTGCGACAGATACGAGACCGTCTCGGCCACCGACCAGATCAGATGCGTGATGTCGCTCTTCTGCTTCTGCACGCCGTCGACCGTGAGCGAGATGCCGGCCTTCTCGATGTGACCGACGCTCGACACCGGATGGATCGGGCCGATGGGGGCCGAGGCGTCGAACGCCTTGCCGATTTCCCACGGACGTCCCATTTCACGCATCTTCATTTGCAGATCGCGACGCGTCATGTCGAGACCCACGGCGTAGCCCCATACGTGTTCGAGTGCCTGATCGAGCGGAATGTCCGAGCCGGCCTTGCCGATGACGGCGACCAGTTCGGCTTCGTAGTGATAGTTCGACGTCTGGGACGGGTACTTCAGCTCTAGCGTTTCGCCGTAGGCCACCGGCAGCACGGCATCGGCCGGCTTGCAGAAGAAGAACGGCGGTTCGCGGTCGGGATCGAAGCCCATTTCACGGGCGTGGGCAGCGTAGTTGCGGCCAACGCAGTACACACGTCGCACGGCGAACTGATCGTTGCTGCCGACGACGGGAATGGCGACGGTGGCGGGCGGAGCGAAGACGAAGGACATGGTGTTTGACTCGACGAATTAAGGTAAAGACGGTGGCAACGTGCGCGGGTCAGTCAGACGCCGGAGGCACGCAGCCGGTATAGGGGGGCGTTCGTGCCCGGCTCAGGTGCGCGATTCGCGCAGCAGGTTCAGGGCGGCGAGTACCGGGCGATCCGAGTAGCTGAACAGCACGGCGTCTTCGAGCGCGGCGAGTTGCACCGGCGCCCATGACGGCACGACGAAATGATCGCGCGGCTCGAACTGGAACACCTCGTCGCCAATGCGCACGGTGCCGCGACCTTCGACCACCGAGAAGACCGTCGCATCGGTGCTGCGATAGGTCTTGCCCTGGAAGCCGGCGGGCAGGTATTGCATGAACGTCGCCATCGTCGGCATCGGCCAGCCGCCGGTCGCCGGGTTGACGTAGCGCAGCTTGATGCCGTCCCACGGATCGAGTTCGCCGTTGCGATATAGCGTGTCGAGCGCTTCGCGCGAGCGGGCGTACGGATAGCTGAAGATCGGTGAGGTCGGATCGCTCACCTTGTGGTGCACCGGCAGCATGTTGAATCCGTAACGCGCAAAGCTGTCGCCCTCGGGGCGCTGCACCGGCTGCTGCGCTTCGGGGTAGTTTTCGGCAAAGCCCGCATCAAAGTACTGCACGAGCGGGATGTCGAGGCCGTCGAGCCAGACGACCGGCTCGCCGTCCGCCGGGTTGCCGTGGTCGTGCCACGTCCATGACGGCGTGATGATGAAGTCGCCCGGATGCATGGTGGTGCGCTCGCCGTTCACCGCCGTCCACGCGCCGCGGCCTTCCACGATGAAACGCAGGGCCGATTGGGTGTGACGATGGCTCGGCGCGATCTCGCCCGGCAGAATCAGTTGCAGTCCGGCATAGAGCGAGCCGGTGATGCTCGACGAGCCCGGCGTGCCCGGGTTCTGCAGAATCAGCACGCGGCGCACGGCCTCTTCGGCACTGATGACGCTTCCCGCTTCCATCACCAGCGGACGCACCTCGTCGTATTTCCAGATGGCGGGTACCACGCGCGGGCGCGGCTGCGGCGGCACGAGGCTGTGCAGCGATTCCCACAACGGGGCCATGTGATTGCGGCCGATGTGCTCGTAATAGGCAGCGCGCTCGGCGCTGGGGGCGCGTTCGGTCATGCGTGTCTCCGTGTCGGTAGGGAGCCCGGTCAGCTTGTCGGACAAGCTCAGCCAGCAGGGGCTTGCGGGTCTATGGATAGCGTTATACTCGGCGAGACATATTCTTTGAAATGAATAAATCATCGGATCCATACGAAAAAACGTATGGCTAGGGCGATTTTGAGGGTGCCTGAGGGGTGCCCGGAGACTGCGCATGGATTGGACCCATCGTCTGCGTCTGCGCAATTTGCAGATGCTGCTGACCCTCGCGGAGACCGGCAACATGAGCCAGTCCGCGGCATTGCTCAATACGACGCAGCCCGGTTTGTCGAAGTGGCTCAGGGATCTGGAGGACGATATCGGCCTGCCGTTGTTCGAGCGTCAGGCGCGCGGTTTGCGTCCGACGGCCTACGGGGAAGCCCTGATCGAACATGCCCGGCGGATCGAAGCGCAACTCGACACAGCGCGCGACGATCTCGACGCCATGCGCGAGGGTGGCAGCGGGCTGGTGGCGATCGGCACGTCGGGGGCATCGTCGGCGGACACGGTGCCGCTGGCGGTGTTGCTGCTCCTGCAACGCATGCCGCGCGTGCAGGCGCGGGTGATCGAAAACACGATGGACCGGCTGATGAATCAGCTCGCGCATAGCGAGATCGACATTGTCGTCGGGCGCTCTGCCCCGGAATTACAGGACCGCAATGTCCGCGCCGAGGCGCTGTATCTCGAGCCGCTGCATTTCGTCGCGCGGGCACGCCACCCTGTCTTTACGCTCGATCGGGTGGACTGGCCCGACATGCAGCGTTATCGCTGGGTGGTCTGGCCGCGCGGCACACCGATTCGCAACGCGCTGGAGACGGCGCTTGCGGAGGCCGGGTATCCGCTGCCGAACGACACCGTCGAATCGAACTCCACGATTCTCAACCTTACGTTGCTCAACAACAGCGACATGATCGGTCTGGCGTCGCATCGTACGGCGAGCCGCTTGCAGGCGCTCGGCGCGTTGCGCATCGTGCCGTTGCGACTTGCCGGATTCGGCGCGATCTCGATGTACTGGCGTGACGACGGCGCGAATCGTGCTGCGGTGGCGGCAGCACTCGAATGCCTGCGCAGCGCGGCGACGCGCTCGACCGGCGACGCGATTGCGGGCGTCGTCGGCGAAGGGTGAATTCTCCGGCGCCAGTGCCGGGCTGCCGTTTGCTACACTTGCCGCCTGTCGAAGTCACTCTCTCGGGGCATCAATGATCGGCCGCATCTCAGGCACCTTGCTGGAAAAAAATCCGCCGCATATTCTGGTCGACTGCCAGGGCGTGGGCTATGAAATCTCGGTGCCGATGAGCACGTTCTTCAACCTGCCGAACCTGGGGGAGCGCGTGACGCTGCTCACGCAATTCGTCGTGCGCGAAGACGCGCAACTGCTCTTCGGCTTCGGCTCGCCGGACGAGCGCAATACCTTCCGCGAACTGCTCAAGATTTCCGGCGTTGGTGCACGTACGGCGCTTGCCATTCTCTCGGGCATGAGCGTGGCGGACATCGCGCAGGCGGTCACGTTGCAGGAGTCGGGGCGTCTGACCAAGATTCCCGGCATCGGCAAGAAGACGGCCGAACGGCTGCTTCTCGAACTCAAGGGCAAGCTGGGCGCGCAACTCGGCACGGTGCCCGGCACGGCGACGCCGCACGATCACAAGAGCGACGTCGTCAATGCGTTGCTCGCGTTGGGTTACTCCGACAAGGAGGCGCTTGCCGCCGTCAAGTCCGTGCCCGACGGCACGAGCGTGTCTGACGGTATCAAGCACGCACTCAAGTCGCTCTCGAAGGCCTGAGCACAACAGGCGCCGGCCTGTCCGGCCGGGACGTGAAGACGACGCGACGCGCACGGGAAGTGGGCGCGAACAGGCAGTGAGGAAACGGCATGCAACTGCGATGGCTTGAAGACTTTGTCGAACTCGCACGCACGCGCAGTTTTACGCGCGCGGCGGAGAACCGTTTCGTCACGCACCCGGCGTTCGGCCGACGCATCCGAGCGTTGGAGACGTGGGTGGGCACGCGACTGGTCGAGCGCAGCAAGCCGCTGGAACTCACCGCCGCAGGCACGGTGTTTCTCGACGCCGCCACCAACGCGCTCGACATTCTTCACAGCGCTCGCACGCAATTGCAGGACGCCGCGCCCACGCTCGAAAACAATCTGAAGATCGCGACCGGCCGCACGCTGGCGGCCACGTTCTTTCCCGACTGGTATGACGAGACGGTTTCGCGCATCGGCTTCTTCACGGCCACGCTTTCCACGAGCGGCGCGGAAGAGGCCATCCTGCGGCTCGCTGCCGGCGAGGCCGATCTGCTCATCGTGTATTCGAGCGCGCACACGCGGTTGCTTATCGATCAGGAGCGCTACGACTGGCTGAGCGTCGCGCGCGAGGTCCTGGTGCCGGTGAGTGCGCTCGACGCCAAAGGCCGCGCGAAGTATCGGCTGGCGGCCGGGCCGTCACCGATTCCCTGGTTGGCGTTCACCCGCACATTGACGTTGCGCGCGGTGCTCGCCCGTCATCTGGCCGAGATGCAGAACCGGCCCACGCTCAAGCCCGTCTATCAGGCCGACTCCTACGAAGCCATTCTGGCGATGGCGCGACGCGGCGCCGGTATCGCGTGGCTGCCGCAACGGCTCGTGGCAGACGATGTGGCCCGCGGCACGCTTGCTATCGTGGGCGGCAAGGACTGGCAGATCGGCTTCGATATCGCGCTCTACCGGCGCCGGCATCAGCCGCACCCTGTGCTCGACGCCATCTGGCAGAGTGCGCGTCAGGCGTCGGGCGACGACGCCTGAGTTCGCGCAACGGCGCTTGCGCCGGTGAGACGGTGAGGGGGAGGTAGCGCAGGGCCGTCGCGCGGGCGGTGGGGCGTGCCCGCGCGAGGTGAAGCGAAGATGGCGAAGGCGAGACGCTGCGGCGCTCGCCCCGGCCATCGGGATCAATGCTCGTGATGCAGGTACTTCGCCTGACGCGGCAGTCGCAGGCTCACGAGGAACGCCACGATCATCATGCCGGTCACGTACCAGTAGAACGTCGGCTCCATGCCGGCCTTCTTGAGGCCGAGCGCCACATATTCGGCCGAACCGCCGAAGATGGCGTTGGCTACCGCGTAGGCCAGACCAACACCCAGCGCCCGCACTTCGATCGGGAACATCTCCGCCTTCACGATGCCGCTGATCGACGTATAGAAGCTCACGATGGCGAGCGCCAGACAGATCAGAAGAAACGCCGCAGTCGGGCTCTGCACCGTCTTGAGCGCCGTGAGGATAGGCACCGTGGCAATCGCGCCGAGTGCGCCGAAGAGCAGCATGTTGTTGCGGCGGCCAATCTTGTCGGACAGCATGCCGAAGATCGGCTGCATGCACATGTAGACGAACAGGCAGCCCGTCATGATGTAGCTGGCCGTTTTGATCGGCATGCCGGCCGTGTTCACCAGATACTTTTGCATGTAGGTGGTGAAAGTGTAGAAAATCAGCGAACCGCCGGCGGTGTAGCCCAGCACCGTGAAGAACGCCGCCTTGTGATGGCGGAACAGCCCGGCAATCGAGCCCGCGTCGCGATTGTTGCGGCTCGCACTCGTCGACGTCTCGTGCAGCGTACGACGCAGCATCAGGGCCACGACCGCCGTGATCGCACCGACCACGAACGGAATGCGCCAGCCCCAGGCCTTGAGTTCGGCCTCATCGAGCAGTTGCTGGAGAATCACGACCACGAGCACGGCGAGGAGCTGACCGCCGATGAGCGTCACGTACTGGAACGACGAGAAGAAGCCGCGACGGCCCTTGAGCGCCACTTCACTCATGTACGTCGCCGTGGTGCCGTACTCGCCACCGACCGACAGGCCTTGCAGCAGACGCGCGAGCAGCAGCAGCGCCGGAGCCCAGTTGCCGATGCTGGCGTACGTCGGAAGCGACGCGATCAGCAGCGAGCCGAAGCACATCATCGTCACCGAGATGACCATTGAGTTCTTGCGGCCGTTGCGGTCGGCGATCCGGCCGAAGATCCAGCCGCCGATCGGTCGCATCAGGAAGCCGGCCGCGAAAATCCCCGCCGTATTGAGCAACTGCGCGGTGGGATCGGAACTCGGGAAGAACGCCGGCGCGAAGTAGATCGCGCAGAACGCATAGATGTAAAAGTCGAACCACTCGACCAGATTGCCCGACGACGCCGCGACAATCGCGAACACGCGTTTGCGGACTTCTTCCGGGGAGGGCGGTTGGGTGGCCATGGCGGCTTCGGCTGTAGCTGTGTCTCTCATTTCTACTGGCGATGGGGTATCGCATTGATAACTACGTTTGCAACATGACGCGGAGTCGCGTTTGCCTCATATGCACTTCATATATGAATGACCAAACCACTATCGCGTCGCGGGGGCGGGGCCACTATAGCGGGTGTCGGCGGGGGCCGACAATGCCCGCATGCCGGATTGATTGTTGTGAATATTGAAATAATCGTGTCGATTGTTGCGTCGCAGCATGGTGATGGTGCCCGCCGGACGGCGGGTTGCGCGAACATCCGGGGCGTTTCAATAGCCGGGCCAAGACCTCTGAAAGCCGCAAAAATATTTTTGGATGCACGACGGCGCATGCGGGCCGGTGGGCTTATGCGCGAACGTCGTGTGCATTTCTGTGGTGCATTCATAAGCATTTCGATAAGAAATGCTTAGACGCGAACCACGTGGCCGGTACGATCGGGGGCCGCATATCTCAAAGCCTCGCGCCTTTTCGTGAGGCGCCCCTCCCGAAGTCATGCAAGGCGATACGTTATTGATCAAGTCGGGCGGCGCTGCCGCACTGACCGAGTGGCAGCACCATTTCGCGCGGCTGATGCCCGGCCTGCGCGTATATGGATGGGACGATCCGTTCGTCGATGCGCGCTGCGTGAAGTATGCGCTGGTCTATCAGCCCGAGCATGGCCGTCTTGCGCACTATCCGCGTCTGCGCCTGATCCTGAGCGCTGCCGCCGGCGTCGACCATATTCTTGCTGACCCGGCGCTACCGGCGGACGTCCCTATCGTCCGGATGGTGACGCAGGAGACACGCGAGCGCATGAGCGACTTCGTGACGTTCGCCGCGCTGGCCGCCGTGCGCGACATGCCGGCCATCGTTGCCGCGCAGCGAGACGGCCGATGGGCCAACGAGCTGACCGGACGCCTCGCCCGCGATACGCGCGTGAGCGTGCTCGGTCTGGGGGAGCTGGGGCGTGCCGTCGCCACCCGTCTGCATGCCAATGGTTTTCGGGTCAGCGGCTGGGCGCGTGCGCCGAAGGCGCTTGCCGATGTGCGGGTGTTCGCCGGGCAGGCGCAACTCGACGCCTTGCTCGCCGAGACCGATATTCTCGTCAATCTGCTGCCCGACACGCTCGCGACGCGAGGCATTCTCGGGCGCAAGCTGTTTGCACGTCTGCCGGCTGGCGCCAGCCTGATTCAGGTGGGGCGCGGGGCCCATCTCGACCGGCAGGCGCTGATCGACGCGCTCGACAGCGGCCGTCTGCGCTCGGCCGTCGTCGACGTGTTCGACATCGAGCCGTTGCCGCCCGACGACGCGTTGCGGCGTCACCCGAAAATTCTCGTGACCCCTCACGTCGCGTCGAGTGTGTCGTATGCGGCGCGGGCACGTCAGGTGGCCGACGTGCTGGGTGCACATCTGCGCGGCGCACCGCTGCCATTCGTCTACGACGCTCTGCGAGGGTACTGACACCATGCCCTCTGCCTCACGCGACACCGATGACACCGCAGCGATAGCGCGCGGCGACGACGCTTACGAACGCATTCGGCATGACGTGCTGACCTGCGTCATCATGCCGGGCGCTATCGTGAGCGAGGCCGAGTTGATGCGTCGTTATGACATCGCGCGCACGAGTTGCCGCGTGGCGCTCGTGAGGCTTGTTCATGAGGGGTTTGCGCGCGCAATTCCGCGACAGGGGTATCGCATCTCGCCGATCACGCTGGCCGATGTCGAGGAAATCTTCACCTTGCGCGCACAGCTCGAACCGATGGCGGCAAGACTCGCCTGCGGCAATGTGGACACCGAATTGCTCCAGCGTCTGGACGACGCCTGCGAGGCGCCTCACGTCCACGAACCCATCGGTCATCAGATCGAGTGGTTTCTGCACACCAACCGGAAGTTTCATCTGACGATTGCCGCCGCGAGCGGAAATGCGCGGCTCTATCGCACGCTGGCCGCGCTGATGGACGACATGGCGCGCCTTGTCTCGCTCGGCTTCGGCGTGCAGGGCATCCGCCCGCGTATCGAGCACGATCACCGGGCCATCATCTCGGCCTTCGTGACGGGTGACGCCGCCCGCGCGGAAGCGCTCGCACGGCAGCATATCGAGACCTTTCTTCAGCAGACCAAGGATCAGGTTTTCGCCAGTCTCTCGACATCGGGCACCTGGCTGCCGTACTTTTCGATTGCCGATCTTCGCCGATAGGCAGGCCGTACGCCCACCCCATTTCGCCTTATGCGGCGGAGCGCGTGCCGGCCGGTACGCTTTGCTCCCGCCGTCGGCCCGGAATGGCGTCGAGCAGGGTGCGCGTATAAGGATGCGACGGCGCGCGGAAAATCGCCGCAGTGTCGCCATACTCGACCACGCTGCCCGACTTCATGACGGCGAGCGAGTCGCACAATTGCGCTGCGATGCGCAAGTCGTGCGTGATGAAGATCATCGACAACCCCAGCTCTGCCTTCAGACGGGCGAGCAGCCGCAGCACCTGCGCCTGGACCGAGACGTCGAGCGCAGAGACCGGCTCATCCGCCACCAGCACTCTCGGACGCATCGCCAGCGCACGTGCCAGCCCGATGCGCTGCCGTTGGCCGCCCGAGAATTCATGGGGGAAGCGATCGAGCGCGTCGGCGCTCAAGCCCACGAGTTCGAATAGTTCGAGCGCATGCTCGTGCGCCTCGCGCGCCGGTTCGCCGCGCGCAATCGGTCCCTGCGTGACGATGTCTCCGACCCGGCGACGCGGATTGAGCGAACTGAACGGGTCCTGAAACACCATCTGGATATCGAGCGCCGTACGACGCGCGCCGGCGTCGAGCGCAGTCGAGGCCAGATCGGTGTCGCGATAGAGGATGCGACCCGCGTCGGGCGTCATCAACCGGAGAATCGAGCGTGCCAGCGTCGATTTGCCCGAACCGCTTTCGCCGACGATCCCCAATGTCTTGCCATTGCCCACTTCGAGACTGACATCGCGCAACGCCGCTGCCTCTGCCTGCTTCCTCTTGCCGAGCCAGCCATGCTTTGCGTAAGTCTTATGCACCTGCTCGATGCGCAATACGGGTGGCGTGCCGTCGTCCCGTTGGGGCGTGGTGGCACTCACCGGCCCCGAGGGGGAAGGCAACGCAGGCACCGCTGCGATCAAGGCACGTGTGTAGGCATGGGAGGGGTGCGTGAGGACGGCATCTGCGGCACCTTGCTCGACGATCTCGCCATGCCGCATGACCGCGACGCGATCGGCGATTTCCGCCACCACACCGAAGTCGTGCGTAATGAATAGTACGCCGGTGCCCTTGCGTTGCTGAAGCTCGCGGATGAGGGTGAGAATCTGCGCCTGCGTGGTGACGTCGAGCGCTGTGGTCGGCTCGTCTGCAATCAGGAGTTCGGGTTCCAGCGCGAGGGCCATCGCGATCATGGCGCGCTGACGCTGACCGCCGGAGAGTTCGTGCGGATAGCGCTTCGCGGCCTCCGAGGGCGACGCAATGTGCACGGCGTCGAGCCACGCCAGCGTGCGGGCGCGAATGGCGCTGCCCGGCAGGCGAGTGTGCGTGCGATACACCTCGGCGATCTGGTCGCCGATGGTGCGCAGCGGATTGAGCGCGGTCATCGGCTCCTGAAAGATCATGCCGATGCGCGCGCCGCGCCAGCGGCGGCGCTCGGCTTCGGCCAGTGTCAGAAGATTGCCTTCGCCCTCCCATGCGATCCGCCCCGCGCTGACTTGCACACCTGAAGGCAGCAAGCCGAGCAAGGCGCTGGCGGTCATCGATTTCCCCGAACCGCTTTCCCCGACCATACACAGAATCTCCCCGCGCGCGAGCGAGAACGAGACGTCGCGCAGTGCCTGCGGGCGATCTGCATTGGGCGGCAGGTCGAGGGTGAGATGTTCGACGTCGAGCAGAGTGGTCATGGTGGGCTGTCCGTAAGGTTCGCAACGGGTAGCGAAGCAGCGTGGCGCTCAGAGGCGCTGACCGCCGCTCGCGTCGAGGGATTGACCGGTGATCCAGCGGCCGGCATCGCTGGCGAGAAATGCCACGATGTCGGCGATGTCGCGCGGCTCGCCAACGCGTCCCAATGCGACGGTCTGCGCAATGGCCTCGCGCGCGACGGGATCGCTCGCGCGCTTGTTCAGATCGGTGGCCGTGGCGCCCGGCAGCACCGCATTGACTGTGATGCCTCGTGCACCGAGATCGGCGGCGAGCAGCAGCGTGAGGGCTTCAAGGCCGGCTTTCGCAGGCGCATAGACGCTCATCTCCGGGTAAGCCGCGCGAGTCCCCATCGAGGAAATGTTGATGATGCGACCGCCGTCGCGCAGATGACGCAGCGCGTGCTGGATCAGAAAGAAGGGCGACTTGAGGTTGACTTGCAGCACGCGGTCGAAGACTTCAGGCGTCACGCCATCGATGCGCGAGCGCAATCCCACACCGGCGTTGTTCACGAGGATGTCGAACTGCGGGGGCAGGTCATGGGCGGCCAGCGCATCGGCGAAACGCTCCACCAGTGCGAGCGCGCCGTCGGCAGACGCCAGGTCCGCTTGTACGGCAAACGCACGGGCACCGCTCGAGCGCAGTTGTGCGACGAGTGTCTCGGCGTCGCTCGCCGCCGCGTTGTAATGCACGCCGACGGTCGCACCGCGAGCGGCGAGTGCCGTGGCGATGGCGCGTCCGATGCCGCGGCTCGCGCCGCTCACAAGCGCGACCTTGCCGTCGAGACGGATCGGATCGGTGGTATCGGGCAGAAGACTCATGACGCGAGGGCTCCGGAAAGTGCGAGGTTGTTGTCACGGTCGTCACTCCATCCACGAGAGGCTTCGAGCGTGCGGGCCTGTTGCAGCAGGGCGTGGCGATCGACCTTGTTGGTGCCCGCCCACGGCAGTTCGGCCACGAAGGCCACGCGGCGCGGGTGCTGATACGCGGGGCCGTTGGCGAGCGCGTGTTGCCTGAGAGCTTCCACGCTCAGCGTGCTGCCCGACTGACGCACCACGAAGGCGACGGGCACGGCGGCGCGCTCCTCGTCGGGTAGCGGCACGACGCTGGCCTGCCGCACTTCCGGGTGCGCTTCGAGCAACTTTTCGACTTCCACCGGATAGATGTTCTCGCCCGCGCAAACAAACATGTCGTCGGCGCGCCCGACGAAATAGAAGAAGCCGTTGGCGTCGCGCCGCATCACGTCGCCGCTGTAGTACCAGCCGTCGTCGAGCACCTGCGCCGATTTCTCCGGCAGACGGTGATAACCGCGCATGACCGCCGGGTTGCGCATGCACAGCACGCCCTGAGTCGCATCGGGGCCGTCGACGAGCTTCACGGCGTCTGGCGAGAGCGGGTAGCCGAGCGCGAGCGGCGGCAGCGCAATGCCGTCAGGGTGCGGGCCGAAGATGCTCGGCCCGGCTTCCGTCGTGCCGTAACCATGGTGGATGTGCGTATGTGGGAACGCGGCCTGAATCCGGTCGAGCAACGCAGCGCTCATCGGCGCGGAGCCGAGCATCACGCGTTTGAGAGCGGACACGTCGCGTCCGGCGAGCGTCTGGGGATCTTTGACGAGGCGGGCGAACATCGTCGGCACGGCGGTCAGCACCGTGATCCGATAGCGTTCCAGCGCGTCGACATACGACGCCACGTCAAACGACGGCAGGATGACGAGCGTGCCGTTCGCCGCAAACGCGCGCTTCGCCATGAAAAGGCCATTCATATGAAACAGCGGTTGCGCAAGCAGATAGCGCTCATCCACCGCGTTTTCGGGGCGCACGTAAGTGGCGCCCAGTGCCCAGAGTTGCCCCGCATGCGTGAGCGGCACACCCTTAGGCTTGCCGGTCGAGCCGGACGTGTAGAGCATTTGGGCGACGTCGTCGTGCGAGGGACGTACCGAGTCGAAGCCGGCCGGCGGAATCTGCGCAGCGAAGCCCTCGGGGCCGTCGTCGTCGAAGTCGATGACCGGCACGCGCGAGGCAAGCGCATCGTGACGTGCACCGTCGACAAAGGCGAGCGAGATACCGGCATCGTCGATCACGTAGTCGAGAATCTCGCGCGATTGTTTGATATTGACCGGCACGGCCACGTACCCGGCCCGCATGATGCCGAAATAGGCGATCAGATATTCGGCGCGGTTAAGCGATGCGATGGCCACATGCGCGCCGTCGGGCAGGCCGCGCGCGCGCAGCGCAGTGGCGACGCCGCCTGCCAGCCGATCGATCTCGGCGTGCGTGTAGTGACGCGGTTGATGATCGTCCCGAAGGTCGATGATCGCCGTCGAGTCGAGGTTGAGGGTTCGGTCGACGAGATCGCCGAGGTTATGCCAGCGGTGAGTCATAGGAATCGGAAGCGCAAAAAATGGGACATGGGGCCGGCGCGGGAGGCGCAATCAGCGCTTTCGCAGCGCGGGGTTCAGAGCGTCGTTCAGGCCGTCGCCCACGAGATTGAGCGCGAGAACGGCGAGCATGATGGCGAGGCCCGGTTCGGCACACAGGTACCAGGACGAGCGGATCAGCGTACGGCCTTCGCCGATCTGCCGGCCCCAGCTCGCCACGTTCGGGTCGCCCAGTCCGAGAAACGACACCACCGATTCGTAGAGAATCGCGCCTGCGACCACGAGCGTGCCCATCACCAGTACCGGCGGCAGCGCATTCGGCAACACCTCCCGCAGCGCGATGCGCCACGGCGAGAGCCCGACGGTGCGGCATGCCTGCGCGAACTCGCGCGACTTGAACGACAAACATTCGGCGCGCGTGAGGCGGGCGATGGCGGGCCACGACACCAGCGCCACGGCGATGATCGTGTTCTCGATGTGCGGGCCGAGAATGGCGACCACCGTCAATACGAAGACAACATTCGGCACGATCTGGAACAACTCGGTCAGACGCATGAGCACTTCGTCGATCCAGCCGCCCCACCAGGCTGCGATGGCGCCGATGGACACACCGATGACGGTAGCGGCCACGCTCGCGACAAGGCCGATGGCGAGTGTGGCGCGCGCACCGTGCACGAGCATGGCAGCGATGTCGCGGCCGAGCGCGTCGGTGCCGAGCGGGTATTGCCATTGCTCGAAAGGCCAGATTTCGGGTGCAGCGACGATGCGCAGCGGATCGCCCGGATACCACCATCCGGCGCACAGCGCGACGAAGACAACGACGGCGAGCAACAACGCTCCCGCGAGTGCGCCGCCGTGGCGGGCGAATTGCCGCCAGAAGCCAGCCCTTCGCCGTGACGGACGATGCAGGGCGAGCGTGGCGGACGATGCGCCCGTAGTGCGTGTGTCGTGTGCGGGTTCGGCGGAAGACGTCATGGGACAGACCGGTTCGTTACGGTAAAGCACTGCGGAAATTCAAGAGGCGTGCGTGCGAATGCGAGGATCGAGCCGTGTGTAGACGAGATCCACCGCGATGTTTGCGACGATGACCAGCGCCGAGCTGAGCACGAGCAGTCCCAGCACCACGGGATAGTTGCGGCTCATCACGCTGTCGAAGAGCACCCCGCCGATGCCGGGCCAACTGAACACGGCCTCCACGACGATGCTGCCCCCCAGCACGGTGCCCAGTTGCAGCCCCAGCAGAGTGATGACCGGCAGCATCGCGTTGCGCACCATGTGCCGGGTGATCACGGCGCGGCGCGTGAGACCTTTCGCCTGCGCGGTGCGCACGTGATCCTGACGAGCGACTTCGAGCATCGACGCGCGCATGACGCGTGCATACGTGGCGGCATAGAACAGGCCGAGGGTCAGCGCGGGCAGTGCGAGGTGATGCAGCACGTCGAGCGAGGCGTGCCACGCGCCGGCGGCCCCCGTGCCGTAGTCCATGCCGATGGTCGTCATGCCGCCTACGGGAAACCAGCCGAGCTTTACCGAGAACAGGATGATGAGCATGATCCCCAGCCAGAAGCTGGGGGCCGCGAAACACACGACGGCGGCGACCGACACGAGTGTGTCGCGCCACGTGTTCACGTTGACGGCAGCGACGACGCCAGCCGTCACGCCGACGATCACGGCGATGGCGAGGCTCGCCAACATCAATACCAGCGTGGCGGGAAGATGCGCCATGATGACGTCGAACACCGGCAGGTTGTGGCGATACGAGTAGCCGAGATCGAGATGCGCCACCGCATCGATGTAGTGGAGCAGTTGCTGCCACAGCGGCTTGTCCATGCCGTAGGTCACGCGCAGACGTTCGATCAGCGCGGGGTCCGTGACCTGCTGTTCGGCGGTCATGACGTCGAGCAGCGTGCCCGGCACCGACTGGATCAGGCAGAAGTTCATGACGATCACACCGAGCAGCAGCGGAATCGCCTGCACGACTCGGCGCAAGAGCAAGCGCGTCACCATGACAGCGGTCTCCTCACGAGGCGAGCCAGACGTCGGCCAGCGCGTCGCCCTGCACGTTGGCGCTGGTCGTCGCACGCCGCACGTTGGTGCGCGAGAGCGTGAACGATTCCATCTCGACCAGCGGCACGAGTGGCACATCGGTCGCGGCCAGACGCGCAAAGTCGTGCGCGAGCTTCTGCCGCTTCGTGTTGTCGGTCTCGACGGTAAGACGGTCGACGAGCGTATCCATCGCCGGATTCGAATACCCGGTGGCATTGCGGAAAGCGGCGCCCTTGACGATGCCGTCCGTCGTATAGAGCTGCGTGACTACCGGCACCAGCTCAAGCGGTGCGGTGAAGTTCGACACGGCGATGTCGTAGTCGTAATCGCTGTAGATGCGCTTGAGCGACGTAGCGCGGTCGAGCGAGTCGAGTTTCACGGTAATGCCGACGTCCTGTAGCGCCTGCTTCAGATACTGGCCGAGCTTGGCGTTCTCTTCGAACCACGCGGCGGCCACCAGATTGATCGAGAAGCGCGAGCCGTTCTTGCGTGGCAGACCGGCGGCGTCGAGCAGTGCGTTGGCCTTCGCGGGGTCGAACGGGTACTTAGGCACGTCGTCGGTGAAGAACAGCGGGTTGCTGCGGAAAATGGGCGAGACGGCCGGCTTGCCGCGACCGAAGTAGATCGTGTCGATGATGAACTTGCGGTCGATGGCGTGCAGAATCGCCTGACGCACTTCGCGCCGCTTGACGTGTTCGCGTCGCTGATTGAACTCGACCGTCACTGTCCACGCGGCATTCTCGTAGCCCTTCGTTTCCACCGCGATCTTGCCCGTCTTCACGAGCCGGTCGATGTCGCGCGCTGGCACCGGATTGGAAAACGCGACACCCAGCTCACCGGTCTCGAGCGCGGCCGAGCGCGATGCCGGATCGCTCCACCAGCGAATGATGAGTTTGTCGGGGTACGGTTGTGCGGCGTTCCAGTATTGTTCGTTGCGCGCGTACGCGACGTGGCTGCCCCGCACCCACTGGCCATACTTCCAGGGGCCCGTGCCGATGGGCGCGTTGTTCAGGGGGTTCGTAATGATGTCTTTGCCGGCATACAGATGCTTCGGCACCAACACCTGATACTGCCCGGCGAGAATCGACTTGAAGAAGAACTCCGGCACCGGCGTGGAGAATTCCAGCTTGACGGTGTGCGCGTCCGGCGCGCTCACGCGCTTGAGCGCTTTGAGTGCAACACCTGCGGCAATCGGCTTCCAGTGCTCCTGCACGTTGTAGACGACGTCGTCGGCCGTGAAGGGCTTGCCGTCGTGCCACTGCACGTTCTTGCGCAGCGTGACGGTGTACGTTTTGAAGTCGCTCGACGCCCGCACGTCCGTGGCAAGCACCGGCTGGAACGCGAGCTTCTCGTCGATCTTCAGCAGCCGCTCGAGAATCTTCGTCGATGTCATGAACGGGCTGGAGCCGCCACCGCCCGGCACGAAGAGCGCCTGCGGTTCCAGTCCGCCCCAACTCGCCACGAGCGTGCCGCCGCGACGCGGCGCGGCATCCGCAGCTATCGCCTGGGTAGGCGAGACGAGCCAACCCGCGGTGCCCGCAAAGGTGGCTGAGGTGGCTGCCAGCGCACCGCTGGCGCTGCGATACAGAAACTGACGTCGGGAAAGGCCCCGGGGATGACGCATGATGAACTCCGGAAAACGCGGCGCCCGTGCGTTCCCGCCGGCGCCTTCGATACTCAAAGCGGTGATCGTTGCCGCGCGCGCGTGTCTCAGGCGGGCGGCAACGTGGCGTAGCTCGCGCGGCCGATGGCGACCAGCGCGCCCTGTGCGTTGAACAGGTCGACGTCAGCTACACCGATGCTCTTGCCGAGACGGCGCACTCGGGCCACGGCGCGCAGATCGGTGTCGATGGCCGGGCGCAGGTAGTCGACGCGGAAATTGACCGTCGGCAGACCGCGTCCGACGAGCATGCCCACGGCGAAGTCGCCGACCGTGTCGATGACGGCCGCGAGCGGTCCACCGTGCCATTGACGCGTGCCGGCGCCGCGCTCGAACGCGGCCTGAAACGGGATATGGACGTCGATGGTCTGGGCGTCGTGATCGAGCGCCGTGACGCGCATGCCGAGCCAGGCGATGAAGGTCGAGTTGTCGAAGGCTTGCTGTACCTGTTCGACGGACAGGGTCGTCGTCGCCGTGCTCATGCGCCCACCAGTACCTTGCCGACGATCTGGCGGTTTTCCAGCGAGGCGAGGGCTTGCGCACCGGCTTCCAGCGGCCACTTCTTGTCGATCAGCACGCGCAGCTTGCCGCTGGCGACCAGTTCGAGCAGTTCGTGGAGGTCTTCGCGTTCCCAGCCGTTCGAGCCGCGAATCTGCAACTCGAACGTCCAGATGAAGCGCAGGTCTTCCTTCGGATCGAAGCCCGCCGTGGCGCCGCAGGTCAGCACGCGGCCGCCCTGACGCAGCGTGCGCAGCGAGCGTGTCCAGGTGTCGCCGCCGGTGAAGTTCACAACGACGTCGACGCCGCCATTGACTGCTGCCCCGCGTCGGCGCGCCGCTTTGCCGTAGCGCGCCCGCACCACCTCGACGAAGTCTTCCTCGGTGTAGTAGATGATGTCGTCGGCGCCCAGTTCGCGCAGGCGTTCGCCCTTCTCGCGCGACCCGGCACAGGCGATGACTTCGGCACCTGCGAGCTTCGCGAGCTGCACCGCGCATACGCCCACACCGCCGCTCGCGCCGAGAATCAGCACGCGCTCGCCGGCTTTGACCTGACCGATGCGATGCATCATGCGCAGCGCCGTGCCGTAGGCGACAGGCAGCGCGGCGGCGTCGTCGAACGATACGCCGTCGGGCAAACGAACGAGTTGATGCTCGGGCACGCGGCACCGTTCGGCCAGACCGCCGTGGGTCGTCTCGCCAACGAGGCCGCCCGTCACACGATTGATCGGATCGACCAACACCCGATCGCCGACCGACCAGCCCTGCACGCCGGGACCGATGCTCGCGATTTCACCCGCGACGTCCAGCCCGATGATGACCGGGAACGGCAGCTTGATGCCGGGCATGCCGCGGCGGGTAAACACGTCGTGATAGTTCAGCGAGGACGCGCGCACGCGCAGCACCACTTCGCCTTCGCCCGCAACGGGATCGGGAAAGTCGGTTTCCAGTTTCAGACGGTCGTTGTCGCCGTGTTCACGCAATACGATGGCTTTCATGTTGAGTCGAGAGTCGAATTCAGGGTGAGCGACGCCCTCGGGCAGTCGCCGATCCAAGTTGAAAAACGGGTGGGTTGGGGCGTTGTGCGGCTAGCCGCTAACGCTGCTAACGCCGTTCATGCGGCTCATGCCGCCGTGGCAAGTCCTTGCAATGCTTGCGCCGTGATCTGCAAGCCGTGCGTGAGCACGCTGTTGCGCCAGACGGACGAGATGGGCACGAAGGCATCGAGCACGTCGGCGCGCAACTGGCGGTCACGCACGGCGTCGGGATGCGCCTTGGCGCGCGAGCGCAGCCATTGGTCGAGACGGTTCGCAATGCTGGCGTTCGGCCCCCGCGTGCCGAATTCCACCACGGCGCCGATGACCGGCCGCCCCTGCGCGAACTGCTCGACGCCGCGGAACACCAGCCCCTGGTAGTCGGGACGGCGCAGGCCGTGCGGCCGTTGATCGAGCACCCGCTGCGCGCCCCACCAGCGTGCGGCTTCGCGCTGCGCGTAGCTGGCCTCGGCGTTGAAACACAGGAAGAACGGTTCGCCGTACTCGCCGATGCCCGTATGCCAGTCGATCAGGCCGATACGCTGTGCTTGCGACAGGTCGCGCTCGACGATGGTCTGCAACGTGACGTTCGACCATTCGCGTGCGCGTCCACCGTAGATGAGGCCATCGGCGTGCGTGTACTGGCCGCTTGCCAACGTATTGAACAGCGCATCCGGTCCGTGTTCGCTGCGGAACGCGTCGATGGCGAGTGCGCTTTGGGCAAGACCGTCGGTCGTCCATTCGGCCGGGATCAGATGATCGTGCAGCGACGCGTAGTGAACGTTGGCCGGATGCGCCCGGTCGTGGTCGATGAAGTTGCGGTTCAGATCGACGTTGTGCTCGGTGGTGCGCGTGGCGTGCGCGAAACCGTAGGGATTGAGCGCATGCACGAAGGTCACGGCGACATCGGCGGGCAAGGTCTTGGCGGCGTGTGCCAGCCATGCAGTCTGCACGGCAGAACCAGCCCCGCCTTCGAGGCCGTGCGTGCCGCTGATGGCGAGCAGTTGATGCGGTGCGTGAGCCGGACCGAGCCGGGCGACGTCGATACTCAGTTCGCTGCCGTCAGGGGCTTTGGCGGCGGGGTGAACATAAGTGCTCAGGCTGGCCCCTGCGTGGTCGGCAGCGGCACGAAAGCGCTGGCGGGCATCAGCATAGTCGACGCCGAACGCCTGCCACCAGGTCGGTTGTCCGCTCATGCGTCATCCCCTTCGATAAATTGGAGCGCCACGTGAAAGCCGTCCGCAGCGGCCACGAGGATGGCGCCGTCCTGAAGTGTGGTCCACGGCACGCCGTTTTCTCGCAGCGTGGCTTGGGTCTGGGCGAGGGAACGGGTGCGCAGGATAAGGGCGACGTTGCGCTCGCTGCCGTCGTCGGTCGTCTCGACCTTACCGAAGCGTTGCTCGGCCTCGGCGGGCGTAACGAAGTGCACACGTGCGCGGCCGGCCGTGAACGAATAGCCCAGCGTACCGGTGGCCGAGAGTACGCCGGGGCCGAAGACACGGTCGTAAAGCGCGGCGGTGACCGCCGGGTTCGGCGATGCGATCACGAAGCCGGCGATGTCGGTCACGCCGTTCGGATGGTCGCGCCATTCGTCGCGCCAGACGTGCTCGGGGGTGAAGTGATGGCAGAAGAAGGTGCGGCCGTTGCGAACGAGTTCGCTGGCCAGACGCACCGTCCGGAATCGGGCGTCTTGCGTGGTGCCGTCCGGCAACCGCACCGGGCGGAAGAATTCGGCGGGCGTTTCTACGCCGACGCCGCGCGCCTGCAATCCGGCGAACAGCCCGTGCGAGTCTTGCGTCTTGAACACAAGCCCGGTTAGACCTAGAGGGGCTTGGGTGACGTCTGGGCGTGCCGTCGACTTGCCCGCCTCGTAGCCGAGGAGTTCGAGGTAGTTTTCCCCGAAGATCGCCAGATGATTGCTGGTGCCGAGCGAATGGTGGCCTCGCTCGGTCAGGGCGAAGCCCAGACGGCGGTAGATGTCCACCGAGGTGTCGAGTTCGCCTTTGACGTTGATGACAACGTGATCGAGCACCGGTGCGGGAAGCTGGCTCATGCCCGACCTCCCGTGCGCCGACGACGGGGCAGCGCGATGGAGGCAGGGCAGGGGAAGGCGGCGGTGGCGACAATGGCGGCGATTAGCGCGCCTGAGGCAGAACGACTAGACACGACAGCTCCCAACAGAGAAAGAACGACGCGTCCATTCTAGAAGCCTTGGGGGTGTCGGCCCAAACGATGGATTTTGCTTTGCTTAGTGCGGGGCCTTGTGGTCGTGAGGTCCTCACGAGGCCCGGCGCGTGCCAGATGGGGCCGTCAGACCTTCGTATGAAACTGGGCGAGTAGATCGAGAAACAACTCAAGCGCACGCGTTCTCGGGCGCGAGGCTTCGGTGATGGCGCTGATCGAGTTCTCATACTCGGGGCCTGACGGCACCCGGGCGAGCGCGTAGCGCTTCGGAAACGACGCCGCGTAGTACTGCGGCAGCAGGCCGACGTAATGCCCGGACAGCACCAGCATGGCCACCGCTTCCAGTCCCGACGCCGTTGGCCCGCGCGTCAACCCCAGCGAGTGCAGCGCTTCATGGACGAACGGCTGGGTGCGATACACGAGCGGTAACGTCGACGCATCCTTGATCCGATGCCGCGCGACGTACAACTGATGACGCTCGATGAACAGCGGCTGGTAGTGAAACCCGGCTTCGCGCCGGTACATGCCGCGAATCGCGATCTGTACCCGGCGCTCGCGCAAGGCGAGGTCGAGTTCGTTGAACGTCATGACGGTCAGCTCGACCTTCACGTCGGGGGCCCGCGCCTTGAGCGCTGCCAGCGCCTCGGGAATATGGCAGCCCACGTCGGACACGATGTTCTCCACCATACCGATGGACAGTGTGCCCGACAGTACCCCTCGCACCGCGTCGATTTCGGGACGAATTCGCTCCAGAGATTTCAGTGCGTCGCGCGCCAGCTCCAGCGCGACCTTGCCCGCATGTGTCAGCACGAATCCGGACGGCCCGCGTTCGCAAAGGCGTGTGCCCAACGTCTCCTCGACCTCCCGGATGTGCCGGCTGATTGAGGCCTTCGACATGTTCAACTGCTTCTCTGCCGCCGCAAAGCCGCTGGCCTGCGCCACCGCGCAGAAGATGCGTAACGAGCGCAGGTCGCGTTCGCTGAAGTCACGATTCGCCAAGGGTTAACTCCCACACGAACCGCCCAAACCGTTGCGGATGGCTCGTCTCAAAAGGTTTCGTTTTTTGAAACCATACCAATAAAAAAATCATTTTTCATGATCTTTTTGCCCGCATACATTGGGTTGCACAGGCGCATCACACCGATGCACCAGACCCATTCGACACCCACACGACGCGAGAGGCAAGCTATGAAGACCTGGTCCAGACGATCCTTTGTGAAGGCGACGCTTGCATCCGGCGCCGCATTGGCGCTTCCGGCACTGCCGACGCTCGCCTACGCCGAAGGCGGTACCCTCGCCGACATCAAGAAGCGGGGCAAGCTGACGGTCGGTACGGAAGCGGCCTACGAGCCGTTCGAGTTCGTGGAAAACGGTCAGGTGGTCGGGTATGGACACGACGTGCTGGAATTGATGGCGGCGAAGCTCGGCGTGAAGCTCGAGCAGATGAACCTGCCGTTCCAGGGGCTGCTGCCCGGCTTGATGTCGCACAAGTTCGACTTCGTTGCGACGAGCGTCGGCATTACGCCGGAGCGCGCCAAGCGATTCGCCTTCAGCCAGCCGGTGGGTGTCGTGCGCTCAGTCCTGATGGTGCGCGCCGACGACGTTGCGATCAAGCAGGACATGGACATTGCGGGCAAGACCATCGGCACGCAGATGGGCTCGTCGTCGCAGCCGGTGGCAGATGAATTCGAGAAGGAATTGAAGGAAAAGACGGGCAAAGGCTATGCGGGCACGCGATTGTTCCAGGCGTATCCCGACGTTTCGAACGCCCTGGCCAACAAGACCATCGATGTGGCGTTGATGCCGTCGAACATCGCGGCCGTTCAGATGCGCAAGCAGCCTAACGTGTTCCGCATCGCCAGCACCATCGGACAGCCGAAGTTGCTGGCGTGGGTTGCCAATCCCAACGATCTCGAGATCCGCAAATTCATCAACGATTCGCTGGATGAATTCCGTGCCAGCGGCAAGCTGGCGGCGCTGCAGAAGAAGTGGTTCGGCGGCCCGATGGAGACGCCGCGCGAGAACTATCTCCCGCAAGGCGCCATTTGACGGCCGGCGCCATGTTCGACTGGCTCGGTATGGGCGGCGTGATCGCGCCGTTTCTCGAAGGTGTGGTGTCCGGAACGGCGATCACGCTGGCCGCTTCGGCTGGCGCCTTTGTCATTGGTCTGGCGCTGGGCATCGTGCTGCTGCTCGCACGCATTTCGCCGTTTGCGCCGTTGCGCGCGCTCGTCGTGTTGTGGGTGAGCCTGATCCGGGGTACGCCGGCACTGATTCACATGCTGATCGCGTACTACATGGTGCCGGCACTGCTCGACATTTCGATCTCGCCCATCACGGCCGGGGTCGCGGCGCTTGCGTGCAACACCAGCGCCTACATTGTCGAGATTCTGCGCGGCGCACTCGGCACGATCTCGTCCGGACAACGGGCGGCGGCTTACGCGATGGGCATGCGAACCTCGCAGGTCTGGAGGCACGTGTTGTTGCCGCAGGTCATCTACCGGGCGATTCCGCCGCTCACCAGCGAGTTCACGATCTTGCTCAAGGCGTCGTCGCTGATGTCGATCATCGCCGTACCGGAGCTGGCGACCGTCGCACGCAATGCTACGTTGCAGACCGACCTGCCGTTGCAAGTGTTCGCCATTACCGCCGCCGTGTATTTCGTCCTGCTGTTCTGCATCTCGGCCGCATCGCGTGTGTGCGAGCGCCGGGTCTCGAGGATGCTGCCCCATGGCCATTGATGTCTCCATCGTCCGGGAAGCGATTCCCGTCTTGCTCGAAGGCCTGCGTGTCACGGCACTCGTGAGCGTGATCGGCATTCCGCTCGGTATCGCGATCGGTGTCGCCGCCGCCTATTCGGCGCAGTCGCGCTCGGTCTTGCGGCCTATCGCGCTGGGTTACGTCGAGTTGGTGCGCAACATCCCGTACCTGATCCTCGTTTATCTATCGTTCTTCGGACTCCCCAAGCTCGGCGTGAGTGCGTCGGCCATGGCGGTCGCGGTGGGCTGCACGGCGTTCTACACAGGCGGTTATTTCTGCGAAATTCTGCGGGCGGCGCTGCGCAGCGTGGCGCGCGGGCAGACGCACGCCGCACTCTCGCTCGGTATGACTTACTGGCAGACCCAGCGTCACATCGTCGCGCCGCAGTTGTTCGGCTTTCTGATTCCGCCGACGACCAGCCTCGTGATCATGATGTTCAAGGACTCCGCCATCTTCTCGGTGATGAGCCTGCCTGAGATGACCTATCAGAGCAATCTGCTCACAGCCAATACCTTCGCATACGTCGAAGTGCTCGGCACGACGGCATTGATCTACTGGGTCAGCAGCGTTTTGCTGGCCGGCGTGGGGCGACGTCTGGAAACCGTTGTCGGGCGACGTACCCGGCACGCCTGACGACCCCCTGACTCCCACCAAAGGACCCTCTCATGACGACTTATACCGTTGCACCGCGTATCGGGCATCCGACCCTGCTGTACTCGGCGCTGGATCTCGACATCGACAATCTCAAGGCCGACATCGCCGTGCTGGGCATGCCTTATGGCGCGCCCTACGCCCCGTCGGACTTCAGCAACGACCAGACGAACGCGCCGTCCGCGATTCGTCAGGCCACGGACCGCGTGGCGCGCCGTCCGGACCATTACGACTTCGACATCGACGGCCCACTGCTTCAGGGGCGTACGGATATTCGCTTTGTCGACTGCGGCGACATCATCCCGGACCTGACCCGGCCGGGCGAGCATTACGCCCGCGCCGAAGCGGCGGTACGGCGCATTGTGGCCGGTGGCGCAATGCCCATCGTGCTTGGCGGCGATCACGGCATCACCACGCCGGTGTTGCGAGGCCTGGATCAGAAGGGGCCGATTACGCTCGTGCATATCGATGCGCACCTGGATTGGCGCGACGAAGTGAACGGCGTTCGCGAAGGGCTGTCGAGCCCGATTCGCCGCGCCTCGGAGATGGCGCACGTCGATCGCATTGTGCAGATCGGCCTGCGCGCGCAGGGCAGCGGCCGTTACGAAGAACTCGTCGCGGCGCGTGCCTATGGCGCCGATCTGGTGACGGCGTACGAGCTGCACGACATCGGCATGGACGCCGTACTTGCGCGCATCCCGGATGGCGGCAACTACTACCTCACTATCGATGCGGACGGACTCGATCCGTCGACGATGCCCGCCGTGGCGGGTCCGGCGCCGGGCGGTGTGACCTTCGTGCAGGCGCGCAAGCTGATTCACGGGCTGGTGCGCAAGGGGCGCGTGGTCGGTATGGATATCGTGGAGATTCAGCCCGAGAAGGACGACGCCAACCTGATCTCGTGCGTGACCGCCGGCCGTCTCATTCTCAATCTGATCGGCGCGTCGATTCGTGCGGGGTACTTCGACAAATGAGCACCGCACAACCCATTATCGAAATCCGCGATGTCGATAAGTGGTACGGCACACACCACGTGCTCAAGCAGTGTTCGACGCATGTCGGCAAGGGCGAGATCGTGGTGGTCTGCGGACCGTCCGGCTCGGGCAAGTCGACGCTGATCAAGACCGTTAATGCATTGGAGCCGTTTCAGAAGGGCGACGTCATCGTGGCAGGGACGTCGCTCACGGCCACAACGACGAATCTGCCGAAGCTGCGCAGCAAGGTCGGCATGGTCTTTCAGCATTTCGAGTTGTTCCCGCATCTGGATATCACGCGCAACCTCACGCTGGCCCAGCAGATCGTGTTGGGCAGGAACGCCGACGCGGCGCGCGTCAAGGCGCGAGCGCTGCTCGATCGTGTCGGCCTGTCGGCGCATGCGCACAAGTATCCGGGCCAGCTTTCGGGCGGCCAGCAGCAACGCGTCGCCATCGCCCGCGCATTGTCGATGGACCCGATGGCGATGTTGTTCGACGAACCGACATCGGCGCTTGACCCGGAGATGGTCAACGAAGTGCTCGACGTGATGGTGGAACTCGCCCGGGAAGGCATGACCATGATGGTGGTCACGCACGAGATGGGTTTCGCGCGACGCGTGGCCCATCGCGTGGTGTTCATGGAGGACGGCGCCATCGTCGAAGACGGTCCGACCGATGCGTTCTTCAACGACGCCGCCAGTGCCGCCGCCAAACGCTTTCTTTCGAAGATCCTGACCCATTGAATGCGCGCTTCGCCCGCATCACAACTCTAATACCGAAACATCATGACGCATACCCGAATCCGAAAGTTCAACACCCGCGAGACCTATCCGGAACAGAAGCTCGACAACGACCTGTGTCAGGCGGTGATCGCCGGCAATACCATCTATTTGCGCGGACAGATCGGTCAGGACCTCGACACGCGCGAGTCCGTGGGCATTGGCGATGTTGCAGCGCAAACCGAAAAGGCGATGGCAAATGTGGCGATGCTGCTCGACGAGTGCGGCAGCCAACTCGAGGACATCTGCAAGGTCACGGTGTATATCGTCGATCCGCGCTATCGCGAGACCGTCTACAACGTGATGGGCCGCTGGCTCAAGGGGGTGTTCCCGGTGTCGACGGGCATTGTGGTGCAGGCGCTGGCGCGTCCGGAGTGGCTCGTCGAGATCGACGTCACGGCGGTGAAGCCGGCGGCGTAACCCGTTCGGCATAAGCCGTGCGACCACGATGCGTGGCCGGGTGGCCACGTTATCGCCGGTCACACATCTCTCCCGAGCCGAGCCGGGAGGCGGGTTCAGAAGCGGCGTTTGACGTACACGGTCGCACCAATGTTGTGCTGTCCCAGCAGCGGTACGCGGGCGGTTGCCGAAACGGACCAGTTGTCGGTCTTCAACGATAGGCCGCGTTTGGGATCGGAGCCGAGCTTGTCGTTGGCGTTGTCCCATTGCACGAGAGACAGTCGCGGCGTCACGGATGGACCGATGGTCAGATAGCTTCGCGCAGGTTGCACCGCTGGTTTTTCGGTCGACGTGTCGACCCAGCCCATATGCTGGTTCTCGCCGATCAGCGTGGCGCTGTTGATCGCTTCGATGCGGGTGTAGAGAAGCGCGTTGTCGTCGGGCCGGGCGGTCGTGTCAAGACCTTCGCGGCCGAACGGATACAACGTGACGGGAACGGCAGGAACCACAGCGACAGACACCGGCGGGGTGGGGGGCGGTACGTTGATGGGGAGCGGTGCTGGGCCAATATTGGCCAGTATCATCTGTTCGGATGAGTTCGAATTGGCGCCATCAGCGATCGCCACGCCGCTCAGCGTGAGGACACATGCGCCGATCATCCATTTGCCTAGGCACGTCATGGACATGCCTCCCGTGAAGGAATGGAAACGCTACGTCATCAGCCCCATTTGACCTTCGCACACGACCTTCGCATAACGAACCGTCTTTCGCGGTTTCAGCGCGTCGTCTGCACTTAGGAAGTGTAGTCAGTCATTTGCAACGCGCTACCCCAATTTGCACCGAGGTCGATCGGGGTTAGCACTGCGGCGCCTGCTTAAGCCCGTCCGGCGTGACGTTGGCATGCGCGTCCTCAGCGCGGCCTCGGGTTTGTCCCGACGCTATCGCGATCGGTCGCCTTCGCATCGCGAGCCTTGATCCGTTCTGCGATCGGTGCATGCCGTGCCATGAGTTCGACCACCCAGTCGATGAACACGCGCAGGCGGGCGCTGACGTATCGGTTCGGCGGATACGCGACGTACATCGGCAGCGGGTGGAGTTGCCAGTCCTCAAACAGGGGTACCAGTTCGCCACTCGACACGTGTGGCTTGGCCATGTAGTCCGGTAGCCAGAGTGCCCCGAGACCGGCGAGTCCGGCGGCGAGGTAGGCGTTCCCGTCGTCCACCGCCAGGATGTAGTGGCCCTGCACGTCAACGCGCTCGTCCGCCCGATGCATGGTGTACGGGAAGAGCTTGCCGGTGCGCGCCCAGCGAAAACCGACGACGTGGTGCCGCGGGTCTTCCAATGCCTTCGGATGCGTAGGCGTGCCAGCCTGTTTCAGGTAGCTCGGTGCAGCATAAACCGCAAGCCGCAGGTCGCCGACATGTCGTGCCGCGAGCGACTGATCGATTGGCTCGCCCCCGCGCACGACACAGTCCACGTTCTCATCGATCAGGTCCACGATGCGATCGCTCACGCCCATATCGAATTGAATGTCCGGATACTTCGCATGGAACGCCGGTAGCGCGGGCACCAGAATCATGCGGGCCAGCGGGCTGGGAACGTCTATGCGCAAACGCCCCTTCGGTAGCCCCGACGCACCGGGCAAGTGGGTCTCCGCGTCGTCCATGTCGGCGAGCAACCGGATGACGCGCTCGTAGTAGACCGCGCCGTCGGCCGTGACGTTGACTTTGCGCGTGGTGCGGTTCAGCAGCTTCACTCGCAGCCTCGCCTCCAACTGCTGGACCAGTTGCGTGACGGTGGTCTTGCTCATGTGCAGGGTCTCGGCCGCCTTGGTGAAGCTGCCGGCCTCCACCACTCTGGCAAAGGCCTGCATTGCGTCGAAACGGTCCATGGGGGCTCCGGATAGGCTTTGGATTGTTTGGATTTTACAAATAGTGAAGGGTAGATGTGAGCGTTTATTCGCAATCCAGGTGTCTTTAGAGTGTTTCCATCGCCAGCACCATGTCGGCTTGGCGGCTTACTGAGAGGTTTTTGCGATGGAAAAACGAGATGTTGTCTTCCCGGCCGGGCGTCAGGCGCTCTATGAGCGCAATCGCTATTCGCCGGCGATTCGGTCCAACGGCTTTCTCTTCGTTTCCGGGCAAGTCGGCAGCCGGGACGATGGTTCGCCTGAGTCCGACCTGAAGGCGCAGGTCCGGCGCGCGTTCGACAATCTGAACGCGATTCTGACGGCGGCGGGCAGCTCGTTCGACGACGTGATCGACGTCACCATTTTCATGGTCGATCCGGCCGCGACGTTCGAGAGGATCTGGGAGGTCGTGCCGGAGTATTGGGGCGGCGCGCCTCATCCGACGTTGACGGCGGTCGGTGTCACGTGGCTTTACGGATTCCAGTTCGAGATCAAGGTGATCGCAAGGGCGGGTGAGGCGAGTGCCGGCTGACGAGGCTTGAATGAGGCTATCGGGTCACGCTTGACGCATCGATAGGCGTGGAAAATCGAGTGAATGATCCGCTGGAGTTCGCGCGTGAGCTGAGTGCTTTCGATAGCTTCAGGAAAGCATCCAGCCCTTCATGCTCCAGCGGTACGATAGCGCCGGCTGAACGTCGATAGCAGTGCATTGCCAAGCAACGCGAAGAGCATGAGAAAGAGTGCGATGGACATGAGCGTGTCGATATTGCCCAGGTTCATCGCGTTGGAAAGCTGATGTCCCAAACCCTTCTGCGATGCGAACATCTCGCCGATCAATACGCCGAGCAGCGATAGCGAGAATCCCAGCCGGACACCCGATAGCACCTCGGGCAGCACCGCCGGCAGCACAACGCGCAACGCGATCTGTCGACGGGACAGATGCATCGCTTGCGCCGCACGGAAATAAACAGGCTTGATCTGCAGGACACCATTCATCGTGAAGATCAGAATCGGGATCAAACCGTGCATGACGCCGAAGGCCACCTTGGAGGCGAGTCCCAACCCGAAGATCAACAGGACCAATGGATACAGCGTCACCTTAGGCAACGAATACAGATTGACGAGAATCGGCTCGGCAACCTTCGCCGCGAGCTGATTCGCACCCAGTCCGAGTCCCAGCGCAATACCCCCGGCAACCGCAATCACCAGCGAGTAGACGAGTGCCTGGCCGGTCTCGGTGGCGTCGACCCAGAACGATGCCGTGCCCATCATCTGCCAAAGCCCCTGCACGGTTGCCACGGGCGACCCGAGCGCGGCGCTGTTGAGCAAGTGCACCGCCTGCCAGATCCCGATCAACACCAGCAGGACGGCAAACGTGCCGAGCGGATTGGGTTGCTTCGTTTCCATGAGACGTGAATCCGGTCAGCGGCGACTGCGCGCCTGGAAGCGCGCATCGACGTGGTTCAGCACGCTGTTGACCAGCGTCACCGTGACCAGCACCAGGAGCATCAGCGCGTACATGTCGGCGTTCTCGAAATTGTTGTAAGCGTAGCTGATGGCATAACCGATCCCTGAGCCAGACAGAATGAACTCGGACGCAATGACGCCGATGAATGCATGCGACACCGCGAGCCGCACGCCGCTGAAGAGATGCGGCAAGGCGGCAGGCAGTTTGACGTGCCACACGGTTTGCCATCGATCCAGGTGCATCACCCGGGCGGTTTTCGAGAACGCGCGCGGAATCCGATCGAGTCCGGTCATTGTCGCCGTGATCATCGAGACGATCGCAAGCAGGGTGGCAATGGCGATGATCGGCAGCGAGCCGACACCGAATAACACGATGAAGACGGGGTAGAACGCGAATGTCGGCACGGCGTAGTAGCTGGCAATGAGCGGCTCCAGCGCCCGGCGCACCCCTGGCATGGCGTGTATCGCGAGTCCGGCGGCGAAACCCAGTCCCACGGCGCCCACAGCGGCGATAACGATGCTGGAGAAGCTCGTGACGAGATCGTTTGTGAAGCGCCCTTCCCGCAGGATTTCGATGGCGTGGACGGCCATCGCGCTGGGCGCCATCATGACCGAAGCGGGAATCGTGCCGGCCCGGCACAGCCCTTCGACGAGCAGCACGAGGCCAGCGACAATGGCCAGGCGCAGATAGCGTTCGGTGCGAATCATCACGATGTCTTTCACCACCCGATCAGCGGCCGCGAGCGCGCGGGTAACGCGTGTCGTCACGGTCGCCGGGCCGCTCGTCGGCCTGCATGGCCTTGAGCGACTCGGCACGCAATGTCTCCCATAGGCGAGCGGTGATTTCACCGAAGCGGGGTGTGGTAACGCTCTGGCTGTTACGCTCACGCTCCCAGCCCGTCTCGATGACGTCGATGAAGCGGCCCGGACGCGACGACATCACGCCCACGCGATCCGACAGTACGGCCGCCTCGTCGAGCGCGTGGGTAATCAGCAGCACGGTCGCGGACGTTTCTCGCCAAAGCCGCAGCAACTCGTCGCCCATCAGCAGGCGGGTTTGCTGGTCAAGCGCACCGAACGGCTCGTCGAGCAGGATCAGACGCGGCGCAATGACCAGTGTGCGTGCGATACACATGCGCTGGCGCATGCCCCCGGAGAGTTGTGCCGGATGCGCATTGGCAAAATCGCGCAGCCCCATGAAGCCGAGGGCATAACCGACGCGACGTGCGATCTCTGCGCCGTCGACGCCCGCCATCCGAAGACCGAAGCCGATATTCTCGCGCACGGTGAGCCACGGGAACGAGGCGTCTTCCTGAAAGACCACGCCGACGCCCTCGGGCACGCCGCTAACCGCTCGCCCTTCAAAACTGACGTTCCCCGCAGTCGGTGCGCTGAGTCCCGCGATCAGCTCGAGCAACGTCGATTTGCCACAGCCGGACGGCCCCACCACCGAGAAGAATTCACCCTTGCGCAGCGTCAGATCGACGGGCCCGAGCGCCTGCAATCGTGTCTTTCCGGTCGTCTTTTCGTCAGGCGTGTCGAAATCCTTCGTCACGCCTGTGAGCACGACGTGCGGCTCACGACCGGCAGGCGGTGTCTCGGTGCCATCGACCAGGTGCAGATGCGGGCTCGGGCAATGGGAGGTCATAGCTGACCCTTCGCACGAATGTCGGCAGGCAGGAAACGCGAATCGATCAGCTTCGCCCAGTCGACATCGTCCTTGAGTTCACCGATCAGTTTGAGTCCGCTCGCGACGCGGTCCAGTTCAGCGCGGTCGAATTGTCCGGGGCTCCACATGTGGGCGCGCACCATGTTGTCGACCGCTTCCGTGGCGACTTCCGGCGAGAGTTTGAACTGTGCGGCAAGCCGTTTGGCCGCCCCGGCCGGATCGGCGTAGGTGGCGTCGACGCCTGCGCGGCGCCCGGCAATGATCGCGCGCAGGGTATCGGGATGCGATTGAGCGAACGCACGCGTGGTAATGCCGACCGACGTGGTCATCGGCTTGAGTACGTCGCCGGCACGATAGAGCGTGTGATATCGCGACCTGCGCAGAATCGACAGCGGTTCGATGGCGACCGCACCGGCGACCGCGCCTTGTTCGAGCATGGTCATGCCGTTGACATAGCCGCCGGAGGCCACGCGCGTGACCTTCGATGCGTCGATACCCTTCTCGCGCAAGACCATCAGAAAGAGCATTTCCGACACGCTCTTCGGCGAGGTGATGGCGACCTTCTTGCCAACGAGATCGTCGAGTGTGCGCACGGCGCTGCCGGGCATCGTGACCATCGACGCTTCGGCAACGCTGCGCGTGCCTACGTTCACGATGACGATGTCCAGCCCCTGCCGTGCGGCCGCCAACGCAGCAGAGACGGCAACTTCACCGTAGGGTGTCTTGCTCGCCAGGATGTTGCGCACGGTGGTGCCGCCGCCGCCGGAGCTGAGGATGCCCGTGATGTCGACGCCTGCCTTCTTGAACAGGCCCTTGTCCATGGCCACCGCATAGGGCAGTCCGTATAGGCTGCTGCCCCATTGGGTGACGGAAATCTCTTCGGCGTGTGCGACCCTCGCCGTCGACAGAAAAAGGGCGCTCGCCAGTGCGAACAAGTGAGCGAGTTGGAACAGCCTGATCATCATCCACTCCGGGTCGGGCAAGCCGGCGCATCACCGCACGCCGGGAAAAAAGTCGAAAACGAGTGCGCCCTGCGGCGCAAGCATCGGGCCAATCTCCGCCTTGAAGGCGTGATGGACGGGGTCAAAGCAGGTGGCGTCGCGCACGATCGGCTCGCCGACATAGAAGTTGCGATCCCCTTCGGATTCGAACGTCATGAGGAACGCATGTTCGAAACCGAGCCCATTGCCTTCTCCGCTCTCCTGCCGGCCATGCTCGACGCTGCGAATATACGGTCGTCCATCGCGCAGGCACTCGTCCTTCAAGCGAAGAAAGCGCTCAATCATATGCTCCCGCGCAGCGATTGACACGTCGTTCGAAAAACGCAGCAGCACAATGTGCCGTATGGGGGTGGCACCGTAGTCTCCCGCGGTAAAGGCGCGCTCGCCGATTTGTGCACAACGATACGCAAGGCGCTCGCTGGCGGGCGGCAAAGCGCATTCGACCGGTGCGGCGGTTTTGTCGGCGGTTTGGCTGGCAGTGAGCGGCGTGGCGTTCATCGTCGAACTTCGTTTGTGGGAAGAGGGCACCCGGTATCGAACGGGATGCCGTCGATGGTCGGCTGAAGTGCCGCCGTTGGGCGTCGATGAGTGATGCGCATGAATTTCGTTGTTTCAGAACGAAGCGGCACGGGGACTGGCGAGTGCCAACGATTGACAGCTTAGGCAAAGCGCTTTACTTTGTAAAGCATGACGACGCCAAAAATCGGAAAGCCCGTACGCGGATCGAAGACCGGACGACCCATCATGGTCGTGCTGGATTTGCTTGGGCGGCGCACGGCGTTGCGAATCCTGTGGGAGTTGCGCGGTGCGCCGATGACGTTTCGGGTGCTGCAAGACGTATGCGAGACGAATGCGCGCTTGCTCAATACACGACTGACTGAGCTTAAGGCGTCGGGGCTGGTCGAGCATGGCGAAGGCGGTTATCGCCTGAGTGCCGAGGGCAAACGGCTGAGGACCGCGTTGCAGCCGCTACAAGGATGGGCCCAGGAGTGGGCCGCGCGAGACTTGACCGGATTCGAGGCGGCCGATCACGAGAAGTCCGACTGAGTCGCGGTGCAACATCTCCGTCCATGAACGACCACTTTTCCCGCACGAGTTTGAGCGCGTCGCTGCCCAGCAGAGAGTTCAAGCGCCTTTTCGTCTCGACGCCTGGTGCCGAGACGAAGCGCATGCGCGAGAGCTTCGCCATTCCGGAGGCATTTGCCGGTGCCACCTATGTTTCGTCGCATTGATGCCGCGAGGCGAGCCATGGCTCGGTGTGTTCCCGGCGCTCATTCAGGCACGCATGGATGCAACGTTTCCGATCTCATCGAGGAGATTTGCTCGCATTTCGTCTGTGAATGCTGATAGGCGACTCCCGTGCTGGACTTTCACAGCGCGACGACGTGCACGATCCGCATCCGGTTTCACAACCGGATGCGCGCGGTGCGATGTCGCGCATCCGACGCGCAGGTGCGACGCCTCGCCGCGCGAGCCAGTCCCAAGATCGTTGTGTGACCAGGCGCGTCTGTCTCGGTAACAGGTGTTTGACGATGCTGAGCGCGCTCGCCGCGACGATTGCACCGATGACAACGTTTTGAACGACGTGTGACATTGCATTCATCTCATGGCGCTATAGAAGCCACGACGCCAGACGGTAAGTCACGAAAGATACGAAGTAGGCCAAGCCAAACATGTAACTGAACGAGATCAGAACATAGCGCCAGGAGCGCGTCTCGCGCCGAATGACGGCAAGCGTCGACATGCATTGGGGGGCGAAGGCAAACCATGCCAGCAGTGAGAGGGCCGTTGCAACGGAGAAGTTCGACGACAACGCCGCTGCCAGTCCTGCTGTGTCGTCGGCACCGCCTGCCACCGCATAGACCGTCGCAAGCGCGGTGACCGCCGTTTCGCGTGCGGCAAATGCGGGCACCAGCGAAATACTGATTTGCCAGTTGAAGCCAAGCGTGCCGAAGATCACTTGCAATGCGCGACCGATGTAACCAGCGAACGAATAGTCGATCGCGGGGCCGGTCGCCCCTGGGGGCGCAGATGGGAATGTCGAGATAAACCACATGATGACCGTGAGCGCGAGAATGACGCCCGTGAGTCGCCGCACGAACATCCAGCCCCGCTCCCAGAGGCCGAGTGCCAGGTTGCGCACCTTCGGCATGCGGTAGGACGGCAGTTCCATAAGCAGCGGCGGTTGCGAGCGTGCGCCGCGCAGCCGCTTCGAGACCCAGCCGACCGCCATCGCCCCCGCAATGCCGGCGATGTACATCGCAAAGAGAACCAGACCGGGAAGCTTGAAGACCCCGAGCACCGGGCGACTTGGAATGAAGGCACCGATAAGCAGCGCATAGACTGGCAGACGTGCCGAGCAAGTCATGAGGGGGGCGACGAGGATCGTGGTGAGACGCTGTCGCGGGTCGGCGATGCTGCGCGTGCCCATAATGCCCGGAATCGCGCACGCAAAGCTCGAAAGCAGGGGAATGAAGGAGCGCCCGGTGAGACCAACTTCGACCATCATTCGGTCGAGCAGAAATGCGGCTCGCGGCAAATAGCCGGACTCTTCCAACACGAGGATGAAGAAGAACAACACCAGAATTTCCGGCAGGAAACCAAGCACCGTGCCCAGACCGCCGAAGATGCCGTCGACGACCAGACTGCGCAGGGGGCCATCGGGCAGATAAATACCGGCTTGCTCGCCGAGCCAGCCGAAACCGTCACCGATGGCGTCGGTCATTGGCTTGCCAATGAAATATACGGCCTGAAAGATCAGGAACATCACGATGGCGAGCAGCACCGTCCCGATCACTGGATGCAGAGCCACTCTGTCGAGCCGCTCGTCGAGCCCGTTGGTCATGTCGGGCACCCGCACCGCAATCCCCATGATGCGTCGCACTTCGGCGTGCAGATCGTGTGTGTCAGGCGTCGTGATATGGCGGGCGGCATGATCCGAGCTGTCGCCGGCCTGTGCAATGGCATCAAGCGTGTCGGTCAGCGCTCGCACGCCCGGGCGCGCGATGGCCACCGTCTCGACTACGGGTACGCCCAACTCGCGCGCCAGTGCGGGAACATCGACTTCGATGCCCCGGCGGCGAGCCGAATCCATCATGTTCAGCGCGAGCACCGTCGGGCGTCCCAGCGCAAGAATCTCGAGTACGAAACGCAAATGCAGACGCAGATTGGTTGCGTCCACCACACAGACAATCAACTCGGGCGCCAACTCCCCGGAATAGATGCCATGGAGCACGTCATGCGTGACCTTCTCGTCCAGGCTGGTTGGGGCAAGGCTATAGGTGCCGGGCAGGTCAAGCACACGGATCGTCTTGCCGGCCGGGGTGATAAAGGCGCCTTCTTTGCGCTCGACCGTCACCCCCGCATAGTTCGCCACTTTTTGACGAGCACCGGTCAATTGATTGAAAAGTGCCGTTTTGCCGCAGTTCGGGTTGCCGATCAGCGCAATTCTCATCGACGTGGATGCCATTCGATTCACCCCTGTTGCACCTGAACACGCGCGGCTTCGTCGCGTCGGAGCGCAAAGCGGGTGGCGCCAATCTGCACGACCATCGGATTCCCTCCCCACGGGGCGAGAGCGACTACACGAACCGGCTCGCCAGCCACGAAACCTAATTCGCGCAGACGACGAGCGACAGCATCGGGGGGCGCGCGGTCAACGACAGCGACGACTGTCGCGGTGCCGCCCTTCTTCAACTCCGACAATTGCATGGAGATCAATGACGGTAACGATAATGAGTTTCATTATACGTAGGCGGGGAATACCTCCCCAGGGGGCGGGCCTGCAATTCCTGGAGGATTTGGGGCTCGGGTACCTCGGGATCTCAATCGCGCCGGGGCGTTCACGCTTTGACGCGTGCCAAACCCTGCGTCCAAATGCCGCACTTATCAGTATGCAAACATTGCCGGATAGCCCGTAAATTTGCGTTTTCCCAGTCGCAATTGCCATTTGCATCGGGCCGTAAGCAGGTCATCCCTTAATTTCCTCTGTCTCGCATGCTCCGCTCGCGGCATCGCCGTCTTCTCGCTTGGCTTGGGTTGTTCGCCATGGCTTTGGTGCTGATTGCGCCAAGTATTAGCCAATGGCGTCAAGCGCAGCGAACGGTGCTCGACGACGCATTGGCGTCGGCGATTTGCGTTGCGGACGTTTCGCTCTCGCCTGCACATAGGCGTTCGCAAGATCATGGGTCGCTTTCGCCGGCTTGCGGATATTGCTGGGTTGCCACCCATCTCTCGCCGGTCCCGGGCACCACGGACCCGATTTCACCCGCGCGGTTTTTGCTTCGACGCTCGCTCTCCGTAGCACCGGCGACATTACTGGCCGAAGCCCTTCCGCCATCGCCGCTTCCCAGGGCGCCCCCGCGTTTCGATTGATCGACCGCTTTCACTCCCGGCCCAGCGTTTGGCGCCGGGTGTCATGGTTGTTTATCGAAACGCTCATGAACTCGACAACAGGCTTCCTTTTGCGACGCCGCATGCACCCTGGCGTGCGCGGCGGAGCATGGCGATGAACGTGCGAAGCCATCGGCCCACGCCGGCTTGCGCCGACGCCACAGGCGCGCAGCTATTGATCCCACAGCCGCTGCATGACGAGTTGTTGCTCGCCCTGCGCTGGACCGCCCAACGTGAGGGGTTGCTGCAGGATATCGACCTGCGCGCCACAGCGCGCAAACGTGTCTTCGGAACGTTTCAGCGGCTTTCGCTTGAGCACTTCTCGGGATTGCTGGCTCTGGTATCGGACGCGGCTTATGCCCCGGCATGCTCAATCTACAAGGAGCAGTTCGACGCCTTCACTCGGGGCGCGTGGTATCGGCGCTGTGCCACGGATGCGCAGGTTCTCGGATTTCTGCGCGCCGAGCAGCGCCCGCCTGCGTTCACGGTCATCTCCCGAGATCTGGGCGACAGCGGCGTGTGGGGCGGCAAGGCAGCAAAGTCTGCGATCACGTCGTTTCAGGCGGGGCTGTGCGATGTCAGTCACGGCGGGCGCCAGGAGGTACTCGCGCGCATCAAGGCCGATCGGCTCGATGGCGCGCATTTGCTGCCGAACATCGCAAAACTCGTTCGCGTGGCTGCCTATCTTTCTCTTCTGTCCTGCCGGGAGATCGTCGACAGCGGAAAAAACGAACGTCAGATGCACCGGTTGCGCAACGCGTTCGACGCGCTATACCGGCCTGCGCCAAGGGAGCCGGTGAGACGCAAGCGGCGGCCAGATAGGAAGTCAGCCTAATAGAAATTGGTTGTGGCGCTCAATGTCAACTACCGGGGAATACTGTGGAAAGAGCAAGAAGCAATCCATCGGCGTTTCGAATCGCGATGCAATCAACGCTGGCCGTCGCCCTGATGGCAGGATGTTCTGCGATTGCGTCAGCAGAAGAGGTTGTCCAACTGGCGCCGACCGAAGTCAGCGCTGCGCGAGACGATGGCTACAACGTGGAGTCGAGCAACGCGGCGACGCGCACGGATACGCCGATCGAGAATATTCCGCAGTCAATTGTGACCGTGCCTCGCACGATGATCGAAGATCAGGGGGCGAGAACGCTTTCCGATGCCCTGCGCAACGTCAGCAACGTGAATGCGATCGACTCGCGCGACGCCAACAATACGGTCTTCAATATTCGTGGCTTTCATTCGGGAACGGTCGTTGACGGTGTCGCGATGAAGGGGAATTTCACGGATCAGGAAAGTCTGGTCAATGTCGACCGGATCGATGTCGTCAAAGGCCCGGCGGGCGCGCTCTTCGGTGCGCAGGGGGTGGGGGCGTTCGACACCGCTGGAGGAACCATCGCCATCACCACGCTCGAGCCGACGACGCTGGAGACGGTGCGAAAGGTCGGCTTCAAAGCGGGTTCTTACGGCGAGAAGGCCATCGATTTCGACATCAATCAGGCACTGAATTCCGTCTGGGCGCTTCGGATTACGGGGGAGGCGTCGAACAGCGACAGCGAGACGGACCGAGTCTTCTTCAGGAAGCGAGCGCTATTCCCGAGTCTGTCGTGGACGCCGAGCGCCGACACCAAAGTCGTACTCAGGGCCCGCTATCTCGATGTCAGCACGCTCGACTATAGCGGGCTGCCGGTGAACGGCACGCTGAATACGTCGATCTTCACGCTGCCAAGGCAGACCAATATTGCGGCCGCCGGGCAGCCGGATACGACCAGCATGTCGAAGGGGCTCAATTTGCAATGGACCCAGCGACTGACCGATGTCTGGAGCTTCTCGCTGTTGAGCGCTTATAACGAAGTGCGGCTCGATCAGCGAGGGACTTGGCTGGTGGACTCGGGAAGTCCGATGGGCTGTGGCGCCTTCGGAAGTGCGACACCGTACAACAACACAATGTGCGGCGTGCGAATGTGGGCAAATCTGAAGACAACCACACTCTCGCCAAGCCTCACGGGCAAGTTCGCGACAGGCGCGTTGAAGCACACGTTGAATCTCGGGGTGGATTACGAGTACACGCGCGACGATGAATTCATGGCGTATTCGAACGGGCTCGGCCCTGTGTCGATCGACAACGTAAATTTCACCAATCCGGTATACCCGGCCTGGTCCGAGCCCATTGCGCCTTTAACACCGGATCAGCAAAACCGTTACATCTCGACGGTCGCCTACCTGCAGGACCAGATCGACGTAGGCCGCTGGCACTTCCTGGGTAGCGTTCGCTATTCCGACATCAGAATTACCGACAACAACTATGCTTACGGGATCTACAACGTGAGCCGCAATTCGAAGGTCTCACCGCGCGTTGGCGCCGTCTACGAAATCACACCGAAGATATCGGCGTTCGCAGGCTACGGCGAAGGCATCAGAGTGCCGGCGTTCTATCTATTCGCGTCACCACCGAAGCCCGAAGCGTACAACCAGAAGGAAATTGGGCTGCGTCTTAAGGATCTTGCCGGGATTACCGCAACAGTGGCTCTCTTCGACCTGAATCGCAAGAACGTTGCCGTGGCCGATCCGGCCAACGCAGGCTATTACATCCAGGCAGGCAAGCAGCGCTCGCGAGGCATCGATATCGACGTGAGATGGCAAGCCACGCCGTCGTGGACGTGGATTGCCGCGTATTCCCAGCAAACCGCGAAGATCGTTGACGATGGCATTGCGGCACTGGTCGACAAGCAATTGTTCAATGTGCCGAAGCAAACGGCGCGACTGGCAACGCGTTACGAGTTTCGCTCGGGGTGGCTCGCTGGTCTCGGTCTGGGGCTCGGCATGACGTTCAACTCCGAGCTTCCTGGCAACTCGACCAACACGTTCTTTACACCGGCAACCACCGTGTGGGACGCGCAGGCGTCCTACACCATTGGAAGGGCGCGCTACGGGCTGAACATTTTCAATCTGACAAACAAGAAGTCCTTCGTGCCCTCCACCTACTTCCTGGGAGGCCAGGTCATCCCGGCTTTGCCGAGGACGGTGAGCGTCACCGCAGCGTTTTCGTTTTGACCGTCTGTCAACGACTGCACGGGGAGCGCCGCACACGAACTCGATGCGAAACGGGGCGGGTGCTTTGCGGACAACCATGCGCAAGGCCACGAATGGGAGGGCGAACCGGTACCCAAGCGGCGGCTGGCGGCAGCGCAGGCCTCTTGGTCGATGCTGGCGACGGCACCTGACTGCCTCGCATTCGTGTGATACGGAGCAATGAACTCCGTCACTGTTGACGTGCGCGACTTGCTTCCGTGGTGGAGGTGATGCGCGAGTTTGGATGTCGAACGAAAAGTTCGCCGTGAACGCCGCGGAGCTTTCGACCGGTTGAATCCACAGCCCAAACCGGTCCCTCGCTTCTCTCGGAAGCGGCCATTCCAGACTGAGAGCTAGCGAGCGTATTGGATCGTAATTGTCGCTTTTGCCAGTTCCTGGTAGTGAGCGACAAAGCCGACCACTGCCGGCGTCGCAGTGCTATCAACGGGCAAACTGGGAACTTTGAGCGCCGCGACCGTGATGATGTAGCGATGACTCTCGCCTTCAGGAGGACAGGGGCCCAGGTACGCTGCCTTGCCGGTATCGTTTCGGACCGCCATTGCCCCTTTGGGAAGTCTGCCGACCTCGCTCCCGGCACCAAGGTCGAGAGTGTGGACACTCGCAGGCAAATTTGCTACGACCCAGTGCCAGAACCCCGAGCCGGTAGGCGCATCGGGGTCGTACATCGTAACAAGAAAGCTCTGGGTTCCTGCCGGCTCACCGGACCAACTGATAGCCGGCGAAATATTCCCGCCGTGGCACCCAAAGCCATCGGATATCTGAGCATTATCAAAGTGTCCGCCAGCAATGTCATCGCTCTGGATTGCAAAACCGCCTGCTATCGCATTGCTCACGACAAACAGCCCGGCAAAAAACGTGAAGATGAATTTACCAATTTTCATCGAGGATGCCTTTCAGAATAAGGATAGCGAGCAACATTGATATTTGAATTGAATCAGGATTGTCGCAACGCTTACCTCGGCGAACAAGGCAACGGCCGATACTGGTATGGCCAGTACTGGCATCCGAGCCAGCGGTTCGTTCGGAAAGGAATCGGAAATTTTCAAGATAACGCGCGAAGTGGAACGCTTCGTCAGAACCGCCAGTCGGCGAATAGGCGTGCTTCCGGCTGTCAGTCCAATCGACCGGTTCGCGGTTGCGTATGCCACGACTCTTGTCAGTCTGGCCGCGACCGTCGAACGTCTCAAACTGGCCGATTGCGGTCGATCACTAGCGTCCGCCCCGACCCATTGCCGCCGATCGGCTGTCGCGGGTTCAATGGCAGGTAGCGGAGTGGCAGGGTCACCATTTCGGCTTAAGCGTGCGAATATGGCCTGCATACGTACCGTCGTCTCTGGACGCAATCCGCACATGAATCTTCGACAGATGCGTGGCCGGTGTCGCGAGCCATTTCAGAACCGCCAATTTTTCGTCCCCACCGGGGATGTCATTGCCAGTGTCCTCCCCGCTGGCAATGAACTCCGGTAACGATCCGTCGCGCGTCGCGGCACAGAAATTTCACGGCGTTATATGAGACGAAAAGCGGGCATCGGCGCCCGCGCTGACCGGCTCAACTTCAATGCGTCAGGAAATCGAGGACCATGCGATTGAACGCGTCGGCGTGCTCCCACTGCACCCAGTGACCGCAGCGATTGAACACGTGCAACTGGGCGTTGGGCAGCCCCGCCAGCAGGCGCAGACCGACGTCCATCGGAACGAAGCGGTCTTCGCGTCCCCAGACGATCAACGTCGGCGCAGCGATTTCGCCAAGACGTGCGCCGTAGTCCGTGAACTGCTTCGGGTTCGCCGCGAGGCTCTTCACGAAGTTCTCGAGATGTTCGCGAGACGCGAGCATGTTGTCTAGCCGCGCCTGCATCAGATCGTCGGTGATCGCGCTGGCATCAAAGACGAACACATTCATCATGCGCTTCAGATTCTCAATGGTCGGCTCCTTGTACAAGCCGTTGAGCAGCTTGATGCCTTCGGTCGGCATTGCCACGAACTGGCTCGGACCGCCAGTGCCGCCGCCCATCAGAATCAGCTTGCCGACGCGCGCCGGGTTCGACAACGCAAATGCCACCGTGCTGTGACCGCCCATCGAATTGCCGATGATGTGCACTCGCTGGATGTCCAACTCGTCGAGCACGGCCTTAAGCACACGGGCGTTGAGCTCCGAACGCGATCCGCTGTTGACCACGGGATCGCTCTTGCCCCAGCCAGGGCAGTCGACGAGCAGCACGCGATAACCGGCGTCGACCAACGGTTCGACGTTGCGGTTGAAATTGGCCCAGCCCGTGGCGCCGGGCCCCGAGCCGTGCAGCATCACAACCGTCTCCGTACCGCTGCCGGTGTCGTTGTAATGAATGCGAAACACGGTGTCCGCGTCGCGAATGGTAACGAAGCGGCTCGTCGACGCTTCAGTGATTGCCGTCATGATGACCTTTCCTTATCAGAATCTGAGAATCCGAGACTCAGAAATTCAAGAATTCAAAACCTGTAAATTGCAAACTTCGGGAACGCGTATTTAACGTCCCGGCTGAACTGCGCCCGCCGCGATGCGCAGCTCGAACGTGCCCACGACGGTCAACGCGGAGATGGCGGCGATCACGATCAGTGGAATGCTCGACGACACGAGCATCGACGCACTCTGCCCCAACGCAAACAATTGCCCCGCGATCAGCGGCCCGAGAATCGAGCCGAGCCGGCCGATCGCCACGGCTGCGCCGACACCCGTTCCGCGAACTTCTGTGGGATACGCCTGTCCCGCCATCGAGTACAGCACCGACTGTCCGCCCACGAGAAACAGGCCGCAGAAGAACGCACCGCAAGCCATCGTCAACGCACCGATGGCGCTCGACAGGCCAGCCAGCGACAACGCAATGCCGAGATACATGCCGATCACCGTCAGGCGCGGCGAAAAGCGGTCCATCACGTTCGAAATGCCGATGGCACCGAGGCCACCACCGATGTTGAACATCATGATCGCCACGCCCGCCTGTTCGCGGGACAACCCGTTGGCCACGACCATCGACGGCAGCCAGTTCATCAGGAAATACAGCACGATCAGCGTGCCGAGATAGCTGACCCACAGCGCGATGGTCCTGCGCGTGCGGCCTTCCTTCCACAGCGCGTGCGTTACACCGGGTGTGGCGCTCGATGTCCGTGTGAGTCGCGTTTCGACGAATTGCGCGGACTCGCGCAGGCACAGGCCGAGCAGCGGCACCATCAGCAACGGACCGAAGCCGCCGACGTAGAACACATGACGCCATCCCTCCTCGCTCGGGCTGACGATGCCGATGACGGCCGCGAGTGCCGCACCGAACGGCATACCGCAATACATCGCGCCCACGGCGCTGTTGCGATGCCCCTGCGGCGCCGCTTCGGCACACAGCGCGATGAGGTTGGGCATGGCAGCGCCAAGGCCCAGACCGGTGAGAAAGCGTGCTGTCAGCAGCGATTCGAAATTCCACACGTGTGCCGTGAGGAGCGAAAAGATGCCGAACAACGCGACAGACAACATCAGCACGCGTTTGCGCCCCCAGCGATCGGCCAGCCGTCCGCCTAGCGCCGCGCCCGGCAGCAGTCCGATGGCGCCGGCGCTGAACGCCCACCCCATCTGCGCCACGCTCAGACCGAACTCCTTTGCGATGCGCGGTGCTGCCACGCCGGCCGATTGCAGATCGAGGCCTTCGAGCAACGCGATGGCCAGACACAAACCGATCGTCGCGAGGCTTCCCTTCGAGGCCGCGACGCCTTGGGATGATGCGTTCATTGCTAAGTCTCCTGATTCACAAAGTCCGCTCTTGATGGCGGTCATGGTGTCGATGGCGGCATCACCCTGATTGCGGGTGATGCCGGTGTTGCCCTGTAACGCTGATGGATCGGATATCTGACGCGACCTGCCTCACGCAAAGACGGCACGCACGCTGCCCAGTCCCTCGATCTCGGTGACGAACGTGCCGGCTTCCGTGACGGGGACCATCGGCCCAAGCGCACCGGTGAGCACGACTTCGCCCGCACGCAGTGGCGTGCCGAGCTGTGCCATGCGATCCGCGAGCCAGACGGCGGCATTGAGCGGATTGCCGAGGCACGCCGCGCCGTTGCCGCGCGAGAACACCTCGCCGTCGCGCGAAACGGTCATCGCGCAGGCCGCGAGATCTACGTCCGAGAGCTTCACGGGGCGGCTGCCGAGTACGAACAGCGCGCTCGACGCGTTGTCGGCCACGGTATCGACGAAGCGGATATTCCACTGCTCGATGCGACTGTCGACGACTTCCACGGCCGCCACGGCGTAGGCGCTCGCGCGAAGAATGTCTGCGAATGTGTGCTTCTCGTACGTCAGGTCACGCTCAAGGACAAGCGCGATTTCGGCTTCGACCTTCGGCTGGATAAGGCTGGCAAGCGGCATCGGCTGCGCGTCGCCGTATGCCATGCTCGCGAACAGCGCGCCGAAGTCGGGCTGGTCCACGCCAAGTTGCTTTTGCACGGCCAGCGACGTCAGGCCGATCTTGCGACCGACAATGCGCTCGCCGTTGGCCACTCGTGCGTCGACATTGCGCTGCTGCACCGCATAGGCGGTGGCCATGTCGTCGATTGCGATCTCGCCGCGCACGGGCGCAATGGCTTGACGTGAGGCTTCCGCCTGACGAAGACGGTCAGCAAGCGTTTGAATCAGTTGGGCATTCGACATCGGGGAAATCCTCTTGTTTGGTCCCGTTTCTCGTGATCAGGCCGCTGCGGCCAACGCAGGTTTCGGCACCGCGTGCATGGCAGCAAAACCCGCGATCCATTCGGGAATCGGACGGTAGTAATCGACGCTCGCGCGGTACTCGCCGTAAGCCGCGAGCATCGCGAACGCGGCAACCCACGTGCGGATCTCGTGCGCGGACTTGCCGCCGTCTCGCGTAATGGTGTCGTTGCTCATCGCGTCGACGGCGCGCCAGTCGCCGTCTGTCAGGGTTTGCAGGAAATCGCGGTCCCATTGCGGATTGAGCGGGTGCATATGGCTGTCTCCCGCCGTGAAGGCCTTCGCCGCGGCAACGGTGCGCGCCTGACGCGCCGCACGAAATTCGGCCGACGGATTGCGTCCGGCAATCAGACGCTCGGCGACTTCTTCGGTTGCGCCGATGAGCTCGGGCACGGGAGGCTCATGCGAAATGCCGCCCGAGCCGACCACGAGCACGCGCTTGTCCGTTTGCGCGAAGAAGCGGCCGATCGCATCGCCAAGCAACCGCGAGCGGCGAAGCGTTGCCATCGGGGGCGCCACCGAGTTGATGAATACCGGCACGACGGGATAGGTATCGAGACCGCCGGTTAGGACTTCCAGTGCATAGGCGAAACCGTGGTCGACCTGCATGCGGTACGACAGCGCAATGTCGATATCGCCCGACAACACGTGCTCCGTGAGTGCGTGCGCGGTGTTCGACGGCACGGGCAGTGTGCCTGCGAGGCTCTTGAAGTCACCAATAGCAGTGGCCTGCGCGCCAATACAGAACGGCGGCATGACATCGTAGAAAAAGCCGTTGAAGTGGTCGGGCGCGAACACGACGACGAGCTCCGGGTCGAACTGGCGCACACGCTCTCGCGCAGCCGCCTGTACGCGACCCACTTCCGACACCACGTCATCGGCAGGGTCGAAATAGCCATGCAGCGGCGTGTGGGACAGGCATTCGAGATGAATCGGCATTCTCAGGCTCCGGCAACTTTGGCGAAGGCAATGTCGTTTTGGACGCGCTGCGGCATCGGCGAGAGTCCGCTCGTCACGAGACGGATCGGGTCGTCGACGAGCGCCGCCTTGCGGGCGAGTTGCACAAGCGAGTCGGAGACTTCCTGCGGCGCGCATACCCCCGCAATGAACCGGTCCGGGCGCATCAACACCACCGACTGGGCGCGCGCACTGAACCATTCCTTGAGACGACCCTGCGCGTCACCGATCGTGATGACACCTTCCGGCACGTCGTCCATATAGCCGAGCTGGGTGTCCGGCTTGGCGAGCACGAAACGAACGCCGAGCTTCTGTGCGACGGCGCGTGCTTCCGGCGTCAGACCGAATGTGGGATCGGTCCCCCAGCCGATCACGGCGAAGTGATTGCCGATCACGTCGTCGAGTCGCTGAGTTTCCCCGTCGATGGTTCGCACTCGCGGCTGAATGAAGAGACGCCCCGCCGGGGAGTTGGCAGATGGATCTCGGCCGTACACCCACCTGCCGAGCCAGGACTCGCGCTTCTGGCTCATCAGGCCGAGCAGGCGGCCCGGCGCAGAATTGCCCGAACGCTCAAGCCGCCTCGCGAGCCATCCGCCGGTGCTCGTGGGTGGCGGGAGCAGGACCACGCCCTCTTCGTAGCGCGGCATCGGCTTGAAGCGCATCTCAACGAAGTAACGTTTGACGGACGGAAACCAATTGAAGCTGTGTACGAAGGCGTCGCGAAAGCGCACGCCGAAGCGCGTGGTCGGTGCGAAGATGTCTCCCGCCACTTCGGACAGATGGATCATGGCGCGCGCATGCGCACGACGCTCGGCCGTGTAGGTGTCGAGCAACGCTCCGTGGCACTGGCCCTTCACGACCATCGCCAACTTCCATCCGAGATTGTTGGCATCGCGAATGCCACTGTTGTAGCCCTGCCCCTGCCACACCGGCATGATGTGCGCGGCGTCGCCCGCGAGCAGCACCCGCTCGACACGGAACGTTCCGGCCAGCCGCGCGTTGTGCGTGTAGACCCGTTTGCGGATGTAGTCGACCTTGTCGGGATACGCGACTACCTTGCGGATCAGCGCCGCCAGATTTTCCGGCTTCGACAATTCCTCTTCCGTCTCACCCGGCATCACCATGAATTCGAACCGACGAATGCCGTGCGGCAGCGCGGCCGATACATACGGACGCTCGTGATCGCAATGCATGTATATGTGTGGCGAGCCAACCGGGTCGTTACGCACGTCGACTACGATCCACTGGTTCGGCTTGGTGCGCCCTTCGAACGGCACTTGCAGCAGGCGGCGAATCAGGCTGTTACCGCCGTCAGCGCCCACGACGTAAGCCGCGCGAACCGTGCGCGTTTCGCCATCACTGATGCGCGTGGTCAGCGTGACGCCGCGCTCGTCCTGTGTGCAGGCCTCCACGCCATGACCGAACAGCACCTGGACGTGCGCGAAGCGCGCCAGGCCGTCGAACAGTACGCGGTCGGCCAGCGGCTGGATGAACGCATTGCGACGCGACCAGCCGAACTCGTCGGTGCGAGGCTCGATCGACGCAAAGCAATGGCCGTCGCGCGTGAGAAAGCGCATCCAGTGATCGGGTGTGGTGTGCGGGAGCAAGGCATCGGTGAGGCCCACCGCCTGAAACACGCGCAGCGCTTCGTCGTCGAGACCGATAGCGCGCGGATAGTCGATGAGCTGATCGAGCTTCTCGATGATTGTGACGCGCACGCCTTGCAGGCCGAGGATGTTGGCGATCATCAGCCCGACGGGGCCGGCGCCAACGATGGCGACGTCGGTCGTGATGTCGGCCACGGCATTGGACGCATTGGCGGATGCAGTCATGTGTCTCGCTCCTTTACTTTTCTTGGGCACAAGCGCGCCCCCGCGCCTGTCTCGCGCGTTCTGATGGCGTGCTGCTGTAGGTCAATCGACGGCGGATCGTGGTGTCCGCTTGTGTTCGCTTCGTTGGCTCGGGTCGGGCCGCGGGATCCGCTGTCAAACGACTTGCCTTCGGCAAATGTCGTTCGGACGGATTGGGACGGTGTCTCCGTTAGCGCTCTGATTTTCTGTGGAGTCTAGGCAGGTCACGAAATGCGCTCAACAATTTCACTAAAATGTGCATAGAATGCACAACATTGATTTAATTGGATTTTTCGATGAACAAGTATTCGAATGTGCGGGGACTGTCGCGCGGGTTATTGGTGTTGCGAGCAATGAACGTCATGGAACGGGGGCGCGCAACGCCTGCGCAACTGAGCGAAGCCACCGGCCTGCATCGCACGACCGTGCGGCGTTTGCTCGAGACCCTGCTGGAGGACGGGTTCGTGAGACGCAGCACGTCGGACGACACCTTTCGGCTGGCACTCGCCGTGCGCTCACTCAGCGAAGGCTTCACCGACGACGAGCGTGTCGCGACCGTCGCTCCCCCGATCATGGGGCAGTTAATGCAGCGCGTCGTATGGCCATCGGACCTGACCACACCCGATGGCGACGCCATGATCATTCGCGAGACAACACATCGCTTCAGCCCGCTGTCGTTTCATCGTGCGATGGTCGGCCGTCGCCTGCCGATGCTGTTCACTGCCGCCGGACGCGCATACTTCGGCATGTGTCCCGACACGGAACGCGAAGACATTCTCGACTTGCTGCGCACAGGCGCTGGTGGCGAGTTGCAGCAGCGCTTCGCCTGCGACGACGCCTTTATCCGCAACCTCGTACGACAAACGCGCGACAACGGCTTTGGCTCGAATCACGGCGACTGGCTCGACCAGCGCAAGATCGGCGCCGTGGCAGTCGCTATCCCATCCGAAGGCCGTGTGCTCGCCAGTCTGAACGTGATCTATCTCGATCAGGCCGTGAGTCCCGCAGAGGCCGTGCGACGCTTCGTGCCGCCCCTGCAAGACGCGGCCGCGCAAATCGCGGCGGCGATATCGACGAAAGCATCCTCCTCGCTGTCGCCGTCACCGGATACGCCACCGCCTGCACCGTCGACCGATCCTGGAACGCCTTGACCAGCCTGCGGGTCTGCTCGGCATCACGCGCGCTACTCGACTATCAGGTCAAGATGTCGTGGTCGACCCACCGGTGCAAGACGGACTCTGCAACGCAGAACGAGCGCTGTTCAAGTGCATGATGACGACAATCCTGCGGGGTGATCAGGCTTGTCGAAAGAATACGCTTACCATCTATTGCTATAGAACGGCCCCTTTGGGTTGGAAGTCGACTGTAATGAGCGACAGCAAGCGGCCAGAAGCGGACATCGTTGACAATGACATTAACGGCTGAAGCAGGCGAAGAAGTGGCCCTGTGGAGTCGCCACTTTGTTATCCGAAGAAGCACATTTTCGTATCGCCGATGAACCATTTAATCGCACGTTTCGGCTCGTGATACGATCCATTCCATAAGCGTGGGCGCGGCAATCCGACATTTCCAACCCACCTCACCAATCGGGAGCCTCAACTTTGAATTCAGCAAAGCGAGCTGCAATTGTCTTTGGAGCCATAGTCACGACGATCGCGAACGCTGAGCCACTTGAGCGCTGGTACTTGCCGGATCCGGACGAAATGGTCAAGGCGTCCAATGTCCTCTGCCTTGATCAAGCGAAATCGGCGTTGGTCGCTGCTGCGTTACGCGAGCATGGGCGAAGCAAGTCGGAAGTGCTTGCGTTGGTGCCAGAGGAACCTAAATCCATGTCGCTGCGCGTTGTGAGCGCCATGCGGGAAAGCGTCGAAGACGCATTCGACTTCCCCAACCTCTCCATGTATTCCCAATATTCCTTCCGGTCAGAAGTTTGCTTTCGTGAGACGTTGGGGGGTGTGAGGATGCCCCGCCTCGTATCGGTGCTGCCACAAATGGAGAAATGCCAGCAGACTCACGGCCCGGAAAAAAGCAACGCGCTGTTCCAATGTATCAAAGCTGTTGTCCGTAGCGCCGAGCCACAATCTTGATTGCCTGTTCTCAACACTTAAGCGGACATTCGCACCCGACCGTGAGTCGTCCGCTCCGGGTTGTGGATTCAACCGGCCAATGCCCCTGACGCATCACGACTTGTACATTCGGCGAATCGGGCCGACGGACTCGACTTATGGAAAACATCGAATTACTACTGGGCGTTAGATACGAAGATTTAGGGCAGGCACCCATTCTTGCTGGAATAGATATTCCTTTACGTGAAGCCGTAGTTGATCAAAGTTACGTCAGCTTCCCAGCTCTGAGCGTCTCGCTTGTGCTTCCAGATAATGAGACAGTGGGAGCCGTTCAATTGCACGCCAGTAAGCATGATGGCTTCGGAGGTTACGCAGGCCGACTTCCCGGTCAGCTGAAGTTCGAAATGAATCGTGAAGATGCTCGTGCATGGTTGGGGGTGCCAGTCGAATCAGGTAAGGAGAGGGAAGTCCTTCTACTTGGCAAGAAGCCTGCATGGGACCGCTTTCGGGTTGGGCAAATTGTGATCCATGTGGAATATTCGATTGGTGACGGGCCGATTCAGTTGTTAACAATTACGAGGGGCTAGGTCGCCCAATCCAGCGTGCTGACGCCCGCGACCATTCAATAGCAGACATGTTCGCTTCAGTTGCCGATGTCCGCCTCGGGGCGGATTGCGACAATCGCATTTGTCTCACTGCGGCCAGGAGCGGTCGTTCGACCTATCAAGCACATGGATTGGTCTTCGGTCGCCGCTGAAATCTGGCGTTGAGGCGCACCCAAAAATATTCCTTGCGAGGAAAAATGAAATTGGAAAATCGTATCACTCGTTGGATTTTCACGATGGCTTATTTGCTGATGCTCTCCACGGCGTCGGCAGCTTCTTCAGAGGCCAGCGCGATCTCTGTTGTCTTTCGTGACGTCGAGTATCAACACAGGTGGTCGAAGGGCGGTCAAAACGAATTCACGCCGCAAGGCCAAGAAGATCTCAGCTCGTGGCGTGACATGATTACTTTGAATGTTCATGAGTCCGTTACGAATGGAGATCAACTCGCTGAAACGGCGAACAAGATTCTAACCAATTACCAACACGCTGGAAAAATTCTGCGAACCGATTCCAAGCCCAGAACCCCCGATCATCCCGCAGAACATTTGGTTGTCGCAGTGCTTGGTAACCCTGCCTTTCTCGAGGCTGTCTTTGCCCGCTTTGCCCTGGTTGATGGCGTCGGAACTGTCACAGTCTATTCCCACCGAGTGTACGGGAAGTCCACTGGCCAAGCGATGAGTGAGTGGCTTAAGACCAATGGCCCGCAGGTCGAAAGTGCTCTAATGTCCTTGGAAAAACTGCCGACACCTGTTTCCCTAAAAGCTCTGCCGCAAAGCAATTGAGCGTGCGCTCCACTCTAGCAATCGAGCCGACGTCTCCCTCAATCGGCACCTTTGCGTGCCGAATCGGCACGAAGCTCGATTTTCTCCCGCCTACACTCCGCTTCCTGAGACTGGCCGGTGGCCTCGGCGCGCTTTAGGCGCGTATCGCGTGGCCGCCACACATTGATCCCCAACGCCAGCGATCCAGAGGAGCAGGGCATGACCAGTAACACCAAACCCCACAACCCGTGGCGCGAAATCTGCGCCGCGAGTATCGGCAACGCACTCGAGTTCTACGATCTGCTGATCTATGGCTACTTCGCCATCGTGATCGGCCAGTTGTTCTTCCCGTCGCATGACGCGACCACGTCGCTGCTGCTCTCCGTCGGCACCTTCGGTATCTCGTTCGTTACGCGCCCGCTGGGCTCGATCGTCCTCGGCAGCTACGCCGACCGCGCGGGCCGCAAAGCGTCGCTCACGGTGTCCATCGCCCTGATGATGCTCGGCACCGCCATGATCGCGTTCGCCCCGACCTATGCACAGATCGGCATTGCCTCGCCGCTCATCATCATCGTCGCGCGTATGCTGCAAGGCTTCTCGACGGGCGGCGAGTTCGGTGCCGCCACGGCCTTCATGGTCGAGCACGCCGATGCCAAGCGCCGCGGGTTTTTCGCAAGCTGGCAAATGTCCACGCAAGGCCTCGCCACGGTGCTCGCCGCCGGCGTTTCCGCCTTGCTGAGCATGCTGCTCACGGCCGATCAACTGAGCGCATGGGGATGGCGTATCGCGTTCGCCGTGGGGCTGCTCATCGGCCCGGTCGGTCTTTACATTCGCCGCAACATCGACGAAACGGCCGACTTCAAGAAGCTCGGCGAAAAGCAACGCGAAAAGTCGCCGCTGCGCGAAGTCTTCGGCCGCGATCGCGCCAATATGCTGCTCGGTGCCGGCGTCGTTGCCGCAGCGACCGCATTCAACTACGTTCACAAGCTGTACATGCCGACGTATGCCGTCAAGCAACTGCATATTCCGGCGACGTCGTCGTTCATCGGCGCTGTTGTCACCGGCGTGATGCTGATGATCGCCGCGCCTGTCGTCGGCCATCTCTCAGACAAGTTCGGCCGTATTCGCGTGATGCTCTGGGCGCTGATTCTCGTGGGCGTGACAACCTACCCGCTGTTCGTGCTGCTCAACCGCTATCCGACCTTCCAGACGCTGCTCATGGTGCAAGCGCTCGTGGGGCTGCTCATCGCCGTGAGCCTTGCGCCGCTGCCTGCCCTGCTGGCGGACATTTTTCCGACGAGCACCCGTGGCACGGGGCTGGCACTGTCGTACAACTTCTCGGTGACGGTGTTCGGCGGGTTCGCGCCGCTTATCGTGACCTGGCTCATCGACGCCACGCAGAACAAGCTTGCACCGAGCTTCTACGTGATGGCGACCGCCGTGCTCAGTGTTTCCGCCGTGATTTCGCTGGGCCGCCGTGCGCGCGCCGGCAAGATTGCCGGTATCGCGCATGGCTCGACCCACGCATCGAAGGCCTGAGCGGCGCCGTCGGCGAACCGCCAACAATGCACCTCATCCTCATCCGATGACCTGATTTTCGCCGTAACGACGACGTCTGCTGTCCCCTACAGCGGCGTCGTCACTTTTTTCGGCATCCCTTGCGGAGCATTTTTCATGACCACGCTCGAAGCGATTCGCGCCGCCCTGCCGGCGTACCCCATCGAAGTCTCGTTTCCCGACATCAACCGCTGGCGCGAAGGCAATACCGGCATCGACTTTCTGCACTCGTTCGATAGCGGCAAGCCCGGCAAACATGTGTTGATTCTTGCGCTCACGCACGGCAACGAAGTGAGCGGCGCCATCGCCGTCGACGCGCTGCTCGCCGCCGGTGTGCGCCCCACGGCAGGACGCCTGTCGCTTGGCTTCGGCAATATCGGTGCGTACGAGCAATTCAGCGCCGAGAATGCCGATGCCACTCGCTTCCTCGACGAAGATATGAACCGCGTCTGGACGCCGTCGACGCTCGACGGCGAGCGCCAGAGCCGCGAGTTGTTGCGTGCGCGCGCCATGCGCCCGTTCATCGATACGGTCGATCTGCTGCTCGACATCCACTCGATGCACGAAGCCTCCGCGCCGTTGATGATGACCGGGCCGCTCGAGAAGGCGATTGCACTGGCCGCCGAACTCGGCACGCCGGAGCACGTCATCATCGACAAGGGCCATGCGAACGGCACACGTATGCGCGACTACGGCGGCTTCGGCGATCCGGCCAGCCCGAAGAACGCTCTGCTCATCGAAACCGGTCAGCACTTCGCCAAGAGCGCGCGCGACGTGGCGCTCGACAGTGCCGCTCGGTTCCTGTTGCACGCGGGTGTCGTGGCCGAGGCCGATGTGGCGCCGTTCCTCACGCAAGCGTTGCCCGCACGTCAGAAGTTTGTGGAGATCACGCAGCCGGTCGTGGCGCGCTCGATGGACTTCCGCTTCTCACAGCCGTTCACCGGCCTGGAAGTGATCGAGAAGGCCGGGACGGAGATTGCCCGCGATGGCGACGAAGTCATTGTCACGCCCTACGACAACTGCGTGATCGTGCAGCCGTCGATGCGCCATCTCGGAGTGAACGTCACGATGATGCGTCTGGGACGTTTGCTCGATCGCTGATGACGCAACGATAGCGTCGGGGACACCGAGGTTAGGCAGCGGGCCGGCAATTTGCCGGCCCGTTTCGTTTGCGGGTGGTCTGCGTCGCGGCCGTCAGAACGTGTCGGCCGGCGAGCCGACGGGGTGAACGTTCGTGCCGGTTCAGACAGCGCGCGTTGTGCCTGCGGGGGCTGGGGCGTGCGTCATGTCGATGTCGGCGTCGGCGTAGTCAACCTGCACGGGTTTGCCGCGGCGAAGACTCAGTTGAGCAAGCACGTCAGCGTGTTGATTGCCCCAGCGGTAAAGCATTTCGATGGGCTCGATGAACAACTCGCCCAGTGGCGTGAGCGAATACTCCACCTTGGGCGGCACGACGGCGTAGACCTCGCGATGAATCAGTCCGTCGCGCTCGAGTTCGCGCAACGTCTGCGTGAGCATCTTCTTGGAGATTCCCGGCAAGCGGCGCTGCAACTCTCCCGTGCGCGTGGTGCCACACTGCAACGCGTACAGCACCATGCTCGTCCACTTCACGCTGAAGAGTTCCAGTACGCGACGCGGCACGCAGGTTTCTTCGAAAACGAACGGTTCGGGTTTGCTCATGGTAACCAATTGGTAACTATTCAACTAAAGAGTGCCTACTGGGGATTTTTTCCCTTCGTCACTATACTTTGTGCCGGTAGTGCGCGTCATCCGATGTGAGATGGCCTTGCGGTCCCGACAGCCGGAAAGGTGCGCGCAGGACAATGGAGAATCCCATGAGCAGTTTGTCGAAGACGGCCCTCTCGATGCTGGATCTGGTGCCGATACGCGCCGGCGGCACGGTGGCCGAAGCCCTGAAACAGTCCACGGAACTGGCCCAGCACGTCGAGCGCCTGGGCTTCGAGCGTTTCTGGCTGGCGGAACACCACAACATGGATGGCATCGCGAGTTCGGCGACTGCCCTGCTGATCGGTCACATTGCGGACAAGACCTCGCGTATTCGCGTGGGATCGGGCGGTGTGATGCTGCCGAACCATCCGCCGCTGGTCGTTGCCGAGAACTTCGGTACGCTTGCCGCGCTGTATCCGGGACGCATCGATCTGGGGTTGGGACGTGCTCCCGGCGCCGATCAGGCGACGATGCGCGCCCTGCGCCGCGATCGGTTGTCCAATGGCGACGATTTCCCGGAGCAGGTCGCCGAATTGCGCGCATTGCTCGCCCCGGCGCAGCCGGGGCAGCGGCTTGTCGCCACGCCCGGTGCGGGCAGCGATATTCCCGTGTGGTTGTTGGGGTCGTCGCTGTTTTCGGCGCAACTCGCCGCGCATCTGGGGCTGCCGTACGCGTTTGCGTCGCACTTCGCGCCGCGATTCCTGTTCGATGCGCTACGCCTGTACCGCGAGCTGTTCCGTCCGTCTGCGGTATTGGATAAGCCTTACGTGATGGTCGGTGTGCCGGTCGTGGCCGCACCGACCGATGAGGAAGCGGCATTCCTCGCGACGTCGGCGCAACAGAAGATTCTGGCGCTCATGCGCGGACAAAGCCTGAAGTTGCAGCCTCCCGTGAACGATATGGACGAGCGTTGGGACCCGGCCGAACAGCATTCGGTGGAAGCCTTCCTCGGCGTGTCCGTCGTGGGTGGCCCTGAGCGAGTGAAAGCAGGGTTGTCCGATCTGGTCGAACGCACGCAGGCCGATGAGTTGATGCTCGTGACCGATGTCTACGATCCCGCGTTGCGACTGCGCTCGTGCGACATCGTTGCATCGGTCGCCAGGTCCTGACGGCTTGAGGGGCGTTGCGCTTGCGAGGCGGCATGACGGCGCGCTCGGACAACTCCTCGCCGCGCGCGCCGTGCCGCATTCGCGTGCTTCAGCGAAAGCGTCCGATCGAGAATGGCGAAAGGTCGATAGCAGGCCGTTCGCCAGCCACCAGCCCGGCAATCGTACGACCTGTCGACGCTGCGGCGGTCAGGCCGACGTGACCGTGGCCGAACGCATAAAACGCATTCGGCACTTTCGACGCCGCGCCCAGCACCGGTAGCGAGTCGGGGGTGCTGGGGCGAAAGCCCTGCCAGCGCGCACCGTCGACCGATCGCGTCGGCGTCGTGCCTTGCATGGCGCGCGGAAACATCTTGTGCAGTTGACCCAATAGCAGATCGGCACGCCGCCAGTTCGGCGGCGCTTGCAGCCCCGCCAATTCCACCGTACCCGCGCCGCGAAGGCGACCGTTCATCGGTGTGGCGAACAGCTTGCCCTCAGCCCACATGACGGGGCGTGACGGCATTTCTTCCGGTGCTGGAATCTCCACGTGATAGCCGCGTTCGGTGTCGAAGACGATGCGGTCTCCCAACTGGCGCACGAAGGGTGCCGACCACGCCCCCGCCGCGATAACCACGGCACTGGCAGCTTCGCGTCCTTTGTCGGTGTGCACGGCGACGGCCTGTGCGCCATTGGTTTCGATGGCCGTGGCCGCCGCATCGACGACACGCCCCCCTCGTGCGACCACCTGTGCGGTCAGACGCGCCAGAAGTGCGCCCGGATCGCCGGTATGCCCCGTCTCGCTGATGTATCGTGCGCCGATGAAGTCATGCGATAGCGTCGGCTCGAACTCACGAAGCGCAGCCGCATCGAGCGTCTCGATATGCACGCCGTTGTCACGGCGAAGCGCCATGCCGCCTTCATCGCCCGCCATGCCGTTCGGGCTGGAGTACGCGATGAGATAACCGCGGCGCTTGACCAGATCGTTCGCTCCCGCATCGTCAAGCAGGGGCTGATAGGCGTCGAGCGCGGGGCCGAGCAGCGCGCGCAACGCGTGGGCTTGTGCAGCAACCCGAGCGGGTTGGCTCGCCGCGACGAAGCGCATGAGCCACGGCACCATGCGCGGGAGATAGCGCCATCGCAACACTAGCGGGCCATCCGGTTGCATCAGCCAGCCGGGGACTTGCCAGAGCACGCCGGGCATCGCAATCGGGACGACCGACGAGCCATTGATGCAGCCCGCATTGCCAAGCGATGCCGCCTGACGCGCCGACTGCCGGTCGACGATCACTACCGAATGCCCGGCACGTTGAAGATATGCGGCGGTACATACGCCGACCAAACCGCCCCCGATAACGACGACGGGACGTGAATCGTTCATGAATCCGTCCTGCAAAAGCGCGAAAGCGCCTAGTGTACTTTGTTGGAGGCGCGCGACCGGGCACCTTCAAAATTCGCGAACGTTCTTAGATCATCTCTAGCGGACGTTTTCGCCAGGGCGCTTCGAAGTGGTGATCGAGCTGCGTGAGTTCCTCTCCGGTCAGATCGATGTCGTGCGCTGCATAGTTGGCGCGCACGTGCGCTTGCGAGCTTGCCTTGGGAATCGCGATGACGCCCGGTCGGTGCAGCACCCAGGCAAGCGCAATCTGCAATGGCTCGACGTGACGTGCACGCGCAATATCGGCCAGTACACCCGTGGTCCGAAGCCGTCCCTGTTCGATGGGGGAATATGCCATCATCGGCATGCCGCGCTCGGCGAGCCACGGCGCGAGGTCATATTCGGGGCCGCGGCGCGAAAGGTTGTACAACACCTGATCGGTTGCACATGCGTTGCCACCCGGTGTGTCGAACAACTCTTCCATGTCGTCCGTATCGAAGTTGCTGACGCCCCAATGCCGGATCTTGCCTGCCTGGCGTAAGGTTTCGAAGCCCGCGATCGTTTCCCTGAGCGGTACTTCGCCACGCCAGTGCAGCAGGTAAAGATCGAGACGATCGGTGCCCAGGCGTTCCAGGCTGCGCTCGCAAGCCGCGATCACGCCACGTTGCGAGGCGTTGTGCGGGTAGACCTTGCTCACGAGAAACACCTCGTCGCGCAACCCGTCCAGTGCTTCGCCCACGAGACGTTCGGTAGCGCCCTCGCCGTACATTTCGGCCGTATCGACAAGCGTCATGCCCAGCGAGACACCCAGGCGCAACGCATCGATTTCCTCGCGCCGCCGCTCCGGCTTCTCGCCCATCATCCATGTGCCCTGACCCAGCACCGGTACGGCCTCGCCTCCGGGAAATGTGATGTCTCGCATAGTTTGTCCTCCATGTATTTGGTGACCATTATCGGCCCGCACGCCGAGCTGTGACCAGCGCTGTGAGGGCTTCGCGCAACATTTCACGGTGTCGTCCTATCTTTTGCATCGTATTCGTCTTAAGCATGGCTCGGACGTGCCCGCTATTGCATTCGTGCCTCGATTCTCTCGGATAGTTCACAGACCTTTTGCCGCACTGCCGCGATAAGCTGGCCTCACCGATGCACACGGCGAATGTTGCTCCGCAGCGAGACGGCTCGGTGATGGCTCAGGCCGTGTGTATCGGGCCTGTGGAAATCGGTAACGGGAGGGTTTGTTGTGGCGCGCACGAAAAGTTCATTGGGGAATACCGGGCTCAGGCTTAGGCTTAGGCGAAATACTGACCGGGCGTGCGTCCCAGGGATTTACGGAACATTTCGATGAAGCCCGTCGTGCTTTCGTAGCCCAGTTCGTTGGCCACTGCGGAGACAGCCCTGCCTTCCGCGAGGCGGTAGAGCGCCTCTTGCAGGCGCACATGACGCCGCCATTCGTCGAAGGTGAGATTCAGTTCGCGGGTGAAGAGTCGCGACAGGGTGCGCGCACTGGCTCCGACGTGTTCGCCCCATTCCTGCAGCGTCCGGTTATCGGACGGTTCGCGCGAAAACTCGGTACATAGACGCGCGAGGCGTCGCTCACGCGGGATTTCGAGCTTAACCGGCATCTCGTCGCTGAATTCGAGCTCGTCGAGAATGATCTCGAAGAACTTGTCGACGTGACGCTTGCGCTGCAGCGGCTCTTCGGTGCTTGCCGCACGCAGAATCAGTTCGCGCATGAGATTGGAGACGACGAGCGGCTCGCAGGTCTTGGGCAGGTTCGCCACGGCGTGCGGCGAAATCAGCAGGTTGTGCATGCCAAACGAGGCTCGCAGCCGCACCGCATGCAGTGTCATTGGCGGAATCCAGACGGCGCGCTGTGGAGGCACGACCCAGGTGCCGCGCGGTGTGTCGACGCACATGATGCCTTCGCCACCGAACAACACCTGCCCATAGGGATGGACATGGGGTTCTACGCCGCCGCCCGATGGAAACGCGAAGGCTAGCCCGACCATGGGGGCCGGCGAGATTCGCGACTCGAAAAACGCGACATCCTGAGCGGTGATGATCCGTGTCTGCATGACGTGCCCCTTGGCGCCAAGGGAAAGAAATGCCCGTTTCATTCTTTCCTCAACCTCAGATGCACGACATGGGGGTTAACTCGGGTATGGCAGGACAAAATGCCCTGTGATGGCCAGAGGGCGACGCTCGGGGCGATTTGTGTTGCCTCGCCCCGGCGCCGGGTTCTCATTCAGGCGTCTCATTCCAGCGCACGACCACGCGTTTCGGGCATCCAGATGACAGCGAGAACCGTCAACAGATTCAGCGCAATCAGATAGGCAGCGAACCACCCGAGATGCCCGTGATCGGCCAGCCAGTTCTGCAAGTAGGGGGCCGTGCCGCCGAAAATCGCCACCGTCAGCGAGTAGGGAATGGCGACGCCGCTGGCGCGAATGCGTGTGGGGAACAACTCAGCGTAAACCGCTGGCGCGATGGCAGTCCAGGCGGCCAGGACCGCCAGACCGAGACAGATCGCCAGCGTTAGCCGCACGAAGGACGCATCGATGATCATGAGCAACGGCACGATGACCAGCGCCGATCCACCCGCTCCCATCAGTAGGTTGGGCTTGCGGCCGATGCGGTCCGAGAGCGCGCCCCAGACCGGCTGTATCGCCATGTACACCAGACAGCCGATGCATAGCGCCAGAAGCCCGTCTCGCGCATCGACGCCTTTGAAGTGCGTGGCGAACGTGATCGCGCCGGACATCCAGGTGTTGAACGTCAGAGTCGGCCCGGCCGTGAGCGCGATGATGCGCAGCACCGAGGCGCGGTGCTCCCAGATGGCCCGGGCCATCGGTTGTGGGGACACACTGGTGCGCGCTTCGCTTTGTTCCTGTTCGAATGCCGACGTTTCTTTGAGCCTGCCGCGCAGAAACAGCGCGTACACGCCAAGGGCGGTGCCGAAGAAGAACGGGATGCGCCAGCCGTAGCGTGTCATCTCTTCGGTCGAGAATACTTGCGTCAATACCAATCCGACGGCCGTGGCGAGCAGCGAGCCACCTGTAATGGCGATGAACATGCTACTCGACCACAGGCCGCGGCGATGGACAGGGGCGCTTTCCACGAGGAAGGTGAACGACGCACCGATCTCGCCGCCCAGACCGAAGCCCTGCAACAAGCGTCCGAACACGAGCAGCACCGGGGCCATCAACCCGATTGACGCATACGTGGGCGACACCGCAATGACGAGGCAACCCGCTGCCGTGACAGCCATCGAGGTCACCATCGCACTGCGGCGGCCTCGGCGATCGGAAAGCCAACCGAAATAGACCCCGCCGATGGGGCGCAACAAAAAGCCGACGGCAAAGACGGCAAGCGTCGACAGAAAGGCGGCGGTCGGATCTTCGGCGTGGAAGAACTGAGTCGAGAAGTAGCGGGAAAAGAGCACGAACGAGGCAAAGTCGTACCACTCCAGCGCGTTGCCGATACCCGCGCCCAAGATGACCGACTTTGCGGGCGAACCGCGCTCGTTGCGGGCGACGGCTTGCAGGGTCGCATCCATGGTGTGTCTCCTGATAGCTGATGGTCGTTGTTGTTTGATTGACGGCCCAACTCACCTTAGCGCCTCTCTTCCCCTTGCGCACACCGCGCAAGGGACAACACATATCGCAAAGCGGACAAAATTTCACTCGGGTGGCGCGTGCGGCTTCCGATCCATTTGCCGGTCTTCGCTGCTCGCGCAGCCCGTTGGCCACCTTGGCTGCTTTGATGGATGGCGTGTCTCGATCGCTGCATTGGCGCCCGGCGCGCTGCCCACAATGAACCCATGGCATTCCGCGGTCTCACAGACCCACAACTGGCCCGAGGAGGGCACTGCTGCGATGAGGGTGATCCATTGCGATGTCGTGGTCGTCGGCGGCGGCGGCGCGGGCACCTACGCCGCCTTGCGTCTGCACCATCTGGGCCTGAAGCCGATGCTGATCTCCAAGGGATTGGTCGGCAAGAGCGGCGCATCGATCATGGCGGGCGCCGTGATCGTCGGCTCGAAGATGCTCGGCGGCACCGAGCAGAACGCTGCCAGTTCGCTGGAGTTCTTCGCTAAGTACTACAGCCATTTCCTGGTGGATCAGTCGTATCTGGCGGCTGCCGGAAGCTGGATCGAGAACATTTTTTATCCGGAGATGGAATCGCTGGGATTGCTGTTCACGCGCGACGCCGACGGCGGCGTTGCGATGAGCCGTTCTCCCGTGCGCTGGGCGGTCGCTCCCATGCAAGGGCAGACCGGCATCCTCCTGATGGACATTCGGCGCAAGCAACTGCAAGCCGGGGGCATTCCGATGCATGAGGAGTGTGTCGTGACTGCACTCTTGCGCAACGCGAACGGCGAAGTCTGCGGCCTGACCGCGCTGGACTATGTGCGCGGCGAGATGTTTGCGGTGTATGCGAAGGCAGTCGTCATGGCGACGGGACACGCCGACCGGCTGGTGCGTCGCTCCACGGGCACGCGTGAACAAACCGGCGACGGCATTGCGCTGGCCCTACGCGCCGGCGCCGAGATGACCAATCTGGAAATGCAGTTCTGGCACATCAGCGATTTTGCGAATCCGCCGACATGGCAGCGTCTGCATATCTATCCGAATCCGCTGGTGGGCACCGACCAGAGCTCACGCGTGTACAACGCGCAGGGCGAGTGTTTCTTCGAGCAGTCGCGCGACGCACCTGCCGCGCTCGCGCCCTATTCGCTTCAGGTCAAGCGGCTCACGCAACAAGTGCTTGCGGGAAAGGCGCGCTTCAGCGGCGGCTACTACACGTCTTACCGCCATGTCGACGCGGAGGTGCTGCGTCGCTACCAGTACGCCGCTTCGGCGTTCGAGAAGCTGGGGCTCGACATCACGCGGGACAAGGTCGAAGCGCGCACCACGATGCATTACCGGCAGGGCGGCATCGAGTCGGACCCGCACTCGATGCGCACCAGTGTGGCCGGATTGTGGGTGGCCGGCGGGGTCGGGGCTCACGTGACGGGAAGTCTGGCGGTCGCGATTTATGACGGGGGGCTTGCGGCAGAGTCAGTCGCCGGGAGTTTGTCCGAGCGTCATCGCCACGACGATCACACGGCGCAGCAGATTCAGGAGGAGGCGCAACGGGTGGAGGCGCTTCGTGTCGGAGGCGGCCTGACGGACAGCGTTGCCGGTCGACAGTGTCTCGCACCCATGCACATCAAGACCGGCATTTGGGATGTGATGGACGAGGCCTACGGAATCATCAAGCACGGGAAGGCGATGCGCGACGGTCTGACACGGCTTGCTGGACTGCGCGCGCGCGAACTGCCGCGTATGAAACCGCCGAGTGCGTCGCGGCGCTTCAACACGGCATGGCTCGACGCCCTCGATGTTCATAACCTGATCGATGTGTGCGAAGCCACATTGCAAAGTGCATTGCGGCGTGAAGAGAGCCGGGGCAGCTTCTATCGCACTGACTTTCCCTACGTCGACAACACCGTATGGCAATGCAAGAACATCATCGCGCGCGACGGCAGCGGCTACCGGTTCAGGCAAGAGCGATATCCGGAGGGCGCCATCGCTCCGGGATTCGATCGGCAAGCGTATTTCAGTGTGCCGTGGTGATCCGGGGCATCTCGACGCTAAGGATCCGCCGTCAAAAAGACCATTTGCGCTGAGGGGACACATGCATTCGGACGTCGGGCAATTTCGGGAGGACGCGGCCAGTGAGTTGGCAGCGGTGACCTTGCACATCTCGCGTTTCGATCCGGAAACGGACGCGGCGCCATACGTGGAGACCTACGTGGTGCCGCACGTGCGGCACATGCGCATCATCGATGCGCTGAACTACGTGCAGGAAACGCTCGCTGTGGACATCGGTTACCGGTGGTACTGCGGCACGAAAAAATGTGGCACCTGCGCCGCGCGGGTCAATGGACGGGAGGTGCTAATGTGCTGGGAGGCGGCCGAAGCGGAGATGCATATCGAGCCGCTGCGCCACCTGCCGCGAATCCGCGATCTCGCGGTCGATCGCTCGCCCGTCGAAGCGAAGCTGGTGTCGCTGCAAACCTGGCTTCAGCGCTCACGTCCTTACGGTGGGTTCCCGGAAGCGATCGATGCGGCAAACGCCGCGTCGTTACGCGCGACGATGGACTGTCTGAGTTGCCTCGCCTGCTACTCGGCATGCCCTGTGCTCGATTTTCCCGACGATATCGCGTTCGCCGGGCCAGCGCCACTCGTGCATCTGGCTCGCGTTGCGCTGGATGCGCGCGACGATGGAGCGCGTCTGCAGGCCATTCTGGACGAAGCGCAAGTTCACCATTGCGTGTCTTGTTACCAGTGCGAAGCCGTCTGCCCTGCGGGCATTCCGATCGTGAGTGCCGCCATCGAACCGCTCAAGCAACTCGCCTATGCGCAGGCACGCGAGGCGTCGCCGCATGCGCGCACGTTCATGGATATCGTGGCGCGGCGAGGGCGGATCGAACCCATGTTGCTCGTTCTGGGTACGCGCGGATGGCGCGCAGTGCTACAACGACCCGGGCGCACGCTCAAGCTGATGCTGCGGGGCAAGGTCAAGCCGTTGGCCGCGTTGTTGCGTCGACCGGTGCCCGGCATCAAGACGATCCGACGTATTTTCTTCCGATAGATGTCTTTCGAGGAGGCATGAGCATGCGGATTGCTTTCTACCCCGGGTGCAGCGCACGCACGACGTGTAGCGAGTTGTTGGTGGCCACGCACGCCGTGGCAGATCGGCTGGGCGTCGAACTGGAGACGCTGAGTTCTGCGACTTGCACCGGGAGTCGTGAGATTCGTGCGGCCGATGCAGCGCGCTTCGTTGCGCTGAACATTCGCATCATTGCGTTGGCTGAGGCGAAAGGCCTCGATCTCATGACGATCTGCAATACCTGTACGTTGAACCTGATCGAGGCCAAGCAACGTGTGGAAAGCGATTCGGACTTGCGTGCTCGCGTGAATAGCCAGTTGGCCGAGGAAGGCCTTGTCTACAGTGGGACGTCGCGCGTGACGCACCTATTGTGGTATCTGCTTGAGGAGGTGGGGGAGGTGCGGTTGCGTTCGCTGGTGAAGGTGCCGCTGTCGTCGCACCGGATCGCGGCGTTCTACGGCTGTCACATCGTTCGGCCACCCTCCACCTTCGGGGGCACGGACGCGCAGAGCGTCCGGTCGATCGAGACGCTGGCGCAGATTCTGGGCTGCACGACCGTGGAATATTCCGGCCGGACATCGTGTTGCGGTTTTCATTGTTCCGCGCAAAGTGATGTCATTCCCATCAAACTCAGTGGTCGGCACGTCGCGTCGGCGAAAGCGGCCGGTGCGCACGCCATGGTGACGCCGTGCCCCTTGTGCCATACAGTGCTCGACACGTATCAGGACGACATGGCACGCGATCTCGGTACTACGCTGGATCTCCCCGTGCTGCATTTGCCTCAGCTCGTTGGTTTGGCGCTGGGCATCGATGCGGCGGCGCTCGGTCTCGCGCGGCACGTCGTTCCGGCGGAAGCCGTCGCTCGAACGTAGCGAGGCGCCTGACACCGGGCGCCATACCGCATTTCCTGTCGAAAACCCCCACGATTTTCCACGATGAACCAAAAAAAAGCCCCGCGAGCGGGGCTGAAAGGCCGACCAAGCAACGGTCGGCCAAGGAGGTTCGTCGGGAGCGCATCTATGGGGCCGTGCGCGCTTGAGACGTATTGTCGGCATAGCAAGAGCGTCCGTGGGGAGGAGGAATCCGAATACCAAGAGGAGACTTGAAGTAACAACTGCGACGATTCGAGACCTTTTCGCGTAACGGAACCGACGTCATAATGACGTCACTTGCAAGACAGAAAAGGACTCCCCCGGATGGGTAACGCAATTAAGTTCCGCCCGAGCGGCTCGCGGCTCTCCTTGGCCGAGCGCTACGCGCCGGCCGCCATCTTCTTTCATTGGGCAATCGCGTTGCTGGTCGTGATTGCCTATGCGGCTGTCATCGCGAAAGGGTATTTGCCGAAAGGCGGCGCGCCGCGTGCGTTGTCCATGACGATTCACGAGTGGGCCGGGGTTGTGGTGCTGGTACTGGCAGTGCCGCGTTTGCTCTGGCGAATGATCAAGGGGGCGCCGGCGCCGTTACCCGGCCAGGGGGGGCTGGTGCGGGCATCGTCCGCCGTGGTGCATCTGTTGCTCTATCTGTTCCTGTTTGCGCAGCCGGTGCTGGGATACCTCACGCTCAATGCCGGGGGACATGTGCTCACGATTCCGGGGCTGGATGTCGCGCTGCCGCAATTCATCGGGAAAGACGCTGAAGTGGGCCGGTCGATCAAGGACATTCACGAGACGATCGGCAGCGCGTTCTATTGGGTGATTGGCGTGCACGCACTGGCGGCGCTGTGGCATCACTACTTCCGTCGGGACGATACGTTGCGGCGCATGCTGTGAACGAGGTTCGCCACACGACCTGCTGCCGGGCGGTGCGCGGCATCTTTCCTGCGCCGCGCACGCCGGGTGGTGCAATCCGTTGAGACTCAGAACGCGAAGCGCACGCCGGCGAACACGCTTCTTCCATCGCCCGGATAGAACACGGCGGTATTGGCCATGCGGGCATCGGTCACTGTGCTGAAGTCGGTGACGTAGCGCTTGTCGGTCAGGTTGCGGGCGTCGACATAGAACGTCACGCCGCGCTGAATCAGGTACGACGCCTGTACGCCGAGCAGCGTGTAGCCGGGCACGCGCATCGTGTTGGCATAGTCGACCCAGGCGCCGGTCGGCACCCAGTCGAGCGACGCCGAGATCTGGAAGCGGTTCGACAGCGCATAGCCGAGCGTCGTGCGCAGCACATTCGTCGGCACACCGGCGATGCGGTTATTGCCGTACTGCGGGTCGTCGCGGAAACGGAAGTCGCTGTAGTTCCAGATTTGCGACAGTGTGATTCGATCCCCGGTCGCCACCACATTCTTGAACACGTCCACCGCAGCGCCCACTTCCAGACCTTGCAGCACCGTCTTGTTCGCGTTGAAGGTCGCGGCGGGAATGTCGGGCGATGTTGTGTACTGAAGCAACTGATCGCGCACCAGCGAACGATACGCAGTCACGTCCCACGCCACGCGCTCGAGTTTGCCACGCGTACCGGCTTCAATCGTCCAGGCGTGTTGCGATGCCAGCGGAACGAAGCGGGACGTGGCGCCGAAGGTCTGCGACAGATCGGTGAAGTCGGGCACGTCGGCGCTGCGCGTGACGTCGATGAAGGCCTGCATGTCCTTGCGAGGCTCCCACAACAGCCCGATCTTCGGATTGACGCCCGAGTAGGCGGCGCTTGTCGAGCGGTAGCTCGGGTCGCCCGGCAGGCCGCCGTAATCGATGTATTGACGAACGTCGCGGTACGCTTTTGCGCCGATCATCAGGCCGACCGTGGGCAGGAAGAACAGACGGTTCTCGAAGTACGCCTCGTAGTTGTAGGCGCTTTGGCGGGCGTCGAGCGTTCGCGCGCCGCGATTGCCGTTCACGTTGACGTACTGGTCGGCCTGCGTGTTGCCACCAAAGAAGCGTGCACCGACGATCAGGTCGTTGCGCATGCCGGCGAGCGTCAGGTTGGCCGTGTAGCGCGGCGCCACGCCGTAGGTCCAGCCGTCCTGATCGATGACCTGAAAGATCGGGTGATACAGGCTCTTGTGGATGACCCACGACGCGATGTCGAGCTGGCCGGTGGCGAAGCGAATCGTCGTCAGGTTGCCCAGTCGCTCGGTACGTGTGTTGCGTGCCTGATCGCCGGAGACGGCGGACGCAGAGGCTTTCGTCGGATTGTTGAGCGCGTCGAACAGCGACAGCGTGCCGGGTAGCTTCTGGTCGACGATATAGGCGCCGAAGAAGAACCGGGTCTCCAAGTTCGGCGAGAACTTGTAGCCGATGTTGGCGTTGATCTGCGCGTAATTGCCCTTGTCGTGGTCGCGATAACCGTCGGCGCGATTCAGGGTGACGGTCGCGAGTGCATCCAACGGGCCGAAGATGCGCGACATCTGAGCACTGGCGCGCACGGTGCCGAAACTGCCGCCCTCGAGACGGAACTGGTTGGGCGCGTCAGCCGTATAGGCTGTCGGGGTGACGAAGTTCAGGGCCCCGCCAAGCGTGGTCGAGCCGTATGTGAGGCCATTGCCGCCCTTGTAGATCTCGGTCGAACGCAAGCCCATCGGGTCGATCTGGTAGTAGTCTCCGCTGCCATCGGCCGAGTTGGTCGGAATGCCGTCCTGAAGGATGTCGAGCCCGCGAACGTGATAGCCGCGTGCGATGCCTGAGCCGCGAATCGACACGCGCAGTTCCTGACCGTACCGGTTCTGCACGTATACACCGGGGGTGTCCTTGAGGATATCGCGCAGGTTGAAGGCATAGGTGTTCTGGTATGAATCGGCGTCGACGAAGGCGACAGACCCTGCTGTCTGGAACAGGTTGGCCTTCTGGTCGTCGACGCTCGGCGAGGTGAGCGACTCTGCCGGTGCGGTCACGGTCGTGAGCGGCAGCGTGGCCGTGGGAACGGGCGCTGCGGACGCCGTCGAAGGCACAACCGCCTGCGCGAGAGACATCGCGGGTGCATGTGCCGGGGACTGCGTGCTGGGCGTTGACGAAGCAACGAGGGTGTCAGGGTGGTGGCCCGTGTGCGTTGCCGCGTGTGTCGCGTCGATCGCAACGCTCAGGCCAGTTGTCTCGGGGTCGTTAGTGAGTGCGTGTGCCGTGCTGCCCAGCGAGGCAAGGGCAAGTGCGATGGCCGTTTGCAGCGGCTTCTGTGTCATGGGACGTGACATGAGAGTCTCTCTCGCGACCGCGTCGCGGTCGCCTGATGATCGTGTGGGTGCCGAACGTGTGCGGTGCCTTGCTGCGACACACGGGAATGGCAATGCCCCGCGCGTCGTGGTGACAACTCGATGTCGTTTCGCATACGTGCGCGATGACGCGTGCGGCCGCGCGGTGTTCTCCAAAGCGGGCGGTGCGCACGACACGGATCAAACGCGCTGCGCGAACGGTGTGTTCACAGCGAGTGCAGATCACGGCAAGACGCGCTAACGAGGCTCGACGCGTTCGGCAGGGCATTCCGGTATTGGCCGGAAGTCGGAAGAATCAGGCGGCGGGGACGGGCGGTGCGCGCGCGAGGGCGGCGGAGAAACGGGCGCGCGGGTAGTACGGCACCAGCACCCGGGGGGCGGTGGCGACCCCCGCCGGTGCGGCAGGCGGGAGGGAGAGAAGGTGGGTGGTGACGAGGGGTTGATGGGCCCAGAGCGTGCAGTAGCCGCACTTTTCCCAATGGTCCGCCGAGGCGAGCGAGTGATCCGTGCCGCCGTGGCTGCTGTGCAGGCTCGTGGTCTGCGGCTGTGCGGGCGGTGCTTGCGCGTCGTCGTGACCGGTGTGTCCGTCGTGGGCCGCTTCACGCTGGGCGTTGGCGCGCTCCGTGGTGTTCGTGCCCAGTGCGGCCTGCGTGCCCTGCACCGTGCAATAGACCGCGAATGGGTCTTGCTGCGTCGCGGCGCGCCATTGCGCAATCGCCGGCATGAGCGCTGCCAGCAGGATCGCCAGCAAGGCGATCCCGATTGCGACGCGATGCTGACGAAGCTTGCGCATGCCCGGGCCGGATGAAGAAATGGGAAAAAATCAGGGAACCAGGCATTGTAGGTGGTGTCGCCGAGCGGCGTAAATGCCTTGCGTTCTCATGTAGGGAGTGCGCGACAATTTGCCGCATCGGGCGTCCGGGTAAAAAAAGGAGCGCCACCGCCCCCCCAGGCGTATGGCGCTCCACACCGGATATCAGAACTTCAGGCCGACACCGACGCCGACGATGAGCGGATCGATGTGCAGTGTGCCGAGGTCGGTGCCTGCGAGCGAAGTGTCGGTCTTCATCCAGACTTTCTTGATGTCGATGTTGAAGAACAGATTCTTCGTCATCTGAATGTCCACCCCGGCTTGCAGTGCCGGACCGACGCTGTGGTTCTTGATTGAGATCGGGGTGCCACCCGCGTTCAGGCTGCTGTTCCAGAAGCGCGTGTAGTTGATACCCGCACCGACATACGGACGCACCTTGCCCGCATGGTTGAAGTGGTATTGCAGCAGCAGCGTCGGCGGCAGCACGTTCACACCGCCCAGATGGCCGATGTTCGACGTGAGTTGATGACGCGACATCCCGAGAATGAGTTCGACGCCGACGTTATCGAGAATCATGTACGTGAAGTCGAGTTCCGGCACGATCGCGTTATTCACGGTCACGCCCAGCGTCGGCAGCACGCTGCCGCTCGCATGCGAGTCGGGCAAGATGCCGATGGCGCGCACGCGCGCGAGGATGTCGCCGGCGTAGATGCCTTGCGAACTGTCCTTGATGAAGCCGAAGGTCTTCTCCGACGCGGGGGCCGCGTTGTCTGCGGCCTGTGACGGGGCTTGCGAATTGGCTTGTGCCGAGGCGGATGCGCTGAAGAAGGCGGCACCGGTAACGAGCGCGGCTGCGATGGCCGCAGCGCCGAGGGAGTGCTTCATGATGATGTCCAAAGTCGTGAGTGAGCACGATCGATGGTAGAAGCAGGTTCCTTCGGCGAACTTGACGCGCGTCAAGCGCGGGGAAACGTGGGGGCATTGTGCGACAAACTGTCGCGCGGTCGTGTTGTTTTCGCGACGATCAGTCGCGAGGGAGCAACACGACGGTCAGCGAGCGCACGCCCTGGGCGCCTTGAATCAGCACGCCTTCGATATCGGCTGTCGCCGATGGGCCCGTAACGAGCACCGCATAGCGCGCCAGCGCGAAGTCGGGCCGACGGTATATGTCTTGCAAGCCGTCGACGATATCGCGCGGATCGAGCAATACCACGAGATGCTGTACCAGATAGCCGAGTGCGTTGACGCCGTACTCCCGTTCGGAGAGCCAGACGGACCCCGTCTCCGCAACGCCGAAGCGGGCGCGCACGATACCGACGTCGACGTCATGCAGCGACGCAGGTGCGCGCAAGACATCGAGCGGTTGCGCCGACACGGCTTCCGATGTTGCTGTCACTGGCGTAACGCCGGGGAAGCGTTCGGCGAGCCAGGCAGCCAGCGCCTGCGCATTGTCGAGCGTTGCGAGCTTGCCGCCCATGGCGACGAGGTTGTTGCCAAACCGCTCGCACCGATCGCCGCCCGGTGTCTCGAAGACAGGCAGCGCAGGCAAGGGAAACGGCTCACGCGCGCCTTCGGCCGGATGATCGTCGTCGCGTAGCGCCACGCGTTGTGCGGCGCGTACGCGCACGAGAAATTCTTCGCGGGAAGTGCTCATGATGGGTCCTTGCGTCCGGTGTCGGGCGACTTCCGGTTGGCGTCATACCAGTCACGGAATGTCTGCTTGGGCGCGTCGGGCAGATCGCGGCCTTTGCCCCACGTGTTGAGCGGGTTGTAGAGCACCATATTGGGCAGCCGATGCAGCGCGGTGTTCATCGACTTGACCGATGTGCGATACAGCACCGGATTGGCGAGCAGTTTGCCAGCGACTTTGATCAGGCTGCGCTTGACGCGCGGCAGTTCGCCTTCCTCGGCCACGATCTGGCGCCACTTGTACAACTGCTCGTGAATGTTGATGCGCACGGGGCAGACGTTGGTGCAACTGCCGTTCATTGTCGAGGCGAACGGCAGCGCGCTGTAGCGTTTGAGATCGTAGGCCGGATTGAGGATCGCGCCGATGGGCCCCGCGTAGGTGCTGCCGTACGACAGGCCGCTGCTGCGCCGGTAGACCGGACAGGTGTTCATGCAAGCGCCGCAGCGGATGCACTTGAGCGAGTACCAGAAGTCGTCCATCGCCAGCCGCGCCGAACGGCCGTTGTCTACGATGACGAAGTGCATCTCCGTGCCCGGGCGCGGCACGCGAAAATGCGAGGTGTATTGCGTGATCGGCGACCCGAGTGCGCTACGTGATAACAAGCGCACGAATACGCCGAGATCGGCTATGCGCGGAATCAGCTTCTCGATGCCGATGGACACGATGTGCACCGGCGGCACGTTGGCGGACAAATCGGCATTGCCTTCGTTGGTGCAGACCACGACCGTGCCCGTTTCCGCGACGGCAAAGTTGCACCCGGTCATGCCCGCCCCCGCTTCGAGAAACGCCGGGCGCGTGGTCTGCCGCTGACTCTCGGCCAGATAGTGAACGTCGTCGTTAGCCGGATCGGTGCCGAGCGTGCGGCCGAACAACCGTGCGACATCTCCCCGCAGTTTATGCACGGCGGGCACGACCACGTGCGACGGCGGCTGCTTGTCGAGTTGCTGAATGCGCTCGCCGAGATCGGTCTCCATGACATGGATGCCGCGAGGTTCGAGATACTCGCGTAACTCGCATTCGTCTGTCAGCATCGACTTGCTCTTGACGAGTGTTCTGACGCCGTGCGCCGCGAGAATGCCGTGAACGATGGCATTGTGCGCGGCAGCGTCGAGCGCCCAGTGCACTTTCACGCCGTTCGCTTCGGCTTGCGTGGCGAACTGGTCGAGATAGTCGCCGAGCCGCGACAGGGTGTGTTCCTTGATTTGCGACGCGAGCGTGCGCAGGGTCTCCCATTCGCCGATGGACGCCGCTTGCGCATCGCGTTTCATCCGCAGGTCCCAGAGGCGTTTATCGTGAAACGCCACATGTTCCGTCTTCGCGAGAAACGCCTCGGCGTTCTTCGCGTGATCGACGCGCTGCCCCGTGTTCATGCCGTCACCTCGTTGGGCGTCGCGGCCGCCGGTGCGCCGACGTCCACGCCATTGAGCACCTGCGCAATGTGAAGGAACCGCATCGGGGTTTGCGTGCGTGCCGCACATCCTTTCTGGTGCATCAGGCATGACATGTCGGCCGAGACGATGAACTGCGCGCCGGCGTCGAGATGGTCGCGCACCTTGTCCTGTCCCATCTTCACGGACACCGCCTGTTCAGACACCGAAAAGGTGCCCCCGAAGCCGCAGCATTCGTCGGGACGGCGAGGGGCGGCGAAGCGGATGCCGCGTACCCCCTCGAGCAGCGTGCGGGCTTTCGACCATGGTTCTCCGGGAATCTCGCTGGCCGACGCCGCATGCAGATGACGGATGGCGCTGCAACTGTTGTGCAGGCCGACGGTATGCGAAAACGCCGCCCACGGAAAATCGCGAACCTTCAGCACGTCGTGAAGGAATTCGGTGAGTTCGTACGTATTGGCGCGAACGGCGGCTACGCGTTCCGACTCGCCTGCGGCCGTCAGATGCTTGCGCACATGATGCACGCAACTCGACGAGGGCGAGACGATGTAGTCGTAACCGGCGAAATTCTCGACGAAGAGCGTTTCGGTGCCGGTGGCGTCGGCCTCGCAACCATTGTTGGCCAGCGGTTGCCCGCAACAGGTCTGACGACGCGGGTAATCGACCGTCACACCGAGTTTCTCCAGCAGTTCCAGGGTGGCGATGGCCACTTCGGGAAACAGTGCGTCGATGAAACAGGGGACGAACAGGGCCACTTTCATGGGGTTCTCCAACAGGGGACGACACACTCGCCGCCGCGCATCGGCAGCGCGGCGGCGAGTGTCGATAACGAAGACAGACTCAATGCACCAGCATCCCCGTGAGCCAGTACGCCTGAATCAGAGTGATCAGACCGGCGAGCACGACGAACATCAGGCTGTGCCACACGGTGAAGCGGAACAGATCGGCTTCCTTGCCGATCAGGCCGGTGGCCGCGCACGCCACGGCGATCGACTGCGGGGAAATCATCTTTCCGGTCACGCCGCCAGTCGTGTTCGCGGCGACGAGCAACGTGTTCGACACGCCGATCTGCTGCGCCGTGGTGCTCTGCAAACCGGAGAAGAGGGCGTTGGACGACGTGTCCGAACCGGTCAGGAACACGCCCAGCCAGCCGAGCAGCGGCGAGAAGAACGGGAATGCCGCGCCGGTGTGGGCGAGCAGCAACGCCAGCGTCGTCGACATGCCCGAGTAGTTCATGACGAAGGCGAACGCCAGCACGAGGCCGATGGCCAGCACCGGCTTTCGCAGTTCCGCAACGGTCTTGAAGAAGTTCGTCGCGCCGGCGGCCGGCTTCATGCGAAGCAATGCCATCGAGAGCAGTGCCGCGATGAAGATCGCCGTGCCGGTAGCCGAGAGGGCGTCCCACTTGAAGATGGCGTCCATCGGCGTGGGCGTGGCCACGATCGGGGCGGCTTTTGCCACGAGACGATCCAGTCCCGGCACATGCAGCGACGGTACGGTCCACGCGAGCGGGCCGGTCTTCGCGAACAGCGCCTTGAAGCCCGGCAGGCTCCAGATCGTGACCATGCCGGTGAGGATCAGGAACGGCGCCCAGGCGCGCAGGATCTGGCCGGCCGTATAAGGCGACGGCTTGGTGCTGCGCGCCGATCCGCCATTGAGGCCGCCGAACCCGCCCAGCGCGGCGGCGCCGCCCGAGGCACTCACGCCTGCATGGCCGCGCGCGGCCGACGTCTTCGGCTGCCAGACCTTCAGGAAGCCGGCCAGACACACGAGCGAGAACAGAGACGAGATGATGTCGGGCAGTTCCGGCCCGATGTGGTTCGACGAGAAGTACTGCGCGACGGCGAAGCTGCCACCGGCGACGAGCGCGGCAGGCCACGTCTCTTTGACGCCACGCTTGCCGTCCATGATGAACACCAGCCAGAACGGCACGAAAGCGGAGAGCAGCGGCAACTGACGCCCCGCCATCGCACCGATATGGAACGGATCGATGCCGCTCACCTGACCCGCCACGATGATCGGAATGCCCATCGCGCCAAACGCGACAGGCGCGGTGTTGGCGATCAGGCAAAGCCCCGCTGCGCGGAGCGGCTCGAAGCCGAGTCCCACGAGCAGTGCGGCGGTGATGGCGACCGGTGCGCCGAAGCCCGCAGCGCCTTCAAGAAATGCGCCGAACGAGAAGCCGATCAGCAGCATTTGCAGACGCTGATCGTCGGTCAGCGACACCACCGAGCTGCGAATGATGTCGAACTGTCCGGTCTCGACCACCACGCGATAGAGAAACACCGCCGTGATGATGATCCACGCGATGGGCCACAGGCCATAAGCAAAGCCGTAAACCGCCGACATGGCCGCCATCCTGGCGGGCATGCCGAAGTAGGTGACCGCAATGACGAGGGAAAGCGCGACGGTCAATGCGCCGGCGGTATGCGCCTTCATGCGCAGTCCGGCCAAGGCTACGAAGAATACGACAATCGGTAACGCGGCCATGAGTGCCGCCATCCATAGCGTGCCACCCGGCACGTAGTTCTGTACCCACACTTCCACTTGCGTCTCCTCGATTTGGTGATCGATTGCTTTAAGGCCTGTTTCTGGCCGTATTGCCGTGCGTGCGGCCGCGTTTGATGCGGATGGCACGACGGTTCGCGCGGACGTAGTGTCCGGCTGCCGCGATGATCGACACCTGAGAAGCGTTCGGGCAAACTGGTCGTACCAGTTGCCGTGATCGGCGGTGAGTGGCGCAGAATCGCGGCAAACCGAGAACATGCGTCAATGGTGCACGCGCAGGGCATGCGAGGCCCGCGCGGTGCAATTCGATCGCCGCGTGGCCACCATCGCACGCATTCAACCGAACGCATCTGGCATGCGGCAGGAGACATCACCGTGAGCGGTCCCAATCTGACCGAGCGCATCACGCGCGAACTCGAAACCCGACTGATCGAAGGCGTGTGGTCGCCAGGCGAGCGCATTCCGTCCGAGCGTGCGTTGGCTGCGTCGCTGGGGGTGGCGCGCTCGACGGTTCGCGCGGCGCTTCAGCGCCTCGTGGCTCGCGGGCTGCTCAAGACGCGCGCCGCCTCGGGCGTCTATGTTTCGGATCGTTTGCAGACAGGGCTGATTTCACCGTGGCGGCAATTGGTGGGCGACCATCCGGAACTGCGTCCGGACATGCTGGAATTCCGTCTGATGCTGGAGGGCACCACGGCATATCTGGCTGCCGTGCGGGCGACCGACGAGGATCTCGCCCGCATGGCGGAACTGGTCGACGGGCTGGTAGCCGCACACGAGCAAGGCGACACCGTGCTCGAATCGCGGCTGGACGGCGACTTTCACACGGCGCTCGCCAACGCGTCTCACAACGCCATGCTCCGTCACCTGCAAGGCAGCGTGGTCAAGATGCTCTACGAGCACATCTCGCTGAACAACGCGGGGCTGTTCGAGTTGCGCGAACAGGCGTCGGAGATCATCCTCGCGCAGCATCTCGCGCTTTGGGAGGCGATTCGCACACGTCAGCCGGAGGAGGCGCGCCGCATCATGCGCGAGCACATCGGCTTCGTTTGGCGCAAGCTCGAGCCCGACTCGCCGGCACCTATCGTGCCCTGAGCTTGCAGGGTTCGCCTGCCGGTTTTGGTAGGATGCGGACTTTGCCACGCTTTCCCCTATCGTGAAGCGCCCGATTTCGTCGCTGTTGCATGCCGCCGCCCAAGCTGGCCGGCATGGTCTCCGCCTTGTGCAACCCTTGCAGCCATATGCGGCCCGTGCGTGGTATCACCTGCGCCATCCAACGCGCCGCGGCGTGCTCGTCACCGTCGCGGCCGTGCCATGCCTGCTCGTCGCCTACACGCTGATCCTGATTCCGTTCACGCCGGGCATTCGCGACATCCGGCGGGCGAAGATCGACCAGCCGGCACAAGTGTTGTCGGTGGACGGCAAGCTGCTGGCCGAATTCCGGCCCTCGAACCGGGAATGGGTGGCGCTCAAGGACGTGTCGCCGAATGTCGTCAAGGCGCTGATCGCGACGGAAGACCACCGCTTCTACGAGCACCACGGCATCGACCTGAAGCGCACGGCCTCGGCGGCGCTGCACACGTTCTCCGGCGACCGGCAAGGCGGCTCGACCATCACGCAGCAGCTCGCGCGCAATCTGTATCCCGACGAGATCGGCCGCGCGCCCACGCTCACACGCAAGCTCAAGGAAGCGATCACCGCCCTCAAGATCGAAGCGCTTTACACGAAGCCCGAGATTCTCGAGACGTATCTGAACACTGTGCCGTTCCTGTACAACGCGTACGGCATCGAGATGGCGGCGCGCACGTACTTCGACAAGTCGGCCGATCAGCTCGACGTCGTTGAAGCCGCCACGCTCGTCGGCATGCTCAAGGGCAACAGCTATTACAACCCTGTGATCAACCCCGAGCGAGCATTGCAGCGTCGCAACACCGTGCTCGCCCAGATGGTCAAGTTCGGCGACCTCGACGCGTCGAAGCTCGCCGCGCTGCAGAAGCGGCCGTTGCGCATCGACTTCGAGCGGCAGACCGAAGCGCCGGGGCCCGCGCCGCACTTCGCGCAGCAATTGCGCAAGTGGCTGATCGGTTGGGCAGACCGGAACGGCTACAACATCTATTCCGACGGCCTCGTCGTGCACACCACCATCGACTCGCGTTTGCAGACGATGGCGACGCAGGCGCTGACGCGTCAGGCCAATCAGTTGCAAGGCATTGCCGATGTCAACTGGTCGGCACGCGGAGGCTGGCGCGACAGTACGGCGCTGGTGCAGTCGTTCGTGCGCGAATCGGCGGAGTATCGCAATGCGGTAGCGGGGGGCGAAGCGCCTGAGGCGGCGATGAAGCGTCTGCTCGCGGACAAGACGTTCATGCAGAATCTGCGCACGACGAAGACTCGCGTGCAGGCGGGTTTTCTGGCCATCGATCCGCGCACGGGGGAAATCCGCGCGTGGGTCGGCAGCCGCGATTTCACGATCGACCCGTTCGATCACGTGCAGCAGGCACGCCGTCAGCCGGGCTCGACCTTCAAGCCGTTCGTCTACGGCGCGGCCTTCGTCAAAGGCAGAACGCCGGACGACACCATCGTCGACCAGATTGTCGAGATCCCGCTCGCGGGCGGCGAGATCTGGCGGCCCAGCGACGACAGCGCGCCGACCAACAAACCCATGACGTTGCGCGACGCGCTGGCGCAGTCGCGCAACACCGTCACGGCACAACTCATGCAGGACGTCGGGCCATCGCGCGTGGCCGGGCTGGCGCGGGCGATGGGCGTGCGCGAAAGCAAGCTCGACCCGGTGCCGTCGCTGGCGCTGGGCACGAGCCCTGTTTCGCTCAAGGAAATGGTCGTCGCATACGGCACCATCGCGGACGGTGGCGAGTATCGCGAGCCGACAATGGTCACCGAGATCACGAACGGCGAAGGCGATGTGCTGGCGACGTTCTCGCCGGCGCGTCCCGAGCGGGCGCTCTCCGTGAACGACGATTACACGCTGCTCGACACCATGCGCGGCGTCATCAATCGCGGTACGGGAAATGCGATTCGTACGCGCTTCGGCATTCGCGCCGACGTGGCGGGCAAGACGGGCACGACACAGGACAACGCCGACGGCTGGTTCATCCTCATGCAACCGCAGTTGGTGGCGGGCGCGTGGGTCGGCTTCAACGACAGCCGTATCACGCTGCGCAGCGATTACTGGGGGCAGGGCGCTCATAGCGCGCTGCCGATCGTCGGCGACGTATTCTCGCGGGCGTTGCGTGCGAAGGTGATCGATGCGAATGCGAAGTTCGAAGCCCCGGACAACCATCATTGGTACAGCGACTGGTGGACACGCGCCTCCGATTGGGTAACGGGCCTTTTCACGAAGACATCGCCGGAAACCAAACCGAAGGCACCGGTGACGCGCCCGGCGGCACCGGTACCGGCTCCGCCCGTCCCGACGCCCGATGCGGCCAGCGACGGTGGGCCGTTGCCCGTACCGGTCGCGTCGGCCGTGCTGACGCAGCCAGATGCCGCGTTGCCCGCAAGCGCGCCGCGCGGCAACACGATTCCGGGGGTACCGGGCGAGTGGAACGGGCCGGGTGCTTCGTCGCCGAACGGCGGATCGCCGTCGTCCCCAGCGGGAAGCGGCGCATCGTCGGCACCGCCCGTGATGCCTGTCTCCCCGTCACCCGCGACAACCAATCCCGCCTCGCCCGTTCCCGCGCAATAAGCGGCGACCATCGGGCAGGCCGACCGCCCGGCGCCCGCCGGGCGGGTTTGCCATCACAGTTATGCAGTATTCTCATGACTGGCCCGTCATGCCTTGCGCTATATTCGAAAAGATATAACGTAGCGCGGAGGCGTCTGCCGCGACACCGGGGAGGGGCCAGGCCATGTTCATTCGGCAGTTGAGTTATCTCGTGGCGCTTTCGCAGGCGCAGCACTTTCGCCGCGCGGCGGAACTGTGCAACGTGTCGCAGCCGACGCTGTCCGGTGCGATCCGTAGTATCGAAGAAGAGTTCGGCCTGCCGATCGTGCGTCGCGGACGCCGCTTCGAAGGCTTCACTCCGGAAGGCGAGCGCGTGCTGGCGTGGGCGCGACAGGTGCTGGCCGATTGCGAGGGCTTGCGACAGGAGGCGAGCGCGAGCCGTCGAGAAGTCACCGGTTGCCTGCGCATCGGCACGATCCCCACCGCACTGCCGCTCGTACCGCTGCTTACCGACGCCTGTCTGCGCGAGTTCCCCGGTATGCGTCACGAGGTCTATACGCTTTCCGCGACGCAGGCGCTGCGTCAGCTTTCCGAACTCGATCTGGATGTCGGTTTGAGCTATCTCGACGATCCGCGTCTACGCGAATTCGAAACGATCTCGCTGTTCCGTGAACGATATGTGCTGATTGCGCGCGACGAAACCGCACTGGCCGGACGCACGTCGTTGTCGTGGCATGAGGCGGCGAGGCTGCCGCTGTGCCTGCTCACGAGCAACATGCAATGCCGTCAGGGGATCGATGCGGCGCTGGCGCGGGCGGGCACGTCAGCGTTGCCGCGCGTGGAGACGGATTCGCTCATGGCGCTGTATGCGCATGTGCGGTGCGCCGGGCTCTTCAGCATCGTGCCGCACAGCGTGCTGTGTCTCGCAGAGATGCGCGACGAATTGCATGCCGTGCCGTTACAACCCGCGCTGCACCGCGAGATCGGTCTGATTTTGCGTGAGCGGCAACCACGCCCGCCGTTGCTCGCCGCGGCAGTGGCTTCGTTTCGCTCGGTCGATTTGCAGACACGGCTGGACGCGCTCTTGCCAGCGTAATCCGGATCGTTCTCTTCGACGCTACCGCTTGACGTCACTGGTCGGGATCGCCCTCCATTCCCGCAGCCAATCCCTTGACCTGGAGTCGACTTGAGTTGGCACACTTCATGACATGTGCCAAGCCCGGGGGGGATCGCAGGACATCACGGGGATCGGCCGGGGTCTGAGCCATCGCCCTGCGAGTTGATAGGTCTCACCGATCAATCGATCGGCCGGAACGATTTTCCAAGCGCGTCTGTGGCATCGATCATTGGTCGCAATGCAGCGACGCTGTGATGCGTCGCCAACGCAGACATCGTGTAGATCATCATTTCAGGAGCGAGACACCATGGCAAAGATTGTATGTGTGCTGTACGACGACCCCGTCACCGGATACCCGAAGACCTACGCCCGCGACGATCTGCCCAAGATCGAATCGTATCCCGACGGTCAGTCGCTGCCGACGCCGCGTGCCATTGACTTCCAGCCGGGGGCACTGCTCGGCAGCGTGTCGGGCGAACTGGGCCTGCGCAAGTACCTCGAATCGAACGGTCACCAACTCGTGGTGACGTCGAGCAAGGATGGCGACGACAGCGTGCTCGACCGCGAACTGGCCGACGCCGAAATCGTGATCTCGCAACCGTTCTGGCCCGCCTACATGACGGCCGAGCGCATCAGGCGCGCGAAGCGACTGAAGATGATTGTGACTGCGGGCATCGGCTCGGATCACACCGATCTGCAAGCTGCGATGGAGCACGGCATCACGGTCGCGGAAGTGACGTACTGCAACAGCAACAGCGTTGCCGAACACGTGATGATGACCACGCTCGCGCTCGTGCGTAACTATCTGCCGTCGTACAACTGGGTACTCAAGGGCGGCTGGAACATTGCCGATTGCGTTGAGCGTTCGTACGATCTGGAAGGTATGCATGTCGGCACGGTCGCCGCGGGGCGGATCGGTCTTCGCGTGCTGCGCCTGATGAAGCCGTTCGGCACGCATCTGCACTATCTCGATCGCCACCGTCTGCCGGCGTCTGTCGAGAAGGAACTGAACCTCACGCACCACACAAGTCTTGAGAGTCTGGCGAAGGTTTGCGACGTGGTTACGCTGAACTGCCCGCTGCACCCGGAAACGGAGCACATGATCAACGCCGACAGCCTGAAGCACTTCAAGCGCGGTGCGTATCTGATCAACACGGCGCGCGGCAAGTTGTGCGACCGCGACGCGGTGGCGGCCGCCCTAGAGAGCGGTCAGCTGGCCGGCTACGGCGGCGACGTGTGGTTCCCGCAACCGGCACCGGCCGATCATCCGTGGCGCAGCATGCCGCACCACGGCATGACGCCGCATATCTCCGGGACGAGCCTCTCGGCACAGACACGTTACGCCGCAGGCACGCGCGAGATTCTGGAGTGCTACTTCGAGAATCGTCCGATTCGCAACGAGTACCTCATCGTGCAGGACGGCAAGCTCGCCGGGGTGGGCGCTCACTCGTACAGCGCCGGTAACGCCACGGGCGGCTCGGAAGAGGCGGCTCGCTTCAGGAAGTCGGCCTAACGGCCCAACGTGTGGCGAGGCACAACCTCCTCGTGCCTCGTCACGTTCTCAGCCGGCCATCTCATCGATGCGCCGGTTTTTTTTGCGCTCGTTTGCGCTCATCCGCGCTTATGCAGGGCGCTTCGGGATGTCGAGTCCGCGAACGACGGCGGGGCGCTCGACGAATGCCGCGAGTGCACGTTGCACGTTCTTGAACTGGGCGAAATCGACCAGCTCGCCTGCCTCGTAGAAGCCGACCAGATTTCTGATCCACGGGAACGTCGCAATGTCGGCAATCGTGTAGTCGTCGCCCATGATCCACCGGCGATTCGCCAGACGCGCATCGAGCACGCCGAGCAAACGCTTCGATTCGTTCACATAGCGCTCGCGCGGACGCTTGTCTTCGAAGTCTTTGCCCGCGAATTTGTGGAAGAAGCCCACCTGACCGAACATCGGCCCGACACCGCCCATCTGGAACATCACCCATTGCAGCGTTTCATAGCGCGCGGCCGGGTCGGCGGGTAGCAACTTGCCGGTCTTCTCGGCGAGGTACCAGAGGATCGCGCCCGACTCGAACAGCGGCAGCGGCTTACCGCCGGGACCGTTCGGATCGAGGATCGCGGGAATCTTGTTGTTGGGGTTGAGCGAGAGAAACTCGGGCGAGAGCTGGTCGTCGGTCTGGAAGTTCACCAGATGCACTTCGTACGGCAGCCCGATCTCCTCAAGCATGATCGACACTTTCACGCCGTTGGGCGTGGGCAGCGAATACAGTTGCAGACGGTCGGGGTGCGCAGCAGGCCACTTGCGCGTGATGGGAAACTGGGACAAATCGGCGGACTGATCGGACATGGGGATCGGCGCATTCGTGATAAGCGGCCAGCAGAGCCGCGGGACAGCCAATATAACGCCAAGCGCGCAGATGTGCTGACGACGGATGCACGGCGGCGCCATGTGTGCACCAGCAATGGGCATCGTGTTGCCGGTTTGCCGTTCATGACACTCATTCGGCAGGTTTCGTGAATCTCGCTCACGAAATCGTCAAGCATTTTCACCTTGCATGCACGCGCATCGCGGTCTTAAATTGAAGACCTTCACGACGGTTGCATGGCACTCCGACACGTGAAGTCCTGTCTCGATGGCCGGCAAACCCTGCCGCGCTGCCTTCCGTGTCGCGACGTGGCATCTCGTCTCTACAGACGCCCCGGCCGGCACCTCCTCGTTGTCGTTCATATCGCGCATTGCGCAAGGATCGCATCATGAGCACTTTCAAGACGAAGGATGGCACCTCGATTTTCTACAAAGACTGGGGCAAGGGCCGCCCAGTGGTGTTCTCGCACGGGTGGCCGCTGAGCGCCGACGCGTGGGACGCCCAGATGCTGTTTCTCGTGCAGCACGGGTTTCGCGTTATCGCCCATGACCGTCGCGGGCATGGTCGCTCGGATCAGCCCGGCACCGGTAACGACATGGACACTTACGTCGACGATCTGGCGGCGTTGGTCGAATCGCTCGATCTGCACGATGCCACGTTCGTGGGGCACTCCACGGGAGGCGGCGAAGTGGCGCACTATCTCGGCCGTCATGGCACGCGCCGCGCTGCGCAGGCGGTGCTGATCGGTGCGGTGCCGCCCATCATGGTCAAGTCGGACAAGAATCCGAACGGTCTGCCCATCGGCGTGTTCGACGAAATTCGCGCGAATGTGGTGGGCAATCGCTCACAGTTCTATCGGGATCTGGCCGTGCCGTTTTTCGGGTACAACCGGCCGAATGCCAAGGCGTCGCAGGGGGTGATCGATGCCTTCTGGCTGCAAGGGATGTGGGGCTCGCATCTGGGCCAGTACCTTTGCATCAAGGAATTCTCGGAAGTGGACTACACCGCAGATCTGAAGAAGATCGACGTGCCGACGCTTGTGCTGCATGGCGACGACGATCAGATCGTGCCCATCGACGACTCGGGCAAACTCACCGCGCAGATCGTCAAGCACGCGACGCTGAAGGTCTATCCGGGCGGTGCGCACGGCATGTGCGTCGTCGAGGCCGACAAGGTGAACGCCGATCTGCTCGAGTTCCTGCGCAAGGCGTCCTGAGGCGTTGCGAGACATGAAAAAAGGGACGGCATGTGCCGTCCCTTACCTGCTTCATGTGTCGACCGACGCTCAGCCGTTGTTCAGCACCTTGGCAATGCTGTCGGCTACCACACCGACGTTCTTCTCGTTCAGGCCGGCCACGCACATGCGGCCCGAGCGAATCAGATAGACGCCATACTGATCACGCAGCACGTCGACTTGTGCCGCCGACAGTCCCGTGTACGTGAACATGCCGCGCTGCTCGAGATAGCGCGAGAGCATGTTGTCGGGCACATGGCCGCGCAGGCCTTCGTGAATCGCACCGCGCATGCGCGTGATGCGCTGGCACATCTCGGCGAGTTCGGCTTCCCACGACTTGCGCAGTTCCGGCGTGCTCAGCACCTTGGCAACGATCTTCGCGCCGTGCGTCGGCGGGTTGCTGTAGTTCGAGCGCACCGCGCTCGTCAGTTGCCCCAGCACGCGATCGGCCGCTTCCGCCGACTCGCAAATGACCGACAGCCCGCCGCAGCGCTCGCCGTACAGCGAGAAGTTCTTCGAGAACGAATTGGCGACGAAGGCCGGCACGCTCTGACGGGCCAGCTCGCGGATCACAAAGGCGTCGGCGTCGATGCCCGAGCCGAAGCCCTGATACGCCATGTCCACGAAGGGCAGCAGTTCGCGCTTCTTGAGCACGTCGATCAGTTGCACCCACTGTGCGTCGTTCAGATCGACGCCGGTCGGGTTGTGACAGCACGCGTGCAGCAGCACCACGCTGCGCGCAGGCAGTTTGTCGATGGCATCGACCATTGCTTCGAACTGCAGGCCACCGGTGGCTTCGTCGTAATACGGGTACGTATTCACGGTGAAACCGGCGCGCTCGAAGATGAAGCGATGGTTGTCCCACGTCGGATCGCTCACCCATACCTGCGAGCCGGGGAAGTAGCGCTTGATGAAGTCTGCGCCGACTTTGAGTGCGCCCGAGCCGCCCAGCGTCTGCACCGTGGCGATGCTGCCGGCCTTGCGGGCTGGCGAGTCTTCGCCGAACACGAGGGCTTGCACGACGTCGCGATAGCCGGCGAAGCCCGCCATCGGCAGGTACGGCTTCGGACCGACTTCGGCGAGCAGCAGCGCTTCGGCCTGACGCACGGCCTGCATGACCGGCAGACGGCCATCGTCGTCGTAATAGATGCCGATGCTCAGGTTGACCTTGTCGGTACGGGGATCTTTCGCGAAATTCTCATTGAGCGACAGGATCGGGTCACCGGGGTAGGCATCGATATGTTCGAACATGGCAGTTCCTGGAAAACGAAAGAAAGTCGGTAACGCGCGCTGAGAGAGCGCCGGGCCGGCCGGGCGGCTCTGGCGGCCCCGGCGACGCAAACCACCGATGATACCGCTAGTGAGGTGTCGCCGGGTATGCCCCCGGGGCGGCTGGCGCCCCGGGGCATACGGCGTTTTCTTGAGACCGGCGGCTGCCGGGGCAGTGCGGTTTAGCGCGTTGTGTTGACGGGAACCGGGGCGGCGCTGTTCTTCTGACGCAAGCGATAGCCGATGCCGAGCACGACCAGCCACACCGGGATCAGGTAGACCGAAATGCGCAGATCCGGGATCAGGTACATCACGACCAGAATGCCGCCGAGGAACACGAGGCACACATAATTGGTGAGCGGATAGCCGAGGCTCTTGAACAACGTGGTTTCGCCTGCACGCGCCTTGGCACGGCGGAAGGCCAGATGAATCACGCTGATCATCGCCCAGTTGATGATGAGTGCCGACACGACCAGCCCCATCAACAGTTGGAACGCCTTGCCCGGCATGAAGTAGTTGATCACCACACACACGGCGGTTGCGGCTGCCGAGACGCCGAGCGCTGCGAGCGGGATACCGCGGGCGTTCACCTTGAGCAGGGCGCGCGGCGCGTTGCCCTGACCGGCCAGACCGTACAGCATGCGGCTGTTGCAGTACACGCAACTGTTGTAGACCGACAGCGCAGCCGTGAGCACCACGGCATTGAGCACATGGGCAACGATGTCGCTGTTCAACTCGTGAAAGATCAGCACGAACGGGCTGCCGCCGGTCACGACCTTTTCCCACGGGTACAGCGAGAGCAGCACACCGAGGGCGCCGACGTAGAAAATCAGAATGCGGTAGATGACCTGATTGGTCGCGCGCGGGATGGTGCGCGAAGGATTGTCGGCTTCGGCCGCGGTGATGCCGACCAGCTCCAGTCCGCCGAACGAGAACATGATGACGGCCATCGCCATGACGAGGCCCGACACGCCGTTCGGGAAGAAGCCGCCGTGCCGCCACAGGTTGGTCACGCTGGCGTCGGGGCCCGCGTTGCCGGAGAAGAGCAGGTAGGCGCCGAACCCGATCATGCCGACGATGGCGGCGACTTTGATGATGGCGAACCAGAACTCCGTCTCGCCGTACGACTTCACGCTGGAGAGATTGACGGCGTTGATGATGCCAAAGCACACGAGGGCCGAGACCCAGGTGGGAATGGCGGGCCACCAGTACTGCACGTAGATGCCGACGGCCGAGAGTTCGGCCATCGAGACCAGCACGTAGAGCACCCAGTAGTTCCAGCCCGAGACGAAGCCGGCAAACTGGCCGCAATACTTGTTGGCGAAGTAGCTGAACGAGCCGGCGACGGGCTCGTCGACGACCATTTCACCGAGCTGTCGCATGATGAAAAACGCGACGACGCCCGCGATGGCGTAGCCCAGCAGAACGGATGGGCCCGCGGTCTTGATGGTTTGTGCGATGCCCAGAAAGAGGCCGGTGCCGATCGCGCCACCCAGCGCGATCAATTGGATGTGACGATTCTTCAGGCCGCGGTGGAGCGAGCCTTCATTTGCTGCGTTGCCGGACATGTCTGTTCCTTACCCTACCTTCGTTACCAAGCGGCGCGCTTCTCTGTTTTCGTTCTGTGGGAACGAACCGGAACCGTTGAGCCGCCACGGCGCGGCGCTTATGGCACCGTCGCCGTGTCCTTTGGGATCATCGTGGCGAACGATGATCGCGAGCCCGGGGCATATACCGCCGGGTGTCTCCCCTGGACTCAGACCTTGAGCGTGCCCCGCTCGATCTGGTCGCGCTCGAGCGATTCGAACAGCGCCTTGAAGTTGCCTTCGCCGAAGCCGTCGTCGCCCTGACGCTGGATGAACTCGAAGAACACCGGGCCGAGCAGGGTCTTCGAGAAGATCTGCAACAGCAGTCGCGGCTTGCCGCCTTCGGTCGTGCCGTCGAGCAGGATGCCCCGCGACTTCAGTTCGCCAACCGGCTGACCGTGACCCGGCAGACGGGTTTCGAGCGCATCGTAGTAGAAGTCGTTAGGCGCGGTCATCAGGTCGACACCCGCCATTTGCAGGCGGTCGATGACGTCGATCAGGTTGTCGGTGAGGAACGCAATGTGCTGAATGCCCTCGCCGTTGAAGGCCATCAGGAATTCTTCGATCTGGCCGCTACCCTTGGCCGATTCCTCGTTCAGGGGAATGCGGATTTTACCATCGGGGGCCGTCATGGCCTTGGACGTCAGGCCCGTGTATTCGCCCGAGATGTCGAAGTAGCGGATCTCGCGGAAGTTGAACAGTTTCTCGTAGAAGTTGGCCCAGTACGCCATGCGACCGCGATATACGTTGTGCGTCAGGTGATCGATCAGACGCAGGCCGTGGCCCACCGGATGACGGTCGACGCCTTCGATGTATTCGAAGTCGATGTCATATATCGACTTGCCTTCTTCGAAACGGTCGATGAGATACAGCGGCGCGCCGCCGATGCCCTTGATCGCCGGCAGACGCAGCTCCATCGGGCCAGTCGAGATCTCGACCGGCTGGGCGCCGAGTTCCAGCGCGCGGGCGTAAGCCTTGTGCGAGTCTTTCACCCGGAATGCCATGCCGCAGGCGCTCGGGCCATGTTCGGCAGCGAAGTAGGCGGCCTCGCTGTTCGGCTCGCGATTCACGACGAAGTTGATGTCGCCCTGGCGGTACAGCACCACGTCTTTCGAGCGGTGACGTGCCACGAGCGTGAAGCCCATCTGTTCGAAAATCGGTTCGAGGACGTTCGGTGTGGGCGACGCGAATTCCACGAATTCGAAGCCCATCAATTGCATCGGGTTGTCAAAGAGGTCGGCCATGATCGTCTCGGCTTGGTGAGGTGATTTGTGAGGTGACTGATTCGTTGGACGTGTGCACTGCCCGGTGGTTGTCATCCGTTACCCATATCGGCGGTGCGGGAAGATGCAACAAAATTGTGATTTGTTGACCGTGCGGTCGGGATAGGGTGCCCCGTCCGTTCCATTCGCCGGAACCCTTGAAATGACAAGGATCTTGCGTGCATTTCGACGTTTTACGGCGCTCAGTGTAAGTGGGGTGCCGCAAAATAGGATTTCGTAACTGAGGTAGGGAAACCCTAGGTTATGAATTAATATTTCGCCAGGGAACTGTGAGGGGAAATAAAAGTGCATCACATCGAGATCGACCGAATCGACGTCCGGCTGCTGGGGATTTTGCAGTCGAACGGGCGAATTTCGAATCTGGAACTGGCCGAAGCCATCAAGCTATCGCCGGCGCAGACACTGCGTCGTCACCGGCGGCTCGAAGAGATGGGGGTGATCAAGGGGTACGACACCCGGCTCGACGCGCAACGGCTCGGATTCGGCGTAGTCGCGTTCGTCCACGTCACGATGGAGCGCGGGCATATCCGCGACCTGTCGAACTTCAAGGGACTGGTCGCGGAGCTGGCGCAGATTCAGGAGTGCTTCTCCGTGACGGGGGATATCGACTATGTGCTCAAGGTCGTCGCCCGCGACCTGAAGGCGTTGTCCGACTTTCTGCTCGATACGCTGATGCGCATTCCGGGGGTGAGCGCCGTCAAGTCGAGCGTTTGTCTCGACGAGATCAAGTGCACCTCGGCCGTTCCGCTCTCGGCCTGAGTCCCAGAGGGAGGGGGAGACCCCGCCGTTCGACAACCCATGCTACCCATTATGGGAATCTTGCGAGGCAACACATCATGGTTGACAGCGTTGGAAAATCTGTGATCTCATGCGTCACATGATCACCGCGCAATTCTCCTTCTCGCTACGACTACTAGCCCGCTCCACCGGGCTTGGTCCGTTGCTGCGCGCGTGCATCGTCTGAATTCCTCACTGAAGCACCGCTGATTTTCCCCAGTTACGCCGACCTAAGCCCCGGTTCCTCCAACCGGCGGTCGTAGCTTCTTTGCGTTCATGCGTCGTCCGGTTGACACTTTTGCCGACAATCGAGACAACGCCATGCTGAAGAACCCCGCCACGAAATACCTCCCGTTCACGCCGGTCAATATTCCGGACCGACAGTGGCCGAGCCGCACCATCACGCGCGCACCGATCTGGATGAGTACCGATTTGCGTGACGGCAACCAGGCGCTGTTCGAGCCGATGGATGCCCAGCGCAAGATGCGCATGTTCAAGACGCTCGTCGCCATCGGCTTCAAGGAAATCGAGGTGGCGTTTCCGTCGGCGTCCGACACCGATTTCAACTTCGTACGCGAATTGATCGAAGGCGGTCACGTCCCCGATGACGTCACCATCGAAGTGCTCACGCAAGCCCGCGACGACCTCATCGAGCGTACGTTCGCCGCGCTTAAGGGCGCACCGCGTGCCATCGTTCACCTCTACAACGCCACGGCGCCCGAATTCCGCCGCATCGTCTTCAACCTCGATCAGCCGGGCGTGAAAGCGCTCGCCGTTGCTGCCGCCAAGACGATCAAGCGTTGTGCCGACGCCGCGCCCGATACGCAATGGACGCTGCAATACAGCCCCGAAACGTTCACCGGTACCGAACTCGCATTCGCGAAGGACGTATGCGATGCCGTATTCGACGTATGGCAGCCGACGCCCGAGCGCAAGTGCATCGTGAATTTGCCGGCGACGGTGGAAATCGGCACACCGAACTACTACGCCGACCAGATCGAATGGATGCACCGCAACCTCGCGCGCCGCGATTCGCTGATCCTCTCGGTTCACCCGCACAACGATCGCGGCACGGCGGTGGCCGCCGCCGAGCTGGCCGTGATGGCCGGTGCCGATCGCATCGAAGGTTGTCTCTTCGGTAACGGTGAGCGCACCGGTAACGTCGATCTCGTCACGCTCGGTCTGAACCTGTACACGCAAGGGGTGGACCCGGGCCTCGACTTCTCGAACATCAACGAAATCGCCCGCACGTCCGAAGAGTGCACGCAGTTGCCCGTGCATCCGCGTCATCCGTATGTCGGCGATCTGGTCTTCACCGCGTTTTCGGGCTCGCACCAGGACGCCATCAAGAAGGGCCTCGCCGTACAAAAGCCGGATGCGATCTGGGAAGTGCCGTACCTGCCCATCGACCCGAGCGATCTCGGCCGCACGTACGACTCGATCATTCGCGTGAACAGCCAATCGGGTAAGGGCGGCATCGCCTACCTGCTCGAGCAGGCCTACGGCGTGCAAATGCCGCGTCGTCTGCAAGTCGATTTCAGCTCGGCCGTGCAGCGCCACACCGACGAGACGGGGGCCGAAGTCACCGCCTCGCAGATCTGGCAACTGTTCCAGAAGGAATACGTGGCGTCCGATGCGCCGGTCGCCTACATCGGTCACACGCTCTCGGAGCGCGACGGCCGTCAGCACATTGCCGTGACCATCGACATTCACGGTCAGCGCACCACCGTGTCGGGCGCCGGTAACGGCCCGCTCGATGCGCTGATGCACGCCATGCGTACGCCTGTGCGTGTGCAGCACTACGAGGAACGCGCCCTCACGCAGGGGGCCGACGCACGGGCGATTGCCATCGCAGAAATGGCGGGCGAGACCATCGTGGGCAGCGCGTTCGGTGTGGGCATCGATGCGAATCTGACGACGGCATCGATTCGGGCGGTCATCAGCGGGATCAACCGTGCTTACGCTCGCAGCGATGCGCAGGCCACCTTTTTCGACGCCGTGATGCGTGACGTCGCCAAGGCTGTCTGAACGGCCGGCGGCACTAGCGGAACAGCAGGAAGGACAGAAGGACGGAAGGAGACAAGGGGCAGACGGGTCCCGCCCGGCACTGATCGTGCTCGCGGGACCCCGGTGCGGCGTAGCGGAACTTACCCAGTCCCGCACGACCGCCGCCGGCCTGAAAACACCGGCGGGGTAGTGGGATTACACCGCTTCGATGGCGATAGCGATGCCTTGGCCGACCCCAATGCACATCGTACACAGCGCAAAGCGACCACCGGAACGCTTCAGTTGATACATCGCCGTCGTCACCAGACGTGCGCCGCTCATGCCGAGCGGATGGCCCAGCGCAATGGCGCCGCCGTTCGGATTGACGCGCAGGTCGTTGTCGGCCACGCCGAGCTGACGCAGCACGGCAAGGCCCTGGCTCGCAAACGCTTCGTTGAGTTCGATGACATCGAACTGATCGAGCGACATACCGAGCCGCGCGAGCAGTTTTTTTGTTGCGGGAGCCGGACCGATGCCCATGATGCGCGGTGCCACCCCTGCCGTCGCCATGCCCAGAATCCGGGCTCGCGGCGTCAGGCCAAAGCGCGCCGCATTCGCCTCGTCTGCCAATAGCAGTGCGCAGGCGCCGTCGTTGACGCCAGAAGCGTTACCGGCGGTCACGGTGCCATCCGGGCGTACCACGCCCTTGAGTCTGGCGAGCGCTTCCATGCTCGTCGCACGCGGGTGTTCGTCGCGATCGACGACGATTGCTTCGCCTTTCTTCTGGGCGATCGACACCGGCGTGATTTCCTCGGCAAGCGTGCCGTTCGCCTGAGCGCGCGCTGCCTTCTCCTGCGAATGCACCGCAAAGCGATCCTGATCTTCGCGGCTGATGCCGAACTCGGTCGCGACGTTCTCGCCCGTCTCGGGCATCGAATCCACGCCGTACTGCGCTTTCATCAACGGATTGACGAAGCGCCAGCCGATGGTCGTATCGAAAATCTCCGCCTGACGCGAAAACGCGCTGGCCGCCTTGCCCATCACGAACGGCGCACGGCTCATGCTCTCCACGCCCCCCGCAATCATCAGACCGGCTTCGCCTGCCTTGATGGCCCGTGCTGCCGTGCCGATGGCATCCATGCCCGAGCCGCACAGACGGTTGAGCGTGGCGCCCGGCACGTCTTGCGGCAGGCCGGCCAGCAGCGCCGACATGCGCGCCACGTTGCGATTGTCTTCCCCGGCCTGGTTGGCGCAGCCGAAGATCACGTCGTCGACCTGCGTCCAGTCGACACCGCCGTTGCGCGCCATGAGCGCCTTGAGGGGAATGGTGCCGAGGTCGTCGGCACGCACGGAAGACAGCGCGCCGCCGTAGCGGCCGATCGGGGTGCGAATTGCGTCGCAGATGAAGACTTCACTCATTTGTCTACCTCACAATGAAAATCGCCGGGCCACATTCGATGATGTCCCGGCGATGGTGGCGTGCGATGGTGTCGTACGACGGGTTAGGCCACGGCCGGCGACGGCAGCAGCGCCACACCGGTCAGGCGTTGTAGTTCGTCGAACGAGAGGCCGTCGACCATGTCGATCACGCGCAGACCTTCGGGCGTGACATCGAGCACCGCCAGATCGGTGTAGATGCGCGTGACGCAGCCCACCCCGGTGAGCGGATACGTGCACTGCTCGACGATCTTGCTCTCGCCCTGCTTGGTCTGGTGTTCCATCATCACGAACACTTGCTTGGCGCCGCTTGCGAGATCCATCGCACCGCCTACGGCCGGGATGGCGTCGGGGGCGCCGGTGTGCCAGTTGGCGAGGTCGCCCGTGATCGAGACCTGGAAGGCGCCCAGCACACAGAAGTCCAGGTGGCCGCCGCGCATCATCGCGAACGAATCGGCGTGATGGAAGAAGGCGCCGCCCGGCTTGAGCGTGACGGGTTGCTTGCCGGCGTTGATGAGGTCTTCGTCCTCTTCGCCCTTTGCGGGGGCCGGGCCCATGCCGATCACGCCGTTTTCGCTCTGGAGAATGATCTCCTTTTCGGCAGGCAAGTGATTGGCCACGGCCGTCGGCAGACCGATGCCGAGGTTCACATAAGCGCCGTCGGGAATATCCTGGGCGACGCGGGCGGCCATCTGGTCGCGGGTCAGTCGGTTCATGTCGTGCTCCGGGTTCAGATGGGGATCAGGCGCGTGCGGCGCTTGGCACCGCGACGATGCGTTGAACGAAAATGCCGGGCGTGACCACGGCTTCCGGATCGAGGTCGCCCAGTTCGACGATTTCGTTCACCTGAACGATGGCGCATTTCGCCGCCATGGCCATGATCGGGCCGAAGTTGCGGGCGGTCTTGCGATACACGAGGTTGCCCCAGCGGTCGCCCTTGAGTGCCTTGATGAGGGCGAAGTCGGCATGGATCGGCAGTTCGAATACGTACGGCTTGCCGTCGATCACGCGCGTTTCCTTGCCTTCGGCGAGCAGCGTGCCGTAGCCGGTGGGCGTGAAGAAGCCGCCGATGCCCGCCCCAGCGGCACGAATGCGCTCGGCGAGATTACCCTGCGGCACCAGTTCCAGTTCGATCTTGCCTGCGCGATAGAGCGCGTCGAACACCTGCGAGTCGGTCTGACGCGGGAACGAGCAAATGATCTTGCGTACGCGCCCGGCTTTAAGCAGGGCAGCGAGGCCCGTCTCGCCGTTGCCGGCATTGTTGTTGACGATGGTGAGATCGCGCGCGCCCTGATCGATCAGGGCGTCGATGAGCGCCGAGGGCATCCCGGCGTTGCCGAAGCCGCCAATCATGATGGTCGCGCCGTCGTGAACGCCGGCGACCGCGCTGGCGAGCGAGTCGTAAATCTTGTTGATCACACGTGCCTCCTGGGCAGTTCCATCGGGCTGACGGGCTCGCGCCCCTCGCCCCGGTTCGGTGTCTCCCGGCGATGGCCTCTTGTCCAATGGCCTCGTCTGGTTCACAATGTTCTTATAGCGAACAAATATTCGCTATAAGAACAGCCTAAGCCTTCCCGTGTCGGGCGTCAAGCGAGTGCCCGCCTGAGACGCGGGCCATGCCGTCGTGACACCGGCCATGAAGTGGCGTGTGTCGCGCGGTGGAACACGCGACGCAAATCCATTACGCTTGCCGTTCACGCGAAGACACTCGATCTCCCCCTACATGACACCTGTGCCGAACGACGCAACCGAACCGACCGGCAAGAAGCCGGGCGACTCCTATGTGCAGTCGTTCGCGCGCGGGCTGGCGGTCGTCAAGGCGTTCAACGCCGCGCGCCCCGCGCAGACGCTCTCGGAAGTGGCGCACGCCTCCGGGCTGACACGCGCCGGGGCCCGCCGCATTCTGCTCACGCTCGAGGCGCTGGGCTACGTACGAAGCGAGGGGCGGCTGTTCCGGCTCACCCCGAGAATTCTCGACCTCGGTTTTTCCTATCTCACGTCGATGCCGTTGTGGAATCTTGCCGAGCCGTTCATGGAGGCGCTCGTGCAGCAGGTACAGGAGAGCAGTTCCGCCTCGGTGCTCGACGGTGACGACATTGTCTACGTGCTGCGCGTGCCGGTGCGCAAGGTCATGTCGATCAACCTGTCGATCGGCAGCCGCCTGCCGGCGTGGTGCACGTCAATGGGGCGCGTCATGCTCTCGGCGTTGCCCGACGACGAACTCGACGCCGCATTGCGCCGCGCCGACATCCGCCAGCACACTCGCCGCACGGTGACGGACATCGACGCGCTGCGCGAACGGATTCTCGACGTGCGCGCCAAGGGATGGGCGCTGGTCGATCAGGAACTGGAAGAGGGGTTGATTTCGATTGCTGCCCCGATCCGTAATCGCGCGGGGCAGGTGATTGCGGCGATGAACGTCAGCGGTCAGGCCAACCGGACGTCGGCTGCCGAGATGGAAGCGAAGTTCCTCGCGCCCCTTCAGCAGGCGGCGCAGAAGATTTCACAGATGGTGGTGGTGTAACGCCGGCAGAGCGACGGCACGCGATACAAGACAAGAACACGTCGCACAAAAAAAGCGGGGCGCCCGGTGATCGGGCGCCCCGCTTTCGTCAGGGAGCGTGACGCAGGGAAGGTTGCCCGGCGATCAGCGCGCCGCGTTGCCCAGTGCGCCCGCGCGTGCGAGACGAAGCGCCGAGAGCAGCGTGTCGTGATCGCCGATCTGGTTGGCGAGCAACAGGATCAGTTGCGCGTTGGCGGCCTGACTCTGTGTCTCGTCGAGGTCGCGATGCATATCGATCAAGGCTTCGTAGAAATCGTCCGGATGTGTCAGACGCGGTTGTGTATCGAGTGCCATGAAGTGTCTCCTTCCTGCGAAATCGGTGGGCGTTGAGCGTCGATCGGCGGGATCGGCCGGGGCGGCGTCAGGCCGCACATTGCATCGGCGCGACTTCCGGTGCCGTTCGGCCGAGCGCGCGCTCGCGCGCGGCGGCAATCGCCGTGGCGTCGATGGTGCGCCAGCGTGCGCACACATGCTGATCCGGACGAATCAGATACACCGTGCCAGGTGCGGCGTCGTACCGTTGGGCGGCAAGACCTTGCACGTCGTGCCAGACGCTGTGTCCGTGGTGCGCATCCCGTGCGACTTCAGCATCGGGCGTCACGAACACCGGCACGACCGGCACGCTGTCGTTCGCAAGGGCATCGAGGGCCGTGAGCGCTGCGGTGTCGAGTGAGCCCGGCGCCCCGAACACGAGCGCGACGAAACGTCCACCCAGACGCGGCAGCAGCCAACCATCCTGTCCTTGACGAGTGAGCGGTGCATCGACGCAAGCCGCACCCGGCACCATGCGTCCGGCGAACGTATCATGTCCGGTCGTGTTGAGTGTCGACTCGTGAAGTACCGCGGGCACCGACAGCCGTCCGCTGTTGACCAACTGCCGCGCAAACGCATGGTCGCGGGCCAGGGTCAGCACAGCATCGCGGAACACGCGCGAGACAGGGCTCTTGGGCGTGATGAAATCCGTCGAGCGAGTGGAATTGCGGATGTTCTCGTCGGCGGCGAATTCGCGCTCGCGCGCATAGGTATCGAGCAGCGTATCGGGGGCATGACCGGCGAGCACCAGTGCGAGTTTCCACGCGAGGTTCTCGGCATCCTGCACGCCGCTATTCGCGCCGCGCGCACCGAATGGCGACACCCCGTGTGCCGCGTCGCCGGCGAACAGCACGTGACCATGACGGAAGTCGTCCATGCGCAAGCAGGAGAAGGTATAGACGCTGACCCACTCCAGCGTGAACTTCGCGTCCGGGCCAAGCAGGGCCTGCACCCGCGGGATCACTCGCTCGGGGGTCTTCTCGAGCGCCGGATCGGCGTCCCATCCCAATTGGAAGTCGATGCGCCACACGTCGTCGGGTTGGCGATGCAGCAGAACGGACTGATTCGGGTGGAAGGGCGGGTCGAACCAGAACCAGCGCTCCGCAGGGAAGTCCGCGCTCATCTTGACGTCGGCGATCAGGAAGCGATCCTTGAACGTGCGGCCGTGGCTGTCCACACCGATCAACTTGCGCAGGGGACTGCGAGCCCCATCGGCGGCCACGACATAGCGGGCGCGCGTTTGATACTCCCCGTCGGGGGTCTCGACCGTGAGTGTGACGCTCGCGTCGGGCGTGCCTGGCGTGCCCTGCTGCGTGAGTCCGACCACCTTGCTCTTCCAACGGATGTCGATGTTCGGCAGTTCGCGTGCGCGCTCGAACAGATAGCCTTCGACGTAATACTGCTGCAGATTGATGAACGCCGGACGATGGTGCCCTGCCTCGGGCAGCAAGTCGAAGTTGTAGACCTCCTGATCGCGCAGGAACACGCGACCGACGTTCCAGCACACGCCCTTTTGCACCATGCGCTCGCCGCAGCCGAGACGGTCGAAGATATCGAGCGTGCGCTTGGCAAAGCAGATGGCGCGCGAGCCGGCCGAGAGCGTGCAGTCGTCATCGAGGACAATCACGGATACGCCTTGCTGCGCGAGATCGATGGCGGTTGCGAGTCCCACCGGACCTGCGCCGACCACGATGACCGGATGCGTCTCGGCCGCGACGTTGCCGGATTGTTCCGCACACGGCTGGTATTCGAACGTCAGTCGCTGGTAATCGATGCTGCTCATGCAATGTCTCCATCGTCGGCACCGCACCGGCGCACATGCGCCGGCGGGTCCCGTTTTTACTTTTCGCTTTTGCTGCCGGCGCGCTTACCGAGGCCGCGCCGGGATCGAACTCAGTTTTGCAATGCGGTCCACATTTCCTTGTCGCGCTGCGCCGTCCAGATACGCGGATGCGTGATGCCGCTCGCTTCGTCAAACGCGCGGGTCACGTCGAACGGCAGGCAGTGTTCGTAGATGAACACATGGCCGAACTTCGGGTCCATCTGGCTGCGCGTGAGCGCCATCGCACCCTTGAGGTCGAGCTTCTGCTCGACCGCTTGCTTGCCCGCTTCGAACAGCGTCGTCACGAAATCTTTCGTGTAGGCGAGACCCTTGGCGACTTCCTCGGGCGTGGTCAGCGCGGGACCACGGCCCGGCACGAGTTTCTCGGCACCGAGCGCGGCCAGCGCATCGAGTGTGGCCGGCCATTCGGCGAGTTGCGCGTCGCCGGTGTAGCAGGCGGCGTCGTACTCGACCAGGTCGCCCGAGAACAGCACTTTCTGCGACGGCAGCCACACGACGGTGTCGCCCTTCGTATGACCCGAGCCGAGGTGCGCGATCTTCACTTCGAGCTTGCCGAGGAAGAGCGTGATTTCCTTCTCGAAGACGAGCGTCGGCCACGTGAGGCCGGGCACCGTCTCGACACCGGCGAACAGGCGCGGAAAGCGCTCGATCTCCGACTTCATGTCGGCTTCGCCACGTTCGACGATCATTTCGTAGGTGCCGCGGCTCGCGATGATCTGCTGAGCACCTTCGGCGAAGTAGGCCGATGCGCCAAGCACGCGCACGGCGTGGTAGTGCGAGAGCACCACGTACTTGATCGGCTTGTCGGTGACCGTGCGGATCTTCGCGATCAGATCTTGCGCCATGGCGGGCGTGGCTGTCGTGTCGACGATCATCACGCCGTCGTCGCCGATGATGACGCCGGAGTTCGGGTCCCCTTCCGCCGTATAGGCCCAGGTGTTCTCCGACAGTTGGGTGAATGTGACCTTCTTGGCTTCCAGGTCGGCTTGCGAGGCGAATGCTTTGGCCATGCTTGTCTCTCTCTTATCTCGTCTGCGGGGATGGTGCGGATGATGAGGGCATCTTACGAAACGCTCAGAATATTTGTCAATGACAAAGATGATTGTTATTTGCTAATGTTGTGACGTTGGCGATTTGAAGGCGTTTGCGTTCCGGGTTAACCCTGCGGCATGGCAGGGAGAGAGGGAAGCAACGGACGCCGACTTGTTTAGAATCTAGGCCATTTTCCTTGGGGAGCCCTGGCTCTCGTGACCGCATGAACCGAATTCCGATGGACGGTGCCGCCGATGTGAACGGCCGGCCCGGCCGAGCCTCGCGCGGCGTACAAAGCGTGGACGTGGCCGCGCGCGTGCTTCAGGCGCTGGCGCAAGCCCGCCGCCCGCTGGGGCCGGGCGATCTTGCCGCGCTCGCCGGGCTGCCACCCGCACAGGCACATCCGTATCTGGTAAGCCTCACCCGATTGGGTTTGCTCAAGCGCGACCCGATGTCGGGTGATTACGCGCCGGGTCCCATGACATTGCGTCTCGCGTTGTTGCATCTTGAAAACGATCCGGCCTATCGCGCTGCCGTGCCTCGTGTGATCGCGCTGGCCCGTGAGACCGGCTTCTGTGTAGCGATCTGCACTCGCGCGCCGCAAGGCCCGCTCGTCGTGCATTTCGAGCGCGCGGCGTTTCCGCTGCATGTGAACCTGCATGTCGGTTCGGTGATGTCGCTGACGGCGACGTCGACCGGCCGCACGTTCTGCGCCTTCACACCGCAGGCGCAATGGCCGCAAGCGTGGCATGAGCAGATGCCGGCGACGCCGGCTGAGCGCGAACGGTTCAACGCCCTGCTGGACGAGACGCGTGCACACGGCATGTCGCGCAGTGTGAACACGCCGAGTCCGTCGGTGAGCAGTTTGTGTGCACCGGTGTTCGACGCGAGCGGACGCCTGCGTCTGGGGCTCACCGCCATCGGGCCGACGGCGGCGCTCGACGTGGCGTGGGACGGTGCGGCGGCAAGCGCATTGCGTGCGGCGGCGAGAGCGATCGCGGCGCAGGTCGATGCGGATCGGGAAGCCGGCGAGGTGAGCGCATGAGTGCAACGCGAAGCCGGGCAGAAACAAATGAGACGACGGACGACGTGACGATGACCCCGGCGAAGCCGCAGCGCGGCATTCAGGCGCTTGAAAGCACCGGCGCGTTGCTCGAAGCGTTGGTCGCGGCGGGACGCCCGCTAGCGCTGGGTGCGCTAGCGCGCGACGCGGGCATGGCCGCCGCGAAGGCGCATCCGCATCTGGTGAGCCTGCAACGTGCGGGCTTGCTCACGCGCGATGAGCACGGCAACTTCGAAGCGGGGGCGTTAAGTCTCGAACTCGGATTGATGGCGCTGCAACGTCTCTCGCCGACCGGCGAAGCCGAGCCGGAGATTCTCGCGCTTGCGCAAGCCACCGGGTTGTCGGCGGCGATGGCGGTGCTGGGGCCGGTCGGGCCGACGGTGGTTCGTCTGGAAGAAGCGATGCGCCCGCAGCACGTGAGCCTGCGCATCGGCACGGTGCTCTCGCTGGTGAACACTGCCATCGGACGCACGTTCGCCGCCTTCCTGCCGCCAGCGGTGCTCGACGGTCTGCTCGCGCAGGAGTCCGTGCGCATGGCGGGGCTAGGCGCGGAAGGGCGCCCGCTGACGCCGATGCCAGACTATGCTGCGCGGCTGACGTCGATCCGGGAGCAGCAATTCGATACGGCGCTAAGCAACCCGGTTCCCGGCATCGATACCGTAGCGGTTCCGGTGTTCGATCACACCGGGGAAGTCACCCTGGTGCTCGCGTTGATGGGGTCGGCGGGCAGTTTCGAGACGGCGCTCGACGCACCACCGGCACAGGCGCTGATTGCGGCGGCGCACCGGTTGTCATGGCGTTTCGGTGCCGTGGGGCGTGCGGACGGGGTCATCGGATAGTTGCGTGTTCGTCGGGTTGCGCAGCGTCGTGACGTTGGCAGCCGATGCATTTGCGCCACGCTTTCACGTTGGTTGAGGCGACGCTAACGGCGCACGGTAAGATGAGCGTCAACGCCGTCCCCCGTCACCCCGACTTGTTGCCATGACTGCCGCCATGATCCGCGTGATGACTCGTGAACCCGTTCGATCCCGAGATGTTTGTCCCGACGTTCCGGTTCGCCGCAGGCAAAGGCGCAGCGGGATGCGGTGGCCGGCGTGCATCGCGGCGTTCGCCGTCGCAGGTGCGCTGAGCGCTTGCAGCACCCCCTCGCCGCCGCCGACACCGGGGCAGGCCAAACCACCCGAATCGGCCGCCCGCATCGATGGCATGCCCGCCGACTGGACACTGATCTCCACGGTGATCGTGAGCCGTCATGGCGTGCGATCGCCGACCCATGCCCAGCCCCCACTCGACAAGCTGAGCCCGGACGCCTGGCCCGGCTGGCCGGTGCCCGCCGGTTATCTGACGGCACGAGGTGGCTCGCTGGCCGAACGCATGGGCCGCTATTACGGCGACTGGCTGCGCGCGCGGCGTGTGCTGCCCGATAACGTGTGCCCGGCACCCGGTACGGTCTATGGATGGGCCGACATCGATCAACGCACACGCGAGACCGGCAACGCGCTGCTGCAAGGCATGGCGCCGGGGTGCGACATGCGTGCGTCGCATCAGGCGGATCTCACGACTTACGACGCGGTATTCCAGCCTGTGGCTGCGGGGGATTGCCCGCTCGACCCGGGCGTGGCGCGCGGCGCAATCGAGGCGCGTCTGGCGCCGGACGGCGTCGCGGGCCTGAACAAACGCTACGCCGCGACGATTGCCCGCATGAGCGAAGTGCTCGACTATGCGCGCAGTCCGGCATGCGGCGCACAAGGCGGCTGCAAGCTCGAGGACGTGCCCACGCGATTGCGCGTCGAAGGCGATGGCAGCGGCGTGGCGTTGCGCGGGGCGCTCGGCAGTGCGGCGACGGCGTCGGAGGTCTTCCTGCTGCAATATGGCGAAAGCCTGCCCGACAGCGACGTGGCCTGGGGCAGAATCCGCGACGAGCAGGATTGGGCGCGCCTGCTCGAAGCGCATAACGCGCAGCGCGATCTGCTTAACCGCACGCCTTATCTCGCGTCGGCCAACGGCACGCCGCTGCTGGCCGTGACCCTCGATGCGCTGACGCGTTCGGCGGCGCAGAGTGGCGCACCGGCTCTCGCGCCGGTGCGTGGACCTGTTCTGCCGGTGGGCAATCGCGTCTATGTGCTGATTGGCCACGACACGAACGTGGCCAATGTCGCGGGCATGCTCAGGCTCGATTGGCAACTCCCCGACCAGCCCGACAACACACCGCCCGATGGCGCCTTGGTGTTCACGCTGTGGCGCGATCCGGCGGGCGATGCGTTCGTGCGCGTGGAGATGGTGTATCAATCGATGCATCAGATGCGGCACCTCACCGCACTCTCGCTCGACGAACCGGCAAAACGCGTGACACTCGCCTTGCCCGATTGCAGCGATGGCCCGGATGGGAAAAGCTGCCGCTGGCCGGCGTTCGCCCAGCGTGCGAAGGCGGCGCTATCGCCTGCGTGTCTGGACGGCGTGCATTGATGGCGTAAGTAAGACCGGCAAACCAACGCGCAGACGGGGACTTCGGTCCCCGTTTTCCATGGGGCGATGTCTCGGCGCGTTGTTGTCGAATGCCACACGCGTTACACCTTCCTTCTAATTTATTTCGCTAGCGAAATAAAATCGCGCATATACTTCGTGTGCGAAATAAATTCCATATTCGTCCCTTCCACTGACAGACGCTACGCAATCCCCCCGGAGTCTGCGAGCGCCGGGGAGTTGTGTCATGCCATCGCTTGCCGTCGAAATTCCTGCCGTTGACGCCTATCCGCTGGGCGCACATGCCTGGTATCCCGACGCGTTGCCTGCGCGAGGTGTCGTGCTGATTCATCCAGCGACGGCTGTGCCGGAACGTCTCTATTTCGCCTTCGCGCAATACGTCGCGCAGCGCGGTCTGATCGCCGTCACTTACAGCTATCGCGGCATCGACGGATCTCGCCCGCCGGCGCTACGTGGTTTCCCGGCGCGCATGCGCGACTGGGCCGATTTGGATGTCGAAGGTGTCACCCGTTGGGCGTTCGAGAGGTATCCGTCGCTGCCGGTCTATGCCGTGGGACACAGTTTCGGCGGCCATGCCATCGGGTTGTGCGAAAGTTCGAATCGACTGGTCGCCGCCGTGCAGGTGGCTTCGCATGCCGGGTCAATGCGTGTGGTGAGCCACCGGCGAGAGCGCGCGCGCATCACCGTGCTGATGCACTGGGTGGCGCCGGTGCTGGCGCGTCTTGCCGGGTATCTGCCAGGCAGAAAGTTGGGCTTTGGCGAGGACTTGCCCGCAGGTGTGCTGCTTGAATGGCGTGGATGGACCCGGTTGCCGAACTACTTCTTCGACGACCCGACGCTCGACGCCGAAGCGCGCTTCGCGCATGTGCGCACACCGATCCTGTCGTTGGGGTTCGACGACGACCTCTGGGCCACGCCGATGGGCATCGACATGTTGGTCTCCCGGCTTCGGAACGCCCCGGTGACGCGTCGAGAAATTCCCGCCATTCGTTCGGATGCCGGATCGATCGGGCATATGGGATACTTCCGCCAACGTTCCGGTGCGTTTCTATGGCCGGAAACCGTAGACTGGCTACTGTCGGCGGGATCGACGAGCGTCGCAGCAGGATCGAACGATCATGGCGTGGCGGGACCCGCGCGGCAGGGCGTGTCGATGCCTGTGACGACGATACCGTCTCCGATTGCACCGACGTGACAACGACGTAACTACGATTCCATCAGACCGAATGCCAAAACGCCGACCCCCCGCTGCCGCCGAGACCGCCGAGGCCATCAAGAAACCGGGAAAAGGCGAGGCTGCCGAGCGCAGACTGTTCTTCCTGCTCAACGTCGGTCAGCGGCGTGTCCAGCGATGGATCGATGCGCGGGCTGGCGATAGCGCCAGCGTGAGCGCTGCGCAGGCCGGTGTGCTCTTCTATCTGCTGCACCACGAAGATGCGCTCGTGGGCGAAGTTGGCGCGGCGTTGCAGCTCTCGCCCTCGTCGATGACGGGACTGGCGAACCGTATGGTCACCGCAGGCCTGCTCACCCGCCGCGCCGACGCCGACGACGGTCGCGCCACGCGCTTGCGTATCACGGCGGCCGGACACAAGGCGATGGCCCGTGCCCGCGACATCCTTGCGGACCTCAATGCGCTGCTGCACGATGATTTCACCGAGGCGGAACTCGACGTCGTTGCACGCTGGCTAGGCAATCTGCAGCGCCGGTTCCCGGCCGAGACGTAATCCGGCCGGGCGACGCCTCACTGCGCCGTCAATGAATCGCCAGCGCGTTGGCTTGTGCGTTGGCGACACCTGCCACCACATTCACGCCGATATTGCCCGATGCGCCCATCAGCGCGCGGTCCCCGAGCGACGCGTTCATCGCGCCGGTGACGGTCGCGGTATCGCGAAGCGTCTGACGGGTATCGATCGCAACGTGTGAAGCCCTCGCCAGCACGAGCTGGTTCGACTGCGCGTTGAGGGCGCCGGCGGCAACGTTCACGCCGAAGTTACCGTGCGCGTCGCGCAGGGCGTCGGTGCCGAGCGTGGCGGCCTGGCTGCCGCCAAAGACGGCATTGCCGGTGATAGCTTGTCGGGTGGAAAGCTGGGCGACGGTAGCGTCGTCGGGCGGGGCTGCGAAGGCCGACGCGTGGGCGACGGCCAATGCGAAAACACTCAGCAAAGCGAGACGCGTCATGTTGATCTTCCCCAGATCGTCCGTTGGGACGGATATCTGGATATCGGCACCTGTGGTGCTCGGGTTGAACGATTTTTCATGTGCCGCACATGCGCCGGGCAATGGATGGTTTGCCCCTGCACCGACGCGTCGCGTCACTGAAAGCCGCCGTCATTCCCATGACCGCTGCGGCACGCATTTTCGCACGGCGGCACCAGACTGCGCCGCCGTGCATTGACGTCAGACGTCGACACCCGAGTCTGCCTTGACGCGCGAGATTACGCCGGTTCTCCCGCGCCGTTCGCGAGTCCTGCCGCGTCGCTGTGCGATTGCGTTGCAGCTTGCTGTTGCACCGACGCCGATTTCTTGTGGTCGATCAGCAACACGGCCACGACTGCGACGACGGCGGGAATCGCGATCGCGATGAAGTTCTGCTGCAACGGCAGCGACATGCTCACGAGCACGCCGATCACGATGGGCGCGAGAATGGCGCCGCTGCGTCCCACCCCCGAGGCCCAGCCGATGCCCGTGCCGCGCGCGGCCATCGGGTAGAACTGGCCCGCATAGGCATAGGTGACGATCTGCGTGCCGATGGTCGACGCGCCGGCCAACCCCACGAGTACGAACAGCACCGGCGTCGGCACCTTCACACCCAGCAACGTGATCGACACGGCGGCGAGCGCATACATGCCGACGAGCACGTACTTGATGTTGAAGCGATCCGCGAGCCAGCCGCCGCCGATGGCGCCGAGCATCGCCCCGAAGTTCAGCACCAGCACGAACGTGAGCGCCGAGCCGAGGCTGTAGCCGGCACTGGCCATGAGCTTCGCGAGCCACGAGCTGAGCGCGTACACCATGAACAGGCACATGAAGAACACCACCCACAGCATGACGGTGCTGAATCCGCGGCCGTCCTGAAACAGGCGCGACAGCGGCGCGGCCTGCTTGCGATCCGTCGTGGGCAGCGCGAACTGATCGCCCGGCTGCGCGGCATAGTGCGGCGCAAGCCGGGAGAGCACTTGCTTGAGCGCATCGAGGCGGCCCGTGCGGATCAGGAAGGGCATCGACTCCGGCAGCGCTTTCATCGCGAAGGGCACGAGCAGCGCGGGCAGACCTGCCGCCAGAAAGACGGACTGCCATCCATACGATTCGATCAGGCCTTTGCCAAGCAGGGCGGCGAGCATGCCCCCGACCGAGTAGCCCGAAAACATGAGGGTGACGAGTGTGCCGCGCAGTCTGCGCGGTGAGTACTCCGTCATCTGGGCGACGACGATCGGCATCACGCCGCCGATCCCGACCCCCGCGAAAAAGCGCGTGACGGAGAAGCTGATCGGCTCGTGTGTGAAACCCGCGGCGGCGGTGAAGAGCGAGAACATCAGCACGCAAATGGCGATGGCTTTGCGGCGGCCGATGCTGTCGGCCACCATGCCCATCACGATAGCGCCGAACATCATGCCGAAGAGCGCGGCGCTGACCATGAAGCCGGCGCTGGTGGCGTCCACGTTCATCGCCTTCATGATCGACGGCAGCGCAATGCCTGCGACCGCGAGGTCGTAGCCGTCGAAGATGATGATGAGCGCGCACCAAAGCAGAATGCGGCCGTGATAGCCGTTAAAGCGCGCTTCGTCGGCCAGGTGGTGTACGTCGATGTGTCGCATGCGGGTGTCTCCATAACGAATCCGCCCTCCGTCGAAACGCGGAGAGTCTTGGGGATGTCTTGACCGACGCAAGCGGCACCAGGCCGAGCCACACCGGCACGGCCTGCGGCCGTTGCCAATGCAGCAAACCACCTCTGTGAACAGCGAAGGGTGGTTTTTATGCAATATTGTGCATGCAGTAAACGCGAATTGATCGCCAACTGCAAGGGTAATTTGCCCGTTTCAGGGTTTTACATGAGAAAACACGGCACGTAAGTGCCTGTTTAATTGCGGTGGGTGGTGTTGCGCAGAGGGAGGGGTGTGCAGCGGCAAGACGCCGCCGCACGTAGCGGCGGGATGCAACTTATTGCTTGGCGACCGAGAACGGGGGGAGCTGATAGCTCCAGGTCTCGCTCACAGCTTTGCCGCCCGCGACGAGGGCAGCCCGCAGTTCCACGACCTTGGCCGGGTCTTTGACCATCACGCGCAGATTCAGGCGCATGCCACGCGTAACCGGATTCGGTTGCAGCGTCTGCTCGATGAGGGTGGCGTTATCGCTCACGCTGACCTGCGGCGTGACCGAGCCTGCGGGCAGAGAGGCGAGCGGGCCGCCGTCGAAGTCCACGATGAGTCCGGTGCTGCCGTCGAAATGACGAATCAGATTGGCTTGCGTGATCTCGCCGGCGGTGCGAAGCGTCTGCTTCACCCAGGCCAGATTGCGGTCGATGATGCTGCGCTCGTTCATCGTCCAGTGGATCGTGTAATCGGCCTGCAACGGCTGGCCCTTGGGCGGCAACTGGTCAGGCGTCCAGAACGCGCCGATGTTGTCGTTGGTTTCGTCCGGCGACGGAATCTCCACCAGTTCGATATGCCCCTTGCCCCAATCGCCTTGCGGTTCGATCCAGGCGCTCGGGCGCAGATCGTAGCGATCCTTCAGGTCTTCGTACTGAGCGAAATCGCGTCCGCGCTGGAGCAGTCCGAAGCCGCGCGGATTCGTGACCTGAAACTGGCTGATGGCGAGATGGCGCGGATTGTTCAGCGGACGCCAGATCCACTCGCCGTTGCCGGCGTGAATCGCAAGCCCGTTCGAGTCGTGCAATGCCGGGCGGAAGTTGTACGGGTCGCGCTGCTGATTCGGTCCGAACAGGAACATGCTCGTGAGTGGCGCGATGCCGAGCTTGGTCACCGGTCCGCGCATGAACACCCGTGCCTGCACCTTCAACACGGAGTCTTCGCCCGGTGCCAGATCGAAACGATAAGCGCCGGTGGCACGCTTCGAGTCGAGCAGTGCGTAGAAGACCAGATGCTTCTCGCCCGGCTTCGGGCGTTCGATCCAGAACTCGCGGAAGGCCGGAAATTCCTCGGCAATCGGCAGGCCCGTGTCGATGGCCAGACCGCGTGCCGACAGGCCGTAGATCTGTCCTTTGCCGATCACGCGGAAATAACTCGCGCCCAGCACGCTCATGACCTCGTCGAGCTTGCCGGGTTCGTTGATCGGGTACAGCACGCGAAAGCCCGCGTAGCCGAGGTTTTGCGTGGCGCTGCGCTCGAGCTTGAGGTCGCCGAAGTCGAAGCGGCGGGTGTCGTACTTGATCTCGTCGATCTTTGCGTTGCTGCCGCTGCCGACGATCTCGTTGATCTTCACCGGCGTGCTGAACTGCATGCCCTGGTGATAGAAACCCAGCCGGAACGGCGTGGCCTGATCGTTCCATTCGAACGTCTCGCGCCGGGGCTGGATCTTGATGTAGTCGCCGAACTGCATGTTCGCAAACGCGGGCGTGAGGTTGCTCACCGGTGCGGTGTAGGGCTTGTCGGCAAGCCCCTTCGCGCGGGCAGTCACATCGTCGAGGGAGAACGCATGGGCATGCGCCGCGCTCAACAAGGCGGCGCCTGCCACAAGTGCCGGCAAGAACGAACGCATGTGCCGATGCCAGGACATGGCGGGGGAAAACAGAACCACGAATCTCTCCAGAAGTTGGGGGGAGGTACCAAGTCTCATAAGCGTCTCATGACACACGGATCTGCGCAAAAAACGGGGCGGAATCGCTTCGAAGATACCGATTGTGGCAAAGTATCGCACTTCGCCGTTACGTGTCCGGCGCGTTTCTCCGGACCGGGTAACGCCAGTTGATACGACGGGGGCTGCCGCAGACAACCTTACCGGCATCCTCGCGTCGCGCCACATTGGATCGCTATCAGATGAGAATGTTCTGTGCGCTGGCTCTTGCCGCCAGCCTCGTAGTGGCGCCGGCCTTTGCCGACGCGCCTTCCGGCCCGAATAACGGTGCGCCGGGCAATGCCCCGGTTGCCATGCCGTCTCCTGCCGCCAAACAGGCGTTCATCGACGATCTCATCGCGCGCATGACGCTCGACGAGAAGATCGGTCAGTTGCGCCTGATCAGCATCGGGGCGGATATGCCGCAACCCATGCTCATCAAGGAGATTGCCGCCGGTCGCGTGGGGGGCACGTTCAACTCGGTCACACGCGAGGATAACCGTCCGTTGCAGGACGCCGCCGCCAAGCAAAGCCGCCTGAAGATTCCCATCTTCTTCGCCTACGACATCGTGCACGGGCATCGTACCGTGTTCCCGATCAGCCTCGGGCTGGCGTCGAGCTGGGATATGTCGGTGGTGAAGCAAGCGGCGCGCGTGGCCGCCATCGAAGCGAGTGCCGACGGATTGGACGCGACTTTCGCACCAATGGTCGACATCTCGCGCGATCCGCGCTGGGGGCGCACGTCGGAAGGCTTCGGCGAAGACCCCTATCTGGTTTCGCAGAGCGCGCGTGCCAGCGTGCAGGGGTTTCAGGGCGCCTCGCCCGCGAACCCCGACAGCCTGATGGCTTTCGTGAAGCACTTCGCGCTGTATGGCGCGGTGGAGGGCGGGCGCGATTACAACGTCGTCGACATGAGCCTGATGCGTATGTATCAGGACTATCTGCCGCCGTATCGCGCGGGCCTCGACGCAGGCGCCGGCGGTGTGATGATTGCACTGAACTCCATCAACGGAACCCCGGCCACGTCGAACAAGTGGTTGCTGCGTGACCTGCTGCGCGATGAATGGGGTTTCAAAGGCGTGACCGTGAGCGACCACGGGGCCATCGAGGAACTGATGCGTCACGGCGTGGCGAAGGACGGCCGCGAGGCGGCGAAACTGGCCATCGAGGCGGGCGTCGACATGAGCATGGCCGACGTGCAGTACCTCAAGCAGTTGCCCGATCTCGTGAAATCCGGCGCCGTGCCGATGCGTGACATCGACAGCGCCGTGCGCGAAGTGCTTGGCGCGAAGTACGACATGGGGTTGTTTGCCGACCCGTATCGCCGTATCGGGAACGCCGCGCAGGACCCGAAGGACGTGAATGCCGAAAGCCGCCTGCATCGTGACGCCGCCCGCGACGCGGCTCGCAAGTCGCTCGTCCTGCTGGAGAATCGGCACGACACGCTGCCGCTTCGCAAGGCGGGCAGAATCGCGGTGATCGGGCCGCTCGCCGACGCGAAGATCGACGTCATGGGAAGCTGGTCGGCAGCGGGCAAGGCGTCGCAGGCTGTCACGCTGCTCCAGGGCGTGCGAGATGCCCTCGGCAAGCAGGCGCAGGTAAGCTATGCGCGCGGTGCGAACATTACCGACGACCCGCGCGTGGTGGAATATCTCAACTTCCTCGACTGGGACAATCCGGAAGTCGTGCAGGACAAGCGTACCCCGCAACAGATGATCGACGAAGCCGTGCAGGTCGCACGCCATGCCGACACGTTGATTGTGGCGGTTGGCGAATCGCGCGGCATGTCGCATGAGGCGTCGAGCCGCACGAGCCTGTCGCTGCCGGGCAGTCAACTCGCGCTGCTGCAGGCCCTCAAGGCAACGGGCAAGCCGCTGGTCGTGGTGCTGATGAATGGCCGTCCGCTCGATCTGAACTGGCCGAAGGCCAACGCAGACGCCATGCTCGAGACGTGGTACGCGGGCACCGAAGGCGGTCACGCGATCGCGGACGTGTTGTTCGGCGACTACAACCCGTCGGGCAAGCTGCCGATTACGTTCCCTCGCTCGATCGGCCAGATTCCGGCGTACTACAACCAGTTGCGCATCGGCCGGCCGTTCACGCCGGGCAAGCCGGCCAACTACACGTCGCAATATTTCGACGCGCAGTACGGCCCGCTGTACCCCTTCGGCTATGGCTTGAGCTACACGACATTCAGCGTGTCCGACGTTACGCTCTCGTCGCGCACGATGGCCAGGGGCGGCACGCTCGAGGCGAGCGTGACGGTGCGCAACACGGGCAAGCGCGATGGCGAGACGGTCGTGCAGTTGTATCTGCAGGACGTTGCGGCATCGGTCGTGCGTCCGGTCAAGGAACTCAAGGGCTTCCGCAAGATCCTGCTCAAGGCAGGGGAGTCGCGTGAAGTGCGCTTCGCAATTGACGAAGACATGCTCAAGTTCTACAACGCCCAACTGAAATATGTCGCAGAACCTGGCGACTTCAACGTGCAGATCGGCCTCGATTCCGAGCACGTCCAGCAACAGGGCTTCGTGCTTCAGTAAGCCCATGTTTGCCCTGCCCCGTGTCGTGCGCGCTCAGGAAGCGGCGACGCGGGGCCATCCATCCCGCATCGATGCCTACCCCAGTCGCGGACCGAGCGTGAGGCGCGTGGCCGTCATGTGTCCGGTATGGCATCCGTCATGCAAATGATGCTGTACGAAGGCGCTGGGCGTCATGCCGCAGATGCGTTTGAAGTGCCGTGCCAGATGGCTCTGATCGAAGAAGCCGACTTCGGTGGCGACCAGCGAGCCGGGTACGCCGGCAAGCAGCAGACGCTGTGCGGCGGCCACACGTACCCGGCACAAGTAGCGGTACGGCGCATCTTCGAAGCGCTCGCGAAAGGCCGTGGCGAAGCGCGATACCGAGAGCGAGCAGAGGTCGGCGAGTTGCGCGACAGTGAGCGGCTCGTAGAAATACGCGTCGATGTAGGCACGTGCGTCGTCGAGCGTGCCGTGTACCGACCGTTCGACGAGCCGTCCGCGCGACGCGCGAGGGTCCGTTGCCATGCGGGCGGAGAGGCAGACCGGTGAGCGCGGATTCATGATGAAGTCGCCGAGGGCGCGGGGGTAGCGTTGGGGTTGGGGGCGGGCGTGGCACCGGGCGTATCGTCGTCCTGACGACGGGCGAAGCGCCGGATCGCGAACGGTTGCAGATCGATTTCAGTGCGGCCCGTAGCGATCAGCTCCGCGAGCGTTTCACCGACACCGGGACCGATCTGGAAACCTGAACCGCAGAAACCGAACGCGTAGTAGAGCCCGTCGGTGGTGCCGCTCTCGCCGATCACGGGTTCGCTATCGGGCAGATAGCTCTCGACACCGCTCCACACACGGATGATGTGCAGCGGGGCGACCGCCGGTACGAGCCGGCGGAACTGGCGCAGTTGCCCCAACGTGTTCTCGGGCAGCACTGCGGCGCGCGACGTGTCCACATCGGCAGGTCCGGGCGGGCCGCCGCCGAGGATGATGTTGCCGCGCGGAATCTGCCGGAAATAGATGCTCTCTTCCTTGATCGACGTATAGACGCCCATCGACGAGCGGAACACGTAGGGCACCGGTTCGGTGACGGCCATTTGCGGACCGTGCACGCTCAGGGGGGCCGATTCGCCGAACTGGGTCGCGAGCGCATTGCTCCACGCACCGGCACAGATGACGAGGCGCCCCGCATGGAACACCTGAGCGTCGGTCGTCTCGACGCGAAAGCCCGCCGGGGTCTTCTCGACATGCCGGACCGACACGTTCTCCCGAATATCGGCGCCGAGCGCAGCGGCCGCTCGCGCAAAGGCGGGCGCGGCCAGACGCGGGTTGGCATGCCCGTCGAGCGGCGAAATCGATGCCGCCAACACTTCGGGACCGAGGAACGGAAAGCGCTTGCGCATCGCTGTACCGTGCAGCACTTCGAGGTCGAGCCCGTACTCGCGCGCGGCAGTGGCGTAGTTGTCGAAATAGTCGGCGTCGTGCGCATGATAGGCCACGCGCGTATGTCCCGACGGCAGGAATTCGACGTCGCTGCCGAGCAGATCGCGTGCGGCATACCAGATGCGCAGTGCACGATTGGACATCGCCAGTTGCGGCAAGGCGCGGCCTTGCCGCCGCACGCCACCGAAGTTGGTGCCGCTGGCCTGTTGCCCGGTCATCTGCCGTTCGAGCAGGATGACCGACAACCCGTGCCGGCGCAGGAAGAATGCCGTACTGCAACCCATGATGCCGCCGCCGATCAGCAGGACGTCGGCCTGGGCGGTGGGCGAGGCGGACGTCGTCATGCGGTCTCCGTGGAGGTCGTATGTACCGCGTCGGCGGCACCTGTCGATGCGTGCTCCGCGCAAGCGGGCGCTGGTGCGAGCGCGACCGGCAGCGGTTTGACCGGCGCTTGTCCGCGTAGCCGGCCGACCGCCGACACGGGCACGCCCAGCGCACCTGCCATCACTTCGGCGCCGGCATGCGCGCAGAAGCGCCCCTGACAGCGGCCCATGCCCACACGAGAGAACGCTTTGGCACGATTGGCTTCCGTGGCACCGGCTTGCAGCGTCACCTGCCGCAGTTGCCCGGCCGTAATGCCTTCGCAACGGCAGACCATGGTGTCGTCGGGCAGTTGTCTGGCGTGTTGCGCTGGCCACGGGAAGGCCGTGCGCAGCCCTGCTGCAAAGCGTGTGAAACGGGCAAGTGCGTCACGCAGTTTCGCGGAATCGTCGAACTTCGGGGCAACCCCCAGATCGCGCATGGCCGCCAACGCAGCGAGCCGTCCCGCAGACTCGGCGGCGTCGGCGCCGCGCACGCGGACCCCGTCGCCGGCCAGATAAACGCCGGGCACGCTGCTGCGCCCGTCGGTGTCGATGCGCGGCACCCACTGACCGAGCGCATCGTCGAAATCGAAGGCACATCCCGCGAGATCGGCCACTTGTGTTTCGGGGCGCAGATGAAAGCCCATCGCCACGGCGTCGGTCTCGACGTGCAGTGCGGTGCCGTCTGCAAGGTTCACGTGCACACCTCGCACGCCGAGTTCGGCGTCACCGTCGATGCGCACGGGCGTCACGCCGCGATGCAGGGGCACGCCGGCCGCGCGCAACGAACGCAGCAGCGCGGCGCCCTTGAGCAGCACGCCCGGCTTGGCGAGCAATTGTGGCAGCGCGCGCAGGCGAGCACTGGCGGGCGAGGTGTCGAGCACGGCCGCAACGGTGGCACCCGCCTTCACATATTGCGCGGCGAGCAGATAGAGCAATGGCCCGGTGCCGAGCATCACGGTACGTGCGCCCACGGCGCAGCCCTGCGATTTCAGCGCGACCTGCGCGCCGCCCAGACTGTACGTGCCGGCATGCTGCCACCCAGGCACCGGCATGAGCCGATCGGTCGCACCGGTGCACACCAGCAGCGCGTCGAATGCCACGCTGGACGCGCCTTGCGCATTGGCCAGATGGACGGCGCCATCGCGGATATTCCATACGAGCGTTTCCGGCAGGTAGTCGATATGCGGGCGCAGCCCGTCGAAGGTTTCGTGAAGGTGGCGAGCGCGGTCTGCCTCGGTGCCATACAGCGCGGTATAACTGCGCCGGAAGCCTTCGGGCTGGCGGCGGTAGATCTGCCCGCCGTCGCGCCGGCCTTCGTCGATCACCACCGGACGCACGCCCGCCTCGACGAGCGCGGCAGCGGCGCGCACGCCGGCCGGGCCCGCGCCGATCACCACTACGCGAGCGGCCATAGATCCCCTCCGGTTTCCGATGCCGCGCGCATCGGCGCGGTCTCGTCGTCACCGCGGCGAACCAGTCGCGTGACGATATCCATGCCGGCGGCCACCGGCGTTGTGCAGGCGCGCAACCGTCCGCCGTCGCGCGTCCACACCCAGCAATCCTGGCAGGCGCCCATGACGCAGAAGCCGGCGCGCCGCTCGGGCCCGAACTCGGCATCGCGCAGCGCGCCTTGCAAGCTCAGGATGGCGACCATCAGCGTGTCGCCTTCATACGCTTGAACGGGCTTCGCGTCGACGCGAAGCATCACGGCGGGCCGGTCCGTTTCGGCTAGCCGCACGAAGCGTGCCGGGGCGGGCAGTGGGCTCATGCGCTCAACTCCGGCTCGCGCGACGCCAGCGTTGCGCTCTGCAACGTATCGAGATCGTCGGCCGCGTGATGACAGAGGATGGCGGCGCCGTTCTGAAGCACTTTGAGCGACGGCGGCGTGACGTTGCATTTGCCGTCGATGCGCACCGGACAGCGCGAGCGGAACGCGCACAGCTCGGCAACATCGGCAGCGGTGCCGAGCGGCGGCAGCGCGCCCGAGAGGCACGCGCGGCGTTCGTCGAGCCACCCCTGGCGCAGCGCAGGCACCGAATCGATGAGCAGGCGAGTGTACGGATGCCACGGCGGCGAACTCAGCACCTCACGTGCACCGGATTCCACGCGTTGACCGGCGTACAGCACCACGACTTCGTCGCAAATCGCGCGCACGGTCGAAATATCGTGACTGATGAACAGATACGACAGGCCAAGCTCGCGACGCAGTTCGGCGAGCAGATCGATGATGGCGGCACCCACGACGGTATCGAGTGCCGACGTCACTTCGTCGCATAGGATCAACGACGGCTCGGCGGCCAGCGCGCGCGCCAGGTTCACGCGCTGCTTTTGACCGCCGGACAGGCCACCGGGCGTGCGATCGAGCAGCGTGGCCGGCAGGCGTACGCGGTCGAGCAGGGCGAGCGTACGCTGCTTCGCGGCATCGCCCTTGAGTCCGTGATAGAGCTTGAGCGGACGGGCGAGGATGTCGGCGATCGAATGACTCGGATTGAGTGCGGTGTCGGCGTTCTGGAAAACGATCTGGATGCGGCGATAGTGTTCGGCCGTGCGTTCGCTCAAGGTGTCGGGCAGCGCGCGGCCGTCGAACAGCACTTCGCCGCGTGCGCGCGGTACGAGCCCGGCGACCACGCGTGCGAGCGTGGTCTTGCCCGAGCCCGATTCGCCGATCACGCCGACGGCACTCCCTTTTTCGATGCGCAGACTGACGTCGTCGAGCACGCGCACGGCGGGCAGGCCATGACGGTCGCGATTGCCGTAGCCGGCATGCAGTCCGCGAATTTCCAGCAGCGGCACGGTTCCCTTGGACGAACTTGCCGGGGCCGGTGGTGTGCCGTCATGCCGGCGTGCGGCCAGCAACTCGCGGGTGTAGGCGTCGTCGGGGCTGTGCAGCACCTTGGCGGTGGTGCCGATCTCGCGCACGGTGCCGCCATTGAGCACCACGACCTGATCGGCCATCTGTGCCACGACAGCGAGATCGTGCGACACGTACACGGCCGTGGTGCCAAGCTCGCGCACCACCTTCTTGAAGGCGGCGAGCACCTCGATCTGCGTGGTCACGTCGAGCGCGGTGGTCGGTTCGTCGAACACCACGACTGCCGGATCGGTGATCAGCGCCATGGCCGCCATGAGCCGCTGCAACTGCCCGCCCGAGACCTGATGCGGATAACGTGCGCCGATGGTCTCCGGCGACGGCAAGGCCAGCGCACGGAACAGCTCGATGGCCTTGGCACGCGCCTGGGCGGCGCTGGCGGTCTTGTGCAGCAGGGCGGGCTCGATGACCTGATCCATGATCGTGCGCGCCGGGTTGAAGCCGGCCGACGCACTCTGTGCGACGTACGCGACGGTACGGGCGCGCAGCGAACGGCGGGCGCGATCGTCGAGCGAGAGCACGTCGATGTCGCCGATGCGGATCTGTCCGCCGGCGATTTCGCAGCCGCTGCGGGCATAGCCGAGCAGCGACAGTGCAATGGTGGTTTTGCCGGAGCCCGACTCGCCGATCAGCGCGAGCACTTCGCCGCGACGAACCGAGAAGTCGACGCCGCGCACGATTTCGGTGGTAGTGCCGTGGCTGTGCGCAATCACACGCAAGCCACGCACGTCGATCATGGGGGCAGACGAATCGACGTGAGTCTTGGTGGCGGTCATTTCGCACCTCCCGGGCCGAAGGCGCCACGCCGGCGCAGGTTGTCGATCAGCAGGTTCACGCCGATGGTCAGCGAGGCGATGGCGATGGCCGGCATCAGCACGGCGGGGGCGCCTTCCGAGAGACCGCCGATGTTCTCGCGCACCAGCGAACCCCAGTCGGCGTTGGGCGGTTGCACGCCGAGGCCCAGGAACGACAGGCCGGAGAGCAGCAGCACGATGAACACGAAGCGCAGGCCGAAGTCGGCAAGCATCGGATGGATCATGTTAGGCAGCACTTCCACGCGGGCGATATAGAAGAGCTTCTCGCCACGGGCGCGGGCGACCTGCACGTATTCCAGCGTCATCAGGTTGACGGCCAGTGCGCGCGAAATGCGGAACGCGCCGGGAATGTAGGCGAAGGCGGCGATGCCGATCAGCAGTGTATTGCCCGAGCCAAACGCGGCGATGACCACCAGCGCCAGTACCTTGCTCGGGATCGACACCAGGGCGTCGAAGATGCGCGAGAGCACTTCGTCCACCCAGCGCGGCGAGACTGCGGCGAGCAGGCCGAAGCTGGTGCCGATCACGCTGGCCAGTACGGCGGCGGCTAGCGCGATGCCGACGGTGAAGCGCGTGCCGATCAGGATGCGGCTGAGCATGTCGCGGCCGAGATAGTCGGTGCCGAGCGGGAATGCGGCGCTGTAGGCGCCGAACACATCGCCGGAGGTGATGGTGCCGCTCTGGTGCGGGGCGATCGACGGCCCGATGCAGGCGATCAGCAACCAGAACAGCACCAGCGTGCCGCCGATCATGCCGAGCCACGACACGCGCTCGCGCAGACGGGCAAGCAGGCCGGGACGAGTGGGAGCGGGCGCCGTGAGGGCGTCGGGAGTCGAGGGTACGGACATGGCGGGAACGATAGCCTTGGCTGCGCTCGCGGGGGAGCGGTGTCGGATGTTCATCGTTGACGGAGCCTCGGGTTGGAGACGACAGCGCACAGATCGGCGATCAGCACGAGCGCGAGGTAGGCGGTGCAAAACACCATCACGCAGCCTTGCACCAGAGGCAAATCGCGGTTGGTGACGGCGTCGACGAGCAGGCTCGCGAGGCCCGGATAGTTGAAGATCGATTCGACGATGACCACGCCGCCGAACAGGTACGACAGGCTCAGCGCCACGGCATTGGCGATCGGCCCGACGGCGTTCGGCAGCACGTGACGCCAGACGATGCGGATCGGCGATGCGCCCTTGAGCGTGGCCATTTCCACATAAGACGAACTCAGTTGGTCGATCACGGCCGCGCGCGTCATGCGGGCCATCTGCGCGACGATCACGCAGCACAGCGTCATCACCGGCATCGCGTAGATGCGCAGCAGATCGTCGAACGAGTTGACCGACGACAGGTACGACAGCGCCGGCAGCCAGCGCAGCTTCACGGCGAAGATCAGCACGGCGACGGTGGCTACGAGGAATTCGGGCACGGCCACCACCGCCAGCGTCAGCACATTGAGCGCGCGGTCGAGCAGCGAGCCGCGCCACATGGCGGCGGCCACACCGATACCGAGCGCGAGCGGCACCGACACCAGTGTGGTGAGGCCGGCGAGCACGAGCGAGTTGGGCAGGCGCGTGGCGATGAGTTGCGCGACCGGCAGGTTGTTCGACATCGAATCGCCGAAATTGCCGGCGAACATGTGGGCCAGCCACTGGAAGTAGCGCGTGATGGCCGGTTGGTCAAGACCGAGTTGATGACGCAACGCAGTGACCGCTTCGGGAGTGGCGGCCTGGCCGAGCGCCATCTGAGCGGCGTCGCCGGGCAGCAGGGCCGTGATCGTGAACACGATCGCCGACACGATGAGCAGTGTCAGCAGGGCCAGGCCGAAGCGTGCTGCGACAAGTCGTTGCACCTGGGCTTTCATCGGAAACGTCTCCGGTAGATACGACACCGCGCGTGGGGGAACGTCGGTGCCCAACCGGTGCGCGCCGAATGAGGCCGCGCGCACCGCACACTTCCTACTGCAACTTCACCTGCATCGGCTGCGCGCAAGCGCGAGCCCAGAGGATCATCAGCGGCCGGCACCCGGAGGCGCGGCCGCTGCCGGCATCACGCGTCGAGCCAGACGTGCTCGGAGAACGCGAAGCCCATCAACCCGGCCAGCGGGATCGAGCCCAGGCCCTTGAGCTTGGTGGTGTGCCCGTCGAGCGACGACAGGAACATCGGGATGCCGATGCCGCCGTTCTGATGGATGAGCGTCTGAATGTCACCGTACAGCGCCTTGCGCTTGGCGTCGTCCGGCTCGCCGCGTGCGGCCACCAGCAATTGGTCGAACTTCGGGTTCTTCCAGTTGGCTTCGTTCCACGGCGCGTCGGAGCGGAAGAACTGCGTGAGCAGCACGTCGGCGCTGGGGCGGGCGTTGACCGAGCCGAACGTGAGCGGGTGCTTCATCCAGTGGTTGGCCCAGTAACCGTCGGCCGGCACGCGGGTGATCTGCAGGTTCAGGCCGGCCTTCGGCGCGGCCTGTTGCAGCAGCATGGCCATCTCGACCGAGCCTTCGGCGGCGGGGGTCGCGTAGACCTGCAACGGCGAGCTTGTCAGGCCTGCCTTCTTAAAGTGGAACGCGGCCTTCTCCGGATCGAACGGACGTTGCGGCAAGCCGGGCATGTAGTAGCGGTTGCTCGGATCGATCGGCTGATCGTTACCGATGGCGCCGAAGCCTCGGAACACCGTCTTGCGAATCTGTTCGCGGTCGAACAGATGCATCATGCCGAGGCGGAAATCGGCGTTGCCCGTGATGCCGCCTTCGTCGCGCATGATCAGGTCGGTGTACTGACCGGTCTTGGTTTCCAGCACGGCGAAGCCCGGGGTGTTCTTGATGCGTTCGGTCGAGCGTGCGCTTACGGAATTGATGAGCTGCACGTCGCCGGACAGCAATGCATTCACACGCGCCGATTCCTCGCCGATGCCGATCAGTTCGATTTCGTCGAGATGCGGCAGGCCCGACTTCCAGTACTTCTCGTTACGCACGCCTACTGTGCGCACCCCTGGCGAGAACTCCTTGACCTTGAACGGGCCGGTGCCCACGGCGCTCTTGAAGTCTTTGGTGCCGTCCTGAATGATGAGGAAATGCGACGTGGCGAGAATCACCGGCAGGTCGGCGTTCGGGCCTTCGAGCGTAATGGTGACTTCGTTCGGGCCGGTGGCTTTCACGTCCTTGATCTGATCGGCCAGGGTCTTCGCTTTCGAGGCCGTGGCAGGGTCCTTGTGCCGCAGAATCGAGTAAGCGACGTCGTTCGGCGTGAGGGTCTTGCCGTCGTGGAACTGCACGCCGCTGCGCAGCTTGATGACCCAGACCTTGGCGTCCTTGGTGTCGATCGATTCGGCCAATGCGAGCTTGGCACCGAGTTTCGAGTCGAGTTCGGTCAGGCCGTTGTAGAACATGTTGGCGCGCACATAGTCGGTGGCCAGTGCGCCCTTGGCGGGGTCGAGCGTGTCGGCCGCCGACGCCGATTGCGTCGCCACGCGAATCTTGCCGCCGCGCTTGGGCGTCTGGGCGAAAGCCTGGCCGCTGGCCGTCAGCAATCCCGTGCCCGCCATTGTCAGCAGACCGCCGGCAGCCATCGCGCGAAGCAGATCGCGGCGTTGGGTGCCTCGCTGGCTCAGGCTCTCATCCGGTGTACAGAGCGCGTCGACACCGTTGACCGATTTTTCTGATTTCATTGCACATCTCCACGTAGGGGTTGCCGAAGGATCGGGGTTGCCAGTTTTTCGCGACGCCGCAGCGCCGGTTGAATCAATAGAAAACATCCTTGATGCGGAAATACGCGCCGACCAGCGGCAGGAACCACGGCTTGCCCGTGTGTCCCGGAATCGCCGGCCAGTCGAAGTCGCGCCACGGATTGGCTGCGGTGTCGCCGTTCATCACATCGGCCATGATTTGGCCCATATGCGTCGCCATCTGTGTGCCGTGCCCGCTGTAGCCCATCGAGAAGTAGATGCCGTCGTGCTGGCCTGCGCGCGGCAGCCGGTCGGCGGTGATGTCGACCAGGCCACCCCAGCAGTAGTCGATGCGGGCCTGGGCGAGCGAGGGAAACAGTTGAACGAGGTTGGCACGCAGGATGCGACCGCTGCGCGCATCCGACGGCTGTTCGGACGCCGTGAAGCGAGCCCGCCCGCCGAGCACCAGCCGATGATCGGGCGTGGTCCGAAAATAGTTGTGCATCAGGCGGCTGGTGACGTAAGCGCGACGCTTGGGCAGCAGCCGGTCGAGCGTGTCGCTGCCGAGCGGCTCGGTCACGATGATGAACGAGCCGACCGGTGCCATGCGGCGCCGGTACCAGCCAAACGGTCCGTGGCGCGACGGGCCGGTGGCCACCAGCACCTGAGCGGCGATCACGTCGCCGCGCTCGGAGACGACGCGGTACGTGCCGTCTCCCTGCTTGACGATCTGGGAGACCGGTGCGTGTTCGTGAATGCGCGCGCCCTGACGGACGGCGGCGTTGGCGAGCCCGACCGCGAACTTGCCCATGTGCATCTGGCCGCCGTGACGTTGCAGCAGGCCACCGTAGAAGGCGTCCGAGCCGATTTCGTCACCGATGTCGGCGCGGCCGATGAGCTGCACGTCGGGATCGACGTCGCGCGCGATCAGTGCTGCGGTAGCTTCCAGATGCGCCAGATGATGAGGCTTGGCGGCCAGCTTGAGCTTGCCGCGGCGGCTGTAGTCGCAGTCGATCTCTTCCTCGCGAATGACGCGCTCGACCGTATCGACAGCCGAGGCGTACGCGCGATAGCAGTCCCGGGCGCGCTCGGCGCCGAGCTGTGCGCTCAGTGCCGCGTAGTCTTGCGCCACGCCTGTATTGCAATGCCCGCCGTTGCGTCCCGAGGCCCCACCGCCGATCGGACCGGCATCGAGCACCGTCACCGACGCGCCACGCTTGCCGAGCGCCAGCGCGGCCGACAGGCCGGTGAAGCCCGCGCCGATCACGGCGACGTCGGTCCGCCCCTCGACAGGACCTTCCTGGGCGCCGAGGAAGCGTGGTGCGGTATCGAGCCAGTACGATTCGAGTTTCATTGGCGTGGTGAGAGTCTAGGGACGAGACAAACGGGTGGAGCGAACGGCGGCTTACAAGCCGAGCTGCACGGCCAGGTCGACGATGTCCTTGACCGGCGTGTATTCGTAGAACGGCGCTTCCGGCTCGTGGCCGCGCAACACCATCGCCTTGTGCTTGATGCCCAGGTCGTGTGCGGTCATCAGGTCGTAGCGCGGGCTCGAGGACACGTGCAGGATTTCGTGCGGCTGCACATTGAGCTTCTTGAACATGTATTCGAAGCCCTGCATGCGCGGCTTGTAGGCACCGACTTCTTCCGCAGTGATCACGGCGTGAAACGGCGCACCGAGTTTCTCGATGTTGCTCATGATCTGCTCGTTGGCGGCGTTGGTCAGGCCGACCAGCTTGTACTTCTTGGCAAGGCGCGACAGACCTTCCGGCACGTCCGGGTGCGGACCCCAGGTCGGCACGGCCAGATAGAACCGTTCGGCTTCCTCGACCTTGAAGGTCACGCCGGTGCGCTCGCAGGTGCGGCGCACCGAGTCGACCACCACGTCGCGATAGGGCTTCCAGGCACCGAGCACTTCGTCGCGGCGATAGGCGGCAAACAGCTTCACGAAGTTATCCATCGCCTCGCCTTGCAGGCGGTCGCCGTAAATTTCGCGGGCCATGTCGGCCATGCGGAATTTAACCAGTGTGCCGTAGCAATCGAAGGTGATGAATTTCGGCTCGAAGTCGATCATGATCTCTGTCCTCAGTGAAGGGCGAACCCTTGGGGGTTCCCGGGCGAAAGAAAGGGGGGCTGCGTCGAAGTCGCCCGTGTCGGGATGCGCGTTTTGCGACATCCATGTGAAAAATTAAACCAAATCAAAATTTTGGCTTCGCGTTGAAATGTCCGGTGCAAACATAGAATTCCATGCGTTTTAGGGGGCATGAACAGCACGATATGCTTCGCGCTTTTTTGGCTCGGTAGTAACCCGGATGCCTGACTGCCGGGAAGCGTCGTGCGCTGTTTCATCGTTTGTCCGGCTGCGGTGCGCAAGCCCGTCAATAGCGAACGGCGAGCGTTCACGCACCCGCTGCGCCGCGTCTGTTCATTCGCTCAGCCGTTCAGATCGATCAGCACGGCCTTGCTGCGCAGGTTGGCTTCGAATGCCTGACGGCCGAGGTCCTTGCCGAGCCCCGAGCGCTTGAAACCACCGGTGGGCAGCACGAAGTCCGACGACCGGCCGTAGCGGTTGACCCAGACATTGCCCGCATCGATGCCGCGCACCATGCGCATGGCGCGGCCAAGGTTGGCCGTGTGCACACCTGCGGCCAGGCCGTAGTCCTCATGCTGTGCCAGTTGCAGCGCTTCTTCTTCGGTCGTGAAGGTCTGCACGGTCAGCACCGGCCCGAAGACTTCCTCACGCACGATCTCGGCGTGCGCGTCGACGCTTCGCAGGATGGTGGGGGCATACCAGGCGCCACCGGTGCCGCCGTCGATCGGCTTGCCGCCGCATACCACGTCGGCGCCGGCGCTGCCCGCCCGGTCGACGAGTCCGCCGATACGTTGCGCCTGCGCTGCGCTGATGATGGGAGAGAGCGTCGTGCCGGCCGCCCACGTTGCCCCCGGGCGCAACGCACCGAAGATGGGGGCAAGGCGCTCGATCAACGCGTCGGCGATGCCAGCCTCGACGAGCAGCCGTGAGCCGGCGTTGCAGACTTGTCCGGCATTGCCTGTGATGCCCATGGCGATGCGTCGTGCGACGGCGTCGAGATCGGGCACGTCGGCGAACACGACCTGCGGACTCTTGCCGCCAAGCTCCAGCGTCACCGGCTTGGTGCCGGTTTGTGCGCAGGCCGTCATGATGGCCGCCCCTGTGCGGGTCGAACCGGTGAACGTGACCTTGCCCACGCGGGGATGACGCACCAAGGCATCGCCGGTCACACGTCCGTCGCCTTGTATCACGTTGAAGATGCCGGCCGGCACACCCGCCTGGATCGCGAGTTCGGCGAGTCGAAGCACGGAAAAGGGCGTCATTTCGGATGGCTTGATGACGATGGCGTTGCCGGCGGCGAGCGCGGGCGCCGCCTTCCAGATCGCCATGACCAACGGAAAATTCCATGGCGCGATCGCCCCCACCACGCCGATCGGTTCGGTGATGGTCATGCCGAGCAGCGACGGGTCTGTCGCCGCCACCTCGCCGCCATGTTTGTCGGCATGCTCGGCGTAGAAACGCAGACATTCGGCGGTGTACGGCACATCCCAGGCTGCGGCGTCGCGCACCGGGCGGGTCGAGCCGATGGCTTCGAGCGGCGCGAGCGTGGCGACATCGCCTTCGACCAGATCGGCCAGGCGGCGCAGCACGCGGGCACGCTCGCGCGGCGCGCAGGTGGCCCAACCACTGTGACGGAAGGCGTGCCACGCGCGACTGGCCGCATGATCGACCATGCCGGCGTCGGCCATCGCCAGCGCGGCGTAGGGGCGCCCGCTGGACGGGCAGATGACGTCGGCATAAGTGTTCCCGGCGTCGACGAGACTGCCGTCGATGAAATGTCCGCTGCGGATGCTGACCTGGGCGGGATCGAAACTGTCCATGCTGATTCTCCGGGGCCGCCTCGGCGCACGGTCCGGGCCGACAGGCGATCTGGTTGGGAACGGGAGCGATGTGGGGTAGGGCCGTGCGGTGCTGCCCTGTGTCATGGTAGTCAGAGGCGCGTGGCAGATTGCGCCGAAACAAATGCGCAGACCGCATGAGGCAATGGTTTTCGGTGCATACGCGACACGTTTTGTCGCGTTCTTTTCGTCGCGCGGGATTGTGGCGCCGAATAACAGGATCGTCCTATGCAATGATCGGGCGGGGCGCCATAGTGAAGGCGTCGTGAGCCATGCTCACCCTGTATCCGGCAATGCTCCAAGGAGGCTCGGCGTGTCCGAATTCCCAGCATCATCCCGGCTCGTCTACCGGCCCTTCACGGCGGCCGATGTGTCGGCTGGCCATCGACTTTCCAGCGCCGCGCGCTGGCCGCACAAACCCGACGACTGGCGCTTTCTGTTGCGTCAGGGGCAGGGTTTCGTCGCGCTCGACGGCGACGAGGTCGTTGGCACCGCACTGTACTGGCAGTACGGCGAGTCAGGCGGCTCGCTCGGCATGGTCATCGTCTCGCCAGACCGGCAGGGCCGAGGCATCGGCCGCGAACTGATGGAGCGCATGCTCGACGCGCTCGGCTCGCGCACGACCGTGCTGCACGCCACGCCGGCCGGTCAGCCGCTCTATGAAAAACTTGGCTTCACCGCCATCGGCAAGATCGATCAGCACCAGGGCACCGCACGTCGCCCGCCGTTGATGGAACTGCCGCCCGGCGAGCGGCTGCGCCCGCTCGGCGCCAACGATCCGGAGCGCCTGATCGTGCTCGCCAGCCGTGCCAGCGATCTCGATCGCCGTCGCATTCTGCCGGCATTGCTCGATATCGCCGATGGCATCGCGCTGGAGCACGATGGCGAACTGCTCGGCTTCTCGCTGTTCCGCCGTTTCGGCCGCGGCTTCGTGATCGGCCCGGTGGTGGTGAGCCGCAAGGGGGGCGACGCACTGGCGCAGCAGCGCGCCGAGGCGATGATCGCGCACTGGCTGACGCTGCACGAAGGCCGCTTCGTGCGGATTGATACACCGGCAGACAGCGGGCTGACCGACTGGCTTGCGTCGCTTGGGCTGGCGCGTGTCGATACCGTCGTGAAGATGGCCCGTAACGGTGTGCCGCGCAGCGACGACGAATTCTGCCAGTTCGCCATCATCAATCAGGCCATCGGCTGACAGGGGGGCGGGCAATGTCGTTTTTGTACAAGGCCGATCCGGCGCGCGGCGCCGTCTGGGCGCGTCTGTTCGCCGAGCGCGCCCCCGAGGCGGGCTTTCGCATGTGGCCCGACGTGGGCGATGCCCGCGATGTGAGATACCTCGCCGCCTGGAAGCCACCCGAAGACTTGCATTCGCTGCTGCCTAACGTCGAAGTGGTGTTCTCGACCGGGGCCGGCATCGACCAGTTCGACCTGTCGCTGATACCGGCGCATGTGCCGGTGGTGCGCATGGTCGAGCCCGGCATCATCGAGGGTATGGTGGAGTACGTCACGCAGGCCGTGCTGACGTTGCATCGCGACATCTTTGCGTATGCCCGCCAGCAGGCGGCACGCGAGTGGACGGAATTGACGGTGGTGCCCGCCGGCGAGCGCCGTGTCGGTGTACTCGGCCTGGGCATGCTTGGGCAGGCCGTGTTGGCGGAACTGCGTCGCTTCGGCTTCGATTGCGCCGGCTGGAGCCGTACGCCGCGCGAGGTCGAGGGCGTGAATTGCTATGCCGGCTACGCGTCGCTGAACGCCTTTCTTGCGCGCACCGACTATCTCATCTGCCTGCTGCCGCTCACCGCAACAACGCGCGGCATTCTGGACAAACGTCTGCTCTCGGGGCTGCCGCGCGGGGCATCGTTGATCAATGTCGGTCGCGGCGGCCATCTCAATCAGTACGATCTGCTGGCGCTGCTCGACAGCGGTCATCTGGCAAATGCCATTCTCGATGTGACCGATCCGGAGCCGCTGCCGGCGTCGCATCCGCTGTGGGCTCACCCGAACGTGCGCATCACGCCGCATATCGCCAGCGCCACGCGTCCGGAGACGGCCGTGGAAGTGGTGCTCGACAACCTGCGCCGGCATCGCGACGGGCTGCCGATGATCGGTCAGATCGATCGCAGCCAGGGCTACTGACATCTGGGCGGACCCCGCACAGCAGAAAATGCTGCGTGCGCCGAAAATACGCGGCGCACATTCTTTTTTCGGCATTATTTGGCGGCGCGTGCGTGCCGGCGACTCTCTAGTATGGAAGGCGTGTTCACCCCCTTCCATCGACAAGCCGAGAGAATCCAATGGCCAAGCAAGCGCTTCTCGATGCCGACCGCCGGCATCTGATCCATCCCGTCGTCAGCTATCGCGCCCACGAACAGCGCGGTGCGACGTTGCTCGAATCCGGTCACGGCGCTTACCTGCGCGACATCGACGGCAACGAATTGCTCGATGCTTTCGCGGGGCTGTGGTGTGTGAACGTCGGCTACGGGCAGCAGAGCGTCGTTGCGGCGGCGGCCGAACAGATGACGAAGCTGCCGTACGCCACCGGCTATTTCCACTTCGGCAGCGCACCGGCCGCACAACTGGCCGAGAAGTTGGTCTCGATCGCGCCGCGCTCGCTGCAGCACGTCTACTTCTCGCTCGGTGGCTCGGACGCGGTCGACGCTGCGTTGCGCTTCATCACGCATTACTACAACGTCACAGGCCGTGCGCAGAAGAAGCATTTCATCTCGCTGGAGCGTGGCTATCACGGCGCTTCGTCGGTGGGCGCGGGGCTCACGGCACTGGCGTCGTTCCACCGCGGCTTCGACGTGCCGCTGCCGACGCAGCACTATCTGCCGTCGCCGTACGCCTATCGCGATCCGCTGGGGCGTGACGGCCAGGCGCTGATCGATGCCAGTGTGGCGGCGCTCGAAGCGAAAGTGGCGGCGCTCGGCGGCAGCGATTATGTGGCGGCGTTCTTCTGCGAGCCGGTACAGGGCTCGGGCGGCGTGATCGTGCCGCCGAAGGGCTGGCTGCGGGCCATGCGCGACGCGTGCAAACGCCTCGATATCCTGTTCGTGGCCGACGAGGTCATCACGGGCTTCGGCCGCACGGGTCCGATGTTCGCGTGCGAGATCGAACAGGTCGAGCCGGACATGATGACCGTGGCCAAGGGCCTGACCTCAGGCTATGCGCCGATGGGGGCCGTGCTCATGAGCGACGCGATTTATCAGGCCATCGCCGAGGGCGAGCACGGCGCCGTTGTCGGGCATGGGCAGACGTACTCTGCGCATCCGGTGAGTGCCGCCGTGGCGCTCGAAGTCATCCGACTGTACGAAGGCGGCTTGCTGGCCAACGCTCAGGCGGTGGCGCCGGTGTTCGGTGCGGGGCTCGACTCGCTGCTCGATCACCCGATGGTCGGCGACTCGCGCCATCTCGGTCTGCTCGGTGCGGTAGAGCTCGTGGCCGACAAGGCCACCAAGGCGCGCTTCGATCCGGCGGTGAAACTGTCGGACAAGATCGCTTCGGCGGCGTATCGGCACGGTGTGATTTTCCGTGCGTTCGCCGACAACATCCTGGGCTTCGCACCGGCGTTGTGTTTCACCGCGCAGGACGTTTCGCTGATGGTCGATCGCGTGCGCGCCACGCTCGACGAAGTGCTGCAGGACGACGCCGTGAAGGCGGCGGTGAGCGCCGCGCAGGGGGCCCGGAAAGCCGCATGAGCAGGGGCTCGACGGCATGATGGGCGGCCTCGTGCGGGGGCTTGTGGCGCGTTAGCGCTGTGTTAAGATCGTTGACGATCTACGATTGACCAAGCCCCTGCGGGCGCGAAGACACGACGATGGGCACGGACTGCAAACTTGACCGTATCGACTTGCGCATTCTCTCGCAGTTGCAAAAGCGAGGCCGCATTACCAACCTGGAACTGGCCGACGCCGTCGGCCTCTCGCCGAGCCCGTGCCTGATACGCGTCAAGCGCCTTGAAAAAGCCGGTTACATCGCCGGCTACGGTGCGCAGATTCAGCTTGAAAAGCTCGGCGACGTTCAGTTGGTCTTCACCGAAGTGACCCTGGCGGATCATCGCCGCGAGGACTTCATCCGCTTTGTCGACGCCATTCGCGATGTCGACGAAATCGTCGAGTGCCATCTCGCCAGCGGCGGTTACGACTACCTGCTCAAGTTCGTCACGCGCAGCGTCAGTCACTATCAAAGCATCATCGAAGGGCTGCTGGAGCGCGACATTGGCATCGAGAAGTACTTCAGCTACGTCATCATCAAGTCGCCGTTCGTCAAGACGCAGTATCCGCTCGAATCCCTGTTCGCTCCGCGAGGCTGAGCACATCGGGGGGCAGCCGACTCACCCGCATCTCAGCGTGTCGACGCGGGCACGCCCATGCCGCCTTCCCAATGACTGAATTCCTCGGCCAGGAAGTTCACGCACGCGCGGACTTTCGCCGACCCGGCAAGTCGTGTCGGATAGACCGCCCACACGTTAGCGGGCTGCGTCACATCGGGCAGTACCTGCACCAGCGTGCCGTCCTCGAGCAGCGGCTGCACCTGCCAGATCGAACGTAGCAGAATGCCCTGCCCATCAAGCGCCCATTGCACGGCCACTTCGCCGTGATTGGTCGACAGCGGGCCGGTGACCTTGAGCGACACCGTCTCGCCGCGATGCGACAAGCGCCACACGCCGAACGGGTGATCGCGCTCCTTGATGGCGATACAGGCGTGCCCGGCCAGATCGTCGATCTGTCGCGGCGTACCGTGCTCGGCGAGATAGGCGGGCGATGCACACAGCACACGGTGATTGGCCGCCAGTCGCTTGGCAATCAGATGCGGTGCGATGTCGTCGCCGATGCGCACGTCGAGGTCGTATCCTTCGGCCGCGACGTCCACGATGCGATCGAACAGATCGAGCCGCACGTTCAGTTGCGGATGCAGCTCGCGCAGGCGCGACATGGCAGGCGCCACCATGTGCCGCCCGAAGCCGAAACTGCTCGATACACGCAACATGCCGCGCGGCACCTGGCGGGTGGTCGAGACGTCCTCGATCAGATGATGCACGTCGTCGAGAATCTTCTCGGCCCAGGCATAGACACGTTCGCCGGCATCGGTGATGGTGACGCGGCGTGTGGAGCGGTGCAGCAGCTTGGTGCCCAGCGACGCTTCGAGTATGCCGACGCGTTTGCTCACATAGGCCGGCGACGCGTTCAATGTGTCTGCGGCGGCAGAGAAGCTGGCCTTGCGCGCCACGAGGCAAAACACGCGCAGGTCGTCGAGATTCGGCGAGGCGGACAGGGCGGGAGAGGTCAGTGCCATGCTTTATTCACACTTCGTGGATAGTTGGTCAACAGTTAGGTGGATTCTATTCGGTTTTTGGTGAAATAGACTTCACACATACCCGATGCTCAGCCCATCGATCGTTTTGGACATTTCAGGAGACAACCATGACCGCCACTGTTTCTCGCCCGTTCCGTATCGCCGTCATTCCGGGCGATGGCATCGGCAAGGAAGTGATGCCCGAAGGCCTGCGCGCGCTTGACGCGGTCAGCCGCCGCTTCGGCATCCCGCTCGAGTACCAGCACATCGAATGGGCTAGCTGCGACTACTACGCGCTGCACGGCCAGATGATGCCGGACGACTGGAAGCAGCAGCTCGAAGGCGTCGACGCGATCCTGTTCGGCGCGGTGGGCTGGCCCGACACGGTGCCCGATCACATCTCGCTGTGGGGCTCGCTGCTCAAGTTCCGTCGTGAATTCGACCAGTACATCAACCTGCGCCCGGCCCGCCTGTTCGACGGCGTACCGTCGCCGCTCGCCAACCGCAAAGTGGGCGACATCGACTTCATGATCGTGCGCGAGAACACCGAAGGTGAGTACTCGTCGATCGGCGGCGTGATGTTCGAGGGCACCGACCGCGAGTTCGTCGTGCAGGAATCGGTGTTCACGCGCCGTGGCACCGAGCGCGTGATGAAGTTCGCATTCGAACTGGCGCAGCAACGCGCGGCCAAGAAGATCACCGTGGCGACCAAGAGCAACGGCATCTCGATCTCGATGCCGTGGTGGGATCAGCGCGCCGCCGAGACGGCTGCCAAGTATCCGGACGTGAAGTGGGACAAGCAGCACATCGACATTCTGTGTGCACGCTTCGTGCTGAATCCGGATCGCTTCGACGTGGTGGTGGCGAGCAACCTGTTCGGCGACATCCTGTCGGACCTGGGCCCTGCCTGCACGGGCACGATCGGCATCGCCCCGTCGGGCAACCTCAACCCGGAAGGCAACTTCCCGTCGCTGTTCGAGCCGGTACACGGTTCGGCGCCGGACATCGCCGGCAAGAATATCGCCAACCCGATCGGCATGATCTGGACCGCAGCGATGATGCTCGACTTTCTGGGCAAGGGTCAGGGCCGCGCGCGCGAAGCGCACGACGCGATCGTCGCGGCAATTGGCGCCGTCATCAAGGACGGCCCGCGCACGGGCGACATGGGCGGTACCGCCAGCACGACCGAAGTCGGCGAGGCGATCGCCGCCGTGCTGAGCGCCTGACACGCACCGATATTTCTCAGGCCCTCTACGTCCCTGTCTTGTTCGTCAGGCGAGTCATCGGCCCCTTTTGCAACGATGACCTTGATACCGATACCGCTGTGCGTTTTCGTGCGGCGGTATCGATGAAGCAACCGGAGAATGCAATATGACGCTGGAACTCACGCGCACTGAACTGCTGCGCACGCAACAGATAGTCGATGGCGAATGGCAGGATGCCGTCACCGGGCGACGCTTCGTCGTGACCAATCCCGCCACGGGCGAGACCATTGCGCAAGTGGCCGACGCCGCGCCGGCCGATGCCCGCGCTGCGGTCGACGCTGCCGAGCGCGCATTGCCGGCGTGGCGCGCCACGTTGCCGGCCGAGCGTGCCGCGTTCTTGCGCCGCTGGCATGCCGCGATCATCGGGCATCGCGAGGATCTTGCGCGGCTGATTTCGATGGAGCAGGGCAAGCCGCTCGCCGAGGCGCGTGGCGAGGTCAATTACGGCGCGTCGTATGTGGCGTGGTTCGCCGATGAGGCGACGCGCGTGTACGGCGACATCATCCCGACGCAGACGCGCGGCAAGCGCATGATGGCAGTCAAGGAGCCGATCGGGATCGTGGCGGCGGTGACGCCGTGGAACTTCCCGCTGGCGATGATCGCGCGCAAGATCGCACCGGCGCTGGCTGTCGGTTGCACGGTCGTGGCCAAACCTGCCGAAGACACACCATTGACGGCGCTTGCGCTGGCGTATCTGGCAGAAGATGCCGGTCTGCCAGCCGGGGTGCTCAACATGATTGCCGCGTCGCGAGAGCAGGGCGTGAGCGCTGTCGCCGAATGGCTGGCCGACGCGCGCGTGCGCAAGATCACGTTCACCGGCTCGACGCCGGTCGGCAAGCATCTCGCGCGCGAGTCCGCCGGCACGCTCAAGAAACTGTCGCTGGAGCTTGGCGGCAACGCGCCGTTCATCGTGTTCGACGATGCGGATCTGCCGGCTGCCGTGGCGGGCCTGATGGCGGCCAAGTTCCGCAACGGCGGACAGACGTGCGTGTGCCCGAATCGCATCTACGTGCAGGCCGGTGTGTACGAGCGTTTCGCGGGCATGCTGACCGAAGCCGTTGCGGCACTCAAGGTGGCGCCCGCGACCGACGATCAGGCGCAGATCGGCCCGATGATCAATGCACGGGCGGTCGAGAAAATCGCCCGCCATGTCGACGATGCCGTCGCAAGGGGCGCGCACGTGACGACAGGCGGCAAGCGGCTCGATGTGCTGGGGCCCAACTACTACGCGCCTACGGTGCTCATCAACGCCGACGAAAGCATGGCGCTGACATGCGAAGAGACGTTCGGTCCCGTCGCACCGCTGTTCCGCTTCGAGACGGAAGACGAAGTTGTCCAGCGGGCCAACGACACGCCGTTCGGGCTCGCGGCCTATTTCTACAGTGAAAACCTGCGCCGCATCGAGCGGGTGGCCGGTGCGCTCGAGGCCGGCATCGTGGGCATCAACGAAGGCGCGCTCGCCAGCGAAGCTGCGCCGTTCGGCGGCGTCAAAGAGTCGGGCTATGGGCGCGAGGGGTCGAAGTACGGCCTCGACGATTATCTCGCCATCAAGTATCTGTGCCAGGGCAATCTCGCCTGACGGCACGCGCGACAGGAGTCATTCATGAAAGTGCAGCAGATCAGGCAGAGCGCCCAGTTGCGCGGCCTGGAAGATTGGGGCACCGCGGGCCTGCCGGGAACCACGCCGGCGCAGGTCAGCGGCGTGCAGAAGGTGATTCCGGGCAACGAGGCGATCGATACCGGAGTGTTCGAATGCACACCGGGCACCTATCGACGCTCGGTCAAGCAGGCCGAAGTGATGCATTTTCTGGCGGGGCGCGCGACGTTTACGCCCGATGGCGAGGTGCCGCTGGAGATCGCGCCGGGCGACACGCTGTTCTTCGAAGCCAATACCGAAGGTCTCTGGCAGATCGACGAGACCATTCGCAAGGTGTATGTGATTTTCTGAGTCGTACGCCGGCATACGCCGCGCCGGTGACGCCCATCACCGGCGCAGTGCGGCACTCGCTATCTGTGTCAGCCTCGATGCGTTACCTCGCTTATGCGACCGACGCCACGGCGGTTGCCGCATCATTGAAGTGTCGATTCGGCACCGCCGGCACGCCCAGATTCTCGCGGAACGTGTGGCCTTCATAACGTGTGCGGAACAACCCGCGCCGCTGCAATTCCGGCACGACCAGATCGACGAAATCCTCGATGCCGCTCGGCGCGCTCGGGAACATGATGTTGAAGCCGTCGGCTGCGCCTGTCTCGAACCAGTGCTGAAAATCGTCGGCGATCGATTCCGGCGTGCCGACCAGCACGCGATGACCGCCCCCGGTGAATCGCGTATAGAGCTGACGCACTGTCGGCCGTTCACGCCGAATCCAGTCCACCAGCAGCTTCTGACGGCTCTTGTGCGAGTTCGTCTCCGGCACCTGTTCGGGCAGCGGTACCTTCGCGTCGAGCGGCAGGCTGCCGAGGTCGATGCCCAGACTCGCATAGTTCGTGAGTGAGTGCAGTACGACGGCGGGATCGCGATGCGCCAGCAAGGTGTCGTAGATGTCCTGCGCCTCGGCTTGCGTGCGGCCGACAATGGGCGACACGCCCGGCAGAATGAAGATGTGTTCCGGGCGACGGCCATACTTCAACGCCCGTGTTTTCACATCGGTATAGAACGCGCGTGCGTCTTCGATGTCCTGCGCAGCGGTGTAGAGCAATTCACCCGCACGCGCGGCCAACTCGCGCCCGGCTTCGCTCGAACCGGCCTGCGCGATCACCGGCCATCCCTGTACCGGGCGCGGTGCGCTGAGTGGACCGCGCACGCGGAAGTGCTTGCCCCGATGATCGAGTTTGCGAATACGCGCCGGATCGGCCCATTGGCCCGTGGCTTTGTTGCGCGGGAAGGCGTCGTCGGCGTGGCTGTCCCAGAGACCGGTCACCACGTCGTAGAACTCGTTGGCGCGCTCGTATCGCACGGCATGATCGACGTGATCGTCGCGATTGAAGTTCTCGCCCCCGCCCGTGGACGTCACCATATTCCAGCCCGCGCGGCCGCCCGAGAGATGGTCGAGCGAGGCGAAGGCGCGCGCCACGTTGTAGGGCTCGCTGTACGTGGTGCTTACCGATGCCACCAGACCGATGTGCTTCGTTGCCCCGGCCAGACCGGCGAGCAGCACGACCGGGTCCCAGCGCGGTGCACCGGGGCTATGGGCGAGCGACACCGGGTCGGTCGACATGAAGAGGTTGTCGAAGAAAAACAGGGCGTCGAAGCAACCGCGCTCCAACGTTTGTGCGTAATGACGATAGCGAGCGAATTGCGAATAGGCGTCGGTGTCCGTGTCGGGATGGCGCCAGCTATCGCCTTGCACGCCGGACCCCGACATGTAGGCGCCCAGCCGGAGCTTGCGGGCAGGTTGGCTCATGACGTGACTCTCATTTCGATTTCGATAGACGATCACGATACGAGAGCGCCGCATGCCGAGACAAACAACGAAATTCGATAAGCAAACCCGAATATGCAAACCGGCGCGGCGCGCGCTATGGATCGCATCAATCGATGGTTGGGGACGCGGGCGGGCTTGCCTAGACTGACACGTCCGATTACTTCCGCAGCCGCGCTTCGGTGTGGCGTCATGACATGAAGACATCCGCTTCCTCCAACACACCGGCGGTGAACCCGGTGATCGATGAATTCATCGCCGCCTCCGCGATTGCTTTTGGTCTCTATATCTCAGCACCGTCGCGCGCAGCGCTGTTACGGGCGACGCTGACGCGCTCGGCGAAGCGCGATCTGCGCAGCCGTCTGCGTGAGCGTTGGCCGGCGTGGCGTGTTCGCCTGCGTCGTGGCGCTGCCGCCGCGCTGAGCGTCGCCGCGATTCTGCCGTTCGCGAGCAAAGCGGCCGATAAACCGGTCCTTGTCGTCGGCGATCAGGCGTACAACGGGCAGAGTCTCTTTGAAGCGTCGGGGGTGTTGCAGGATGCTCCCTACACCGTTGCATGGAAGCAGTTTCCGGCGGGCACCCCCGTGATCGAAGCGGTCAATGCGGGCGCGCTCGACATTGGTCTGCAAGGCGACGGTCCGGTGCTGTTCCTCGCCGCGCAGGGTGCGCCCGTCAAAGTCATCGGCATTTACCGCGACAGTCCCGACAGCGTGGTGTTGCTCGCGGGGCCACACACGCAAATCAAGACGGTGGCCGACCTGAAGGGCAAGACGGTGGCCATCACGCGCGGCGGCTGGTCACAGCAACTGGTGCAAGCGGCGTTGACGTCGGCTGGCTTGCCGCTCGACGCGGTGAAGTACTCGTATCTCGCGTCTGTCGATTCGGCGGCGGCGTTACAGGCGGGCAAGGTGGATGCGACGGCGACGTGGGAACCGTACGTCTCGCGCTTGCGTCAGGCCGGCGCACGTACGGTGGTGACGGCTCGGGGCCTGATTGCGGCGCAGAGTTATCTGTCCACGACGCAGAAGGTGATCGATAGCAAGCGTGAATTGTTGGGGGATTTCGTTCAGCGTTATCAGCGTGCGCGCGAGTGGTCGCTGGCGGACGCACGACATGTCGAACGCTACGCGGATGTCTGGTCAGCCAAGTCGCGCGTCGATCCCAAGCTGGCGCATCAGTGGTTCAGTACGTCACGCATTCGCTATGAACCGCTGACGGACAGCGCCATCGCCGAAGCGCAGAAGAGCGTGGACGATTTCGTGAAGACCGGCACGCTGACCAAGGGCTTCGACGTGCGCGGACTCTTCGATACGTCGTTCAACAAGTTCACGCAGGCGGCGCGATAAGCCGAGAGAGGTCTTGCGCTCAGGTCAGGCGCTCGTTGGCTGCAAGACGCGTTTGCCACCGAACGCATGCGGGCGCGGCGCATCGACGCGTTCGCGCAGCAGCGCCACGGCGCGTTGCGCGCGCGCTGAGAGCGGCCATTCGGCCCGATGGATGAGCCACAGCGTGTCGACCACCGGCGGGCCGCAGTCCACCACCCGAATGGCGTCCTGCAAGGCAAACGCCTGTCGCGCGTACTGCGGAATGATGGTGAATCCCAGACCGCGAGCGACATATTCGAGAATCAGACTGACCTGGTTCGTGCATCCCTTGCACGGCAGGCTCTGCACGCCCGGATTGCCCGGGAAGCGGCGGCTGAGCAAACGTGTCGACATCGCTTCGCCGTCCGGATGATCGATGTACCCGATGCGCTTCAGGTCTTCCCACGTGTGCACGTCTTCCCCCGCCGGGACCACCAGTTCGAGCGGTTCCTGCGTGAACGGCGTGGCGGCGAGACGCGGGTCTTCCGGCCGCAACGTCACCAGTCCCAGCTCAAAGTGATTCTGTAATACGCCTTCGAGCACTTCGCGGTCGGGAGCGAAGCGATGCCGTACGGCCATCGCGGGGTTGGCCTTCTGCATATCGAGCAGGATCGGACACAGGTACAGCCCGATGCTGCCCGGCGTGATGAGCGTAATGACGCCGCATTCCTCGTTCGCATCGTCCAGACGCGAGCGCAGGTGCCGGGCCGCACATTCGACCTCAAGACAGTAGGTCAGCAACGCCTGCCCGGCGGGCGTGAGTTCCACGGCGCGTGGACGCCGCACGAGCAACGGCCCGAACGCCTCCTCGAGATGCTTCACATGCTGGCTCACGGCGGCCTGCGTGAGGCCCAGCCGGTCGGCGGTGCGCGTGAAGTTACCCAGCTCGGCGAGCGTGGCGAACGATTTGAGCCACTGAGGATTGACCATAATGAACTGTTATCGATTTGATAATGGACAGATGGTTTTCATTATAGTGGTGTGCGGCTAGTATTGCTGGTGTCGGCCGCAATCGGTCGAGGTGCCACGAATCGCTGCCAGGCGCCCAGCGCTCCGCCAGCCGGCGCCGCTTTCCCTGACTCCCTAGAGAACCCCTCATGTCCGCCCTGTTTTCCCCGTTTGCGCTGAAAAGCGTCAAGTTGCGCAACCGCGTTGCGATTCCGCCGATGTGTCAGTACAGCGCCGTCGACGGTGTCACCAACGATTGGCACCTTGCCCATTACGCCGGTCTTGCGCGTGGGGGTGCCGGTCTGGTGATTGTCGAGGCGACCGCTGTCTCGCCCGAAGGCCGTATTTCCCCCGGATGTACGGGGCTGTGGAACGACGAGCAGGCGCAAGGCATGGCCCGCATCGCCTCGGCCATCAAGGCGCACGGCGCGGTGCCCGGCATTCAGATCGCGCACGCCGGCCGCAAGGCGAGTGCCAACCGCCCGTGGGAAGGCGACGACCATATCGGGGAAGACGATCCGCGCGGCTGGCCGACGATCTCGCCGTCCGCAGTCCCGTTCGGGGCGCATCTCGGCAAGGTACCGAAGGCGATGACCCTCGACGACATCGCGCGCGTGAAGGCCGACTTCGTGGCGGCAGCGCGCCGCGCGCTGGCCGCAGGCTTCGAGTGGCTGGAACTGCACTTTGCCCACGGCTATCTGGCGCAGAGCTTCTTCTCGCTCCACGCGAACCATCGCGACGACGCCTACGGCGGTGACCTCGCCGGGCGCAGCCGCTTCCTGCTCGAGACGCTCGCCGCCGTGCGCGAAGTGTGGCCTGACCATCTGCCCCTCACGGCCCGTTTCGGCGTGATCGAGTACGACGGCCGCGATGAACAGACGTTGGCGGAATCGATCGCGCTCACGCGTCAGATGCGCGAAGGCGGTCTCGATCTGTTGAACGTGAGCGTTGGTTTCTCGACGCCCACCGCGAATATCCCCTGGGGGTCAGCGTTCCTCGCGCCGATTGCCGAGCGCGTCAAGAAGGAAGCCGGCATTGCCGTGGCGTCGTCGTGGGGCATTGACGACCCCCACGCGGCCAACCGCGTGGTGGCCGACGGTCAGATGGATCTCGTGATGATCGGCCGCGCGTTGCTGGCCAACCCGCACTGGCCGTACTACGCGGCACGCGAGCTTGACGTGGCCCGTGCGTCGTGGGTGCTTCCCGCGCCGTATGCTCACTGGCTCGAACGCTATCGCGTGCAACGCGCGACCACCTGAGTTACCAGTTGATATCGACGCAGAGCACGTGCAGCCCCTGTTGGGTGGGCGTGGCAATCGAGGCCGTCACACAAAGGTGCGCCTCGTTGATCGAGAGATAAGGCGGGGTGAAATGCACCTCGCCGGGCGCGCGCATGGCTTCGATGAAGTAAGGCCGCCGCGCCCAGTTCGCACCCTCCGAATGCAACAGCGGACGGAAACGTTTGGCGCGTTGCGAGGAATGGCTGTGCGGCAGCACGTTGTCGCCGATCTGGCGTCCGAGAGGGTCGAGCAGAAAGCAGCGTGCCGCATCGGGCAGCGCGAGCAAGTCGTGCGTGGCCTGTTTGATGTCCTGCCCCTGTGCGATGCGCGCCGCCGCCGATTCGATGCCCGCCACGTAGGGTGCAAGCCGCGCATGCTCGGCGCGCTCGCGCTCGACCAGTAGCGTGCGCAGTCCCGCCGAGAGCACGTCCATGCGCTCGGCGGCAACCTTCGGCGGTACGGGATCGACGTCGGGCGCCGCAAAGTGCTGCCCTTGCACGAAGTCCACGTTGCACTCCAGGGCGAGCAGCGCTTCGCGATCCGTCGTGAGTCCGCACATCATGACCAACTGCCCCGATTCGTGCAGCAGCGACACGAGGCCGGGCAGCACGTGCGCCAAGTGCGATTGCTCGGTCGCCTGCGCGAGAATGCCGCGATCGAGCGCCACGATATCGGGGCGCAGATCCCATACCCGGTCGATGTTCGAGTGCTTGGCGCCGAAGCCGCCCAGCGCAATGAGGAAACCCGCCTTGCGCAGGCTGCCGACAATGGCGCCGAAGCGCGGCGTGTCGCCGCCCGCCTGTTCCGGGACTTCGAGCACCACGCGCTGCGGCGACAGGCCGGTGGCCTTGAGCGTGGCGATGAGCGCCTCGCCGTAGATCGTGTCCATCAATGCCGCAGGGTGCAGGCTCAGGAAGAGCCACGCGTCGCGGCCATCGAACTCGCAGAAGTTGCCCAGATGCAGCGATTCGGCCAGCCGGCCGAGTTCGAGCATGTCGCCGTGACGTGCCGCGAGCGTGAAGACTTCATGCGATGGAACGTGACGGCCTTCGGCGTCATGCGCGCGCAAGGACGCGTGATAGCCGATGGCGCGGCGGTGCGAGACCGAGAACACCGGTTGGAAGACGCTGCAAATCGTGAAGTCGCCGTAAATGACGATGCGTCGGCCGTCCTCGGCCGCTGTCAGACGGGGCGGCAGCAAACCGGGGGCGTCGAGATCGATCATGGTCATGGTAGAGGCAGGCGCGGGGGCAGCAGTGTTATGTACAGAATAGATGAGCAAGAAGCGTGCTCAAAGGCGCCCGGCGGCGCCGGCAATATTGTCCGCGATTTTCCCCCGGCGTTGTGACGCATCGCACCAGTGAGCGGCATGATTGCACCAGAATGGGGCTTCTCCGCGAGATTCGGCAGGGCTTGCGAGTGCGGCATTGCGTTCCGTTTGCTGCGTACTTAATGATGACCGCGCTCATGACGCCATCCGTCAGGGCGCCAGCAATTGGGCTCGCCGGGCAACCCGGGCGAGCGATAGTGCGCAGACGACGTTGAAGACGTGCAAGCCACCCGGGCCGAGCAGCGTTACGACCATCGAGGCGATCATCGGCCCGAGAATGCCCCCGACCGAGAAGAGGATGAGCAGCGTGGCGCTCACCGCCACACGCCGTTCGGGCACCGTACGGTCGTTCACATGCGAGACGATCAGCCCGTACTGAGTGAAGTTGACCGCAGAGAACAGGAACATCAGCACGAACACCAGCCAGTGTGTCTGGAAGACGATCAACGGTGCGCAGAACGCGGCCGATGCAAACGCGAGACGCCGCGACAGCGTGCGCCGGTCCATGCGATCCGACAGCCGGCCCACCGGCCATTGCATGAGTAGCGCGCCGAAGAGCGCCACCCCCATCAACGTCGACAGGCTGCCGATCGACAGGCCGATGCGCGCGAGGTAGATCGGCATGATGGCGTAGAACGCGCTGTACAGAAACCCGGCGAGGATGCAGCCCGGAATGGCGATCGGCGTGGCGCGTGCCATTTCGGCGACGCTGTCGAAGAGGCCGATTGCCGGTTGTTTGACGAGCCGTTCATCGGCGACACGCGTCGGCCATCCTTGCATGAGCGTGATCGGCAGAATCGCCGCGACGAAGAGTCCCGCGACGAGCAGAAGCTGCCCCTCGCTGCCAGCGTCTCCGATATTGAGCAGGAATTGTCCGGTACTGACGGCGAGGTAGTTGATCGTGAGATAGGAGCCGAATACGCGCCCGCGCATCGTATTCGGCACCGAGCCGTTGAGCCAGCTCTCGACCGTGGTGTACATGCCCATCAGCGCGAAGCCGGTACCGAGCCGCAGCACGCAGAGCGTGAGCGTGGTTTCGCTCACCGCGAAGCCCATCACGAACAGGGCGGCCAGCGCGGTGAAGGCCACGAACGCGCGATGTTGCCCGATGCGCTCGATGAGCGAGCGGTTGTAGAACGCGCCGAGCAGGAAGCCGCCGTAGTAGCACGACTGGATCACACCGATCGTGAACGTCGATGCGCCGTACTTCAGTGCATGAAAGGGGATGGCGGTGGCGAAGAGCCCGTTGCCGACAACCAGCACGCCATACGCCAGCAGAATGCCCATGAGCGCCGGATAGACACTGATGGGCAGCGGCACGGCGTCTGCCGAGGCTGGGCCGGGGGGCGTCGACGGCGCACCGAGCAGGGACGCTTCCGAGAGGGGCCCCGGACGATCGGGTTCGTCTTCGGGAATAGCGGCATCTAGCGACGGGTCTCGCTGCATTATGTCTCGCGGGCCAGAGAATTGGGGGCAACGGGCGTTCGTCGTGCCCGTCGCAGACAATCCTTTGCACTGCAAGAAAATGTGCAGACAGCGTGAAAGGGCGTTGCCGGAGGGGCGCGCGAGGCACGTGAGCCATACCCCGAATCATCGCACGAGATCGACCCTTCACGGACGGATCCGGGTCATGCCGGATGCGAAATACGTAAGGGAACAGGGCGCATCCCGGTGAAGGACTCGCCCTGTTTGCGGCTCGCTGCGCACCAGCGCCGGATCGGCGTATCGGTGGGACAACGCCTGCCGTCAGTGCTCGGTTACCCCTGCCCCGTGCCATACGTGCTGGCGGCGCTTGCGGCTGCCGATCCAGGCGGCGGACAGCGCGCTGACAAGGCCCGCGCACAGCACGTAGATGCAAATCATCCACGGCTCGCCGCCGTTCTTCTGCAACAGGTACGTGGCGATGATCGGGCTCAGTCCGCTCGCGAAGATGCCCGAGAACTGGTAGACGAAGGAGATGCCGGTGTAGCGCACCCTGGCGTCGAACAGTTCCGAGAAGAGCGCCGCTTCCGGCCCGTAGACCGATGCGTAGATGACGCCCAGCGGAATCACGATAGACAGCCAGACGAGCATCACGTTGCCGCCGCTCGCCCTCATCAGCCAGAACCCCGCGAATGACGAGAGACCCGTCGCGAGCGAGCCCCAGAAGTAGATGCGCGTGCGGCCGATGCGATCGGACAGCTTGCCGAAGAACGGGATGGTGAAAATCATGACGAACGCGGCCGCCATCACTCCGGTGAGTGCCTCGGTCTGCGAGAGCTTGAGCGTCTGCGTCAGATAGGCAATCGAGAACACACCGAAGATGTTGAAGAACACGCCGTCGATGAAGCGTGCGCCCATGCCCGCCAGCACGTTGCCGGGGTTGCGCGTGAGCACTTCGGCAATCGGAATCCTGATCTCGGTCCCGGCCTTCTTGATCTTCGTGAACTCGGGCGTTTCCATCACGTTCAGGCGGATATACATGCCGATGGCGACGAGGCCGACCGACAGGAAGAACGCCAGCCGCCAGCCCCATGTGAGGAACTGCGCAGCGGTGAGGGTGTACGACAGCAACGCGACTACGCCGGAGGCCAGACACAGACCGAGCGCGAGGCCCACCTGCGGAATACTGGCGTAATAGCCGCGCTTTTCCTTTGGCGCGTATTCGAACGCCATGAGTACCGCGCCGCCCCATTCGCCGCCCAGCCCGATGCCTTGCAGCACTCGCAGCACGAGCAGGAGCACCGGCGCCCACAGGCCGATCTGCGCGTAGGTCGGCACCATCCCGATGAGCAGGGTGGCGACCCCCATGATGGTGAGGGTCATCACGAGCATGCTCTTGCGGCCGAGCTTGTCGCCGAAATGTCCGAAGATCACGCCGCCTAACGGCCGGCTGAGGAAACCCACGGCGAACGTGCCGTAGGCGAGCATCGTCGAGACGAGCGGATCGCTGCCGGGGAAATACAGCTTGTTGAACACAATGCCGGCGACCACGCCGTAGAGGAAAAAGTCGTACCACTCGATCGTGGCGCCGATGAGGCTGGCGACGACGACACGGCGCATCTGCCGGGCGTCGGTCTGGGTCGATGCATTCATGGTTGTCTCCGGATCTTGTAATGGTTGGGGGCTGACGTGATTGGCTAAATCGCGACGGCAACGCTTGCCGCTTCCTCTGGCGCCTGCGTGCTGCCGCGAATCTCCTGCATGCCCGACGCCGGCTCCCTGTCTTCGAGAATCATGTCGGCCGCCTTCTCGGCGATCATGATGGTCGGTGCATTCGTGTTGCCCGAGACCAACTCGGGCATGATCGACGCGTCCACGACGCGCAGCGCCGCGAGACCGTGCACGCGCAGACGGTCGTCGACGACCGCCATGGCGTCGTGCCCCATCTTGCAGGTGCCTGCCGGGTGATAGATCGACTGACTGAACTGGCGTGCGGCCTGTAGCAACTCGTCGTCGCTCCGGTACTGCGCCCCGGGAACGAACTCGCTGATGATGTGCGGTGCGAGCGAAGGTGCTGCGGCAATGCGGCGCGCCACCTTGATGCCGTCAATCACAACGCGATGGTCGCGCTCGTCCGACAGATAGTTGGCCTGAATGACCGGGTATTGCAGCGGGTCGTTGGACCGGATCTCGACACTGCCCCGGCTGAACGGACGCAACTGGCAGACGGACGACGTGAATGCCGAGAACCGGTGCGCCCCCGTGCCCGGCTTGTCGGCGGACAGCGGCTGCATGTGGAACTGAATGTCGGGGCGCGTAATGTCGGGACAGTCCGGGCGCGAGCGCGTGAAGATCGTCACCTGACTGGCGGCGAGCGTGAGCGGCCCGGTACGGAACATCGCGTATTGCAGGCCGATGAGCGCCTTGCGCAGCGGGTTGTTCACTTCGTCGTTGAGCGTGCGCTCGCGGGTTTTGAAGACCAGACGCACTTGCAGGTGATCTTGCAGATTCTGGCCGACACCGGGCAACGCATGCCGCAACGCAACGCCCGCCTTGGCGAGCACCGTTGTCGGACCCACCCCCGAGTTTTGCAGTATCTGCGGCGAGCCGATGGCCCCGGCCGCAAGAATGACCTCCACGCCCGCGCGCGCCTTCTTGCGCTCGCCGTTTTGCAGATATTCCACGCCGATGGCGCGCTTGCCTTCAAACAGGACACGGCACGTCTGCGCCCGCGTCTCCACGATCAGGTTTCGGCGTTCGCGAATCGGCTTGAGAAAGCCCTTGGCCGTGCTCCAGCGAAGCCCTTTGAAGGCCGTCTGCTGGAAGTAGCCGACGCCTTCCTGTGTCGCGCCGTTATAGTCCTCGTTGAAGGGGATGCCGGTATCTTTCGCGGCGGCGATGAAGTGTTCTGCGATGGGACGGCGCAGGCGCAGGTCGGACACCTTCAGCGGGCCGCCAACGCCGTGATACTCGTTCGCGCCGTGCTCCTGATCCTCCGATTTGCGGAAGTACGGCAGCACGTCGGCGTAGCGCCAGCCGCGATTGCCCAGTGCGGCCCAGTGGTCGTAGTCTTCGCGCTGACCTCGCACGTAGAGCAGGCCGTTGAGCGAGCTTGAGCCGCCGAGCACCTTGCCGCGCGGCCAGTCGATCCGGCGGCCGGCGACATTGGCGTCGGCCTCGGTGCGATAGCACCAGTCGAGTTCCGGGTCGTGCATCGTCTTGAAATAGCCGACCGGGATGTGAATCCATGGATTGCTATCGGGGCCGCCGGCCTCGAGCAGCAACACCCGGCACGCGGGATCTGCGCTCAGACGATTGGCGAGCACGCACCCGGCGGAGCCCGCACCGACGATCAGATAGTCGACCTCATGTTCCATACCGCCTGTCTCCTGCCTCGCGTCTGCTTCGATGGGATGAAACGATTCGTTTCGGATTGTTTCGATCCAATGTCGGCGAGCGGTACGCAAATGCCAAGCGAAAAGCGGAGCGCAACGGAAAACTGAAACGGATTTCGCGCTTGCCGTCTCAGAACGCGACAATTGTTGCGGCGCATCTGCGGGGTTTTACTAGGGAGGGGGAGGTGCGGGCGCGGCGCATCGATCAACGGCGTATTCGGTGCGTGAGCAGCCTTGCACCGGGGTTATCCCGAGGCAGATGCCATTCGATTAATTGGTATATTTTGTTTCCTTTATTGCGTATGAGCGACGAGCGAGGAGGCGCGATGCGCGAGACGGGCACGCTGGACGATGGGGACTTGCGCGCGAGCGACGAGGCGCGGAACTTGCGGGCGCTGGCCGTCATCGAGCGATTGGCGATGGCCGGACAGCCCTACACGTTGTCGCAACTCGCGACGCGTCTGTCGATTCCGAAGGCCACACTCATGCGGCTGATCGAGGCGCTCGAGTTGTGCGGCTACGTTGCGCATGTGCCCGATTCGCGCGGCTCGGAGCGAGGCCTGTCGTTGGGGCCTCGGTCCGCGCGACTGGCGCTGGTCACGCTGGCGAACAACAACTTCACGCGCGCCGCGCGTTCGCTGCTGCGCACGCTGGTCGATCGCGTCGGCGAGACCGTCAATCTGACGGCGCTCGACGGCGATGAGGTGCTCTACATCGAGCGAGTGGAGACGAACGAACCGCTGCGCATGCAGATGCATCCCGGCATGCGCGTGCCGTTGCATTGCACGGCGAGCGGCAAGTTGTTCCTGTCCCAGATGGCGGCGGCCGAGCGTCGGGCGGTGCTCTCGCGCTTGTCGCTCAAACGCATGACGCCACGCACGATCACGGACGTCAGCCTGCTTGACGCGGAGCTGGACCGGCTGGCCGCGCGCGGCATCGGCATCGACAACGAAGAGTTTGTGCGTGGCATGGTCGCGGTAGGCGTGCCGGTGCGCGCGATCGAGGACGGACACGTGCGCGCGGTGCTCGCCGTGCATGGTCCGACGGCGCGCGTGACGCTGGAGCAACTGTTGGGACTGGTGCCGACGCTGCGTGACACCGCGACGGCGCTCGCGCCGCTGCTCGACTGGCAGCGGGCCGGCAAGACGCAGGCGTTGGCGAAAAAAGCGGACGCGGAAGAAAAGTCGAAAGCGTTCTGAGCGTCAGAACGTCTTGGCGAGTTCCTTTGCGGCTTCTCGCAGACGCGGCACGAACTCCATCGCCTTCGACAACGACGTGCGCGAGACGGGGGCGTGCACAGCCACCGCGGCGATGCATGAGCCGTCTTCCTTGAGTACGGGCGCGGCGACGCAGGCAATGCCCAGCACGAATTCTTCGTTATCGACGGCGATGCCCTTATGCGCAATGCGGTCGAGTTCGCTCTCCAGCAATTCGGGATCGGTCAGCGTATTCGGCGTGAAGCGTTGCAGCTTCATCGCACGCAGCAGGGCGGCACGTTGCTCGCGCGGCATCATGGCGAGCAGCAACTTGCCGCTCGCACTGCTGTGTGCGGGCACATGCGACCCCGGTTTGAGATCGAGACGCAGCGGCCACGGCGCCTCCATGCGATCGAGATAGAGTACTTCGGTTTCGTGCAGCATCGTGAGGTTGCACGTCTCGCCGAGATCGGCCACGAGGCGGCCGAGAATCGCATGACGCATGCGCCGTGCGCCCGCCTGCATCATCACACCCAGACTCAGTTGCGCGAGACGCGGGCCGATCACGTAGGCGTTCTTCTGCCCCGGTTCGCGAATCACGAGCCCGCCCGCCTCGAGCGAGCCGAGCATGCGGTGCAGCGAAGCCTTCGGCATCTGGATGTCGTGCGCCATGTCGGCGAGCGACACCGGTGCGTCGGCGGCAACGAGATATTCGAGCAGCGCAAACGCCCGCAGGGTCGGGGTATCCGCCTTGTTCTCCGACGGGGTGTCGTGCTGGGTCGCTGCGTCGTTCATATGCGCCGTTCCGGAAAATGGATCAGCGGTATTGTACCCAAACGAACTATCGAGCGGATTGAACGCCATTGGCCGGTTCTCGACGCGTTTCAGTTCGTTCGAATGTCGATGAGCCAACGGGATAGTGTCAATCACATATTTTATTAATCGGAACGAATTGTTTCTAAAAATGGTTAACGATATGATGCCCTGACATTGCCTCGGCACAGTGAAACAGCAGAACAGGAGAGGAACGTGATGGAGACCGCAACCCAGCAACCGGATCGCCTGGTCGACGCCCGCACCGTATTCGGCATCGATACGGATCTGCAGGTGCCGGCGTTCAGCGAGCGCGACGATCACGTACCCGAAATCGACGCGGCGTACCGCTTCAACCCCGACGTTACGCTGGCGATTCTCGCCGGCTTCATGTGCAACCGGCGCGTGATGGTGCAGGGCATGCACGGCACCGGCAAATCCACGCATGTCGAGCAGGTGGCGGCGCGGCTGAACTGGCCGTGCGTCCGGGTGAATCTCGACGGACATATCAGCCGTCTCGATCTGGTGGGCAAAGACGCCATCGTCGTGCGCGACGGGCATCAGATCACCGAGTTTCAGGAAGGTATTGTGCCGTGGGCGCTGCAACGCCCGGTGGCGCTGATTTTCGACGAGTACGACGCCGGCCGTCCTGACGTGATGTTCGTGATCCAGCGCATTCTGGAGCGCGACGGCAAGCTCACGCTACTCGACCAGAATCGCGTGATACATCCGCATCCGGCCTTCCGCATGTTTGCCACGACGAACACCGTCGGCCTGGGCAATCTCAACGGTCTGTATCACGGCACGCAGGTACTCAATCACGCGCAGATCGACCGCTGGAACGTCGTCGCAACGCTCAACTATCTGTCGCGCGAGGATGAAGCGGGCATCGTGCTGGCGCGTGTGCCCGAACTCGACAACGATGCCGGGCGTACGCTCATCGACTCGATGGTGAGCGTGGCGGAACTCACGCGCAGGGGGTTCGCCACCGGTGATCTGTCGACGCTCATGTCGCCGCGCACGGTAATCAACTGGGCGGAGAACGTCGGCATTTTCCGCGACGCCGGACTGGCGTTTCGCCTCACGTTCCTGAACAAGTGCGACGAGGCCGAGCGCGCCGTGGTGGCCGAGTTTTACCAGCGCGCTTTCGGCCATGAGTTACCCGCCAACGAGGGTGGCCGCTCGCTGCTGGCCGGTGCATCGTGACGATCTCCGAGCGCGAGGCGGCACGGCGCGCGGCGCGCGGTGAGGCCCTGTGTGCCGCGACGGTGCGCGCGTTGACCGGCGACGCTGCGCTGCATTACAGCGGTGCGCGCCTGTGCCGGAACATGCGCCCGCTGCCGCTGCATGCGCCGCATCTGCAAACGCTGCCGGGATCTGCCGCCGCGTCGGACACGTTGCGCGGTGCTGCCGACGGTGCGGCGCTACGGCTGCGGCACAGCGACGCCGCGTTGCACCGCCATCTGCAACCCGAAGCGCCGCTCGAGCGACTGCTCTTCGAGCTGATGGAGCAATTGCGTTGCGAGACGTTCGTCCCGGCGGGCATGCCCGGCGTGGCGAAGAACTTGCGCGACCGGTTTGAAGTGTGGTCGCGCGCGATGCATGTGACCGGCGTGGCCGACAGTCACGTCGGGTTGTTGCTGTACACCGTCGCGCAAATGGCCTGGTCGAGATTGACGGGTTATCCCGTCGTCGAGGACACGGAAGGACTGATCGAAGCCACGCGCATGGCCATCGCGCCGCGTATCGGCGGCGCGCTCGCGGGCATGCGCCGAACGCGGGCCGATCAGGCGGCCTTCGCCGTGTGTGCGCGGGCGCTGGCCGCCGACATCGCGGGACTGATTCGTGCGTCGGGCGGCGAGCAAGCGGAAGGCACGGATAAGGACGACGAGCAGGAAAAAGGCGCGCGCAATGCCTTCTCGCTTTTTCTCGATTTCGACGAACGGGAAGACGACGGCATCACGCTCGCGCACTCGGGCGATAGCCGCGTGCTTAAGGCGTCGGCGCAAGGCTATCGCGTCTTCACGAATCGCTACGACCGCGAACTGTATGCCGGCACGCTCGTGCGTCACGCGCTGCTGACCGAATTCCGCGAGCGCCTCGACGAGCGAATCGTTGCGCAAGCGATCAACGTGCCAAGGCTCGCGCGTGCCCTCAAGGCGGCGCTGGCGGTGCCGCAACGCGACGGCTGGTCGTTCGGCGAAGAGCACGGACGCATCGACGGACGACGCCTTGCGCAACTGGTCAGTTCGCCTGCCGAGCGGCGGCTGTTCCGGCTCGAGAAGCACACGTTGATTGCCGAATCGATGGTGAGCTTCCTGATCGATTGCTCAGGGTCGATGAAAGCGCACATCGAAGCTGTGGCGATGATTGTCGACGTTTTGTCCCGCGCACTCGACGCGGCGGGTGTCACCAACGAAATCCTGGGTTTCACGACCGGCGCGTGGAACGGCGGACGTGCCCGCGCCGATTGGCTCGCGCATGGCAAACCCCGATTCCCGGGGCGTCTGAACGAAGTCTCGCATCTGATCTTCAAAGACGCCGTCACGAGTTGGCGGCGCGCGCGAACCGGCATTGCGTCGTTGTTCAAGGCCGATCTGTTTCACGAGGGGGTGGACGGCGAGGCGGTGGAATGGGCTTGCGAGCGGTTGCGCTCACGCAGCGCGAACCGGCGTCTGCTGATCGTGATTTCGGACGGTAGCCCAATGGACGCGGCCACCAACCAGGTCAACGACGAGCACTATCTCGATCATCATTTGCGTGAGGTCGTGGCGCAGCAGCGCGTCCTCGGCGACGTGGAGGTGCTGGGCCTCGGCGTCGGCCTGGATCTCAGCCCGTATTACCGGAACTCGCTTGCGTTGGATCTGAGCGCACTTCCCGACATGACGACGCTCTCGAGACTTGTCGACTGGATCGGCACCGGCGGCCGTCGCGCGCACGGATAACATCCGGCCCGAGTGACGCATCACCGCCGGGTGGCGAGCGGCGGCGTTCCGGTGAGTTTCGCGCGGGCAGCCTGCGCTTGCACGCAGGTCACGCCGATCACGTAGTAGATGTCGTCGGCGCTGCAACCGCGCGACAGGTCGTTCGCCGGACGGTTCAGCCCTTGCAGCAAGGGGCCGATCGCTTTTGCGCCGCCGATGCGTTCGGCCAGCTTGTAGCCGATGTTGCCGGCGTCGAGACTGGGGAAGATGAGCGTGTTGGCATGCCCCTCGACTTGCGAGTGCGCAACCTTGCGCTGAGCGATTTCGGAGACGATGGCAGCATCGAGCTGGACGTCGCCGTCGATGGCCAACGCCGGCCGGGCCTCTTTGACGAGACGCGTCGCTTCCACGACTTTGTCCACGGCCGCATGTTTCGCGCTGCCGCTCGTCGAAAACGACAGCATGGCGACGCGCGGCGGCTCCATGAGCAGGGCGCTGGCACTGTCGGCCGCGGCAAGGGCGATTTGCGCGAGCTGGGCAGCATCGGGATCGACGACAAGGGCGCAGTCGGAAAAGATCAGACCGCCCTTCATCGTGTGGAACGGCTCGCAGAGCATCATCAGAAAGAAGCTCGATACGAGTTGAAACGACGGTTGCACGCCAATGATCTGTATGGCCATGCGCACCACATCGGCGGTCGTGTTCACGGCGCCGGCAACGGCGCCGTCGGCGTGGCCGAGTCGCACCATCATGTTGGCGAAACCCAGCGGCGAGCGCATCTCCTCGGTGGCGCGCGCGCGCGTCATTCCCTTATGTGCGCGCATGTCGTGCCACGTTTGCGCGAACGTGTCCGTCATCGCCGACGTCGCAGGATCGATCAGCTCCATGCCGGCCAGATCGATGTGTGCCGCCTCGGCCGCGCGCCGGGTCTTGCCGATATCGCCGACGAGCACGATGCGTGCGATACCCTCGCGTGTGGCGCGGGCGGCGGCGGTGAGCATCCGCTCGTCTTCCGATTCGCACAGCACGATGCGCATCGGTGCGCGGCGCGCGGTATCGATGATGCGATTGATGGCTTTCATGATGTCGAGAAAATAAAAAGCGCCCCCGGCACCCACAGAGCCGGGAGCGCTGTCACACGAATGACCTCAACCGCGTCAGACGTAGTCCTTGTACTTGTCGAGCATGCGCACGGGCTTCGACAGCGCGTCGCGGCGGAACGGATCGCCCAGCTCGCGGGTACACATGATTTCGATGATCGTCGTCTTGCCGTGATTCATCTGCAGATCGATGGCTTTCTTGAGTGCCGGGCCTACGTCTTCCAGACGATCGACCACGATGCCCTCGGCACCCATCGCCCGCGCGATGTTGGCAAAGCTCGGGCTCTCGAGTTCGCCTGCCACGAAGCGCCGGTTGTAGAAGTCCACCTGATTCTTCTTCTCGGCGCCCCACTGGCGGTTATGGAAGACCACGGCCGTGACGGGAATGTTGTGACGCACGCAGGTGAGCGTTTCCATCAGGCTCATGCCCCACGCCCCATCGCCCGCATACGAGATCGCCGGCCGGTGCGGCGCCGCGACCTTGGCGCCGATGATCGTCGGGAACGCGTAGCCGCAGTTGCCCCAGCTCATGGCCGCGAAGAAGCTGCGCGGCTTGTTGAAGCGCAGATAGCTGTTGGCCACCGAGTTGATGTTGCCGATGTCGGTCGAGACCATGACGTCTTCCGGCATGGCCTTCTCCAACTCGCGCAACACCTGACGCGGATGCAGATACTCACCGCCGTTGAAAGTGCGCTCGCGCTTTTGTTCTTCGATCATGTCGAGGCTGTACGGATCGCGCTCGTGCGTCCATTCGTCGAGTTCCTTCTCCCACGCCGCCTTTTCGGTAGCGATCTGGTCGGCGCGGGCGGCGCGCGTGGCATCGCACACGAGCGTGCGTTCGGCCAGACGCTGCGACAGCGCCACGGCAGCCGCCTTCGCGTCGCCGCAGATACCGACCGAGATCTTCTTCACGAGGCCAAGCATCTTGTGATCGGCATCGATCTGGATGATCTTGGCGTGCTTCGGCCAGTAGTCCAGACCGTGTTGCGGCAGCGTGCCGAACGGTCCGAGACGCGAGCCGAGTGCGACGACCACGTCGGCCTGAGCGAGCAGCTTCATCGCGGCCTTCGAGCCTTGATAGCCGAGCGGGCCGCACCACAGCGGGTGGTTGGCCGGGAACGAGTCGTTGTGCAGATAGCTGTTTACCACCGGTGCACCCAGACGTTCGGCGAGCGCCTTGCACGCCTCGATGGCGTCGGCCATGACCACGCCGCCGCCCGAGATGATGACCGGGAATCTGGCTTGGGCGAGAAGTTCGGCCGCTTCGTTGAGGCGTTCGTCACCGCCTGCGCCACGGTCGAGACGTTGCGGGCGCGGAATCTCGGTCTTGATCTGACCGTAGAAGTAGTCGCGCGGGATGTTGAGCTGCGTCGGGCCCATTTCGGCCATTGCGCGATCGAAGCAACGGCCGGTGAATTCGGCCATGCGGGCCGGGTGCGTCACGTGACCCTGATACTTCGTGAACTCCTGGAACATCGGCAATTGCTTCGCTTCCTGGAAGCCACCGAGACCGATGCCCATCGTGCCGGCCTCCGGCGTGACGATGACGACCGGGCTATGGGCCCAGTAGGCGGCGGCAATGGCCGTCACGCAATTGCTGATGCCGGGGCCGTTCTGGCCGATCACGACACCGTGACGGCCCGACACGCGAGCGTAACCGTCGGCCATGTGACCGGCGCCTTGCTCGTGCACCACCGGGATCAGGCGAATGCCGGCCGGCGCAAAGATGTCCATCGCGTCCATGAAGGCCGAGCCCATGATGCCGAACATCTCGCTCACGCCATTGGCGACCATCGTTTCGACGAAGGCTTCAGACGGCGTCATGGCCTGCGGGCCGTCGCCGGCGGCCGCCGGTTGCTGGGGGGCCGTCGCTGGATATTGGGCATTCATGGGTGTCTCCGGTGAAAAATAAACGGAACAAATAATTCCGATTTCATTGTGTAAGTGGAAATCTAGGTGATCTGTTTGCTATGGTCAATCTGTATTTTTATTATTTGGTACGTTTTGTATTGAAAAATTAAATCGATTGTGACCATGCCATGGGCACTGCGAAGGTGACGAATGCGCGTCAGAACGCGGGGCGGTCTTTACGGAAGGCGTTCTTCACGTCGATCTTGCCGTCGCGCAGGGTGAAGACGTCGACCATGCGCGCCTCGACGCGGCTGCCGTCGGCCTTCGTGCCGCGGAATGTCGATTCGGACACGCCGCGATTCCCGGTGACGAAGTGCACGCCCTCGGTCCACGACGCATCGGGGAAGTTCTCCCACGCGGACGCAAACGCGGCGCGCACGGCGTCGCGTCCTTCGAAGGTGCGGCCCAGCATGTCGGGGCCGGCCACGGCGTGAAACACACAGGTGTCCGTCATGCAGGCCATGAGGGTGTCGATGTCATGGTGATTCCAGGCATCGTTGAAGGTCTTGAGCAACTGGATGTCGGCAGATTCGTTCTGAGTCGTCATTGCGCAGTCCAAAATAAATGGGGTTGTGGACGGATCAACGCGCTTCGTCTTGCGCGTGATACCGCTGATAGAGAAAGCGCTGGCCGATGCGGCGGAACGGCGCGAAGCCTTGCCACTGCACGGCACCGAACACGTTCGGGTATTGCAGCGCCGAGTCGTAGATCGGCAAATCCCACGACGGGTCGCGCTGACCGGCGATGCGTTGGGCGAGGCGGCGTCCTGCGTGTGCGGAGAACGACACGCCGTTGCCACCGTAGCCCACGGCGTAGAAGAGGCTCTGGCGCGGATCGGGTTGAGTGACGCGCGGCATCATGTCGTGGCTCACGTCGACCCAGCCCCACCACGAGTAGTCGATATGAATGCCGCGCAGTGCCGGAAATTTGCGATGCAGTCCTTCGACGAGCACCGCCATGTGTTTCGGATTTTTCGCATCCGCGCCGGTGATCGAGCTACGGCTGCCGATCTGCAAGCGGTTATCCGGCAGCAGACGGTAGTAGTAGCGCAGCGTGCGCGTATCGGTGATGACCTCATGGGTGCGGAAATTCGTCGCCGCGATTTCGTCGGGCGTGAGCACGCGCGTGACGAGCGAGTTCGACAGGATCGGCATGATCTTCGCGCGCAGGGCCTTGGTCACGTCGTTGCGCGTGTAGCCGCCTGTCGCGAAGGCGACGGCCCTGGCGCGCACGACACCGCGCGGTGTGCGCACGTGATGCACGCCGTTGATCGTCTCGACACTCAGCACCGGGGTGGACGGATGCACGCGCGCGCCGAGCGCGCGCGCCATGCGCAAATAGCCGAAAGCGAGCTTGAGCGGGTGTACACCGATGCCGTCGGGTTCATGCAAGGCACCGCAGTTTTCCTGATCGTCGACGTACTGCTCGCTGACCTCGGCACGCGAGAGGATGCGTGTGTCGTAGCCGAACACGTCGCGCATGACCTTGGCTTCGTTGCGCAGGAATTCCATCTTGCGATCGCGGTGGGCGATGTAGAGATGGCCACCCGGTTGCGGGTCGCACTCGGGCACTTCGGCCACGAGCGACTTGAACGTGTTGAAGCCTTCGCGGATTTCGGCGTCCAGCCGCAGCGCGGTGTCTTTGCCCCAGCGCGCAATCCATTGCGAGCGATAGAGTCGTCCGCTCGCGTTCTGCCCCTGCCCGCCGTTGCGGCTGGTGCAGCCCCAGCAGGTGCGGTTTGCTTCGAGCACCATGGCGCGGATGCCGTGTTCGCGCGCGAGGAAAAGCGCGGTGGACAGACCGGTGAAACCGGCCCCGACAATGACCACGTCAACATCGGCATCGCCGGGCAGCGGGCCGTCGTCTCCGGGAGGTTCGCCGGCCGTTGCGACCCAATAGGTTGGTGCGTAGTCCATGCCCAGGCCGGGGCCGGGCGAGACCAACGGATCGTAAAGCGGATCGTATGGTGCAGCTTCGGAGCGACGATCCAGCGCGAAGGATTCAATCGTACCCACGTTAGGCTCCTGACGGAAATGAGCCCATACTGCCAAGAACATTTTCCGGGGATTAGTACCACCGCCGCTTTGTGATGGTGCCAGCGAAAAGCAGCACCGCCGCAGCGTTTTCGCGCCGTTCGGCACGGCTCGCTGGCACCACATTTTTATGGTGGGTGGTGCCAAATGCCCCAAAAAGAAAATGGCCGGCGGCAGAGTGTCTGCCGCCGGCCATTTTCCGGACGCTTTTGTCAGATTTCGAAGCCCGGATCGGGCGAGCGCAGTTTGCGCCAGATCGAACGCACGGTGAAGGCCACGAGCAGCACCGTCAGGCTGGCGATACCCAGCGCGAGCGGTGTGCGCTGGTCCGGAATGAAGGCCATTGCGGTGACAATGGACAACATGCCGGTAATCGCGACCCAGGTGAGGTACGGATACCCCCACATCCGAACTTTGAGCTTGCCCGGCGCATCGCGTTCCAGCCGTTTGCGCAACTTCAGTTGCGAGAAAGCAATCAGCACGTACACGAAGATCGCCACCGTGCCGTAAGAGTTCACGAGGAAGGCAAACACCGTGTCGGGCGAGACGTAGGACATCACCACGGCGACATAACCGAACACCGTACCGACGAGAATCGCACGAACCGGCACGCCTCGCGCGTTGAGCCTGGCAAGCGAGCGTGGCGCATCGCCACGGCGCGTGAGTGCGAAGAGCATGCGCGACGAGGCGTACAGGCCCGAGTTGAGCGCCGACAGCACCGCTGTAAGCACGACCGCATTCATGATGTGCGCGGCCGCCGGGATGCGCATGGCTTCGAGCGCGCTCACATAGGGTGTTGCCATCCCGGCCGAGTTCCAGGGCACGAGCATCACCACCAGCAAGATCGAGCCGATGTAGAAGAACAGCACCCGTCCGATGACGGAATTGGTCGCGCGCGCCACGGCTTGCTGAGGCTCGGCGGCTTCGGCGGCGGCAATCGTTACGATCTCCGCCCCGAAGTAAAAGCCGGTGGCCGCGACGGCGCCGGCCATCACGGGGCCGATGCCGTTGGGCATGAAGCCGCCATGCGAGAGCAGATTGCCGGTACTTGCCACCGCGCCCGGCCACAGACCGGACACGAAGAGTGCACCGAGGAACAGGAACACGACGATGGCCGCGACCTTGATCGACGCAAACCAGAATTCGAACTCGCCATACGACGCTACCGACACCAGATTGGTTAGTGTGAGCACGACAAGCAACGCGAGGCTGATGGCCCACGCGGGAATGCCCGGCAGCCAGAACTGAATCAGGTTGGCGCCCGCCACGGCTTCCACCGCGACCACGATCACCCAGAAATACCAGTACATCCAGCCCGTCAGAAAGCCGGCTAGCTCACCGCCGACCGGTTTGTCGTTCCACGCGAGCCGCGCGTACTCATAGAACGATCCGACGGCGGGCAGCGCGCACGCCATCTCGCCGAGCATGCGCATGACGAGCACCACGAGCGCACCGGTGATGAGGAACGACAGCACTGCCGCCGGGCCAGCGGCGTGCACGACTACGCCGCTGCCGACGAAGAGTCCGGCGCCGATCACGCCACCCAGCGCAATCATGCTCATGTGCCGTTGTTTGAGGCTCGATTGCAGATGCGCGCCGCTGTCACGATTGGCCATGAAGACCTCCCGTGAGATGGCACGCAATCGGCACGGCGTTAGGGGAGAGACGAGGGGAACGGGGAGAAAGAACGAACCGGGGGGGAAGGACTACAGCGACAACAGCAACAAAATGCCGCTCGCGGGCAAGACGCCCGCTCTGCAATGTCTCGACTGCCACACAACCTCCTGAATGCCTTGTTTGACGGCAGGTGCGGCGGGGGAGCCGCCCTGCGTCATTTTTTTTTGACCAACGGACCTGCTGGGCCTGCCTTGTCAGACCTTGCCTTTCCAGGGCACGAGCACACGCTCCAGATAGCGCATGATCAGATCGAAGCCGAAGGCGAAGAAGCCGATCACGATGATCCCCATAATCACGATGTCCGACGCGAGGAACTCCGCCGCGTTGAGCACCATGAAACCGAGCCCGCTCGATGCCGCGACCATTTCGGCGGCGACCAGCGTAGTCCAGCCCACCCCGATGCCGATACGCATGCCGGTGAAGATCTCCGGTAGCGCCGACTTCACGATCACGTGCATGACGATCTGGCGCGGCGAGGCACCCATCGAATACGCCGCGTGAATCTGTTCCATCGAGACCGAGCGCACACCCGCGCGCGCGGCGATGGCGAGCGGGGCGAAGATCGCCAGATAAATCAGGAACACTTTCGAGAACTCGCCGATGCCGAACCAGATGATGACGAGCGGCAAATAGGCCAGCGGGGGCAGAGGACGGTAGAACTCGATGGGTGGATCGAACACGCCGCGCGCCACGCGCGACACCCCCATCAGAATGCCGACCGGGATGGCCGTGACGCACGCCAGTGCGAAGGCCCCGAACACGCGATACAGACTCGCGAGCGTGTGTTGCCACAGCGTCGAGCCTGCGAAGCCCTCGGTCATGACCTGCGTGAATTTCTCGACAATGGCGCGTGGTCCCGGCAGGAACAGCGGCTTGATCATGCCCGACGAGGTAATGGCAACCCACAGCAGCAACAGCACGATCACGGTCACGATGCTGATTGCGAGACTGGGGCCCTGGCCAGGGGCACCGAACGATTCTCCTGCCTTGACGGGGCGTGGCGCGAACATGCGGGCGAACCAGCCGCGCCGACGCGGTGTGCGGGACGTACTGGGCGTACTCGGCGGCATGGCGGGGCGTTGCGCGCCGCTGCCGGGCGCCGCGCTGGCGGATGGTGCGTGGGGAGTGGTGACGGGTTTGGTCATCATGATGGCAACGTCTCCTGCGTCGATCAGGCGGCGACCGCGCTGGTGCCGGACGTCGCCGTCTGGCCTGCACGTTCGTCACCATAAATGATGCTGAGCACGGTCTCTCGCATGGCGATGAAATCGGGGCTCGACTTGATGGCGCGCGCATCGCGGCATTCGAGATAGCGCTGATTGAAGTCGAGTTCGTAGGTGTGCGTGATACGGCCGGGACGCGGTGACATCACGATCAGGCGGCTCGCGAGAAACAGCGCTTCTTCTACGCTATGGGTGATGAAGAAAATCATCTTGCCGGTCTCGCGCCATACGTCGAGCAGCAGTTCCTGAATGGTCTCCCGCGTGAGTGCATCCAGGGCGGCCATCGGCTCGTCCATGAGCAACATCGACGGGTTGCAGGTGAGCGCGCGCGCAATGCCCACCCGCTGCTGCATGCCGCCCGAGAGCTGGTAGATCATGTGGTTGTGAAAATCCTGCAGGCCGACGAGCGCGAGATTGCGTGCCGCTCGGGCGCGCCGTTCCGTCTTGGGGATGCCTTGCAGCTTCAACCCGAATTCGGTGTTCTCCATCACATTGAGCCACGGCAGCAGCGCATGCTTCTGGAACACCACGCCACGGTCGGCGCCGGGGCCTTCGATGGGGGCGTCGCCCAGTAGCAATTCGCCGGAAGTGGGCGCGATGAAGCCGGCCATCAGACTGAGCAGCGTGGTCTTGCCGCAACCCGAGGCGCCCAGCGCCACCACGAAATCGCCGGGGGCGATGCTCAGATCGACGTGAGCGAGCGCCTGCACCTGCTCGCCGGGACGCCGGCCGGGATAGACGACGCTGACGTCGTTGACGATGAGTTGTTCCATGAAGCCCTTCTCCTGTCGATCCAGCGATCGGGGAGGGGCGGTCGCACCGGCGAGATCCGGCGTGGCCGCCCCGGCACGGCTTACTTCAGTTTGAGTGCGGCGTCGACGTAGCGCGACGTGACATAGGGTGCGTAGTCGGTCTTGACGGCGTTGATCTTCTGCTGGCTCTTGAGGAACTCGGCCGTGTCCTTGAGGGCCTTGGCTGCGCGGCTGTCCTTGCCGCCGCCCAGCCAATCGCCGGAGGCCTGTTGCTGCGCCGACGGATAGGCGTAGAGCGAGAGCGCGCCGGGGACGTCTTCCGGCTTGCCGCCGATCGTTTTCACAATCGCTTTGACCTGCGGCGAACCGGCGGACCATGCGGCCTGATTCTGGCGATACGCGGCGTCTGCGTCGGCAATCACTTTGACGAATTTCGCCATGAAGTCGGCGTTGGCCTCGCCCCATTTGCGGTCGACGGCGATACCGTCAAACGTCGGTTTGCCCTGCTTCGACAGTTCGCCGGACGTGATCAGCACATGGCCGCTTTGCTTGATTTGCGCGAGCGCCGGGTCCCACACATAGGCCGCATCGATGTCGCCGCGCTCCCATGCCGCCACGATCTGGTTCGGCTGCATGTTGAGCACCGTCACCTCGTTCGGCTTGATGTTCCACTGTTGCAGCGCAAACATCGTGTGGTAGTGCGTGGTCGAGACGAAAGGCACGCCGATCTTCTTGCCCTTCAGGTCGCCGGGCGTCTTGATGTTCGATGCGTTGCGCACCACCATCGCTTCGGCCTGGTTGATGTCGTCGAGAATCCAGAACAGTTGCAAGTCCAGCCCTTGCGAGACGGCCGCCGCCATGGGGCTGGAGCCGAGCACGCCGATCTTGATGTCACCCGAAGCCAGGGCCGTGGCGACCTTGGCGCCGGATTCGAACTGACGCCAGTGAATCTTGTAACCGGTGGCTTTCTCGAACTCGCCGCCGGCAATCGCGACCAGCCAAGGATCGACGATCTGCTGGTACGCAATCGTCACCTCTTTTTCCTGAGCCTGTGCCGTGGCCGGCAGCGTCAGTCCGAGCGTGAGGGCGGCGGGTAGCGCGGCGGCGGCCAGCGCGGTGGTAGCGAACACCCGTCGCAGCCGGTTCGGAAGTCCATTCATGGTTCACCTCTGATCGGGAAGTTATCGGTGGAACACTCGGTTGACGCAACGGTGGTGACGAATCGGCGTCAAGTGACTGCATCATTGCTGTCCGTATTTTTGTTCGTTAGAGCCAGTTGGCCGCATTTGATGATGCCAACTGGTCCAGATGGCGAGAGATCGGCTCGTAAGCCGCATGGATGCTGGAATTCGACCGGATTCAGCGCGACTGCGGATAAACCCCAATTCGGAATTAACGTCACCTTCTCATGAGTAATAATTGACGTTCTGGAAGTGACACGAAGAGAGGGCGCGATGTCGAGCCGGATTTCTGCGGCGATGTGGAACCAGTTGTTTCTGATGTCGGCGCGCGCTGGCATGGGGCTGCAGAGCCAGATTCGCCAGATGCTGGTGTCGGCGATTCTGGACGAGCGGCTGATGCGCGGTGCTGCCGTGCCGTCGTCGCGCGAGTTGGCCGAAGGGCTTGGCGTGGCGCGCAACACCGTGGTGCTGGCCTATCAGCAACTGGTCGACGAGGGATATCTGATCGCCCGCGAGCGGCGCGGATACTTTGTCAACGGCGACATCCTCGCACCGCGCGTCGGGTCGCAGAGCGCGCCCGCGCAGGCCGCACCGGCGCCGGCGGCTGGCACCATCGCGCCACTGGCCCCGTCGACCCCCGACTGGGAAGGCCGCTATGTGGTGCGTCCGTCGGGGCAGCGCAACATCGTGAAGCCCATCGACTGGCAGCAGTACCAGTACCCGTTCATCTACGGACAGTTCGATCCGACGATGTTCCCGACGGCCGACTGGCGCGAGTGCTGTCATAAGGCACTCACCGTCATGGAGATTCGTGACTGGGCACCGGACATGATCGCCCGCGACGACGAGACGCTCATTCAGCAGATTCGCACTCGCGTGCTGCCACGACGTGGCGTGTGGGCCGACGCCGACGAGATCGTACTCACCAACGGCGCGCAACAGGCGCTCTATCTGCTGGCGGATTTGCTCGTCGGGGCGCGCACGACGGTGGGGATCGAAGATCCCGGCTATCCGGATGCGCGCAACATCTTCGCGATACGAACGCCAAAGCTGGTCGGCCTGCCTGTCAACGAATATGGGGTGCCCGTCGACGACCGGCTGTCGCAATGCGACTACGTGTACGTCACGCCCTCGCATCAGTGCCCGACGACCACCACGATGCCGCTCGCCCATCGCGAAGCGTTGCTGCGTCGCGCGGAAGCCGAGGACTTCGTGCTCATCGAAGACGATTACGAGAGCGAGAACAGCTATTCGGACATCCCGATCCCGGCGCTCAAGAGCCTGGATCGCAGCGACCGGGTGATCTATATCGGAAGTTTGTCCAAATCGTTTGCGCCCGGCTTACGGCTGGGATACATCGTCGCGCCTGCGGCGTTGGTGGCCGAGTTGCGTGCGCTGCGGCGTCTGATGATTCGACATCCTTCGGCGTTCATTCAGCGCTCGTTCTCGATGTTCCTCGCGCTGGGCCACCACGACGCGTTGCTGCGCCGGCTGGCGGACACCTACGCCCATCGCGCCGAAGTGCTGAGCGCGGCGCTCGCCACGCATATGCCGGAGGTGTCGTTCGTGCAGGTGAAGGGCGGGGCGTCTTGCTGGGTGCGGGGGCCGCAGACGCTGAACGCGAATGTGCTGGCGGCGCGGGCGAAGTCGCGCGGCATTCTGATCGAGCCGGGCGACGTGTTCTTCATGGGCGATGCGCCGCCACGCAACATGTTCCGGCTCGGCTTCTCCTCGATACGGCTCGAGCATATCGAGGCGGGCGTCATTGCGCTGGCCGAGGTGTTGCGCGAGACGTTGGCGGCGGGCTAAAAGCAGAGCCCGCCGCAGGTTCCGTCAGGGCGTTCCGTTGCGGCCATAGCGACGAAAGCCTTCGTTGGACGACAGCCGTTCGTAATAGGCCGCGACCGCGTCGAGCGGGGGATGCCCGATGGGCGTGGCGAACCAGCGATGCACGGCCAGACCGATGGGGATGTCAGCGAGCGTGAACCGGTCGCCGCAGACGAACGCCTGTGTGGACTGCAATTGCTGATCGAGCACTCGCATGAGTTCGCTCCATCGCGCCACGCCAGCGGCAATCATGCCGTCGTCGTCGTAGCCGGGGGCCTGGCGAACGAGCGCCTTGAACGGGTACACCCATGCCGGGTTCAGGTCCGAGGCTTGCCAGTCGATCCACTGATCGACCCGCGCGCGCTCACGCGGCGCAATCGGGTAAAGATCGGCGCGTTCGCGCGTGGCGGCGAGGTAACGCAGGATGCTGTTGGATTCCCACAGGACGAAGCCGTCGTCGTCGATCACCGGCACCATCTTGTTCGGATTGAAGGCGACGAACGCCGGGGTGTCGAGCTTGCGCGATGCATCGCCGTCTCCCCAGGGTTCATTGACGAAAGGCTCATCGAGTTCGTGGCTAAGCCACAACACCTTGCGCACGTTGATGGATGTCGGTCTGCCGAGAATGCTGAGCATGTTGAGCTTAGGTCGTTGGAGGGAGCGACGCTATTCTAGGCGCGGCGGCAAGGCGATAACAGATACAGATTCGCGACTTGCCGGGCAGAGCAGACGGCGCGATGGCGGTGAGGGGCCATCGCTTACGAAGGCGGCTTCACCGGTCAGGTGGCCTTTGGAAAGGCTTCCCGCCAACGATATGGCATGACGCCGGGAGACGCACGGTTGGACGAGCCTCCGCGCCGATGTATCCCGGATTGCCGGCCGATACCCCTGTCGTCCTTGTTCGTCTTGAAACGTGCAACTAAAAAAGTGTTTCAAACGTTGGTATGAATCAATGGCGAATGCGATGAATTCCTTGTTGAATTCGCGCGCCTATCCATATGGTTCGTATGACGAATCGTCAGAAAGCAAAAAACACCATCTTCCGCTTATAATCCGCAAAATCGGACAGGTAATACGGACCGGGCGGGACGTTGATCCCGGCCGTATTCACACCGTGCATGGAGAATCACGCGGGGCGATTTTTCGATGACATACCGAAAGCGCTATATCAAACCGTTCCCGCATCGAATCACAAGGTATTTGCTTCTCGAAGTTTGTCCATAAACCGCTTTCAGGCGAGGAGATCACTGATGAAGTGCCCCCCTGTAATGCCGATGGAAACCGAACGACTGGCAGCGTTGGCCGAATACGGGCTGGGCAGTGACCGGCCGCTGCCGAGTCTTGATACCGTGGTACGAATCGCAGCCCACATGTTCGACGTGCCGGTTGCTGCGGTCAACATGGTCGGGGACGATCACGTATTCTTCGCCGCCGCTACCGGTTTCGCCAGCGGTGATGTGGATATGAGCCGCGATGCGTCGTTCTGCGCCCACGCGATCCTGCAGGATCGCGTGATGGTCGTGCCTGACGCGGCTTGCGATGAGCGCTTTCACGATAACCCGCTCGTCACGGGCGACAGCCAGGTGCGCTTCTATGCCGGCGTGCCCCTCCTGTCCGCAGGAGGACATGCGCTCGGCGCGCTGTGCGTGATCGACAACAAGCCAAACCACAACTTCTCCGACGTTGACCGCGAACGCCTGCTCGAACTGGCGAAGATGGCATCGGACCGCCTGGAGCTGCGTCGCGTCGAGCTGTTCGTCGAGCGCGACCGGCGAACGTTCGCAGAACCTGAGCGTCGTTCGCCGACCGCGATGATTCGCTTCGACGAGTTCGGCAAGATCCTCGACTGGAATCTCGCGGCCGCCATGCTCTATGGGTACGAAGTCGCCGAGGGGCCGGGCAGGGAGATGGAGACGCTCGTCCCTGAGCGCGGCCGGTCTGCGCTACGCGATCAGATCGCGCAAGCTGTGTCGATCGGCTCCGTCGACGGCGTGACCATGCCGTCCGAGGTGTATGGGCAACGCAGAGACGGTACGGAATTTCTGTTGAGCCTCTCGCTGTTTTGCTGGCGCGAAAACGGCGCATTGACGTTCAGCGCACATGCGCACGATCTGAGCGGGCTGAACATCGAAAAGGACACGCTGAAACGGCTTGCCAATACCGATCCGCTCACGGGCGTGGCGAATCGCGCACGCTTTTACCGGAACGCAGAAGTCGCTTCGGTCAATTTGACGGGCGGTGCCGTCGTGATCCTCGATCTCGACGGCTTCAAGGATGTCAACGACACGCTTGGGCACGTCGTCGGCGATGGCATTCTTTGCGAAGTCGCCCGACGCCTCGGAGCACTCGCGGGGCCTGGCGATACGATCGCCCGCATTGGAGCCGACGAATTTGCGTTGCTGCTGCCGGGCGTGACGAATACTGTGGACGCTCGCCGCCTCGCCGACATCGCAGCGGCAGCCATCGCCGAGCCGATGGTCATTGATGGCTTCGATGTGCGCGTGACCGCATGCGCCGGCATCGCGGTCACGCCGCAGCATGCCCAGGAAGCGCTGAGCCTCATCAGCGACGCCGATCTCGCACTGTCGCAGGCCAAGCATCACGGGCCAGGTCAGGCGTTCGCATTTGTCGATGCATTGCGCATGGAGGCGGTGACGCGCCGTGTGTACAACATCGAGCTGCATCGCGCCGTCAGCGACGGGGAGTTCGTGATGTTCTACCAGCCGCAGGTGGATTTCACGGATGGCTCGCTGACGGGCGCAGAGGCGTTGATTCGCTGGCGGCATCCGCAACGCGGACTGTTGTCTCCGGCGGCATTTCTGCCCGCGCTCGAACGTGGGCCGCTGGCGGCGACCGTGGGCGCCTGGGTACTTGATGAGTCCTGCGGCCAAGCGGCGTTCTGGCGTCGCAACGGCGCACCGGCGTTTCGCATCGGCGTCAACCTGTTCGGCCTGCAGTTCCGTATCGGCAGCATTGTGGACGAGGTGATCGCGGTGCTTGAACGGCACGGCTTGCCGCCCGAGGCGCTTGAGCTTGAAGTGACCGAAAGCATCGTGCTCGACGACGACGTTGTTCTCGACGCGCTACAACGGTTGCGCGACCACGGCGTCGGGATCGCGTTCGACGATTTTGGCACCGGCTATGCATCGATCAGCCTGCTCAGGCGGTATCCGCTGAGCCGCATCAAGATCGACCGTTCGTTTGTGCAGGGAATGATGGAGTCGGCACGCGACGCGTCTGTCGTGCGCGCGCTGGTGGACATGACGCGCAGCTTCGATTTGCGATCGGTTGCCGAGGGCGTCGAGACATTGCAGCAGCGCGATAACCTGCGTCAGCTCGGGTGCGACGAAGGGCAAGGCTATCTCTTTGGTGTGCCGATGCCCGCGCATGAGTTCGGCGAGACGTTCGATATCGGGCAGAGCGAGCGTTGGCGCGGCTGGCAACTGCATCGCGCGTAGTGCGAGTGATGTTCGCCGTGATCCGGATAAACACGACCTCGTCGCTTCGGGCCACGCCAAGGTAAGACGCGCCGTAGCGGACGTTCGCAGCCTCACGTCCCGTCATGGTCCGGCAGCGCCTGACCATCGGTGTCAGCGATCACGTAACCGGGCGTCATCGCAAGACCGATGTCCGCGATGCCAGTCAGGGCTTCGCATCCGCTGCTTTGCCGTTTTGCGCCACGGCGAAGCGGCTTTGTACGGCAACGAGTTGGTCATCGGTAGTGGCGACCAGCCACAAACGCGCCTGTTCCGCGATATGGCGGTTGTGATCCTTCAGCGGGCCCATTGCGGCAGCCGCCTTCCAGACCACAGGACCGATTCGGCTTTTTCTGCCCGAGGGTGTGCCCACGAGCAGGGAGTGCGGGCCGAGCGGAAGCGATACGAGGGGAAGTGCCGGGCTAGGGAGGGCGCGCCAATCGATGAAGGGCGCATCGCCAATGAGCAATGGTGCGGGCAAGCCGTAGAGCACACTGAAATCGTACAGCGCCAGTTGCGCGCGCATGCCCACATAGACGCGCCGGATATCGTCCACAACCGCCGCGCGGATTTCATCCTCGAACATCGGCTCTTGTGCGTAGCGGGCAAGGGCCTCGCGGGCGGCTCCCTGATAAGCGCTGAACAGTCCTAGTTCCAGGCAATCGGCAACAGCCCGCTGAACCTCGGCGACCGATCCCGCTTCCTCCGGCTTGCCCAACTGCGCGGCTTTCAGAAAACGGGCAAGCCCCGCTTCCTGAATCGCGGGGCCATCCACGGACGGATCGTCGACAGCGTTCTCGCCCAGCGGCACGTATACATAATCTTCCGCCGCAAAGTGCGACTTCTTGCCTTCGTCGAACTTGATTTCGCCATCGACGCAGTCCAGATAGCGAGTGCCGATTCGGCCATGCTCCCAAACCCAGTTTTTCAGGAACGGACGTAGCGGATGCAGCGTGTCGTGAGTAGCCATGCAAATCTCCAAGGTGCCCGGTATCGTGTCGACCGGTCACTTGTTCGGGTGGGGGCGTGGCGACGAAACCCGCCGGCAGCTCAGACGGCCGGTTTGCGCCACACGCTCGCGAGCCAGGGCTGCTGCTCCCGCGGCAAGCCGTCGGGGCGGTAATAGTGTTCGAGTTCGACGAAGCCGGCAGTCGTCATATATCGACGCCACGACGCCAGATCATGGAATGTGCCGTAGCGGCCGTGATGCCAGCCTTCCTGATTTGTGCCGCGCGGGTTGGAACTGAATAGCACCCCGCCTGGCTTGAGCGCTGCATGCAATTGCTGCAGCACGCGCGGCAGATCCTGACTCGGGATATGAAATAGAACGGCGTTGGCGAAAATGCCGTCAAAGCGTGCGCCCGGTAAATCGAGGTGCAGAAAGTCCTGCTGCCAGACCTCGCAACCGGTGTCGTCGCGCGCCATCGCAACGAAGCGTTCGGCGCCATCGAGACCGATTGCGTGATGCCCCAGTGCTGTGAATGCCTTGAGATCTCTGCCGGGGCCACACCCAAAATCGAGGATCGTGAAAGGCGGCGCTACGTCGATATGACGCAACAGCGCCGCAATGTTCTGCGTGACGTCGTGATCGCGCGTGCCTTCCCGGAAGTCGTCGGCATTGGCATTGTAGTGCTGCAACGTCCCGGTACTGATTTGCTCGAGATCGTGAGGGGTGAGATTCATGGGGACACCCTAATCTTGCTGGGCTTGACTGGATAGGTGGATGGACGCCGAACTTAGCCGTCAGTATGCCACCGAAGGCTCCCTCGAATCGTTCGGCGCCGCTAACGCCTGCGTCGCGCCGGATCGTGATGGCTAGCAGGGAAATCCGTCGGTAAACGCGCCGCGCAGATAATCGACGAAAAGTTTGACGGCGCGTGGCACATGGGAGGCATAGGGGCGCACCACGTAGATTCGCTCGGCGAATGCGCCGACCGGACGCCATTCGGGCAACAGCACGACCAGTTTGCCGGCGCGAACGGCGGCCTGTGCCGTGAAATCGGGCAGCAGTGCGATTCCCAGATCGTCCAGCGCGGCATCGCGCAGTGCTTCGCTGTTGTTCGCCGCCACCGGGCCACTGATATTTACCGTGACAGGGCTCGCGGCCGATTTGCGGTTCGTATTCGGTTCAAACGACCAGGTGTTCGCCGATTGCGCTCGCGGATAGGAGAGACAATCGTGCGCCGTCAGATCCCAGGGCGAAGCGGGCGTGCCGCGACGCTTCAGATACGCGCGCGTGGCGACGATGAGCGAACGCGTGTCGCATAGCTTCCAGGCCACATGCGTCTCGGGCGCGTTCGTGCTGTGCCGGATGGCGAGATCGAAGCCCTCCGTGGCGATCGAACTCAGTCTGTCCGACAGGTCGAGCTGCACGCGAACCTCGGGGTGCGCGCGCAGGAATTGCGACAGTCTCGGAATCACTTGCTGCCGCCCGAGCGCCACCGGTATCGTGACGCGAATCAATCCTCTCGCCACGCCGGCCTGATCCCTCACGTTCGAAAAGCTGGTCGCGATGTGTTCGTACTGACCTCGCGTGTCGTCGACGAGTTGTTGTCCCGCCTCCGTAAAACGAACACTGCGCGTGGTGCGCTGCACAAGCGACACCCCTGCCGCGCGCTCCAGTTCCGCAATGCGCTGACTCATCGCCGCTTTGCTCACGCCCAGACGGGCTGCGGCGGCGGTGAAGCTGCCCTGTTCGGCGAGCACCGTCAGCCAGTGAAGGTGCGTCCAGAGGCCTTCAATTTTTTCCGGATCCATCGATCGATTGTTCGTCAATGTAAACAATGAATTCAATGATACCGCCTATGCGTCGCCCCCGGCGATTCATACACTGCTGGCATCGTTCATCCATTCATGAGGAGTCGAAATGCAAGCGTTCAACGATACCGCCGACGTGGTTCATTACATCCAGGGCCAACGCGTGAAGGGGAACAGCGAGCGGACTCAGCCGGTTTTCAACCCGGCGACGGGTGCCAGCGCGCGTCGATTGGTGCTGGGGGAGACGTCTGACGTCGATGCGGCCGTGGCCAGCGCCAAGGCGGCGTTCCCGGCATGGAGCGACACACCGCCCATTCGCCGTGCACGCGTCATGCTGAAGTTCCTCGAATTGATGAACAAGCATCGCGACGAACTCGCCGCGATCATCACCGCCGAGCACGGCAAGGTGTTTTCGGACGCGCAGGGCGAAGTCTCCCGCGGTATCGACGTGATCGAATTCGCCTGTGGCATTCCGCAGTTGCTCAAGGGCGACTACACCGAGCAGGTGTCGACCGGTATCGATAACTGGACGACGCGTCAGGCGCTTGGCGTTGTTGCCGGCATTACGCCCTTCAACTTCCCGTGCATGGTCCCGTGCTGGATGTTCCCGGTGGCCATCGCCGCGGGCAACGCCTTCGTCCTGAAGCCGAGCGAGCGCGATCCGTCGGCGTCGCTGTTCATGGCCGATCTGCTCAAGCAAGCGGGCCTGCCGGACGGCATTTTCAACGTGGTGCAGGGCGACAAGGTGGTTGTCGACGCGTTGCTCACGCATCCGGACGTCAAGGCGGTCAGCTTCGTCGGCTCGACCCCGATTGCGAACTACATCTACGAGACCGGCGCGAAGCACGGCAAGCGCGTGCAGGCACTGGGCGGCGCGAAGAACCACATGGTCGTGATGCCCGACGCGGATCTCGATCAGGCCATCGACGCGCTGGTCGGCGCGGGCTACGGTTCGGCGGGCGAGCGCTGCATGGCCATTTCGGTGGCGGTGCTGGTCGGCGACGTTGCCGACAAGATCATGGATCGTCTGGCCGAGCGCGCCCGCACGCTGGTCATCAAGAACGGTATGGAGCCGGACGCCGAGATGGGGCCGATCGTGACCCGGCAATCGCTTGAGCGTATCGAGAGCTATATTGCCCTGGGGGTGGAAGAGGGCGCCAAGCTGGTGGTCGACGGCCGCGGGCTGAAAGTGCCGGGCCATGAAGCGGGCTTCTTCACCGGCGGCACGTTGTTCGATCATGTCACACCGGAAATGCGCATCTACAAAGAAGAGATCTTCGGCCCGGTGCTCGCATGCGTGCGCGTGAAGGACTTCACCGAAGCGGTCGATCTGATCAACGCACACGAGTTCGGCAACGGTGTGGCGTGCTATACCCGAGACGGCCACGTCGCGCGTGAGTTCGGCCGCCGTATCGAAGTGGGTATGGTCGGCATCAATGTGCCGATTCCCGTGCCGATGGCATGGCATGGCTTCGGTGGCTGGAAGCGCAGCTTGTTCGGCGACATGCATGCCTACGGCGAAGAAGGCGTGCGCTTCTACACCAAGCAAAAGTCGATCATGCAGCGCTGGCCGGAGAGCACGGAAAAGGGCGCCGAGTTTGCGATGCCGACGGCAAAGTAAATCGTAGGGACAGCGTCGGATTGCCGTTCCTGGGCGGTGCAACGGGTTATCCGGTTGCACCGCTTTGTTCGTGGCATGTCGCGGTGGGCGTGCGGGAATGCGTGGCAGGCTTCACAGAAGCACGCACTGCCCCGTAAAGCGAGTACCACTCCAGGTGATGTTGAGCGGGCGTGCCGGGTCTTTGCAGATGAGCGTTTGCAATGTACCGAACCGGTCGGCGTGCAGCGACAACTGTTCTCCCGGCGATAGCCCGTAGAAGCCCGAATAGTTCTTTTCGCATCGCGCCGAGTCGTCAGCCGCATTGTTGGCGGTCACGCACCACGCGACATTGATGGCATAGCCGCAGGTATTTTTGACGCCTGTCTCGACTTCGTACCAGCCGACATAACCCTTGGCTCCCCGTGGGATTCGCACTTGTTCGACGCACCCTGTGATGGGGTCGGTCGTCTTGCGTCCTGCACTCGCGGCATTGCCGCCAGCGCTTGCGCCGTAGTTGCCCGACGGCGTGACCGGCAGTGGCATGGCCGACGGCGGCGCGGCCGTCCCCGAGGTGGCTTGCAGCGCCGCAGCGGCAGCCTGGTATTGTGCGGCGTTGCGTCCGCCGCCGCTTGCAACACCTTGCGCCGCTGCCCCCAACAAGCCCGCGACGAAGGACAGGACGCCGGGGCCGTCGTCGGATGACGTGGTGGCGTTTGTGCGCACCCCGTTGGCGTAGGTGGCGACGAGCGTGCCGTCGGCGCGGGTGTCGGTGCCGTCGTAGATCCTGCCTTTGACGAACTGACCCGCACGCACGGAACCATCGGACGCAAAGGTAATGACGCCGGGGCCGTCGAACGTGTTGTTGAGCCACTGACCGCGGTAGGTGTTGCCGTTAGGTTCGCGTTGGTAGCCCTGACCGCTCAAGGCGCCGTCGACAACGTCGCCTTCATACCGCTTCCCATTAGCCCATACGTAGGTGCCTTTCCCGGTGCGTTTGCCCGCGACGAAATCGCCCTCGTAGGTATCGCCGTTGGCCCAGAAGAGTTTTCCCTTGCCGGTGCGCTCGTCGTTGACGAAGGGGCCTTCGTAGCGATTGCCGCTCGCCCATGTGTAGGTGCCGGCGCCGGTTCGTTTGCCTTTGCTCAGTTCCCCTTCCAGACGCTGGTCGAACACGCCGTCCTTGAACCACTCCTGCACGCCCGGCCCATCGGCGTATCCATTCTTGCAGGGGCCGCTCCACGTCGAGGTCCAGGTGATGCCGGTGTTGCTCGGATCGTTCGACCACACTTTGCAGTCTTTGTTGGTGACCGTGACCCAGCCCTCGGCATGCGCCGAGGCGCTGCCCAGCAGGCCATATACGCCCGCCATACCGAGCGCGAGCATCGCGCCGCGCCGGATGTTTCGCCCATGCGCCATGACTTTCTCCCCGATCCTTCATGTCCGACTGTTTGCCCGGGACGATATCGAATGATCGCGCTGCCCCGCATCCTCCATTTGGGGGATGGGGTGTTTTCGTCACAAACGGACGATCGCCCGCGAAATACTATTTTTTTCTCTTTGACACTTTATTTTCGTTTACATAGTTTACTGAAACATAAGTTCCAAAAATGCCATGCTCTTGAAACGCGCGATGCAAACGGCGCGGTCGGTGGCAGCATGCTGGAAACCGCAACTTTGCGCCCGCCGGCAACGGACGGGCGATTGGAAAACACCATGAACGGCACGCTTCAAGACCGGATTCTGCAACTGCAAGACGATTTCACGCCCAGCGAGAAACGTCTGGCGGATGTGACCCTGGCCCACTTGCCGCAGTTGGCCTCGTATTCCGCCACCGAGCTGGCCGAGATGGCCGAGGTGTCGAAGGCATCGGCGGCACGCTTTTTCAAGCGTCTTGGCTATGAGACGTTCAACGATCTGCGCACCCGCATGCGCGACGACGCCGATCACGGCTCGCCCCTCTTCGCCCTGGCGGGCATTGCGGCACCGCAGGCCGAGGGCGACGCCCCGGAAGGCGCGCTTGGCGCGCATCTGGCGACCGATCTGCAGAATCTGGCACACACCTTCGAGCGTATTGACGCAGCCGATCTCGAGCGAGCTGTGGAAATCGGCGCACGCGCGCGGCGTGTCTTCATCGCGGGGTTCCGCAACGGCCGGGTGCTCGCGCAATACATGTGGGCATTGCTCACTCAGGTGCGCGACGGCGTGTTGCTTGTGCCGGGCGCGGGTCTGAACCTGGCGGAAGACCTGGCCGACATGGGCGCCGGCGACATGCTCGTCGTGATGGACTTCCGCCGCCGCGTGACGCTGCTGCGTCCGATGGTCGAGCACGCCAACCGCGTGGGCGCGCACGTCGTGATTCTGACCGATCCGACCGCGACCGAACTGCCGGCGCGCAGCGACGTCGTGCTGCGCTGTGTGAATCGCACGACCGGCATGTTCGATTCGTATGTCGCCGTCATGAGCCTGATCAACCACTTTTGCACGCGTCTGGGCATCGCCCTGGGCGACGCGGCGCGCGAGCGCCTCGCTCACATCGAGCGTCTGCACGACGACTACGGCGACTTGCGCCGTTAGCCGGTAGTTCACCGACAGATCCATCCAGAGAAACGAGGAGATTGTATGACCCACCCCCTTCCCAATCTGCGCCTGCAGCGCTTCGTGAACCCGGCCATCGAGCCCGGCGCACGCTATGGCGAAGCGCGCCGCGCGATTCTGGGCGGCGACGCGTTTGCCACGGCATCGCGTGAAATCACGCGCTGGCCCGGCTACGCCGAGACGCCGCTCGTGGCGCTCGACGGGTTGGCACGTACCGCTGGCGTTGCACAGATCCGATACAAGGACGAGGCCGGCCGGTTCGGTCTGGGAAGCTTCAAGGCGCTGGGGGGCGCATACGCCGTGAGCCGCCTGCTGATCCGCGAGATCGAGGCGCGCACCGGGGAGACGGGCATCACCGTGGCAGACCTGTTGTCGGGACGCTTTGCCGACCTGACCCGCACGCTGTGCGTCACTTGCGCCACCGATGGCAATCACGGCCGCTCGGTGGCCTGGGGGGCACAACGCTTCGGTTGCCAGTGCGTGATCTATGTTCACGCGACGGTCAGTCAAGGACGTGTCGACGCCATTGCGCACTACGGTGCCGAGGTTGTGCGCACGGCGGGCAACTATGACGATGCCGTGCGTCAGGCGGCGGAAGATGCGGCGCGTCTGGGCCGCTTCGTGGTGTCCGATACGTCGTACCCCGGCTACATGGACGTGCCCAAGGACGTGATGCAGGGCTACGCCGTGATGGCCGACGAAGCGTTGCGTCAGTTTCGCGACGAAACGGGACAACTGCCGACGCACGTCTTCCTGCAAGGGGGCGTGGGCGGCTTGGCGGCTGCCGTGCTGGCGCATTTCTGGGAAACGCTCGAGGCTCGTGGCGAATCGCGTCCGCGCTTTATCGTGGTCGAGCCGGACAAGGCGGCGTGCCTCTTCGAGAGCGCACGCGCCGGCAAGCCGGTGGCCGTCCATGGCGATCTCGATACCGTGATGGCCGGGCTGGCGTGCGGCGAAGTATCGTTGCTCGCCTGGGAAATTCTGCGCCCCGGTGCGCACGCCTTTCTGACCATCGATGACGAGTCGGCATTGGAGACCATGCGTATCCTCGCGCAAGGCCGCTTCGGCGACGCGCCGATGGTGGCGGGCGAGTCTGCCGTGGCGGGTCTCGCGGGTTGTCTTGGCGCCGCCGCCGACGCGCAGTCGCGGGCCGAACTCGGTCTCGACGCCTCAAGCCGCGTGCTGGTCTTCGGCAGCGAAGGCGCGACCGACCCGGTGCTGTTCGAGACAATCGTCGGCAAATCCGCCGAAGCCGTGACAGCGGCCGCCGTCAAACAAGCCGCCTGACTACCGGAGCCGGAACGCACCATGAGCATGCTTTTCCCTGCCACTTCCCCGGACGGCGCAATGTCGGATCTGCGCATCGATTTGCCGCGCCTGCTTGCCCGCATCGCTGCGCTGGCGGAAGTCGGCGCGATCGATGGCGGCGGTTGCAGCCGTCTGGCGCTCACCGACGACGATGGCGAGGGCCGCAAGCGCGTCGTCGGCTGGATGCGCGACCTAGGGCTGACGGTGAGTGTGGACGCCATCGGCAACGTCGTGGGCGTACGTGCCGGTCGTGAAGACGGCCCGCCGGTGATGACGGGCTCGCACATCGATACCGTACGCACGGGCGGTCGTTACGACGGCAACCTGGGCGTGCTTGCCGGACTGGAGGTCATTGCCGCACTCAACGACGCGGGCATAGTCACGCGCCGTCCGCTCGCAGTGGGCTTCTTTACGAACGAGGAAGGCGCGCGCTTCTCGCCCGACATGATGGGCAGCCTGGTTTATGTGGGGGGCATGCCGTTGGACGACGCGCTCGGCACCGTGGGAATCGATGGCACCACCGTGAGCGAGAACCTCACCCGCATCGGCTTCGCCGGCCAGCGTCCGGTCGGCAAACCCGATGTGCACGCGTTCGTCGAATTGCACGTCGAACAAGGGCCGGTGCTGGAGCACGAGGGCATCACGATTGGCGCCGTGACGGGAGTGCAGGGCATTCACTGGACCGAATTCACGGTCGAGGGGGTGTCGAACCACGCGGGTACCACGCCGATGCGCATGCGTCACGATGCCGGCTACGCGGCCTGCACCATTGCCAGCTTCGCTCGCGAAGTGGCGCGTGAGTTGGGCGGCGCACAGTTGGCGACTGTGGGACATGTGTCCGTCTCGCCGAACCTCATCAACGTGATTCCGAACCGCGCGGTCTTCACCGTCGACCTGCGCAATACCGATGCCGAGGTGCTCGCCGAAGCCGTGCGTCGCGTCTTTGCGAAGGCCGACGCGGTGGCCGAGGCCGAGGGCGTACGCATCACGCATCGCTCGCTGGCGGACTTCGCGCCGGTGCAGTTCGACGAGCGCATCGTCGCGCGTGTCGAATCGCTGGCGCGGGCGCGGGGGCATTCGGTGCGGCGCATGCCGAGTGGCGCGGGCCACGACGCGCAGATGCTTGCCCGCGTCTGTCCGGCGGGCATGATTTTCGTGCCGAGCGTAAAGGGCCTCTCGCACAACGTGGCCGAATTCACCCACGACACCGATATCGGCGCCGGGGCCAATCTGCTGCTCGCGATCATGACCGAGCTTGCAGCGTAGTACATGCAATTGTCTGGCTGTCCCCCTGAAGGAGGCGCCCGGAATGCCGGCCGCTCAGGGGTTCGAGATTCATCAAGGAGATAACGAAATGTCCCGTATCGTCAACGTCGCCGCCGCGCAGCTCGGACCGATCCAGCGCGCAGATTCCCGAGCCGACGTGATGGAGCGTCTGCTCGCTCATCTGCACAACGCGCATGCGATGGGCTGCCACCTCGTGGTCTTCCCCGAGCTGGCGCTCACGACGTTCTTCCCGCGCTGGTACATGGAAGACCCGGTCGAGATCGACGCATTCTACGAGCGCGAGATGCCCGGCCCGCAGACGCAGGTGCTGTTCGACACGGCCAAACGTCTGGGTATCGGCTTCTACCTCGGGTATGCCGAGATTACGCTCGACGACGCCGGTCGTGCGCGGCGCTTCAACACGTCGATTCTGGTGGGTGCCGACGGCAACATCATCGGCAAGTACCGCAAGGTGCATCTGCCGGGCCACGCCGAGAACGAGCCGTGGCGCGCGTTCCAGCATCTGGAAAAGCACTACTTCGAGCCGGGCGACTCGTTCGACGTCTGGCGCGGCTTCGGCGGCGTGATGGGCATGGCGCTGTGCAACGACCGTCGCTGGTCGGAGACCTACCGCGTGATGGGGTTGCAGGGGGTCGAGATGATCCTGCTCGGCTACAACACGCCCGTGCACAATCCGCCGGCGCCGGAGCACGACGACCTGTCGATGTTCCACAATCAGTTGGTGATGCAGGCCGGAGCGTACCAGAACGGTACGTGGGTGGTCGGCGTCGCAAAGGCGGGCAAGGAAGAGGGCTGCGAGATGATCGGCGGGAGCTGCATCATCGCCCCGTCGGGGGAAGTGGTGGCGGCGTGCTCGACCAAGGGCGACGAACTCGCCATCGCACGTTGCGATCTCGACCTGTGTAATTCGTACAAGAGCACTACGTTCAATTTCGCAAAGCACCGCCGTCCGGAGGCGTATCGCATGATCGTCGAGCGGCGCGGAGCCGTAGCGCCGGAGGCTTGATGCCGCCGGCATGCAGGGCGTGAGACGCGAAAGCGTCTGACGAGGGGGCGCGCGGCAGGCAACGCGACGCCTCCAGATTTTCCAAACCCCCATAACAGGCATGCAGGCCGCGAGGCCCGCAGGGGAACGTGTTGCCCGAAGCTTATGCCGAAGTCTTCGTGTGCATCACGCCTGGCCAACAGTTCGTCACGATTATTTTCGCGCTGGAGCCTATGATGAAAAACGCACCGTCCCCTGTATCCCTAGCGGGCAGCTCGCCCGAGCAACGCATGCATGCCGACCCTCGCGTCCTGAGCGACGCCGACGACAATACGCTGTATCGCCGCGTGGCATGGCGGCTGGTCCCGTTCCTGATGCTTTGCTACGTGGCCGCGTTCCTCGATCGCGTGAACGTCGGTTTCGCGAAGCTGCAGATGCTCGACGATCTGGGCTTTTCCGAGACCGTGTACGGCCTGGGTGCAGGCATCTTCTTCATTGGTTACTTCCTTTTCGAAGTGCCCAGCAACGTGCTGATGCATCGCATCGGCGCCCGGAAGACACTGGCGCGCATCATGGTTCTGTGGGGCGTGATCTCTGCCGCCATGGCCTTCACGCAAACGCCGACCCAGTTCTACGTGCTGCGCTTCCTGCTCGGTGCAGCCGAAGCCGGCTTCTATCCGGGCATCATCCTGTATCTGACGTACTGGTTCCCGTCGGCGCGTCGCGGCCAGATCATCGCCATCTTCATGACGGCCGTGCCTTTCGCCGGCATTCTCGGCGGCCCGCTCTCGGGCTGGATCATGCAGACGTTCCACATGGGGCATGGCATGGCCGGCTGGCAATGGATGTTCGTCATCGAAGCCGTGCCGTCGCTGGTGCTGGGTGTCGCGGTGCTGGCCTACCTCGACGACCGTATCACCGACGCTAGCTGGCTCAACGACGCGGAGAAGGCACGTCTCGCCCACAATGTCGCCGCGGAAACGCGCGAGAAGGTCGAGCACGTTTCGCTGTGGAAGCTGCTGCAGGATCGACGCGTGCTGCACATGGCGCTGATTTGCTATTGCACGGTGTCGAGCCTTTCGGGCCTTGCGTTCTGGATTCCCTCTGTCATCAAGTCGACTGGTGTGAAGTCGCTGCTGGAGATCGGCTTGCTGACCGCCGTGCCCAACGCCTGTGCGGTGGTGTCGATGGTGCTGGTGTGCCGTCATTCCGACAAGACGCGCGAGCGCCGCTGGCACATGGTGATTCCGTTCGTCGTTGGGGGCGCGGGTCTGATCCTGTCGACGTTGTTCGGTCATAACCCGCCGGTCGCCGTTGCGATGCTCTCGGTGGCTGCCGCCGGCTGCATGGTCTGCTCGCCGCTCTTCTGGAGTTTGCCGACGGCCTTCCTCGAAGGGCGCAGTGCCGCTGCGGGCATCGCGGGCATCAACGCCTTCGCCGGTTTGGCCGCGTTCGTCAGCCCGTATGCGATCGGCTGGATCAAGGACACCACCGGATCGACCGACTGGGGCATGTACTTCCTCGCGAGCTTCGCGTTCATCGGTGCCTTCCTGGTGCTGCGAGTGCCGGCGCGGCTCGTCAATCGCTAAGCATGGGGAGCCGGAACGACATGACGATCGACGTCATTGCTCTGACGCAGGAAATGGTGCGCACGCCGAGCCTCTCGGGCGACGAGGGGAGCATGGCGGCGCTGGTGGAGCGGCGCATGCGGGATCTCGGTTTCGACGAGATCCATCGCGACGAGAACGGCTCGGTGCTGGGCCTCATCGGCCCGGCAGGCACCGATGTTGCCGTACTGTTCGACGGCCACATGGATGTCGTGCCGGTGGTCGGCCAGTGGCGTGTCGAGCCTTTCGGGGGCGAGATTCGCGATGGCCGGCTCTACGGGCGCGGCAGCACCGATATGAAGGGCGGCATCGCGGCGGCCATGTGCGGAGTCGCGCAGGCGGCGGCCACGGCGCGCCTCACGCAGCGCGTCGCGGTATCGGCCAGTGTGATGGAGGAGGTGATCGAAGGCTTTGCGCTGGCACCGGTCCTTGATCGGTGTTCGCCTGCGGCCGTCATCATCTGCGAGCCGTCGAAGTTGCAGATCAAGTCGGGGCAGAAGGGGCGCATGGAGATTCTGCTGACGTTCGAAGGCACCCCTGCGCACGCGGCGTCGCCCGAGTGCGGCGTGAATCCGTTGCACGCGGCTGCGCAGGCCCTGATCGCCTTGCAGGATCTGCAATTGCCGACGCATTCGTCGCTGGGAGACGCGTTGCTGGTGCCGACGGACATCGTATCGACACCGTACCCGTCGATCTCGATGATTCCGACGGCGGTGACGATCCGTTTCGACCGGCGCACGTTGCCGGGCGAAACATCGCAGGACGTACTCTCCGCGATCGAATCGCGACTGCATGCGGCAGGACTGGAGCGCTTCACGCTCGCGGTGACAGGCGACAAGGTGAGGACATTCACCGGATGCTGTGCACGGCCATTCCGATGGCTGCCCGCATGGCAGATGGCGGACGATCACGCGCTGGTGTCGGCGGCGGGGCGCGCAGTCCGGGCGGCGGGTCGTGTCGCCAGCCTCGGTACATGGCGTTTCTGCACCAATGGATCGGAGTCTGCGGGCCGCCGCGGCATTCCGACGATTGGGCTAGGGCCGGGTAACGAGGAGGACGCGCACACGATAGACGAATCGATCGCCCTCGATCAACTTGAAGGCGCTTGCGACATCTATCGCGAACTGGCACTTCAACTGGCGACACAGTAGTGGTGCGGGGACGCATTCTCACGGCTGGCGCGACGCAGCCCCACGGATCAGGGGCGGCGTTTGCCGTGACCACCTGCGAGTTTGCCTGCGGGCTTGCGTGAACCCGTAGCCGGCTTGCCGGCAGGTTGGCTACGCGGTTTTTTGCTTGGCGCCGGCAGGCCGCCCGGCGTAGCCCGCGGCACTTTGGGCTTCTTAGGCTTCTTGGGTTTCTTGATGATCTGGCCGGTCGCGCTCGTCTGCGGCACGCGGTGTTCGGCTTCGAAACCCGGCACTTCTTCGCGGGGCAGCGTTTGCCGGATCAGCGCTTCGATCGCGGCGAGTTGCGGCGCTTCGTCGGCACACACGAGAGACACCGCCACGCCGCTGGCGCCCGCGCGGCCGGTGCGGCCAATACGGTGCACATAGTCTTGCGCCACGATCGGCAGATCGACGTTGATCACTAGTGGCAGGTCGTCGATATCCAGTCCGCGCGCGGCCACATCGGTGGCGACCAGCATCTGGACTTCACCCGTCTTGAAGCGCTCCAGCGCACGCAAACGCGCGGGTTGCGGTTTGTCGCCATGGATGGTGTCGACCGCATAGCCCGCTTCGTCCAGTATGGCCGCCAGGTAATCCACGCCGTTGCGGGTTTTGACGAACACCAGCGCGTGTTGCCAGTGGTTCTCGGCCACAAGGTGCATGAAGAGGTCGGGCTTGTTTTTCTTATCCACCGTCACCACCCACTGCTTGATCTTGCTGACCGTGGTATTGGGCGGGTTGACGCTGACATTGACCGGGCTGCGCAGAATGCTCGACGCCATGGCGCGGATGTCGTCGGTAAACGTGGCAGAGAACAGCAGGGTCTGGCGCTGAGCGGGCAAGGCGGCGAAGACGGCGTTGAGTTCGCGTGAAAAGCCCAGATCCAGCATGCGGTCGGCTTCGTCCAGCACCAGCGTTTGCACTTGATCGAACTGCACGGCGTTCTGGCGGTTGAGATCGAGCAAACGGCCCGGCGTGGCAACGAGCACATCCACGCCTTTGCGCAACTTCATCATCTGCGGGTTGAGACTCACCCCGCCGTAGGCGGCCAGAAATCGCAAGTCGAGGCCTTTGCCGTAAGCGACGAAGCTTTGCAGCACTTGCTCAGCCAGTTCACGCGTGGGCACCAGCACCAGAACACGCGCACGGTTGCTCGACACCGCCGGGCCGTGTTGCACCAGCCGCTGCAACAGCGGCAGTGCAAAAGCCGCCGTCTTGCCCGTGCCGGTCTGTGCCTCAGCCATGACGTCCTTGCCACTGAGCACAGCAGGAATCGCCTTGGCCTGCACCGGTGTAGGTGTCTGGTAATTGCGTTCCTGCAGATTGCGCAGCAACGGGTCGATCAGGCCAAGCGAGGTGAAAGACATGGACGTATTCGGGGCTAAAACCGCAATTCTAGCCGTTACCGCGCTGATTGCAGTGGGGAGACCTGTCGTCGAAAGGGGCGGCGTAGATACTTTGTTCCTAACGTCCTGTCGCGATCCAATCGCGCACGCCAAAGGTTCAAACGCGACCGGCTGTGCCTGACCGGAAACTTTCGCTGACTGGCAGCGGCTTCTGACCTTGGATTCGACCGGTCGTTACCGGCAGATTCCGACCCGGAGCGGACGGACAGGTTTCCCCGAAGCGGCCCTTCAAATTCGGGCATCATTCAGTTTCTTTGGAACCAGCAAAAGCCGCGGTCCGCAACGTCAGCCGCGCTAAACAAGAACAATGAATCTTATCTCGAAGATTTTCGGGGCTCGCTCACCTTCGACGGTCCCGGCACAGGTGGTCTATTTATCGCCGGGTGAATCGATGTCCCTTCGAGCTGCGCTTGAGACCATTGCCTCCAGCGCCGATCAAGAATTCGTCGCGCAATGTATATCGCACTATTCGGGCTATGTAAGGGAGGCGGCGATTGCGCGGGCGGTCGAGCTGGGCGGCAGTTCGTCTTTAGACTCGATCACAAAACGCGTGAATGATTGGGTTCCCGAGGTGCGGCGGGCTGCAACGAACGCGCTGCTTACGCTTTTAGCGACCGTTCCCGCCGAGCACTTTGTCTCCATCATTCCACGACTGCGCGGTCTCATGCTGGCCACGCGCACGGACCACAGATCTTGGTTGTTCGAGTTTGAACGGCGCCTCGTGGAAGCAGGCGGAACCAAAGCGATTCTCGCGGCAATGACTGGATCAGATTTTCGGCTCAGACGCGCCGCGTTTTTCGTGGCTGTAGACCATCACCTTCTGTCGCCCAACGAAACGATAGAGCTTGGTCTGAACTCAGGCGACATCGTGCTTGCAAGATCCGCGGTTGCCCTGCTTGACCTTGCACCGGCTTCAGACCGAGCAAAGTACATCGGGCTTGCCACCGAATCTCCGTTTGGCCCTATACGTCTTGCTGCTCTCAACCATATTTCGGGCGACAAAAGCAATTCCGATTACGAACCCTTCCTGTGGCGCGCGACACTGGACTCGCAGGGTAGCCTGCGGACGGCGGCGGCCCGATTGCTCATCAAGCACGGTCGAGATGTGTGTGAGCACTGCGCCGCGCTGCTCGATGCCGGGCAACTGACTGCCAGGGAAGTCCGTGCAGGTTTGTCACTTCTCGTGGAGCAGTGTGCGCCAGAAATTGTCTCCACGCTTGCGAAGCATACCGACGACGCACGAGCCGAAATCCGTGCCCATGTGGTCGCATTACGGGCTAAGGTTCTACCATCGCTCAAAGACGAGATCGCGGCGCGTGCGCTTCTCGACCCGTCCAGGCAAGTCCGAAAAGCCGGTGTTCGCCTGTGCACTGGTGGGGCGTTTGTCTCTCTGGGTCTGATTAAAGCGGTTCTTGCTCAACATGGAGACCATCGCGCAGCATTAGCGGTCTCCGCGAGAGACAAATGGGATCGCCTTACATGCATCGCGCTCGTCGCGGAACTTCATATGTCGGGCGAAAGCGGTGATCCAGATATAAAGGACGCGCTGAAACGTTGGATCGAAGACCCAACTTCATTGTGGACGAAACCCAGTGGCGAGCACCGCGCGGTTTTGTCCCACCCAGACGTCCAATCATGTCTTCTCGAGTTGGCCGATGATCAACAACCACAGTTGCGTGCCCGGCTGCGAGAAGGCGGCATAGAGCTTTAGGTCTGGTTCTAGAGCGAATCTGTGATCCGGCGCAAGAAGTTCAGATCGTCTGACGATCCAAGCGCTATTACCAAGTGGCATGATGGCCGGCGCCCGACCGACGGTGCCGTTCCTACGGTCGACGACATGCGTGCGACGCACGCCGACCCACTACGGCCCTTCGATCGACAATTAAACGGCAGCTTTCAAGGCGGAACGACATCAGCGACGTTGGATGGGGGCCTTGAAACTGCCACGCGCGATGTTCTCGCTCGTGTTCGCAATCGAGACCTCGACTGCTGGGTCATCAACAGACGCAACATCAACGATATGATTCAGGCATAGCGCCGCCCAGTGTTTATACGGACCGGGAAAGTCCGCACAGGCCCATGATGCTCTCTTGAGATAGTCAAGGTAAGTAGACGACGTATATTCGACGAAAAGTCGACCGACGCGCGTTGAAGTTTCCGGCTCTGGCAAAGCGAAACTTTCATTGAGCACGGAGTAGCCAACGTAGCTGGTCCAAGTCAGCTCAAAGATTCGGCATCCCTCTCGGTGTTCAATGGCTGTTGCCTGGGCGAGAACATCCTTCACAGGTTTGAACGGCACAGAGTCCACAATCGCGCTTGGTATTCGTCCTCCGCCAGTTGCCTCAAGGATTCGCACCGATAGTTGGTTCTCGGCAGGCTCAAACAACCTGTCGAGATAGAGGTATTCGCAGTCTGCGAAAATATCAGTCAGGTGGGACATCGCTCATTGTTCTACTTGGCCCTCGTGGCGCCATTGTCGACGATTTTCCTGCAGCCGTCGAACGGCCGATTCTGGCCGACTACCGACGCCGAGCGATTTCGAGATGACGGATCCATTTTTGCGCCGCGGCGCCGACGATGGGTACGCAATTGAAAAAGCGCAGAGAGCGCGGGTGTAAAAAAGCCCGCTCGGGGCGGGCTTTGGAAGACCAAGCGGGGCGGTTTGGGCGTTTTTGTTTCGCAACGGGCGGTCGAGTTTCTCCGAAGAGGTCATGCCGCTACATCAGGCGCAAAGAAATGAGTTGCATGCGTTACGAAGGTTGCAGCGCCCTGGTTGGCCCGCACCAGACGCGCCATATAAACTGCCATCGGTCCATCGACTGGAAATCGAAATGGCGATACGCGCTGCATTCGGCAGCCTCAATACTGGCTGCACCCATTCCGTGCTTATGGCGCTGGGACTCTCTGCTGCACTATGGGCACTTCCTGCGGCGGCTGCATCTGCAAGCGAATACTGCTTTCCGCAAATCGATCTCGCGATTGCAAACGTGCACTACCGGGACGGAAGAGCTGCTGTCGAGCGGGCCATTGGGAAACCTCACCGGGTACGCATTTTCTCGGTTCCGGGAAGTGCCGGGCCATACCGAGTGGAACAACAAACCTATCGAGGCTTATCGATTAATCTGAAGCTCGCATCTCAGGAAGTCGAAATGATTGTGGCAACGGGGTCGGGCGCGGTCATGCCCAACGGCGTGAAGGTCGGCGCCACGATTGCCGACGTGTCTCAGAGATTACGATATAACGTTGAGCAGGCACTATCGGATGATCTCGTATGGACCCCGTCGTTGTGCGAACGGGGTCCGTACGATTGGATTTTTGTGGGCCCGCAGTTCATTTTCGCGAAAAAAAATGGGGCCATCCGCCTGCAGTCGATCGAGATCAAGCGAATGTGAGTGACCAAATGGACGCTTCCGGTCGATGTCAGGCCGAGCCGTAATATAACGGTGTGCACAAAAAAGCCCGCGGGAGCGGGCTATATGGGGGGCGGGGAGTGCGGCGGGACGTATTGAGCGGGTTGGATGTCCGCTTTCGACTGCGGATTCAACCGGTCAATGCAACAGAGTGAAGAAATCGTTGTGCCGGTGTCTCGTAGTCTAGTGTCTTCCTAGGGCGCTCGTTCAAACGTCGGGCCACGGCATTGAGTTTGGCTTGTGAGTACACGGACAGATCAATGCCCTTCGGCAAATATTGGCGTAGCAGTCCGTTCGTATTTTCGTTCGAGCCGCGTTGCCAAGGATGTTGAGGGTCGCAGAAGTAGACCTGTATGTCCGTAGCCACGGTGAAGCGATGGTGCTCTGCCATCTCCGACCCGCGATCCCAAGTCAGTGATTTATAGAGCTCCTGAGGCAGTTTGCATGCGTGTTTAATCAACGCATTGACGACGGTTTCGCTATCTTTTCCCGTCAGTCGCACCAGCATCACGTAGCGGGAATGACGTTCAACGAGCGTTGCTATCTGGCTGCCGCAACTCCCACAGAGCAGGTCTCCCTCCCAGTGCCCGGGGATGGCCCGGTCCTCGACATTTGCGGGGCGCTCACTGATCGACACCGTTCCCAATATCCTGCCGTGATCGTCAGTCTTCTGCGTGTGGTGGCGAGAACGCCGCATGGCGCGAGTTCGTCGCAAGTGCTCCTGCAACTCCTTCTTGAGTGCCCCGCGAGCCTGAATATAAAGGCTCTTATAGATCGTCTCGTGCGACACCAGATAGTCCCTGTTGACCGCGTAGGAATGCTTGAGCCAACCGGCGATTTGCTCCGGTGACCACTGTAATCGGAGTTTGCTGGCGACAACCTGCGCAAGCTCTCGATTCTTCACGAGCTTACATTCTTTCGGCCGCAGGGCTCGCGTCCAGGCAAGTTGATCTGCTCGACTCGCACGATAGTCCTGCGGGCCGCCGTTTCGGTGCAGTTCTCGGCTGATCGTGGAGGGCGCACGCCCGAGGCGGGCTGCGATTGAGCGAATTGAGTGCCCCGCGACGATGGAGCGAGAGACTTCTTCGCGCTCAGCCAATGTCAGCGCCAGCCGGGATCGATGGCGTGCCGAGGGCTGTATTCCCCCGGTTTCCGCAAGGATTCGCTGAATTGACGAATGGTTGCGATCAAAGAGCTGGGCGATATGCTGGAGTGAGTCACCTTCGCGCCATCGCTCCCACATCAGGGCCTTCTGGGTCTCCGTATAGTAGATTCGCCGTCTTTGCTTCATGGCAACACTCCCGCTGCTCACACAGCTCTAGTGTGTTGCATCCACCGGTTGAATCCACAACCCATAGCGGACGTTTGGATGCGTAGGGTGGCGTCGCTTGGCTGCCCACGCCAACTGAGCTTAAGAATGCCGCGATGCCGAGAGCTGTTGAAAAAGCCATGGCCTGTTTTGAGGCTATTCCATCCGCGTGGGCATAAACCTGCCTTTCCCTTGCCTCGCTACTTCAGGAACCATGCGAATTCGCCACCATTCCAGCCATGATACTTCGCTTTGAACGCCCCCATAGCCGCGACATACTGCGAGAAGACCAGAGTTACGTCACTTGCTTGCGGAACGTCGTCCTCGTTGAGCAAGTCGAGGAAGTCGATGGATTCTTCGTCTGCTAACACTTCTCGCACTCGATTCAATAGGCGATTGGCAATCACCAACTTGCTCTTGCTCACGGCGGTATCGGGCTTCTTCTTCGCAAGGTCTTTGAATTCTTCAAACATTGCGGCGAGCAATGGGGTCATGACGTCATGCGTTGAAGCTTTCTTCGATGTAGTCTCCGCTTGATTTTGATTCATATCAGTCCTTCAGGTGTTTGGGTTTCGTCGAGCGAATTAACGTGTATCCATCCTCGTCCACTTTGCTGTCCTTACCGCCCTCCACGCGCCAGTACCACACGCCATTCCGTATTATCACATTGTCACCGCGCAATTTTTCCATGCATTGAAGATACTGCGAGAGAATGAACACAACGTCACTATTTTGAGGCACGTCATCCTCCGAGAATATCTCGAAGTCATCAAACGGCCTGTAACGTTCAGTCAAAAACTCGTTGCTCTCGCTCAGCTGGCGGTTGATGAATTTAAGTTTGAACTTGTTGACCGCGTCGTTTGGACTCTTCTTTGAGAGGATTGACATTTCCTCATAAAGGCCAAGAACTTGGCCGGCTAACTTTTCAAACCTATCTACGTCTGATGTGTTCAAGGTAATCCCTTTAAGATGGGCAGCTGCGACGAAACTCGACGTACTTCTTCTTTAGAACCTCGATGGGAGTGCGTTGTTTGCTGTCGTAGACGTCAACCATCAGTTGGATATCGGCGTCGGTGACTGCGATCATGCACTTGCGCTGGGAGGACCAAAGGTCAATGGTGTTTTTATACATTGCAGAGGGTAGAGGGTGGCGTGTCAAAAACACACCAAAGTTTCCAATTCCTCCCTGTAGGTATCGGTTTAGCTGGTTCAGATGATCAGAGTCAATCTTCGCAACGTTCTTCATCTCAAATACCAACTGTCGGTTCCCGTAATCGGCGAAGATCTCGTCGAGAAAGTCGATGCTTCGATTATTATAAAAAATCAAGTCACGCACGTGCCTCCCTGATTCTGTGCGGCTCTGTGCTTGGGCAAAGTCAAGATGCGGATAGAAGAGTGTTGCCATCAGTTCGGTACACAGGCACTCGTATTTCGCGTCCGCTCCATCATCCTTGCCGGAAGGAAGCTTCAGTAGGTCAGCCAGTTTACGCTTTGCAGAAAGTACCGGGATCTGAGAGAAAAGCGGATCGTTAGTGCAATCCGCAGCCGATCTATGCTTCAGATCAACGTAGCGTTCGACTGCGCCATAGTTGTCTCGGTTGTATTGTAGGATTTTAACTCTGTCTACTGGCTCATTTGGGTTGAAAATATCATCTCTCGGGCACGATGTCTTGAAGTAGTCTTCAAAGTTGATCCACGGCGTGAATCGAAGCCAGCGCTTCGGCGTGAAGATGATGGGTTCGCCGTTATGTGGATTGACGGGCAGGCGGACTTTGACGCTTTTTTCGAAAGCGTTTGACCTGTAGCTGTATACTGACTCGAGCGTTACGAACTGCGTCGGAATGGCGTGTGTTTCACATTGTTCAAATGTGTAGTCGATCAGGAACGACTTGAGATAGTTGCACGAAATGTCGCTAATTCTGTCTTTCGAGATCCCGTTCACGTAGAGTTGAATCACTTCAAAGTGAGTGAATCCAAACTGGCTGTATTCAGGAATCATCTCAAACAGCCTCAGTACCTCCGACGCTTGGTGCTTGCCTATGCGAACGCCACGTCTGGACTTTGATAGGCCCAAGCCGACTTCACTACACTCGGAGAGCTCGACGAGTGTGTCAATAGCAGCGTCCTTCTTCCCCTTCTTGGACAAATAGTTGAGGTGGTTGAAAGAGTTGGTTATCGAGGTATGAAGTGCTTGGTCTTGCTGAGAAGGTGACTTCCATAGTAGGAACGGGTCGACATACAGAGGCAAGTCTTCATCCAAAAACTGGATGACAAAGTCGAGTTCAGCCTGTGATTTATGAATGCCAAAATGGTCAGTGAGGCGAGGGCGAATCAGCATGAGTAGTGTTATGGATTAGATTCACACAAGAGTACCAAAAAAGAAAGACTACACTGGTGCAACTGACGCTCGGTGCTCCGTCTGGGTAGGAAGTCGCCGTTAAGGAAGGTACTCTTGGACACGAAGTGGTCATTCATAAACGTCCGTACTTGGCCGAAAGCCGTCGTCACCTAGACCTGCGCGCGGTATGCATTGGCTCGGAATTCAATTCGGCCCGCCCCCCTGACGCCGAGGGATGCCCCGCCCCGCCTTGCCCCCCAACTGACAACCCGGCTTGGAAGCCCTCCGCACTTAACGTGCTAGAATCTTTGACTGATCAAACATTGATCCGTCCAAAAAATGGCTCCCAGTCCCAGTACCCCGCATTCGGCGGGGCAGGTATTGCCCTTCCGGCAGTCGCTCGTGGCGATGCTCGGCCTTTGTTTCTGCACGATGATGGTGGCGCTCGATCAGACCGTCGTTGGCACCGCGTTGCCAACCATCGTTGCGGAACTCAAGGGGTTCGAGTACTACGCCTGGGTCGCAACGTCATATCTCCTGACCTCTGTCATTACCGTGCCGATCTTCGGCCGACTCGGGGACTTCTACGGACGCAAACCGTTCGTCGTCGCCGCCATCATCGTCTTCACCGCGGCCTCCGTCCTGTGTGGTGCCGCCACCAGCATGCCGTTCCTCGTCATCGCGCGGGCCCTGCAAGGCATCGGCGGCGGCATGCTCGTCGGTACCGCGTTCGCCTGCATCCCGGAACTGTTTCCCGATTCGCACGTGCGTCTGCGCTGGCAGGTCATGCTCAGTTCCGCGTTCGGCATCGCCAACGCCATCGGCCCCTCACTCGGCGGCTTCCTCACTGAAGGCTACGGCTGGCGCTCGGTCTTCTACGTCAACGTGCCGGTCGGTCTGCTCGGCCTCTGGTTCGTCGCACGCCACCTGCCGCATATGCGCGCCGAAGGCCATGGCAAGGCGAGCCTCGACTGGCTCGGCGCGCTGCTCATCACCGCTGCCCTCGGCAGTTTGCAGATGCTCGTCGAATGGCTGCCCGCTGACGGTCTCTCTCGCGGCGTGGTGACGTTGCTCGTTGTCTTGGCCGTCTCGTCGTATGCACTTTACTGGTGGGAGAAGCGCACGTCGCATCCGATCCTCCCCTTCGAGATGTTCCGCGACAAGAGTCTGGCACCGCTCTTCGTGCTGTCCGTGTTCGCAGGCTTCGCTATGTTCGGCGTGCTCTTCTACGCGCCGCTGATGCTGCAAGGCGGTTTCGGACTCTCGCCGCGTGAAACCGGTCTGCTCATTACGCCGATGGTGGTGTGCATCACCGTGGGCAGCATCGTAAACGGCCGGCTCATCACCCGTTTGCGGAACCCGAACGTCATGCTCTACGGCGGCTTTTTCCTGCTCGCGCTCGCTTGCGCAGGCGTCGTCACCACGCATCGCGGCACACCTCACGGTCTGATCGCGACCTATATGCTGCTTGCCGGTCTCGGCCTTGGCTTCGTCATGCCGAACCTTACGGTCTTCGCGCAGGAAGTCGCCGGGCGCGCGCATCTCGGCATTGCGACCGCACTCATGCAATCGCTGCGGATGATCGGCGGGATGCTCGGCACGGCCATCGTCGGCACGCTCGTGAATCACAGCTACACCGCGCGCGTGAAGGAGGCCCTCGCCGTCAGCGAGGGCTCGCAGTGGACCGCTCAACTCTCCGACCCGCAGATTCTCGTGAACACTCAGGCGCAAAACGACTTCATGATGACGCTCGCGCACATGGGCCAGAACGGCGCACTGTTTATCGAGTCGGCGCGCACGTCGCTCGTTGCCGCCATTCACAACGGACAGATGGTCTCGCTCGCGGCGGCGCTTGCCGGTCTGTGGTTCGTGCGGCGTGTGCCGCTCATTCGTCTGACGCGCGGCGCGAAGCCGCAGGCGCCCGCCGGGGAGTGACGCGATGCCCATGCCACTGAAACGTAACGTCATCCAGCAACTCAGCCTGACGTATCGGGCGATGATGCTCGCGTTCGACGCGCAGGTCGGCCATCCCCTGCCGCGTTGGCGAATTATTCTCGCGCTGGCGGAACGTGGCACCTGTTCGCAGAAGTTTCTCGCGGAACACTGCCGGCTCGATCCCGCGTCGCTCACGCGTCAGTTGCAGTCGATGGAAGCGCTTGGTTGGCTCTCGCGCGCGACCGATCCGCAAGACAATCGCCTCACGAATGTCACGCTTACCGCAACAGGCATGACCGTGTACGACGAGGCGACGCCACGCCGTCAAGCCTTCTTCGACGACGCGCTCGCAGGCATGACACCTGCCGAGATCGCAACGCTGGAAAGCGCGCTGGGTCATCTCGAGGCGCAGTTCAAGGCGGTGGCGACTCGGGCGAAAGAGGCCGAGCCGGTCGAGAAGGCCAGTGGTGAGACCAAACGACGAACTGCTGCCGCCCCAGCCGAACCGGCCTCGCCCGTGCCCGTCGCCGCACCGCGAAAACGCGCGTCACGAAGACAGTCGTAAGCGTGTGCGTGCGATGGTGTCGTGAGACGAAAAAAGCCGCCCATCGGGCGGCTTTTCTCCTTTTTTTCTTGCGGCTGAGTCCGCGTATTTCGCGTGCCAAACGCGCCGGCATTCAGAAGAACGTCTGTACGATCTCGATGACGTTGTAGTCGCTGTCGACGACCGGCAGATGACGCCATTTGTCGAACGTGAGGCACGGATGCGAAATGTCGAACGCGATCATGTCGCCGACGCGGACGTCGTCGCCCGGTGCAATGCGCAGGTACGCATGCTGATCCATCATGCCGGTGATTTCCCAGTGCGCGGGCGTCGCCTTCGGTGTCTTGCTCTGCCCCGGGCGAAACTGCTGCGCCGGCTCCGGCATGCCCGCATCGAACGCCGCATCGCGCTTGCCGAGGGCGACGATGGCGCGCTCCGGCTCGGGGATCGACTGTACGTACGCCCAGAGTTGCAGTGCCGGCTGCAGTTGCGAACGCATTTGCTTCGCGATCGGGTTACGCGTGGCGATCTGCGCCTGCGCGGCCTTGTAGATACCCACGTCGTGCGTGAGGTAGCAGCCGGGGCGCAGAACCACGTCGAGCACCGTGCCCACGTCCTTGTGTGCAAACTCATCCGCGACCACGTCGTACCACGCAGAACCCGCGCCGGAGAGCACCGCCGGGCTGCGCTCGATGCGACCCGCCGCGACCAGCTCGCGCGTCATGCTCACCGCACGTTGCAGGAACGCGCGGATGTCCGCCTCGGTGCTGAGCACGCCTTCATAGACTTCCACGCCGGCCAGCTTCACGGCGTCGTGGTACTGCGTCAGCGCGTCGAGCACGGCTTGTTGCTGCGTGGCGTCGCGCACGCCGGTACGTCCGCCCGTCACGCCCAGTTCGATCAGGACTTGAATCGACTGACCGCGCGCGCGGAAGAACTCGCCCAGATGCGCCACCGCAGCGGCAGAGTCCACCAGGCAGAAGAATTCGAAATCGGGGGCTTTCAGCAGATCGGCGATTACCGCCATGTTGCGTTTGCCGACGAGCTGGTTCGCCATGAGGATGCGTCGCACGCCATGGTGATACGCCGCGTTGGTCTGCTGCGCCGTGGCCAACGTGATGCCCCACGCACCGCCCTCGAGCTGACGGCGGAACAGCTTCGGCGCCATCGTCGTCTTGCCGTGCGGCGCGAGCTTCACACCGTACTCATGAACGAACCGCTGCATCCACGCCAGGTTGTGACGAATCTTGTCTTCATAGAGCACGGCGGTCGGCAGGCTCAGGTCTTCGTTGAGCAAATTCCAGCCCAATCCGGTCGTTGCAGACGGTGCAAGCGGGGCATTCAACGCACCCAAGCCCTTGTTGAGGGTATCGATCATGCCATGCTGATAGTTTGTATCATTCATTGAGAATCCTCCACGTGACAATGCGCCGACAACCGCCGGATGGCTCCTATAATAGCTTTTAATTATCAGTTTTTGATCGATTTGTTATAAAGTACCAAAAAATTAGCGAATCTTTCAAAAAGGCATCCCGGCGAATTGCCGCGGGCGCTACACAGATCAGAGATATGGCCGAAACCTTCGATATCGTGACGCGCGTTGCCGAACGCAGCGACGCGTTGAGTCAGGCAGAGCGCAAAGTCGCGCAGGTGGTGCTGGAAGATGTGGCGGGCGCGGCGGCGGCATCGATCAATGTGCTGGCCGAACGCGCGGGGGTAAGCGAGGCGAGCGTGACGCGCTTTGCCAAGGCGATGGGCTGCCGCGACGTGCGCGATCTCAAGCTGCGTCTGGCCCAGGCGGCCGTGGTCGGTCAGCGCTTTTTCGGCGCGAACGCGGCGAACGGGCAAGACGGCGCGGGCGAGACCATCGACCGGATCGCCGACGATATTCAAACCACGTTACAGGTGCATCGCGGCCTCATCAAACCGGAAGTGGTGCGGCGTGCGGCGGACCGGTTGTTATCGGCGCGCATGGTGTACGCCTTCGGCATGGGCGGGGGTTCGTCGCTAATGGCTGACGAAGCGCGCTACCGGCTCGTGCGTCTGGGGCGGCCCGTGGCGAGCTATCAGGACGCCGTGATGGCCCGCATGGTCGCCGGCACGCTCGGCCGCGACGACGTCGTGCTGGCCTTCTCGGTGAGCGGCCACACGCCCGAACTGGTCTCCGCATGCGAGATCGCGCGGGAGTACGGCGCACAGGTGGTGGCGATCACCGCGACAGGCTCGCCGCTCGCGGCGTTGGCCGACGAGGTGTTGCCGATCCGTGCGCTGGAAACGGATTTCATTTTCAAACCGTCGTCTTCGCGTTACGCGATGCTGCTGGCGATGGATGTGCTGGCCACGGAACTGGCGTTGCTCGCCAAGCCGCAGAGCCAGGCGCTGTTGCGGCGGATCAAGTACGTGCTCGACACGCATCGGGGCGGCGGCGATCGCCAGCCTCTGGGAGATTGATATGACTGACAGACTTGCGAACCGGACGGTGGACACCCTCATCACTAACGTATGTCTGGCGGACGGCTCCGGCGCGCCGATGACCGACGAGCGTTTCGACGTCGCGCTGCGCGACGGTCGTATTCACACGATTGCGCAGGCAGGTGCACTGTCCGGCTGGCATGCCGTGCAACAGATTCACGGGGACGGCTACGTACTGAGCCCGGGGTTCATCGACGTACATACCCACGACGACACAAACGTTGTACGCACACCGGAAATGACGCCCAAGCTCTCGCAGGGCGTGACGACGGTCGTTGTCGGCAACTGCGGCATCAGCGCGTCGCCGGTGGTACTCAAAGGCGATCCGCCCGACCCGATGAACCTGCTGGGAGACGCCGGCGCGTTCCGGTATCCGACCTTCGCCGCCTATGTCGACGCGCTCGAGAAAGCGCAGCCGGCGATCAATGTGGCCGCGCTGATCGGCCATACCGCGTTGCGCAATAACCATATGGATCGGCTAGACAGGCCCGCGACCGAAGCGGAAATCGAGGGCATGCGCGCGCAATTGCGCGAAGCGCTCGAACACGGCGCGTTGGGACTGTCGACCGGTCTTGCCTACGCAAACGCGAATGCCGCGCCGACCGAGGAAGTGCTCGCGCTGGCCGAGCCGCTCGCCGAGGCGGGCGGTCTCTATGCGACGCACCTGCGCACCGAATTCGCCGAGATTCTCGAAGCGCTCGATGAAGCCTTCCGCATCGGACGCCATGCGCGTGTGCCGGTCGTTGTCTCTCACCTGAAGTGTGCGGGCGTGGATAACTGGGGACGCAGTACAGAGATTCTCGAGGCGCTCGACAACGCGCAACGCTTCCAGCCGGTGGGCTGCGACTGTTATCCGTATACGGCGAGTTCGTCGACGCTCGATCTCAAACAGGTGACGGACGACTTCGACATTCTCGTGACGTGGTCGCAACCGTACCCGGCGCAAGGCGGCAAGCTGCTGGCGACGATTGCCGGCGAGTGGGGCGTCGATCTGATGGAAGCGGCGAAGCGTCTGCAACCGGCGGGTGCCGTGTATCACTGCATGGAAGAGGACGATGTGCGCCGCATCCTGCGTCATCCGGCGACTGTCGTCGGCTCGGACGGGCTGCCGAACGATCCGTTGCCGCATCCGCGTCTGTGGGGCGCGTTCCCGCGCGTGCTCGGCCGCTATAGCCGCGAGCAGCAATTGTTTCCGCTCGCCGAGGCCGTGCACAAGATGACGGGCCTTTCTGCCGAGCGCTTCGGATTGACGCAGCGCGGTTTCGTGCGCGAAGGCTACTGGGCCGATCTGGTGTTGTTCGATCCGGCCACGGTGGCCGATGCCGCTACCTTCACCGATCCGATGCAGCCGGCGTATGGTATCGCCGCCGTATGGGTCAACGGAGTGTTGTCGTGGCAGGACCGTGCGCCTACGCAGAATGCGCGTGCAGGCCGTTTCGTGCGTCGCGGCACGCCCCAACCGGTGTTTTGAATCAGTGTTGTTGAAGCCGTTTTGTCGAAAGGAGCGATGATGAGTATCAAACGATATGGCGTGGAAGGCGGGCAGGGCACAGGTGGCCAGCGCATGCCATTTGCACGCGCCACCGAAGCCGATGGCTTCCTGTTCGTCTCGGGGCAGACCCCGATGAAAGACGGCGAAGTGATCGATGGGGGCATCGTCGCCCAGACGCATCAGGCCATTCAGAACATGCTGGCGATACTTGCCGAGGCCGGTTACGGCACCGAGCACGTGATGCGCTGCGGCGTATGGCTGGACGATCCGCGCGACTTCGCGTCGTTCAACAAGGTATTCAAGGAGTACTTCGGCGAACACCCGCCCGCGCGCGCTTGCGTGGTGTCGAGCATGGTGATCGACTGCAAGGTGGAGGTGGACTGCGTGGCATACAAGAAGCCTGCCGCCTAAGCCAATTTCCTCATTGGCGGCCCCCCGGGTACCTGTTTCACAAAGTCTACGGTTTGGCTTCGATGGCACAGGAGGAGAAGGGCGTGCAGGCTTGCGTTTCCTAACCTGTGAGGAGACGAACCGTGAGACTGGACTCAAATTCGGTACCGGCTGTACAGCGCGCCGCGATACCGCAGCATTCGGAGGGCGTGACCCAGAGCGATTCTGCCATCAACATCGACTTCCCGCCTGCGCCTGACGATGTACGACTTCATCGGCAAATGGGAGGCCGAGTATGTCAGGAGGGATGTTCGTCATTGTTGACGGGGCTGGCTGTGACGGTTCTCGGCTTGGCGGGCGTAGTGAGTGGCGCGTATTTTGTTGTCGACGCTGCGGCGACAGTTGACGATTCGTCGCTGGCACGAAGCAATCAGAGGTCTGAATACACCGCAGGCGGGTCACTTCTCGGGCTCGGGGTGTTGGCTGTCACGATCGGTCTCAGCCGGCTTTGCGCGGGGTGGGAGGAACGTCGCGCGTCGGCGGCCGAAATGCAGGAAATGCGCGTAGGGCCACAGTACGAAATGAATGGAGGGGCGGCACGTGAATACGCTTGAGATCCCGATCGGGGATAACCCTTCGTCGAAAGACATCGCCATCACGATCGATTCGGCGCTCAATCTGGTGCGCGATACCGGCAAAAAATATGAGGCATTGGGTTTGCCGCAACCCGGTGAGTGGGATGCGGCACAGTGCGACACTGCCTACCGCCGCGGTTACGGCGCATTTGAGCGTGGCGATTATGCGCAGGCCATCGAGTGTTTCGCTCCCCTGCTATCGGCGTGTCCGCTCGAGGCCGACTACGCAGTTGCGCTGGCGCTTTCGGTCCAGCGGCATGGTAAGCCCGAGGTGGCGTTGTCTTTGTTCATGGCGGCGGCATTGATGGACGAGGAGGCGCCGGGGCCAACATATCGCATTGGTGAATGTCTGATCGAGCTACAGCACTTCGAGGCGGCGTATCGCGCCATGAAGGAGACGCTGCATCGATGCGCCGGTCAGCCGAAGTACGCGGACGTAGGCAATGCCGCGCGCAAATTGATGGTCAAGGTCAGTTCCCGGCGCTAACCGGTAAGCAAGCACTCCTGAGATGAAATGGCGACGGGACTCGCTCACCCGTCGCCATTTTTTTGAACGCGCTCAAATCGCGATGGGGCATCGTCGCCCAGACGCACCAGGCCGTTCGGCACAGGTTGGCGATACTTGCCGAGACCGGCAAATACGTACTGCGCAGGAAGCGAGCGGCCGGCGATTTCGTCGGCCGTTTTCGTTTTTACACCACGCTTTCACATTGACGGGCACCTTGGTAACCGTTTCGCAAAGTTTGCGGTTTGCCTTCGATGGCCGGCGACATCGATTGAGCGCAGTCTTCAATTTTCCGATCAGAAAGGAGACGGACTGTGAGCCAAGGGTCAATTTCGGGAGCGGGTCTGCAAGCGCCGCAGCACCACGCGCCAGTCGAATCTGCCGAGCAGGGGCAGGTCAACATCGATTTTCCGCTAACGCCCGACGAGGTGCGTTTTCGATTTCGGGCGATAGACCGTCTCGCCGCCGCGGGGTGCGCCTCCGGACTGGTGGGCCTGGCGAGTACCGTCCTGGGATTGGCGGGGCTCGCGGGTGCCGCGTACATCTGCCTCGAGGCCAATGCGGAGCCCGATAACTCGATTGCCGCGCACAACCGCCGGTGGCTGGGATACGGCTTTGGCGGGGGCATGGGATTCGTGTCGTCGGTCGCGGTGACGTTCGGTCTCACTCAGGTGTGTCAGTCATTGCAAAAGCGTCGCGCGGCGGCGCAGGAAATCGCTACGCTGAGCACGCGTGTGCAATTCGCGAATACTTATGCGGAGGACTCCCGGCGTGAGCCCGTTTGAAATTCCCCAAGGCAAGATGCCATCCTCGCAGGACATCGCCGATGAGATAGACGTGGCCCTCGCTGCGGTGCGCGACGCCGAAAAGCAGCGCGAGGCGATGGGAATGCCACGCCCCGGTGCGTGGGACGCGATGCAGTGCGATACCGCCTATCGCTGCGGCTACGGCGCGTTCGAGCGCGGCGACTATGCGCAGGCCATCGAATGTTTCGCGCCGCTGCTATCGGCGTGTCCGCTCGATGCCGACTATGCGGTGGCCCTGGCGCTTTCGGTGCAACGGCACGGCGAGCCCCGGGCGGCGCTGCCGCTGTTCATGGCCGCGGCGTTGATGGACGAGGAGGCGCCCGGTCCGATGTATCGCGTTGGCGAGTGTCTGATCGAGCTACAGCATTTCGAAGCGGCGTACCGGGCCATGAAGGAGACGCTGCATCGATGCGCCGGTCAGCCGAAGTATGTGAACGTAGGCAATGCCGCGCGCAGGATGATGGCCAGGGTCAGCTATCTGAACTGAGCGCTACGCAAGGACTCCTGAGTCGGTGGATTGGGCGACGGGACTCACTCACCCGTCGCCATTTTTTTACGTCGCGTTCAGATCGCGTTCCGATCCCGTTCAGGCCGCGTCATTGACGCGCAGTGCGCGCGTTGTCCGGCATCGGCAGCGTGAAGTTGGTGCGAAACGGGTTGATGTCCAGTCCGCCGCGTCGCGTGTAGCGGGCGTAGACGGCCAACTGGCTCGGTTTGCACTGACGCAGGATGTCCATGAAGATGCCTTCCACGCATTGCTCGTGAAAGCCGGTATGGCGCCGGTACGAAATCACGTACTTGAGCAGGCCTTCCTGATCGATCGGCGGCCCGACGTAGCGAATTTGCAGGCTGCCCCAGTCGGGTTGTCCGGTCACCGGGCAGTTGGACTTGAGCAGGTTCGACACGAGCGTTTCGTCCACGTGCGGCTCGCCCTGCGCGGCCTTGAGCAACGTGGCATCGGGCGCGTAGACGTCGGTCTCGATGTCGAGACGGTCGACGAGCAGGCCGTCGAGTTCATCGAGTTCGAGTTTGACGAAGGCGGCCGGCTCGACGAGGCGTACTTGTACGGCCGCGCCCGCCGCTTCCGACAGGTCTTGCTGAATCAGCGCGCGTGCGGCATCGACATTCGCCAGCTTGGTTTGTGCGAACGAGCCGAGATACAGCTTGAACGACTTCGATTCGACGATGTTGGGCGAGTCGGCCGGTACGATGGCGGTCAGCAGCGCAATCTGCGGTTTACCCTTTTCGTTGAGCCATGAGAGTTCGTATCCGTTCCAGATGTCCGCGCCGAAAAACGGCAGGACGTCGGGCACCCCGATGGCTGCGCGCGCCGGAGCGCGGGCGATCGGAAAGAGCAGGGACGGCGCGTATTGCTCGGTGTAGGCAACTTCTTTGCCGAGCGGAGATTGGTCAGGCGTTGTCATGATTTGCAATGCCACTGATGACGTGTCCGGTCGGGCTGACCCGCGCGGCCGACTCGCAGTGGCGTGTCTGATCGTCGAAGAAGAAATCGGGCTCGAACTCGCGCAGGAATGTGCCTTTGTCCAGCCCGCCCAGGAACATCGCCTCATCGATGTCGATTTGCCAGTCCATCAGCGTGCGAATGGCGCGTTCGTGCGCCGGGGCGGAGCGCGCCGTCACGAGTGCGGTACGGATTTTGACCGGGACTTCGTGACCCGCAAGCGTCTGCAAGCGGTGCAGTGCCAGCAACAACGGTTTGAACGGACCCGGCGGCAGCGGGGTGGCGGCGCGTTCGATTTCGTGTTGCTGGAACGCGTCGAGGCCGTTGCTCTGGAAGATCCGCTCGGCTTCGTCGGAGAAGAGCACCGCATCGCCGTCGAAGGCGATGCGGATTTCGCCGGGATGAAGCTCCGCTTTCTTGGCTGAATCGGGATACACGCGCGCTGCCGGAAAGCCGGCTGCCAGTGCACTGCGCACGTCGCGCTCGTTGGCCGACAGGAACAGGTGTGCGCCCAGCGCGTTGAGATACCCGAACGGATCGCGTCCGCGCGTGAACACGCCGCGCTCGATCTTGAGGTCGACCTGACGCGCGGAACGAAACACGCGCATGCCGCTCACGGGGTCGTTACGCGAGAGCACGACGACTTCGACGCGATGCTTGTCGATCTCGTTGCCTTCGTTGAACGCGAGCAGCTTTTTCACAAGCGGGAACGCCACGCCGACCCGCGCGGGCACGTCGAGGCGTTCGAGCTGATAGCGCATGTAGGACTTGTCGTCGCCGTGCGCCACACCGGTCTCGTACACGCGGTTCTCTTCTTCGAAGTCGAACAGCGCGCGCGAGGATATCGCGACGACGAGTTTGTTCTCGAGCGAGATCGGCATGGCGGCGGCGTGGTCCTGTCGTGATCGGGTGGCGGGAGGCGTCTACGCGGTTCCGGCTTACGCGAGGAACAGTTTGTAGACGGGGTTATCGCTTTCGTCCCAGTAAGGATAGCCGAGCGTGGCAAGGAAGTCGCGGAACGCGGCTTTCTCGTTGTCCGGCACCTGAATACCCACGAGGATGTTGCTGTAGTCGGCCCCCTGATTCCGGTAATGGAACAGGCTGATGTTCCAGTTCGGGCTCATGGCCGAGAGGAATTTCATCAACGCACCGGGGCGCTCGGGGAACTCGAAGCGGTACAGCACTTCGTGGCTGGCGAGCGCCGAGCGGCCACCGACCATGTAGCGGATGTGCTGTTTGGACAACTCGTCGTTGGACAGGTCGAGCGTGGGGAAGCCGTGGCGCTCGAAACCCGCTTTGATGCGGTCGCCTTCGTCGCGATTGTGCATCTGAATACCCACGAAGATGTGGGCGCTCGACGCTTCGCTAATTCGGTAGTTGAACTCGGTCACATTGCGGCTGCCCACCACTTCGGTAAAGCGCTTGAAGCTGCCGCGCGCCTCGGGAATGGTGACGGCGAACACGGCTTCACGCGCCTCGCCGACTTCGGCACGCTCTGCTACGAAGCGCAGGCGGTCGAAGTTCATGTTCGCACCGGAGGTGACTGCCACGAGCGTTTCGCCTTTGAGCTTTTCGCGCTCGCTGTACAGCTTTGCGCCCGCTACGGACAGCGCGCCGGACGGTTCGAGCACGCTGCGGGTGTCCTGGAAGACATCTTTGATCGCGGCGCAGAGCTGGTCGGTATCCACGCGCACGACTTCATCGAGGTAGGCCTGGCACAGGCGGAAGGTTTCCGCGCCGACGTATTTCACGGCCGTGCCGTCGGCGAAGAGGCCAACGTCGCCCAGCAACACGCGCTCGCCTGCATGGATGGATTGGGCCATGGCATCGGAGTCGACCGATTGCACACCGATGATCTTGATCTCGGGGCGCACCGCTTTGACATAGGCGGCGATACCGGCTGCGAGACCGCCACCGCCGATGGGCACGAAGATGGCATGCAGCGGCCCCTGATGCTGGCGCAGTATTTCCATGGCGATGGTGCCCTGGCCGGCGATGACGTCGGGATCGTCGAACGGCGGCACGAAGGTGAGGCCGCGTTCTTCCTGCAACGTCATGGCGTGAGCGTACGCGTCGCTATACGAGTCGCCCGCAAGCACGACTTCGACGGCGCGCCCGCCGTGGGTTTTCACAGCGTCGATTTTCAGTTGCGGCGTGGTGATCGGCATGACGATGACGGCTTTGCAGCCCAGACGTGCCGCCGAGTACGCCACACCCTGTGCATGGTTGCCGGCCGACGCGGTGAGCACACCGCGCTCGCGCTCGGCTTCGCTCAGGTTGGCCATCTTGTTGTACGCGCCCCGAATCTTGAAGGAGAACACCGTCTGGTTGTCTTCGCGCTTGAGATAAATTCGATTGTGCAGCCGCATGGATAGCGTGCGCGCCAATTCGAGTTCGCTTTCTTTAGCGACGTCGTAGACTTTTGCGGTCAGGATCTTCTTCAGGTAGTCGGGAGCTGCGTCGGACATGATTTAAGGCTTCTTCAGGTTAGGCACATCAAGGAACAAAAGGACAATGATAGACCAGCACGTCCGCCGGGGCGGTCGCGCTTGTCTCTCGGGAAAAAACGGGAAAGGGGAGTGCGCGCCCTAGCGAAGGTCGTCTGGGGTGTCGATGTCGCGCACGATTCCGGCGTCGTCGACATCGACGATCGTAATGTGCTCGCTAATCAACAGGTCGCGCGCGCCAATGTCGCCATCGAGGGCGGCCAGACGCGAGGTAAAGGCAGAACCGAACGCGACGGGATGGCCACGTTGTCCCTGGTAGCTCGGCGCGACGACGGCTTCGGGCGAGGTGAGCCCGCTGGCGATCGCACGCACGGTATTCGGGTGGATGTACGGCATGTCGGCCAGCGCAACGAGCCAGCCATCGAGATGCTCAAGCCCAGGGGGCGGATCTTCATCAACGCCGGACTGGATGCCGGCAGCGAGCGTCGCACCCATGCCGCGCTTGGTCGCGCGGCTCATCACGACTTCGCAACCCGCCTGCAACAGCACGTTCTCCAACTCGGCCGAATCCGGACGCACCACGGCAATGACGCGCGGCAATACCGCCAGCAGCGCATGGGCGCTGGCAAGGGCAACGGATCGGTTCAGGGGATCTCCGGGCAGCGGCGCGAGCAGCTTGTTCCGGCGCCCAGCCGCATCGAAGCGGGTACCGAGTCCGCCAGCCAGTAGAATGGCCACGGGCGGCGTCAGGAGTCGGGTCATGGTCTCGCATTATGCGCCAGACTTTTTGATTCTGCCAAACGACGCGTGCTTGCGCCGCATTGCGCATGTGCCCACCGCCCGGTCGGTCACGGGGCGGGATTCGCCTTATTTCTCTATCGGTTTTGCTTTTTCCGGAGTTGCATGGAGTCGTTCATCACCTGGCTGCTAGGCGCGCTCGCACTGCCCGGCATCGGACTGCCAGCCATTTTTCTGGTGTCGTTTCTGTCCGCCACACTGCTGCCCATGGGCTCGGAACCCGCGCTATTCGGGTATGTGGCCCTCAATCCCCACATGTTCTGGCTCGCCATCGCCGTGGCAAGCGTGGGCAACACCGCCGGTGGCATGCTCGACTGGTGGATGGGCTTCGCCGCACGACGCGGCTTTGTACGCCTCAAGGCCCGCCGGCGGGCGCATGCTCGCGCTGCCGTGCTCGCCAGTGGGGGAGTTGCGACTGCCATCACCGTAGGCGTTGACGACGACGGCAAACGCGCCGACAGCAAAGCGCCAATGAATGAACGCTATCACCGCTGGATGCGCCGCTTCGGCCCGCCCCTTCTCCTCCTCTCCTGGCTCCCCATCGTCGGCGACCCCTTCTGCTCCCTCGCAGGATGGCTTCGACTCTCCTGGCGCACCTGTCTCTTCTATATCGCCATCGGGAAGACACTCCGGTATATCGCTATTACTTACCTCATGCTTCGTGTGCCCGAGTCTTTTTGGCAGGGGTTTTTTGCGCCGTTCAAGCATTTGCTGGTCGGGTAAGGACGATTGGTATCCCTCCGCCTCGTCCTGCCACGCACCCCACCCCCCCAGAGTTCTGTCCGAAGTCCGGGGAGCGGGACTGGGGCCCCTTTCCGCCTCTCAGACATAAACCCAACTCGCTGCAGAAAGGGGCCCCAGTCCCGCTTTTCATCTCTCTTTCTTTGCCCCCCCCCTCCCTCTCATCCTTACGCCTGCGTTACTTCGAACGGCAACGCTCGCTGCCGCTTACCCGTCAACCCAAAGAGCGCATTCGCATACGCCGGCGCTAACGGCGGTAAACCCGGCTCGCCCATGCCCGTCGGTGCATCCCCCGAGCTGACCACGTGCACACTGATCGCGGGCATGTCCGTCAACCGCGCCACCATGTACTGATGGAAGTTGCTCTGCTCCACTTCCCCATCCTTTAACGTGATGGCCGCACCCGGTAACGTCGTGCCCAATCCCATCAGCGCCGCACCCTCTACCTGTGCCGCCACCGTCAACGGATTGACCGCGAAATTGCAATGTACCCCCGCCGTCGCACTTATCAATCGCGGCGACCCATTTCGCATCTCAGCCACCACCACGTACGCCACCACGGAATCAAAGGACTCATGGACCGCCACGCCCCACGCTTGTCCCGCCGGCAACTTGGCCTTTCCATAACCCGAACGCTCCACCGCCAACGCCAACGCCTCACGGTGACGCGGATGCTTGTCCCCCATCAACGCATATCGATACGCCACCGGATCCTGCCCAGCATTCTTCGCCAACTCGTCTATCAGCGTCTCCATGACGAACGCCGTGTGTGTGTTGCCCACCGACCGCCACCACAACACCGGGACGTTGACCTGCGGACTGTGTAACGTCAGACGCAATGGCACGGCGTACGGGGTTCCCAACACACCCTCCACACTGGTGCCGTCGATCCCGTTCTTGACCATCATCTTTTCAAACGGCGTGCCCTGCAAAATCGATTGGCCCACGATGGTGTGATTCCACGCCAGTACGTTGCCCTTGGCGTCAAGCCCTATCTCGGCTCGATGCACGTACATCGGGCGATAGTAGCCCCCGCGAATGTCGTCCTCGCGGCTCCAGATCACTTTGACCGGCTCACGATGCCCCGCGCGCCGCCATGCCTTCGCCACCTGTGCCGCCTCAACACCATAGTCCGACGTCGGCACCGCCCGGCGGCCAAATCCACCACCCGCCATCAAGGTGTGCAGCTTGACCTGCTCAGGCTTCAGGTCGAGGGTGCGCGCAATGGCCGCCTGATCGACGGTCTGGAATTGCGTGCCTGTCCACACTTCAGCCCCCCTGTCGGAGAGCTGCACGGTGCAGTTCAAAGGCTCCATCGGCGCATGCGCCAGATACGGGAAGCTGTACTCCGCCACGAGCGTTTTGGGAGCACCCTTGAGTTTGGAAATGTCCCCATCGATGGCGACCGTGCCCGGCGTCTTGGCCATCTCTATGAATTTGGCCAACTGCGCTGTGGTGTCTACGTGCTCTACGCTACCGGTGTCCCATGTGGCATTGAGCGCGTCACGGCCAGTCTTGGCCTGCCAGTAACCATCGGCTATCACGGCCACCGCAGTGCCGCCTCGATCGTCCGGGATCTCCAGCACGTCGCGCACACCCTTGACCGCACGCGCCGCTTTGGCGTCGAAGCGCTTGACTTTCGCACCGAAGACGGGCGGACGCGCAACGACGGCCACTTTCAGGTTCGGCAGCTTGAAGTCCATGCCGTACATCGGCACGCCGGTAGATTTGGCTCGCGCATCGAGCCGGCCCGTCGGCTTGCCGAGCAATCGGAACGCCGACGGATCTTTGAGGGCGACGTCAGCCGGCACCGGCAGCGTCTGTGCACGCGCGGCGAGGCTGCCGTACGTGGCGCGCTGGCCGTTCGGACCCAGCACGACGCCGTTTTCGGTGCGCAACTGCGCCGCCGGAACTTTCCATTGCTGTGCGGCAGCCGCAATGAGCATGGCGCGCGCAGATGCCCCGATGCGCCGGTACTGAAGCCACGAGTGGGCAACGGAACCGGAGCCGCCCGTCATCTGGATGCCGAACAGCGGGTCTTTGTAGACATCGGCCGCAGGCGCCAGTTCGCTTCGCACCTTGGACCAGTCGCAATCGAGTTCTTCCGCGACGAGCATGGGTAGCGCCGTCTGTACCCCCTGTCCGAAATCGAGGCGGTTGACCTGGATGGTGACGGTATTGTCCGTGCCAATATGTACGAACGCCGACGGTACGACGGGCGTGGCCGCCGCCCCCTGCGCACTGGCAGTGCGCACCGCGCCGGGCAGCGACATCTCGAGCATCAGGCCGCCGGCAGCAATCGCCGACGTCTTGAGAAACGCACGGCGCGTCAGGCCGGTGAAGTCGCCCACAGCCACGCCGGGGCGCTGGGAAAAACGAAGTTCACGCATGGTGATTTTCTCCTCGCCTCAGGCCAGCGACGCCGCAGCGTCTTTGATGGCCGCCCGAATGCGGGCGTAGGTGCCGCAGCGGCAAATATTGCCAGCCATGGCTGCGTCGATCTGCTCGTCGTTCGGCTGCTTGTTCTCGCGCAGCAACGCAGCGGCAGACATGATCTGGCCGCTCTGGCAGTAACCGCACTGGGGCACGTCGTGCTTGACCCAGGCATCCTGCACGGCGCGTCCGACAGGATCTGCACCAACGTTTTCAATGGTGGTGACTTTTTTGCCCGCGACGGCGGAAATCGGGGTGATGCAGCTCCGGATGGGCGCACCGTCCAGATGCACGGTGCACGCACCACACAGCGCCATGCCACAACCGAACTTGGTGCCGGTCATATTGAGCGCATCGCGCAAGGTCCAGAGCAAGGGCGTGGCAGGGTCGACATCGACCTGCACGGGACGGCCGTTCAGTTGAAACGTAACCATAGAGACACCTCTTGACGGGTGGATGGATCGAGGGACCGCCCAAACATACTCCCATTCGTTGGAAATTTCAGCCCAGAAATGTGGTGTAAGTCGTTGTGTTTAAATGGATATAGCGCTATACGGGGATTGCGCGATCGCCCTGGTGGATTCGTGGAGCGAGCGGTTGTGGACGCACCATCAACGCTGCAATGAATCTGCCGGGGCGCGGCGGAGGAGGGGGGCGGAGGGGAATCGCGCGCCACCAAGGGGGAATTCGCTGCGGCCCCGACGTGTTGCGGTGCAATGAAGTACAATTCTGACTACATTCCCCTACCAACACTTTCCAAGCCGGAAGAAAGATCTGGGCATGCGCACCAACTGCCTCACCCCTCTGTGCTTCTGCTCGATGACCGGACACGATTCGTCATCGACGTTTTCGCACGGCAGTCGTCGATCTCGCTGACCGCAGATCGTCTGTTGCCGGCGCGCGCGCATCCGTCGCGTCTGCCGCCGGCATTCCTAGCGCATACCCGATTTTGACTTTCGGCGCGTCTCGCGAGACGAACGCCGACGGCGGATGCACCGCCGCACCTGACGAGCCCGACAAGATGAACGCACCCTTGCCTGCCTTCGAGCCGCACGACGCAAAGCATGCCGTAGCCGCACAACCCGCGCGGCTGCGCGAGATTCCCTATAACTACACGTCGTTTTCGGATCGCGAAATCGTCATGCGCCTGCTGGGCGCCGACGCCTGGGCCATCCTCGACGAACTCCGCGCAGAGCGCCGTACCGGCCGCTCGGCCCGCATGCTGTATGAAGTCCTCGGCGACATCTGGGTGGTTCGCCGCAATCCCTATCTGCAAGACGACCTGCTCGACAATCCGAAGCGTCGCAAGCTGCTGATCGACGCCCTCGATCACCGGCTCAACGAGATCGACAAGCGTCGTCGTGCCGATGTGGCCGAGCACGCCGATGCAACTGGCCGCGAGCGCGCCGCCCGCGTGGAGCAACTGGAAGCGGCCGCTCGCCGCGCCGTAGCGGATTTCGCCGCCGAGTTTGGCAAGATGGCCGATCTGCGCCGCCGCGCAAAGAAGGTGCTCGGCCGCACGACCGCTCACGACAACATCAAGTTCGACGGACTGTCGCGTGTCTCGCATGTGACGGACGCCACCGACTGGCGCGTGGAGTACCCGTTCGTCGTGCTCACACCGGATAGCGAGGCCGAGATGGCGGCGCTGGTGAAGGGCTGCTTCGAACTCGGACTGACGGTTATTCCGCGCGGAGGCGGCACCGGCTACACGGGCGGCGCGATTCCGCTCACGCCGTTCTCGGCCGTCATCAATACGGAAAAACTCGAGCAGCTCGACGAGGTCGAATATTCGGTCCTGCCGGGCGTCGACAAGCCGGTGCCGACGATTTTCTCGGGCGCAGGTGTGGTAACGCGCCGTGTCGCCGAAGCCGCCGAACGCGCCGGTCTGGTGTTCGCGGTCGACCCGACGTCGATCGACGCGTCGTGCATCGGCGGCAACGTGGCGATGAACGCCGGTGGCAAGAAGGCCGTGCTGTGGGGCACGGCGCTCGATAACCTCGCGTGGTGGCGTATGGTCGACCCGCAAGGCAACTGGCTTGAAGTCACCCGCCACGATCACAATCTCGGCAAGATTCACGACATTCCGGTCGCTCGCTTCGAATTGAAGTGGTTCGATGGCAATCAGGCGCCCGGCGCTGTGCTGCTCAAGACGGAAATGCTGGAGATCGAGGGCAAGCGCTTCCGCAAGGAAGGCCTCGGCAAGGACGTCACGGACAAGTTCCTCGCCGGTCTGCCCGGCATTCAGAAGGAAGGCTGCGACGGGCTGATCACGAGCGCACGCTGGATTCTGCACAAGATGCCAGCGCACACGCGCACGGTCTGTCTGGAGTTCTTCGGCCAGGCGAAGGAAGCCATTCCGAGCATCGTCGAAATCAAGGACTACATGTTCGCCCAGACGGCCTCGGGCGGTGCGATTCTGGCCGGCCTCGAACATCTGGACGAACGTTATCTGCGCGCCGTGGACTATGCCACGAAGTCGAAGCGCAACGCGTTCCCGAAGATGGTGCTGATCGGCGATATCGTCGGTGACGACGACAACGCGGTCGCACAGGCGACGTCGGAAGTCATTCGCATGGCCAACGGCAAGAGCGGCGAAGGCTTCGTCGCCGTGTCGGCCGAAGCCCGCAAGAAGTTCTGGCTCGACCGCTCGCGTACCGCCGCCATCGCGCGCCACACCAACGCCTTCAAGATCAACGAAGACGTGGTGATCCCGCTGCCGCGCATGGGCGAGTACACGGATCACATCGAACGCATCAACATCGAACTGTCGCTCAAGAACAAGCTGCAACTGGTCGATGCGCTCGAAACGTTCTTCGAAGCCGGCAATCTGCCGCTGGGCAAGACCGACGACGCGAACGAAATTCCGTCGGCCGAACTGCTCGAAGATCGCGTGCAGACGGCGCTTACGCTGCTGCGCGACGTGCGCGCACGTTGGGTGTTTCTGCGCGATCACTTCGAACTGCCGCTGGCCGAGGCGATTCCGCTGCTCAATCGTCACGGCATCCGCGACATGAACGTGGCGCTGAACGACCGGCTGAACAAGCAGCCGCAAACACGTCTGATCGATCTGCTGCAAGATCGTACGATCCGCGTGTCGTGGAAGCAGGAAATTCGCGCCGAACTGCGCCAGATTTTCACGGGCGGCGAGTTCAAGCCGATCCTCGACGAAGCGCAAGCCATTCACAAGCGCGTGCTGCATGGCCGTGTGTTCGTCGCGCTGCATATGCACGCGGGCGACGGCAATGTGCACACGAATATCCCGGTGAACTCGGATAACTACGAGATGCTCCAGGACGCGCACAAGGCGGTGGCTCGCATCATGGGCATCGCGCGCTCGCTCGACGGTGTGATCTCGGGCGAACACGGCATCGGCATCACCAAGCTGGAGTTCCTGACGCAAGAAGAGATCGGCGAATTCCGCGCGTACAAGCAACGCGTGGACCCGGAAGGGCGCTTCAACAAGGGCAAGCTGCTCGACCTGCCCGACCTGCCCGCCGATCTGCGCAATGCCTATACGCCCAGCTTCGGGCTGATGGGCTACGAGTCGCTCATCATGCAGCAGTCGGACATCGGGGCGATTGCCGACAGCGTGAAGGACTGCCTGCGCTGCGGCAAGTGCAAGCCGGTGTGTGCCACGCATGTGCCGCGCGCGAATCTGCTGTACAGCCCGCGCAACAAGATTCTCGCAACTTCGCTGCTCATCGAGGCGTTCCTGTACGAGGAACAGACGCGCCGCGGTGTGTCGATCAAGCACTGGGACGAGTTCAACGATGTGGCCGATCACTGCACGGTTTGCCACAAGTGCGTCACGCCCTGCCCGGTGAAGATCGACTTCGGCGACGTGACGATGAACATGCGCAACCTGCTGCGCAAGATGGGCAAGAAGAAGTTCAATCCGGGCGCTGCCGCCGGTATGTTCTTCCTGAACGCCACCCGTCCGGAAACGATCAACATCACCCGAAAGGTGATGATCGACTGGGGTTACAAAGCCCAGCGTTTCGGCGCGGACATCTTCAAGAAAATCGCGAAGAAGCAGACGGCGCACCCGCCTGCGACGGTCGGCAAGCCGCCCCTGCGCGAGGAGGTGATCCACTTCGTGAACAAGAAGATGCCAGGCAATCTGCCGAAGAAGACGGCGCGCGCACTGCTCGACATCGAAGACAACAAGGTGGTGCCGATCATCCGCAATCCGAAGACCACCACGGTGGATTCGGAAGCGGTGTTCTACTTCCCCGGTTGCGGCTCGGAGCGTCTGTTCTCGCAAGTCGGACTGGCCACGCAAGCCATGCTCTGGCATGTGGGCGTGCAGACGGTGCTGCCGCCGGGCTATCTGTGCTGCGGTTATCCGCAGCGCGGCTCGGGGCAGGGCGATAAGGCCGAGAAGATCGTGACGGACAATCGCGTGTTGTTCCACCGTATGGCGAACACGCTGAACTACCTCGACATCAAGACGGTGGTCGTGTCGTGCGGCACTTGCTACGATCAACTCGCGGGCTATGAATTCGAGAAGATCTTCCCGGGCTGCCGCATCATCGATATCCATGAATACCTGCTCGAGAAGGACGTGAAGCTCGCAGGCGTGAACGGCACGCGCTACATGTATCACGACCCCTGCCACACGCCGATCAAGACGATGGACCCGGTCAAGCTCGTGAACCAGTTGATGGGCAGCGAGAGCGACGGCTACAAGATCGAGAAGAACGATCGCTGCTGCGGCGAATCGGGTACGCTGGCGGTCACGCGCCCCGACATCTCGACGCAGATCCGCTTCCGCAAGGAAGAGGAAATGCGCAAGGGGGCCGCGAAGCTGCGTGCAGATGGCAAGGTCGGCGATGTCAAGATCCTCACGAGCTGTCCGTCGTGCCTGCAAGGTCTGTCGCGCTATAACGAAGACGCTAACGTCACGGCCGACTACATCGTCGTCGAGATCGCCAAGCATGTACTGGGCGAAGAATGGCTGGTGGATTACGTCAAGGATGCAAACAACGGCGGTATCGAACGCGTGCTGGTCTGATGCACCTCCTGGGGACGCGGCCGATGCTTGACCGACGGGCCACGGAGGTGGCATGGAAGTAGTCTACACAGCACTCATCCTGCTGTTCGTGGTGGCGCTGACCGGCGTGCTGGTCAGCTTCATGCGATTCCTGCCGGTACCGCTCGTGCAGATCGCCGTGGGCGCCGCGCTCGCCTATCCGGGCGCGGGGCTGCACATCGATCTGGATCCCGAGATTTTCTTCCTGCTGTTCATCCCGCCGTTGCTTTTCGCCGACGGCTGGCGCATGCCCAAACGCGAGTTCTGGCATCTGCGCGTGCCGATCGTCGCCATGGCGCTGGGCCTGGTGATCTTCACCGTGCTCGGTGTGGGTTATTTCATCCACTGGATGATTCCGTCGATTCCGCTCGCCGTGGCGTTCGCGCTCGGCGGCGTGCTCTCGCCGACCGACGCCGTGGCTGTCTCCGCGCTCACCGGACGCATGCGCATGCCCACGCGGCTGATGCACGTGCTCGAAGGCGAGGCGATGATGAACGACGCGTCGGGCCTCGTCGTCTTCAAGTTCGCACTCGTTGCCGCTACCACGGGACTCTTCTCCATCGGCAGCGCGACGTTCTCTTTTTTCGTCATCGCGCTGGGCGGACTGCTCGCCGGCTGGGCCGTGACGTGGCTCTTCACGCAATTCCACCGCCGGGTGATGCACGCGTCCACGGAAGAGCCCGCCACTGTCGTGCTGCTTCTGCTGCTGCTACCGTTCGCCGCCTATTTGCTGGCCGAACACTTCGGTTTTTCCGGCATTCTCGCGGCCGTGGCCGCCGGCATGGCGGTCAGCTCGACCGACCTGCTCAACTCTCGCACAGCGACGCGCATTCTCGGTAACGGCGTGTGGTCGATGCTCGAGTTCGTGTTCAACGGCGCCGTGTTCGTGCTGCTCGGGCTGCAATTGCCGGATATCGTGCGCGCTGCGCTGCGCCCAGGCGAGCCTCTGTGGGGTACGCTCACGAATCTGGGCGAACTGATGTTCTACGTCGGCGCGATTTCGGCGGTTCTCATCGTGCTGCGCTTCTGCTGGGTGTGGGTGGCGTGGCGGGCGATGTATTTCCTCGGCATGCGGCGCGGTGAAATCACGATGAAGCCCGGCATGCGCTTTACCAGCGTGACGGCCCTCTCGGGCGTGCGCGGCGCGGTGACGTTGGCCGGTGCACTCTCGGTGCCGCTGGCATTGCCCGGCGGGGCGCCGTTCCCAGGACGCGATCTGCTGATCTTTCTGGCCGCCGGCGTGATCCTGCTTTCGCTGATCGGGGGCAGTGTCGGTTTGCCGATCTTGCTGCGGGGCGTGCGCTGGCCTGCGGAAGACATGCGCAATCGCGAATTGAGCGAAGCGCGACTCGCGGCCTCGGAGGCCGCCATCCGGGCCATCGAATCGTTGCAGAAAGTGATCGCCAAGTCGGGCGACGAACTCGATACCGCCGTTTGTGCCGAAGCCGCCGCGCGGGTCATGGGACGCTATCGCCGCACGCTCAACGTGTCGAGCGCCACCGACGAAATGCGCGCGCGTGCGGTGCGCGAGGTCGAAGTCGAACGCCGGTTGCGGGCGGCGTCGCTGCAAGCCGAGCGCGTGGAGCTGTCGCGTTTGCGCATTACCCATCGAATCAACGACGAGACGTTGCGCGAGTTGCTCAGCGAAATCGATTTCGCCGAACTCGCGCTCGGACCGGTTGACCCAGCCACTGGCAAGCGCAAGAAGAGCAGAAAACGCTGACGCGAGCCGGTTCCGGTGGCAGTGCCGGCGTCGGCGCATGGCAGGCTAACAAAGGGAGAACGATGATGGAGTGTCCGTTTTGCACGGGGGATGGCGGGGAAGTCGTGTGGCGCGATCCGGTGCTGCGCGTGGTGCTCGCGAACGAACCCGGCTATCCCGGCTTCGCGCGGGTGATCTGGCATGCCCATGTCGCAGAAATGAGCGATTTGCCCGAAGCCGCGCGCGAACACGTGATGCGTGTGGTGTTTGGCGTCGAGACCGCCCTGCGCACGGTGATGTCGCCCGATAAGGTCAATGTGGCCAGTCTGGGCAATAGGGTGCCGCATGTGCATTGGCATGTGATTCCGCGATATCGGGACGATGTCCATTTCCCCGACTCGGTCTGGAGTGCGCCGCAACGCGAGGTGCCGCAGCCAGTGCTGGCCGAACGCGCGGCCTGGATGCCCGCGCTGCGCGGGGCTATCGTGGCAGAATTGGACCGTGTTCCGGCGTGGCCGGCATGACCGTTGGAACCTGAGCAGCTATACTGCCGGCCGATGTGCCGCCTGTCGGCACACCGACTGATTCTTCTGGAGCAAGACAATGGCTGGGCTGGAGAAAGACACGCCGATTCCCGTTTCCCTGACGCTGCATCGCGCATCAAAGGTGCTGGAACTTGGTTACGAGGACGGCACACACTACCGCCTGCCGTTCGAATTGTTGCGCGTGCTCTCGCCGTCGGCGGAAGTGCGCGGTCACGGGCCGGGGCAGGAGACGCTGCAAACCGGCAAGCGTGACGTTACGCTGAACGGCCTCGAGCCCATCGGCAACTATGCGGTGCGGCCGGTCTTTTCGGACGGTCACGACACCGGCATCTATTCGTGGGATTACCTCTACGAGCTGTGCGTGCGTCAGGACGCCCTGTGGCAGGAATATCTGGACAAGCTCGCGGCGGCGGGTGTCGACCGCGACACGCCGATGCCGTCGCCGGCTGCCGGCGGCTGCCACCACCATTGAGGCCCCGGCGGGGTGCCCACAGAGTGGGCACCCGCTTACATGATTTTGGAGATTGCAATGGGCCAACAGACCCACTTCGGTTATGAAACCGTCGACGAGAAGGAAAAGGCCGGCAAGGTTGCCGAGGTGTTCCATTCGGTGGCGAGCAAGTACGACATCATGAACGACCTGATGTCGGGCGGTCTGCACCGGATCTGGAAGGCCTTCACGATCGGGCGCGCTGCCGTGCGCCCCGGCTTCAAGGTGCTCGACATCGCGGGTGGCACCGGCGACCTGTCGAAGGCGTTCGCCCGTGCCGCGGGCCCGACCGGCGAGGTCTGGCTCACCGACATCAATGAATCCATGCTGCGCGTGGGCCGCGATCGCCTGCTCGACGCGGGCATCGTCACCCCGGCGCTGCTGTGCGACGCCGAGAAACTACCGTTCCCGTCGAATTATTTCGATGTGGTGACCGTGGCGTTCGGCCTGCGCAACATGACCCACAAGGACGCCGCCCTCGCCGAAATGCGCCGTGTCATCAAGCCGGGCGGCAAGGTGATGGTGCTGGAGTTCTCGAAAGTCTGGCAACCGCTGGAAAAGGCGTACGACGCCTATTCCTTCAAGGTGTTGCCGTGGCTGGGTTCGCGCATTGCAGGCGACGCCGAGAGCTACCGCTATCTGGCCGAGTCGATCCGTATGCACCCCGATCAGGAAACGCTCAAGACGATGATGGAAGAGGTCGGTCTGGAGCGCGTGGAGTACCACAACCTGAGCGCCGGCGTGGTCGCGCTGCATATCGGACGCAAGTTCTGACGCGTCGGAAAACTAAGTACTCACTCACCTGATTCGACTCAGCGCCTCGGTTTGCGGAAAAATTCCGCGCCGGGGCGCTTCTCTAAGTACAAGCTAATTTTGCTGTGGCAGAATCGGTCGTCGTCTAGTCTGGTTTCAATACGTAAAAAAGTACTGAACCATTCGGGGCGACGCATGTCTGTAGACAGCAACCTATAAACTCCACGGAGAGACCAGAACGATGTTCCAGTTCCTGAAAAACAAGCTGTTGTTGGGCGTAGTGGCCGGCGTATTGGCGGTCGGCATGACGATCGCGGATGCCGATGCCAAACGCGTTGGCGGCGGCCGGAGCATCGGCAAGCAGTCCAACACCGTGACGCAACGCCAGCAAACACCGCAACAACCGACGCAAGCCGCGCCGGGCGCAGCGCCGCAGCAAGCCGCGCCGGCTGCCGCAGGTGCGGGGGCCGCAGGGGCAGCCGCCGCCAAGCCGGCCAATCGCTGGCTCGGCCCGATCGCCGGTCTGGCCGCTGGCCTCGGTATCGCGGCGCTGCTGTCGCACTTCGGTATGGGCGGGGCCTTCGCGAGCATGATGGCCAACGTCATCATCATTGCGCTGATCGCTTTCGCCGCCATGTGGCTGATCCGTCGTTTCCGCGGCAATAAGTCGCAGTCGCAGACGCCGGCCTATGCCGGCGCAGGCAACGATGCGTCGAACAACTCCCTGCGTCAGTCGTGGGACAGCCAGCAGCAACCGTCGTCGCAACCGGCGCCGTTGGCTCAGCCGTCGCTGTCGGCTGTGCCGGCTGCCGCTGCCGGTGCTGCCACTGCTGCCCCGTTCGGGGTGCCGGCAGGCTTCGACGTTGAGGGCTTCCTGCGTAGTGCCAAGGTGTACTTCAATCGTCTGCAAGCCGCATGGGACAAGGGCGATCAGGCCGATATCAACGAGTTCACCACGCCGCAGATGTTCGCGGAAATCAAGATGGACCTCGAAGAGCGCGGCAAGTCGACCAACCGTACGGACGTCGTGCAACTCGACGCCGAACTGCTCGGCATCGAGCAAACGGCCGCCGAGTACATGGCAAGCGTCCGCTTCTCGGGCCTGATCCGCGAAGCCGAAGGCGCAGCGGCCGAGCCGTTCAACGAGGTGTGGAACCTGACCAAGCCGGTCGCCGGCAGCGGTGGCTGGGTGCTCGCCGGAATTCAGCAGCTCTAAGCCTCGCGCCGTTTTTGCCGTAACCTGCCTTACAATGAGAGCCCGCGTTTGAAGCGCGGGCTCTTTTGTTTTTGCCGTCCGCAATGCATCGCCGGGCGGCGTCTTTCGGTACGACCGGTGTTCAGTCCGGCCGGCCGCCAAGCTCATGACCGTAGCCGCCAAAGCCTTTGCCGCCACCGTGAACCACCTGCTTGCCCGCGAACCGTGGGCGCGCGAGCGCTTGCGCCATCATATCGGCGCGTCTGCCCGGCTCGCGATGTCGGCTATCGACCTGCGTCTTCGTGTGGGTGACGACGGCTACCTCGCCGCCGCCGAGGCCGACCTGCCCTGCGACGTCAGCATCTCGGTGCCACCGTCGGCGCTCGCCGATTTCGCGGGGGGCGGTCAGGCCGCCGTCATGCGTCACGTCAAGATCGAAGGCGATGCCGAGTTTGCCAACACCGTGTCGTATCTTGCCCAGCACCTGCGCTGGGAGGTGGCGGAAGACTTGAGCAAGGTCATCGGCGACGCTGCCGCCCATCGGGTGACGCAGACCGGCAAGGCCGCCGTGGCCACCGCGCGCCGCACCGGCGACACGCTGGCACGATCGCTCGCGGATTACCTCGTGGAAGAGAATCCGTTGCTCGTGGCGCGTGGGCGCCTCGACGCGATACGCAACGATATCGGCACATTGCGCGACGACCTCGCGCGTCTGGAGAAACGCATCGAAAAGCTCGAACGCCAGAAGGGCGTGCGCAACAACGCGCCCGCCCCGGCATCCCGCACTCAGGGAGGCCGCTGACCGATGCGTCTTCTGCGCCTGATCAAGATCTTTTTCGTCTGCTATCGATACGGGCTCGATGAGCTGGTGCTCTCGAGCATTCCCCATCCCTTCGCGCGCGGGGTGTTGCGCGTGCTGTCGTTCGGACGCAGCGGGCTGAAAGCCCCGCGCGGCGAACGCCTGCGCCTCGCCCTCGAATCGCTGGGCCCGATCTTCGTGAAGTTCGGACAGGTGCTCTCGACGCGTCGCGATCTGATGCCGCCCGACATTGCGCAGGAGCTGGCCCGACTGCAGGATCAGGTGCCGCCGTTCGATCCCGAGGTGGCGCGCGCCGCCATCGAGAAGTCGCTGGGGCACCCGCTCGAAGAGGTGTTCGTGGAGTTCGAGCGCACGCCGGTTGCGAGCGCGTCGATTGCGCAGGTGCACTTCGCACGCATTCGTCACGGCGAACATGCGGGCAAGGAAGTCGCCGTCAAGGTGCTGCGCCCGAACATGCTCGGCGTGATCGACAGCGATCTGGCCCTCATGCGCGATCTGGCGGGCTGGGTGGAGCGCCTGTGGCCGGATGGCAAGCGTCTGAAGCCGCGCGAGGTGGTCGCCGAATTCGACAAGTATTTGCATGACGAACTCGATCTGATGCGCGAAGCCGCCAACGCAGCGCAGCTTCGCCGCAATTTCCTCGACTCGGGCATGTTGATGGTGCCCGAGATCTACTGGGAGTTCAGCTCCAGCTTCGTTCTCGTGATGGAACGGATGCACGGGGTGCCGATTAGCCAGATCGAAGTGCTGCGCGAGGCGGGTGTCGATCTGAAGAAGCTCGCACGCGAGGGCGTCGAGATTTTCTTTACGCAGTTCCTGCGCGACGGCTTTTTCCACGCCGATATGCACCCAGGCAACATTCTTGTCAGCCTCGACCCCGCAACGTTCGGCCGTTACATCGCGCTTGATTGCGGCATCGTCGGCGCGCTGTCCGAATTCGACAAGAATTATCTGGCCCAGAACTTCCTCGCGTTCTTCCGTCGCGACTACCACCGGGTGGCTTCGCTGCACCTCGAGTCGGGCTGGGTGCCGCAGGATACGCGCGTCGAAGAGCTGGAAGGGGCCATTCGCGCAGTCTGCGAACCGTACTTCGACCGGCCGCTCAAGGAAATTTCGCTGGGGCTGGTGCTCATGCGTCTGTTCCAGACGTCGCGCCGGTTCAATGTCGAGATTCAGCCGCAACTCGTGCTGCTGCAAAAGACGCTGCTCAATATCGAAGGACTCGGTCGTCAGCTCGATCCGGATCTGGATCTGTGGAAGACGGCCAAGCCGTTCCTCGAGCGCTGGATGGCCGAGCAGATCGGCCCGCGCGGCTGGCTCGAACGCCTGAAGACCGAGGTGCCGCAGTGGAGCAAGACGATGCCGCAACTGCCGCGTCTCATTCATCAGGCGCTGGCGGCCCATGCACGTCCGCAAGACGACACGCTGCTGCTTGCGCTGCTGCAGGAGCAACGCCGCACCAACCGGCTGCTGACGGGCGCGTTCTGTCTGGTGGGCGGGCTCGCCATCGGCGTGTTGGCGGCCTTCGCCTGGCTCTATAGCTGATTCTCGAACAGGAGCCGATGGTGCCCTTCGCTCGGAAAATATCTGTCATGCCCGCCGCACCTCGCGGCGATGACCGCCCGGAAGCGGGCGGGGCGCCCGTGCCATCAACGGCGCCGTCGACGGCATCCGTGCCATCCGCACCCTCTTTTTCCCACCGCGATCCGTCGCGTGCGGAATTCTGGGATGAACGCTTCGCAAACGCGTTCATGCCGTGGGATGCCGCCGGTGTGCCGCAGGCGCTGCGCGATTTCGTGGCGGCAGAGAGCGCACCACGCGCCACGCTGATTCCAGGCTGCGGCGCGGCGTACGAAGCGGCGTGGCTCGACGCACAAGGCTGGCCTGTGCGCGCCATCGATTTCTCTCCGGTCGCCGTCGAATCGGCGCAAGCCCAACTGGGGCCGCGTGCATCGCTTGTCGAGCAGGCCGATTTCTTCACCTACACCCCACCGTTCGCGCTCGACCTGGTCTACGAGCGGGCGTTTCTCTGCGCCTTGCCTCGCAAACTTTGGCAGGACTATGCCCGCCGCATGGCGCAACTGCTGCCGCAAGGGGCGCGTCTGGCCGGATTCTTTTTCCTCAAAGAGACGGTAAAAGGCCCGCCGTTCGGCATCGCGCCCGACGCGCTTGACACCCTGCTGGCCCAGGACTTCGTCTGCGAGACGAATCGGCAGGTCGACGACTCGGTGCCGGTCTTTGCCGGGGCCGAGCACTGGATGGTCTGGCGCCGCCGCTGAGCCGCAACCTGCTGTTGCGGCGAACTGACCGCAGCCGAGCGTTGATGCCAACTGCCGGTAAGTCGCCCCAGACATTGGGCATTTCCCGATATTTGCCATGATCCGCGGGGGGAATTGTGATTTTTTCCCCGCGCGTCTTTCGCGCCGCTATAATCGGCCGGAAATTTTTTCGCCAGGTGGCAAAACGGGCGCCCCCGAGTGCTGAATCGCATCAGCCCCGTCATGCTCGACCTGATTTTCTGTTGCCCGGAAGGCTGCGGCCCAAGGCTCGGTATCGTTAGCTCGCGCGGCGGCTTCATGCGGCCGGATCATGCCCGCAGCTGACGCCGCTCTGCCAAGACCGTCGCCCTGGGGCTTGGCTGGGGCCGCGTTATGCTGATCTGGTTTGTCATTCTGTATTGGGTCATTTCGGTGGCCATCGGGCTGTTGGCCGCCCTCAAGGTCCGCAATACCAAGGATTTCACCGTCGCCGGCCGCCGTCTGCCCTACGGCATGGTCGTTGCCGTCGTGTTCGCCACGTGGTTCGGCTCGGAAGCGGTGCTCGGCATCCCCGCCACCTTCCTCGGAGAAGGCCTGCGCGGCGTGGTCTCCGATCCGTTCGGGTCGTCGATGTGTCTGGTTCTCGTGGGCATGTTCTTTGCCCGCAAGCTGTATCGCATGAACCTGATGACGATCGGCGACTTCTACAAGCTCAAGTACAACCGCACGGTCGAACTCGTGACCAGCATCGCCATCGTGATCTCGTACCTCGGCTGGGTCGGTGCGCAGATCAAGGCGTTGGGCCTCGTGTTCCATACCGTGTCGGGCGGTGCGATGTCGGAGCCGACGGGCATGATCATCGGCGCGATCTCGGTGCTGGCCTACACGCTGCTCGGCGGCATGATCTCGGTGGCGGTGACCGACTTCATCCAGATGATCATCATCGTCGTCGGCCTCGTGTACATCGCCGTGGTCGTCTCGGGTATGGTGCCGGGCGGGGCGAGCGCCGTGATCGCGCACGCCTCGGAGGCCGGCAAGTTCGTGTTTCTGCCTGAGATGAATCCTGCGGACGTATTGGCGTTCATTGCGGCCGGTGTGACCATGATGTTCGGATCGATTCCGCAGCAGGACGTGTTCCAGCGTGTCATGTCGTCCAAGTCGGAGAACATCGCGGTGTCCGGCTCGGTGACGGGCGGCGTGCTGTATTTCTTCTTCACCTTCATCCCGATCTTCCTCGCCTACTCGGCGCTGCTGATTGCCCCGTCGATGGTGCAGAAATACATTGGTACCGATCCGCAACAGATTTTGCCGCAGTTGGTGCTTACTAGTGTGCCGATCGTCGCCCAGGTGATGTTCTTCGGTGCACTGCTCTCGGCGATCAAGAGCTGCGCGTCGGCCACGCTGCTGGCGCCGTCGGTGACGTTTGCCGAGAACATCGTTCGCCCGATGCTCAAGGGCCGTATCGACGACAGGCACTTGCTGCGCCTCATGCGTATCGTCGTGCTGTGCTTCACGGCGCTCGTGCTGGTGTATGCGCTGAATTCGAAGGCATCGATCTTCCAGATGGTCGAAAGCGCGTACAAGGTCACGCTCGTGTGCTGCTTCGTGCCCCTGGCCTTCGGTCTGTACTGGAAGCGTTCGAGTTCGCTGGGCGGCACGCTGGCCGTCTTCTTCGGGCTGATCGTGTGGATCGCCTGCGAAGCGATGGTGCCCGACGCGCTGGTGCCGCCGCAACTGGCCGGTTTGCTGGCGTCGATCACCGGTATGGTGCTCGGTTCGCTCCTGCAACCCGCGTCGGCGCGCGATCAGCCGCCGGAGCAGCAGATTTCGACGATCTGACGGCGTGCGACGGCAGGTGGTGTGCCCGCTACGCCAAGTGCGGGCACGCTGCCATCTTGATCTTGCGCGGCTGTGGCCCCATATATCTCCGACAAATCCCGAAAGCCTTGTGAAGCGGTTATAATTCAAGGCTTTGCGCGCCTTTTTCCGTCGGAAGAATCATGCCTATCTACGCTTATCGTTGCGAAACATGCGGTTTCGCCAAGGATGTGCTGCAAAAAATGAGCGATGAACCGCTCTCCCAATGCCCGGAATGCGGCAAGGACACGTTTCGCAAGCAGGTGACTGCGGCCGGGTTCCAGCTCAAGGGGTCGGGATGGTATGTGACTGACTTCCGCGGTGGTTCGGGCGGCACGAGTGCCCCGGCTGCCGGGGCATCGTCGTCCGCAGCGGCACCGGCAGCATCGTCGGGCGAGAGCGCATCGTCGGCATCGTCGTCCGGCGGCGAGTCGTCCGGCACCCCGTCGGCAAGCTGTGGCGGCGGTTGCGCCTGCCACTGAACGAGACAAACGAGACAAGACACTGCACGCCGAGCCTGGCGGCCTGGCGTGCAATAGTACCGAAGCCGCCCCGGGCGCCTCTGGCGTCTGGCGCTGTGAAACCCTGCTGATACCCCGTAGCCGCCAATATTCGCGAGTCCTGCCATGAGCGTTAAGAAACCCGCGCTGAAGACGATTTTCCTCACCGGCCTGCTGGTGCTGGTGCCTCTCGCCATCACGCTGTGGGTACTGGGTCTGATCATCGGTACGATGGATCAGACCTTGCTGCTGCTGCCGGACGAATGGCAGCCGTCGCGCCTCATCGGCATGCGCGTGCCGGGCTTCGGCGTGGTGGTCACGCTGGCGTTCGTTTTCGTCGTCGGTCTTCTGGCGCATAATTTCATCGGCCAGAAGCTGGTCGGCTGGTGGGAGGCCGTTCTGACGCGCATTCCCATCGTTGGACCGTTGTACGGCAGCGTCAAGCAGGTATCCGACACATTGCTCTCGAGCAACGGCAACGCGTTTCGCAAGGCGTTGCTCGTGCGTTATCCGCATGCGGATTCCTGGACCATCGCCTTCCTGACCGGCGCGCCGGGCGGCGATGTGGTCAATCACTTGCAGGGCGACTACGTGAGCGTCTATGTCCCGACGACACCGAACCCGACGTCAGGCTTCTTCCTGATGATGCGGGCGAGCGACGTCGTTGAACTCGACATGTCGGTCGACGCGGCCCTCAAGTACATCGTATCGATGGGCGTGGTGGCGCCCGCCCACAACCCGCGCCAGCAACGTCCCGGCCCGCTCCTTTGAGCCACTGGGAATCGCCGGCGCCATTTTTTGAAAATCGGAACAGCAAAATGTCCATGCGTACCTCCTACTGCGGTCTGGTGACCGAGCAACAACTGGGCCAAACGGTCAAGCTTTGTGGCTGGGTCAATCGCCGCCGTGATCACGGCGGGGTCATCTTCATCGACCTGCGTGATCGCGAGGGTCTGGTGCAGGTCGTGTGCGATCCGGACCGCGCGGAGATGTTCAAGGCCGCTGAAGGCCTGCGCAATGAGTTCTGCGTGCAGATCACGGGCCTGGTGCGCAGCCGTCCGGCCGGCACCGAGAACGCCAACCTGACGAGCGGCAAGATTGAAGTGCTGTGCCACGCGCTGGAAGTGCTCAACCCGTCGGTGACGCCCCCGTTCCAGCTCGACGACGAAAACCTGTCGGAAACCACGCGCCTCACGCATCGTGTGCTGGACCTGCGTCGTCCGCAGATGCAATACAACCTGCGCCTGCGCTACAAGGTGGCGATGGAAGTGCGCAAGTATCTGGACGCGCAAGGCTTCATCGACATCGAAACCCCGATGCTCACGAAGAGCACGCCGGAAGGCGCGCGCGACTATCTGGTGCCGTCGCGTGTGAACGCCGGCATGTTCTTCGCGCTGCCGCAGTCGCCGCAGCTCTTCAAGCAGTTGCTGATGGTGGCCGGCTTCGACCGCTACTACCAGATTACCAAGTGCTTCCGCGACGAAGACCTGCGCGCCGACCGTCAGCCGGAATTCACGCAGATCGACTGCGAAACCTCGTTCCTCTCGGAGCAGGAAATCCGCGATCTGTTCGAGAACATGATCCGCCACGTGTTCAAGGAAGCGATCAACGTGGATCTGGACGCCAAGGTGCCGGTCATGGAGTACTCGGAAGCGATGCGTCGCTTCGGCTCCGACAAGCCCGATCTGCGCGTGAAGCTCGAGTTCACCGAGCTGACCGACGTGATGGCCGATGTGGACTTCAAGGTCTTCTCGGTGCCGGCCACGACCGAAGGCGGCCGTGTGGTCGCGCTGCGCGTGCCGGGCGGTGCGGAGATCTCGCGTAGCGAAATCGACGCTTACACCGAGTTCGTGAAGATCTACGGCGCGAAGGGTCTGGCGTGGATCAAGGTCAACGAAGTGGCCAAGGGCCGCGACGGTCTGCAAAGCCCGATCGTGAAGAACCTGCACGACGCCGCGCTCGCCTCGATTCTCGAGCGCACCGGCGCGCAAGACGGCGACATCATCTTCTTCGGTGCCGACAAGGAAAAGGTTGTCAACGACGGCATCGGCGCGCTGCGTCTGAAGATCGGTCACTCGGAATTCGGCAAGAGTCACGGCCTGTTCGAAGCCGGCTGGCGTCCGCTGTGGGTCGTCGACTTCCCGATGTTCGAGTACGACGAAGAAGATGCCCGCTGGGTCGCTTGCCATCACCCGTTCACGAGCCCGAAGGACGAGCACATCGACTATCTCGAGACCGATCCGGGCAAGTGCCTGGCGAAGGCCTACGACATGGTGCTGAACGGCTGGGAAATCGGTGGCGGTTCGGTCCGTATCTTCCAGGAAGACGTGCAGAGCAAAGTGTTCCGCGCGCTCAAGCTGGGTGAGGAAGAGGCCCGTGCGAAGTTCGGCTTCCTGCTCGACGCGCTCCAGTACGGCGCGCCCCCGCACGGCGGTATCGCCTTCGGCCTCGACCGCATCATCACGATGATGGCGGGCGCCGATTCGATCCGGGACGTGATCGCGTTCCCGAAGACGCAGCGTGCACAGGATCTGCTCACGCAGGCGCCGTCGCCGGTCGACGAGCGTCAACTGCGCGAACTGCACATCCGTCTGCGTCAGCCGGAAGCGCCGAAGGCCTGACGGCACCGGCAAACGCCGGTGTGCTGAACTCGAACCCCCTCGACCGAAAGGCGAGGGGGTTTTTGTCTTACGCCGTGCAGCGGCCTATTTCGGACTAATACGCGGCATTGCAGCAGCGAGACAGTGCCATTGCCCATTACAATGAGGCGCTCAAGCCGGTCTTCCGTCGTTCATGAGTCGATTTCACGCTACCGCCGCCTGCATGAAGCCCTTCAAGATTCCCGAATCCGTGCTTGTCGTGATTTATACGCCGGCGCTCGACGTCCTGCTCATCGAGCGTGCCGATGCCGAAAATTTCTGGCAGTCCGTCACCGGCAGCAAGGATCGGCTTGATGAGCCGCTGGTCGAGACGGCTGCGCGCGAGGTGTTCGAAGAGACCGGCATCCGCGTGGCAGACGGGACGGCAGTACCCACGACTGCCCTGACCGACTGGCAGCACGAGATTCAGTACAACATCTATCCGCGCTGGGCGCATCGCTACGCGCCGGGTGTCACGCGCAACACCGAGCACTGGTTCGGCTTGTGCGTGCCGGAGAACACGGCCGTGACGCTCGCGCCGCGCGAGCACGTCGCCTACGCCTGGTTGCCATGGGAAGAGGCTGCCGCACGCTGTTTTTCACCCTCGAACGGCGATGCCATCCGGCAGTTGCCGTTGCGCGTGCGCTAGCCGCAGCGTCGCGCACCGATGAGCAAGTATCTTCCGTTCTCTCACAACAATGATCTGACGCTGCTCTACCTCGGTCAGAACTACTTCACGGCGCTTGTCGCGGCGATCGACGGCGCCACTCGCGAAGTCGCCCTCGAGACTTACATCTTCGAGGCGGACGAGGCCGGGGCGAACGTCTCGGCTGCACTGCAACGGGCGGCACAACGTGGGGTCGAGGTGCGCGTTATCACCGATGGCCTCGGTACCAGCCAGCGCCTGGCATTATTCGCCGACTGGCGTGAGAGCGGGATGGCGCATCGCATCTACAATCCGCGTCTGTTCGGCAAGTTCGGTTTCTCGCGTACGCACCGCAAACTCGCCATCATCGATCACGAGGTGGCTTTCGTCGGTGGCATCAACATCATCGACGACTTCAACGGCGGGGGCGGCACACGCATGAGCGATCCGCGTTGGGACTTCGCCGTGCAATGCCGGGGACCCATCGTTGCCGAGATCGCCATTGCATTTCATATTCAGTGGCAGCGTCTCGCCCCAGGGTATCTGGGCACGCCGTTTCGTCACCGGCGCCGCGGGCAACGCGGACGACTGCATGCGCCGTATGCCGGTCAGGCCGCCTTCGTAGCGCGTGACAATCTGCACAATCGCCGCGCGGTCGAAAGGGCCTATCTGATGGCACTGGGGCACGCTCGTCATGAAGTCTGGCTTGCGAATCCCTACTTCGTGCCCGGCCGGCGGCTGCGGCGCGCACTGACACAGGCGGCCAGGCGAGGTGTGGCGGTGCATCTGCTGATTGGTCGCAAGGAGTTCCGTCTGCTCGACACGGCGGTGCCATGGCTTTACGCCAAGTTGCTCGACGCCGGCGTTCGCATCGGCGAGTACGACATGCGCCAACTGCATGGCAAGGTGGCCGTGGTCGACGATGTCTGGGCAACGGTCGGCTCGTCGAATCTGGACGCCTTGTCCCTGTTCGTGAATCACGAAGCCAATGTGGTCGTGCTCGACGACCCGGTGGTCATCGAGCTGCGCGACCATATCCGCCAGGCCTTCGCCGAGGCGCGTCTCATCGACCCCCACCGCTATGGCGGCCGCTCCCGCTGGCGGCGCTTGCGCCAATGGGCGGCCTACCGCCTCTACCGTCTCGTGATGAAGGTTCTCACGCGCGGCAGGTACGACTGACCCACGACTGACGACCAACCCGCAGCCGGCGGCTTTCCGCCTGCCTGCCATGCCTGCCGGCCCTTGTGCAGTCAAGGCCGAAGCCCCTCCCGGCAACGAAACCGATTAGGTATTCCGATCTAATAAATTCCTTGTTCGCCCATGAGCGTCCCCCAATAATAGGACGGCCGTTCGATTTTTTGGTTAGCATCGGGGAACGGATAACGATAGCGATGCCATACACATGCGAAAGGGTGAACAGACACGTGCCGCAATCCTGAATGCCGCGCTGGAGCTGGCGGGGCGGGACGGACTCGAGGGACTGACGATCGGCTTGCTGGCCGATCGTATGCAAATGAGCAAGAGCGGCGTCTTCGCGCACTTCGGTTCACGCGAAGACTTGCAGATCGAAGTGCTGATGGAATACCACAGGCGCTTCGAGGAAGAGGTGTTCGCTCCCAGCATGGAAGCGCCGCGCGGCCTGCCGCGACTCAGAGTGCTCATGGATCGCTGGATAGACAAGCGCATTCGGGAAGTGACGACGGGCTGCATTTATATCAGCGGTGCCGTCGAGTATGACGATCGCGCGGCCAGCCCGGTGCGAGAAGCCTTGGTGAAGAGCGTTCGGTTGTGGCGATCTGCCCTGCTGCGCGCTATCACGCAAGCGAAGGAGGAGGGACATCTGCGTGCGGACACCGATCCGCGCCTGATGCTTTTTGAAATGTACAGCCTGACACTCGGCCTGCATCACGACGCGCGTTTCCTTCGGGAGCCCGGCGCCGTCGACATGACCCGGGTGGCACTGGAAAAACTGATTTCGTCATATCAGCGCGGGTGAGGCGCGAGCCGTCCGCGATTCAATTCGATTTGTTCGGAGGAGTAGGTCATGGGACAGTACAACGCGCCCCTGCGCGACATGCAATTCGTCATGCACGAACTGCTGGGCGTGGAAAACGAATTGAAGGCATTGCCGAAGCACGCGGACATCGATGCCGACACCATCAATCAGGTGCTGGAAGAAGCCGGCAAGTTCTGTAGCGAAGTGGTCTTCCCGCTGAATCAAGTGGGCGATCGCGAGGGCTGCAAGTACGCGGGCGACGGTGTCGTCACCACGCCCACCGGTTTCAAGCAGGCCTATCGCCAATACATCGATGCCGGCTGGCCGGCACTGGCGTGCGATCCCGAGTTTGGCGGGCAAGGCCTGCCGCAGGTCATCAACAATGCCCTGTATGAAATGCTCAACTCGGCCAACCAGGCGTGGACGATGTATCCCGGCCTGTCGCATGGCGCCTACGAGTGCCTGCACGCCCATGGCACTCCCGAACAGCAAGCCACCTATCTGCCCAAGATCGTCTCCGGTGAGTGGACCGGCACGATGTGCCTGACCGAGCCGCACTGCGGCACCGATCTGGGCATGCTGCGCACGAAGGCCGAGCCCAACGGCGACGGCTCGTATGCCATTTCCGGCACGAAGATCTTCATCTCTGCCGGCGAGCATGACATGGCCGCCAACATCATTCACCTTGTGCTGGCACGTCTGCCGGATGCGCCGCCGGGAACGAAGGGCATTTCGCTGTTCGTCGTGCCGAAGTTCATCCCCGACGCGAATGGCGCACCGGGCGAGCGCAACGGTATCAAGTGCGGCTCCATCGAGCACAAGATGGGCATTCACGGCAACGCCACCTGCGTGATGAACCTCGATGGCGCCCGTGGCTGGCTCGTCGGCGAGCCGAACAAGGGCCTGAACGCCATGTTCGTGATGATGAACGCTGCGCGTCAGGGCGTTGGCATGCAGGGTCTGGGGCTGACGGAAGTCGCTTATCAGAACTCGCTGGCGTATGCGAAGGAACGCATCCAGATGCGCTCGCTCACCGGCCCGAAGGCACCGGACAAGCCGGCCGATCCGATCATCGTGCATCCGGACGTGCGCCGCATGCTCCTCACGCAGAAGGCCTATGTGGAAGGTGGCCGCGCGTTCTCGTACTGGACCGCGCTGCACATCGACAAGGAACTGTCGCATGGCGACGAAGCCGAGCGTCGCGAGGCCGCCGATCTGGTCGCGCTGCTCACGCCCATCATCAAGGCGTTCCTGACCGACAACGCGTTCGAGTGCACGAACCATGCGTTGCAGATCTACGGCGGCCACGGCTATATCGCCGAGTGGGGCATGGAACAGTACGTGCGCGACGCGCGTATCAACATGATCTACGAAGGCACCAACTCGATTCAGGCGCTCGATTTGCTGGGCCGCAAGGTGCTCGGCGACATGGGCGCGAAGCTCAAGAAGTTCGGCAAGCTCGTGCAGGACTTCGTGGAAGCCGAAGGCGTGAAGGAAGAGATGCAGGAGTTCGTCAACCCGCTCGCGGACATCGGCGACAAGGTCCAGAAGCTGACGATGGAAATCGGCATGAAGGCGATGGCCAACCCGGACGAAGTCGGTGCGGCAGCCGTGCCGTATCAACGCGTGGTCGGTCATCTCGTGTTCGCCTACTTCTGGGCGCGCATGGCACGTATCGCGCTCGACAAGCAAGGCAGCGGCGACAAGTTCTACGAGTCGAAGCTCGCCACCGCGCGATTCTACTTCGCCAAGCTGCTGCCGGAGACCGCGTATCACATCCGCGTAGCTCGCGCTGGCGCGAAGACGCAAATGGAAGTCGACGTCGACCTGTTCTGAGAGCGGAGGAGATTACCGTGAGTCAAACCAATAAACCCCTGATCGTACGCAAGGTCGCCGTGCTCGGCGCCGGCGTGATGGGCGCGCAGATCGCCGCGCACCTCGTCAACGCGAAAGTGCCCGTTGTCCTGTTCGATCTGCCGGCCAAGGAAGGCCCGAAGAACGGCATTGTCACGCGCGCCATCGACGGTCTGAAGAAGCTGAGCCCCGCGCCGTTTGCCGACAAGGCCGACGCGCAATACATCGAAACGGCGAACTACGAGGACGACCTCGAGAAGCTCGCCGGCTGCGACGTCGTGATCGAAGCGATCGCCGAGCGCATGGACTGGAAGCACGACCTGTACAAGAAGGTCTCGCCGCATCTGGCCAAGCATGCGATCTTCGCGTCGAACACGTCGGGCCTGTCGATCACCGAACTCTCCGAGGGCTTCGACGCCGACCTGAAGTCGCGCTTCTGCGGCGTGCACTTTTTCAACCCGCCGCGCTATATGCATCTGGTCGAGTTGATTCCGACCGCGACCACCGAGCCGGTAATTCTCGATCAACTCGAAACGTTCCTTACGTCCACGCTCGGCAAGGGCGTGGTGCGCGCGAAGGACACGCCGAACTTCATCGCCAACCGCGTGGGGGTGTTCTCGATTCTGGCGGTGTTCGCCGAAGCGCAGAAGTATGGCATTCCGTTCGACGTCGTCGACGACCTGACCGGCAGCAAGCTCGGCCGCGCCAAGTCGGCCACGTTCCGCACGGCCGATGTGGTCGGTCTGGACACGATGGCGCACGTCATCAAGACGATGCAGGACGGCCTGAAGGACGACCCGTTCGCCCCGACGTACGCCACGCCGCCCGTGCTCAGGGCACTCGTGGAGAAGGGGGCACTGGGTCAGAAGACGGGCGCCGGTTTCTACAAGAAGGAAGGCAAGGTCATCAAGGTGCTCGACCCGCAATCGGGCGAGTACGTCGAGTCGGGCAAGAAGGCCGACGAGATGGTCGTGCGTATTCTGAAGAAGGCCCCGGCCGAGCGTCTGCGTCTGCTGCGCGAGTCGACCAACCCGCAAGCCCAGTTCCTGTGGGCCGTGTTCCGCGACGTGTTCCACTACATCGGCGTGTATCTTGAGCAGATTGCCGACAACGCACGTGAAGTGGACTTCGCGATTCGTTGGGGCTTCGGCTGGAGCACCGGTCCGTTCGAGGACTGGCAGGCCGCGGGGTGGAAGGATATCGCGCAGTGGGTGCAGGAAGACATCGACGCAGGCCGCGCGCTGTCGGGTGCACCGCTGCCCAAGTGGGTGACGAGCGGCAAGGTCGCCGAGGCGGGCGGTGTGCACACCGCTGACGGCTCGTATGCGCCGGCCCAGGACGCCTTCGTGCCGCGCAGCACGCTGCCGGTGTATCGGCGTCAGGTGTTTCCGGCATCGCTCGTGGGCGACGCCAGCGCCGACCCGCGCAAGTTCGGCAAGACCATCGAAGAGAACGACGCCGTGCGCCTGTGGGTCGACGAGACCCCTGGTCAGGACGACGTGCTCATCGTCTCGTTCAAGTCGAAGATGAATACCATCGGGCCGGACGTCATCGACGGCCTGATCCGCGCCATCGATCTGGCCGAGCAGCAATATCGCGCCGTGGTCGTGTGGCAGCCGACGTCGCTGCAACTCGGCGCGCCGGGCGGTCCGTTCTCGGCCGGTGCCGATCTGGCGGCCGCCATGCCGGCCTTCATGATGGGCGGTGCGAAGGGGATCGAACCCTTCATCAAGAAATTCCAGGACGGCATGATGCGCGTGAAATATGCGCAGGTGCCGGTCGTCTCGGCGGTCTCCGGCATTGCGCTGGGCGGTGGATGCGAACTGCTGCTGCATAGCGCCAAGCGCGTGGCGGCACTCGAGAGCTACATCGGTCTCGTGGAAGTCGGCGTGGGCCTCGTGCCGGCCGGCGGCGGCCTGAAGGAAGCCGCGATTCGCGCGGCCGACGCCGCGAACGCCGCGAGCAGCGTGCAGTATCTCCAGTTCGTGACGAAATCGTTCACCAACGCGGCCATGGCGAAGGTCTCGGGCTCGGCGCTCGATGCCCGCGACATGGGCTACCTGAAGCCGACGGACACCATCGTCTACAACGTGCACGAACTGCTGTCGGTCGCCCGCAATGAGGCGCGCGCGCTGGCGGTGGCCGGGTATCGTCCGCCGCTCAAGCCGGCCGGCATTCCGGTGGCAGGCCGCTCGGGTGTCTCGACGATCAAGGCGCAACTCGTGAACATGCGTGACGGCAACTTCATTTCGGCACACGACTTCCTGATCGCCTCGCGCATTGCCGAAGCCGTGTGCGGCGGCGACGTGGAAGCCGGCAGCTTCGTGAACGAAGAATGGCTGTTGACGCTCGAGCGTCGCGCCTTCATCGAATTGCTGGGCACGTCGAAGACCCAGGAACGCATCATGGGCATGCTGCAATCCGGCAAGCCGGTGCGCAACTAAGCCGATCGGAGACTGACATGAGCAAACAACTGCAAGACGCCTACATCGTTGCCGCCACGCGTGCGCCGACCGGCAAGGCACCCAAGGGCAGCTACAAGAACACCCGTCCCGACGATCTGCTCGCGACCATCCTCAAGAGCACGCTCGCGCAGGTGCCGGATCTCGATCCGAAGGTGATCGAAGACGCGATCATCGGCTGCGCCATTCCCGAAGCCCAGCAAGGTCTGAACGTGGCGCGCATCGGCGCGCTGCTCTCGGGCCTGCCGAACACGGTGGGTGGCGTGACCGTCAACCGCTTCTGCGCCTCGGGCCTGACGGCGCTCGCCATGGCCGCCGACCGCATCCGTGTGGGCGAAGCCGACGCGATGTTCGCCGGCGGCGTGGAAAGCATGAGCATGGTGCCGATGATGGGCAACACGCCGTCGCTTTCGCCGTCGATCTTCGAGCGCGACGAGAACGTGGGCATTGCCTACGGCATGGGGCTGACGGCCGAGAAGGTAGCGCAGCAGTGGGGTGTGACGCGCGATGCGCAGGACGCCTTCGCGCTGGCCTCGCATCAGAAGGCGATCAAGGCGCAACAGGCCGGTGAGTTCACCAACGAGATCACACCGATCGAGATCGTCGAACGATTCCCGAACCTGGCAACGGGCGAATTGTCCATCAAGACGCGCACGCTCTCGCTCGATGAAGGTCCGCGCCCGGATACGTCGATCGAAGGGCTGGGCAAGCTGCGTCCGGTGTTCGCGAACAAGGGCTCTGTCACGGCCGGCAATAGCTCGCAGACGTCGGACGGTGCCGGTGCGCTGCTCGTCGTGAGCGAGAAGATTCTCAAGCAGTTCAACCTCACGCCGCTCGCCCGTTTTGTATCGTTCGCCGTGCGCGGTGTGCCGCCGGAGATCATGGGCATCGGTCCGAAGGAAGCCATCCCGGCCGCGCTGCGTGCCGCAGGGCTCACGCAAGACCAGATGGACTGGATCGAACTGAACGAGGCGTTCGCGGCGCAAGCTCTGGCCGTCATCAAGGATCTGGATCTCGATACCAGCAAGGTCAACCCGATGGGTGGCGCGATTGCGCTGGGTCACCCGCTGGGCGCGACCGGTGCGATTCGTGCGGCAACCGTGGTGCACGCGCTGCGCCGTCACAACCTGAAGTACGGCATGGTGACGATGTGCGTGGGTACCGGCATGGGCGCTGCGGGGATTCTGGAGCGTATGTAAATAGGTAAGCGCAGACGGCGCCGGCCGTCGGCCGGACGTCGACAGACGTCCGGTAGATTGGCCGGCGACGGTGCAGGGCGCCGGGGTGCGGGTTCGCGAATGCGGGGCCGCCCCCGGCGTTGTCATCTACAGCGGGCGATGATCCGGCGCCCCCGGATTCGCGGAAAACCCGAGGAGACACAAGAGATGGAAGACGTATTGGTGCAGCGTCAGGGCGCCGTGCAGGTGCTGACTTTCAACCGCGTACACAAGAAGAACGCGATTACCGCCGAGATGTATCAGGCCATCGCCGAGGGTATTGCCGAAGCGGAGGCCGACCCCTCGCTGCGCGTGATCCTGATTCAGGGGCAGCCGGAGGCCTTTTCGGCGGGCAACGATCTCGAGGATTTCCTGAAGCATCCGCCGAAGGACGACGATGCACCGGTGTTCCAGTTCCTGCGCGCGATCAGTCAGGCGACCAAGCCGATCGTCGCGGCCGTGTCGGGCAACGCGGTCGGTGTCGGCACGACACTGCTGCTGCACTGCGACGTGGTGTATGCGGCCGATACGGCGCGCTTCTCGCTGCCATTCGCGCAACTGGCACTGTGCCCGGAGGCGGCGTCGAGCTGGCTGCTGCCGCGCGTGGCGGGTTACCAGCGTGCGGCCGAGAAGTTGCTCTTCGGTGAGCCGTTCGACGTGAACGAGGCGGTGGCGATGGGGTTCGTCAATCGCATCGTGCCGGCGGCCGAACTGGCGGAGTACGCCGCGAAGCGCGCCGCCCAACTGGCTGCCATGCCTGCGGGATCGCTGCGCGCGACCAAGCAGTTGATGAAGGGCGACAGCGCACACGACGTGCAGGAGCGTATTCGCGACGAAGCGCTGGAGTTCGGCAAGCGGCTGGTGTCGCCCGAAGCGCGCGAAGCCTTCACCGCATTTTTCGAGAAACGTAAGCCGGATTTCGGCCAGTTCTCGTAATACAGACCACCGTCGCCGGACGTCCCGGCGGGCGGGCAGAAACACGAACGCCGCATGCCCCGGTTCGCGAGGCGGCGGCGTTTGTCGTTCGAGGGCCGCTCAGATCAGCGTTTCGAGTTCGGGCAACGGCCGCGGACGGCGGTTTTCGTCAGTCGCCACGTAGGTCACCATCGCTTCGGTGACTTTGACGATCTCGTGCGACAGGCGCATACGCTGCGCATACGCCTCGACGTAGACGGTAATCGACGTGTGGCCTGTCTTCACGATCGTGGCGTAGAAGCTCAGCAGATCACCGACGAACACCGGCTCCTTGAACAGGAACGAGTTGACGGCGATGGTCGCCACGCGGCCGTTGGCACGCTGCGCGGCGGGGATCGAGCCGGCAATGTCGACCTGCGACATGATCCAGCCGCCGAACACGTCGCCATGGGCATTGGCGTCGGCGGGCATCGGCAGCACGCGTAGCGCCAGTTCTTTTTCTTCAGGCAGGGCCGTGAGGGCAGGGGTTGGGGTGCTCATGAGATTCCTTGCTTGAGCCGGAAAAGCCGGAAACCGCGGGGACGACGGGCATTGGCAGGCGCCACCGGTCATTCCGTGGCCCTTGACTGGCGGGAGGGCCGCCCGGCGTCGGCTCAGCATGAGACGCCGGGTTCTGCGAAAATACGCCATTGACGATTTTAGCGGAAAGCCCTCTCGCGAGCCGGACGCCGCCCCAACCCCATCATGAGACGTTTCACTCCGGCCGAGCCTGCGCCGGCGGCCTCCGGCGCTCCCAAGCCTTCTCGCGGCGACTGGCAAGTCATCAAGTCGCTGTTTCCCTATCTGCTCGAATTCCGTGGACGCGTTACGCTGGCCCTGTCGTGCCTCGTTCTGGCCAAGGTGGCGAACCTCGGTGTGCCCATCATCATGAAGCACATCGTCGACGCGCTCGGCCCGGTGACGGCGCTCTCGGCCACGGCCCGCGCGACGGGCGACGCGAGTCTGATCGTCGTGGGCAGCCTTGGGCTGCTGGTCATCGCGTACGGGATCGTGCGTCTGTCTACGTCGCTCTTCACCGAGTTGCGGGAAATGCTGTTCTCGAAGGTGACCGAGAGCGCGGTGCGGCAAATCGCGCTCAAGGTGTTCCGGCACCTGCATGCGCTGTCGCTGCGCTTTCACCTGGAGCGTCAGACGGGCGGCATGAGCCGCGATATCGAGCGCGGCACGCGAGGCATCCAGTCGATGATCTCGTATTCGCTCTACAGCATTCTGCCGACGCTCATCGAAGTGGCGCTCGTGCTGGGCTTCTTCGTGGTGCGCTACGACGCCTTCTACGCCATCGTCACGCTCATCGCGCTCGCGTTCTACATCGTGTTCACGGTGAAGGTCACGGAGTGGCGCACGCACTTTCGCCGCACGATGAACGAACTCGACTCGAAGGCCAATGCCCGTGCCATCGATTCGCTGATCAACTACGAGACGGTGAAGTATTTCGGTAACGAAGCGTTCGAGACGCAGCGTTACGACGAGAACCTCAAGCGCTATCGTGCCGCGGCGATTCGATCGCAGAACTCGCTGTCGGTGTTGAATTTCGGGCAGCAGGTCATCATCGCGGGCGGGCTTATCCTGATTCTCTGGCACGCCACGCAGGGTGTGATGAGCGGACGCATGACGCTTGGCGATCTGGTGCTCGTCAACACGTTCATGTTGCAGCTCTACATTCCGCTGAACTTTCTCGGCGTCATCTATCGCGAACTCAAGCAGGCGATGACGGACATGGATCGCATGTTTACGCTGCTCGATGTCAATCGTGAAGTGGCCGATCCGCCGGGGGCACAGCCGCTCGTCTGCCGTGGCAGCACGGTGCGTTTCGAGCACGTGAATTTCGGCTATGAACCGTCGCGTCAGATTCTGCACGACGTCGATTTCACGGTGGCGGCAGGGACGACCACGGCGGTTGTCGGACACAGTGGCTCGGGCAAATCGACGCTCTCCCGGCTGTTGTTCCGCTTCTATGACGTTGGCTTCCCCGGCGTGCCGGCGGGACGCATCACTATCGACGCCCAGGATATTCGCGACGTGACGCAGGATTCGTTGCGCGCGGCCATCGGTATCGTGCCGCAGGATACGGTGTTGTTCAACGACACCATCTACTACAACATCGCCTACGGCAATCCGTCGGCATCGCGCGAACAGGTTATTGCGGCGGCCCGTGCGGCGCACATCCACGACTTTATCGAGAGCCTGCCGGCCGGTTACGAGTCGATGGTCGGTGAGCGCGGCCTCAAGCTCTCCGGGGGCGAGAAGCAACGTGTGGCGATTGCCCGCACCATCCTCAAGAACCCGCACATCCTGATTTTCGACGAAGCGACCTCGGCGCTGGATTCGCGCTCGGAGCAGGCGATTCAGTCGGAGTTGCGCAACATCGCCCGCGAGCGCACAACGCTCGTCATCGCGCACCGGCTCTCGACGGTCGTGCATGCGGCGCAGATCATCGTGCTCGACAAGGGGCGCATCGTCGAGCGCGGTACGCACGACGAGTTGCTGCGTGCCGAAGGGCTCTACGCGCAGATGTGGGCGTTGCAGCAGCAACGTCGCGGCGGGGAAGGGGATGCCGAGGCGTCGCACTTCGCGACGGTGGTGTCCTGAACCCTGGCGGGGCAAGCGAGGGCGAGCGGGACGATGGCATGACGCGTGATGATGGGCGCAGGCCTGTCATCCGGGCGGGCGATTGAGTAGACTAGCGCGCTGACATTGCCGACGCGGGAGCACCGCATGGAAATCAAATGGCTCGAGGACTTCGTGTCGCTCGCCAAGACGAACAGTTTCAGCCGTTCGGCCGAGTTGCGCCATGTGACGCAGCCGGCGTTCTCGCGCCGCATTCAGTCGCTCGAGGCGTGGCTCGGCAGCGAACTCATCGACCGTTCCAGCTACCCGACGCGGCTCACTCCGGCCGGCGAGGTGTTCTACGAGCAGGCGCTTGCGCTGCTCTCTCAGGCACAGGAAGCCCGCGCCCTGCTGCGCGAACAGCGCTCGGCCGATCATTCGGTGCTCGATTTCGCCGTGCCGCATACGCTGTCGATGACGTTCTTCCCGCGCTGGCTCAAGGCGCTGGAAAAGCGCATGGGCCTGCTGCGCAGCCGTCTGCGCGCGCTCAATGTGCACGACGCCGCCATGTCGCTCACCGACGGCGGCTGCGATCTGCTCATGTGCTACTACCACCCGAGCCAGCCGCTGCAACTCGACGCGGCACGCTACGAGATGATCGTGCTCGGCAGCGAACGCTTCAGCCCCTACAGTGCGCCGACGGCGCAAAAGCGCGCACGGTTCAGGCTGCCCGGCACACCGGACGCACCGGTGCCTTATCTGGCCTACACGTCGAATGCCTACCTCGGACGAATGGCGGATCTGCTTGCCGGGGATGCATCGAGTCCGCCATATCTGGACAAGGTGTATGAGACGGACATGGCCGAGGCGCTCAAGGCGATGGTGCTGGCCGGGCACGGTGTGGCCTTTCTTCCGGAAAGCGCGGTGATCGATTCGGTCGCACGTGACGAACTGATCGATCTCGCGCCCCCAGGCAAGGCGGCCGCACCGTGGCACCTGGATATGGAGATTCGCCTGTATCGCGACCGCCTCGCCTATACCGACGCCAGCAACCGGCGCGAGCGCGCCAAGCGCGATGTGGTGGAGGCGTTCTGGCAGGCCGTGCGCGATCAGGTCAAAGGCTGACGCCGCGTCGGCGCGGCATTCTCCGCGCAGAGGACATTTCCCCCCTTTGCCGGGGAGAGACCCGTCCCAAAGTCGGGGCTCGCCGGCGCGTGGGCGTTCGAGGGTTTTCGCAGGCTTTCGCGTGGCATAACGGCGAAATAGCCATCAAGTCGCCACTAAGTCGAAACTATGCACAAAACGCATAGATACATGTTTATTCGGCATTGGATTGTTCTTCGCGGTTCTTTGTAAAGTGCCAGCCATTCGTGCCGTGCGTGCGGCACTGAATGATCAAGCCGGAGAATCCAACGATGTCGCAAACGTCACATGTCTTGCCCTCTTACCTCGACGCCGAGCACCTCGGTCCGTGGGGTAACTACCTCCAACAGGTGGATCGCGTTACGCCCTATCTGGGTCCGCTCTCGCGCTGGGTCGAAACCCTCAAGCGTCCGAAACGTATCCTGATCGTCGATTGCCCGATCGAACTCGATAACGGCACCATCGCCCATTTCGAGGGCTATCGTGTCCAGCACAACACCTCGCGCGGCCCCGGCAAGGGCGGCGTGCGCTTTCACCAGGACGTCACGCTCTCCGAAGTCATGGCCCTGTCGGCCTGGATGTCTGTCAAGAACGCCGCCGTGAACGTGCCGTACGGCGGCGCCAAGGGCGGTATCCGTGTCGATCCGCGCCAGCTCTCGCGCGGCGAACTTGAGCGCCTGACGCGTCGTTACACCAGCGAAATCAACATCATCATCGGGCCGACGAAGGACATTCCGGCGCCGGACGTCAACACCAATGAGCAGATCATGGCGTGGATGATGGATACCTACTCGATGAACGAGGGTTCCACGGCCACGGGGGTTGTGACCGGCAAGCCGATTTCGCTGGGCGGCTCGCTGGGCCGTCGCGAAGCGACCGGCCGCGGCGTGTTCGTGGTGAGCTGCGAAGCGGCCCGCCGTCTGGGCATGGACGTGCGCGGTGCGCGCGTGATCGTGCAGGGCTTCGGCAATGTGGGCGGTATCGCCGCCCGCCTGTTCCACGAAGCTGGCGCCCATGTCATCGGCGTGCAAGATCACACCGGCACGATCTACAAGTCGGACGGCCTCGATGTGACGAATCTGCTCAAGCATGTGGCCGAGACCGGCGGCGTGGGCGGTTTCCCGGCAGCCGAGACCATCAAGGACGACGAATTCTGGTCGCTCGACTGTGAATTCCTGATTCCGGCGGCGCTGGAAAACCAGATTACCGAGAAAAATGCCGACAAGATCCGCGCGAAGGTCGTGGTCGAAGGCGCCAACGGCCCGACGACGACGGCAGCCGACGACATTCTGCGCAGCAAGAACATTCTTGTCGTGCCGGACGTCGTAGCCAACGCCGGCGGCGTGACGGTCTCGTACTTCGAGTGGGTGCAGGACTTCTCGAGCTTCTTCTGGACCGAGGAAGAGATCAACCACCGTCTGGAGCGCATCATGCGTGAAGCGTTCGATGGCGTGTGGAACGTGGCGCAGGAACATAAGGTTTCGCTGCGTACCGCCGCATTCATCGTCGCGTGTACCCGTATTCTGCAAGCCCGTGAGATGCGCGGCCTGTACCCCTGATACGAGGGGGCTGTCGAGCTAAGTAGTAATACGCATTAATGCGTGAAAACAGAATGTTCGGGGCGATTTACGTCAAAAAAGACGTCCGTTCCGAACATTCGAGAATAAAAAAATGGGCAATTGCAGTGCTAAAATGCATTCGTTTTGTGCCAAGGAGACCAAGGAATGACCCTCTCGAAAATTGCGTTGGCGATGTGCTGCGTGGGCCTGATGGCAGGTGCTGCTCAGGCGCAGGAAAGCGGTACCCTCAAAAAAATCAAGGACACAGGCATTATCTCGCTGGGGAACCGCGAGTCGTCGATCCCGTTCTCGTTCTATGACAACAACCACAATGTCGTCGGCTATGCCAACGATGTGGCCATGGCGATCGTCGCCGAAGTCAAGAAAGAACTGAAGTTGCCGAAGCTGGAAGCCAAGCAGACCCCGATCACGTCGCAGAACCGCATTCCGCTGGTTCAAAATGGCACGATCGACATCGAGTGCGGTTCGACCACGAACAACGCTGATCGTCAGAAGCAGGCTGCGTTCTCGAACACGTTCTTCATCATCGGCACGCGTCTGCTGGCGAAGAACAGCTCGGGCATCAAGGACTTCGCCGACCTCAAGGGCAAGAACGTCGTGACCACGGCGGGTACGACCTCCGAGCGTCTGCTGCGCGAGATGAATCAGAAAGAAAACATGGGCATGAACATCATCAGCGCGAAGGACCATGGCGAAGCAGCAATCACGCTGCATTCGGGCCGTGCCGTCGCATTCATGATGGATGACGCCCTGCTCGCCGGTGAGCGTGCCAAGTTCAAGGACGCCAAGGACTACAGCATTGTCGGCAAGCCGCAATCGTACGAAGCCTACGGCTGCATGATGCGCAAGGACGATCCGGCCTTCAAGAAGCTGGTGGACAAGGCTGTCGGTGACTACCAGAAGTCGGGCCAGGCGCAAAAGGACTACGCCAAGTGGTTCCAGCAACCGATTCCGGCACTGGGTGGCGTGAACATGGACTTCCCGCCGTCGGCTGAAATGGCCACCCTGTGGAAAGCGCCGAACGACAATGCTGACGTTCAAGGTGCCAAGTAAGCCTCGCCGGCTTGATGGAACGCTGAGCACCGTCAGTGCGTAAGCCCGAAGCGGAAGGAGTCAATCCTTCCGCTTCTTTTTAAGCAAGACAAGTAGAAAAGGGGAGATCATGGCTCTCGGTCTCGATTTCAGTTTTTTCTTCCAGCCGGTAGCTACCGGTGAGGGCACGACCTACTTCGGGTGGTTGCTCTCGGGCTTCAAGCTCACGCTTGCGGTCGGCCTTGGCGGCTGGATCATTGCGCTAATCGTGGGCTCCGTGCTCGGCGTGATGCGTACCATTCCCAACAAATGGATTTCCGGCTTCGCGGCAGGTTACGTGGAGCTATTCCGGAATATCCCGCTGCTCGTGCAGTTGTTCTTCTGGTATTACGTAGCGCCCGACTTCCTGCCCGAAGGCGTTCGCCAATGGCTGTTCTCGCTCAATCCGGCGAATGTCTCGCTGCTCACCGGGGTGATCGGCCTGGGGCTCTTTACGGCGGCCCGGGTATGTGAACAGGTGCGCTCAGGTATCAATTCGCTGCCCAAGGGCCAGAAAAATGCCGGTCTGGCCATGGGGCTCACGCTGCCGCAGACGTACCGCTTCGTGCTGCTGCCGGTGGCCTTCCGTGTGGTGATTCCGCCAATTACCTCGGAATTCGTCAACATCTTCAAGAACTCGGCCGTGATCTCGACCGTGAACCTGCTCGAACTGACAGGTCAGGGCAAGCAGCTCATCGATTACACGGCGCATAGCTACGAGTCGTTCATCGCGGTGACGCTCGCGTACATGCTTATCAACATCGTCGTGCTCACGTTCATGCGTTGGCTCGAATCGAAGACCCGCCTGCCGGGCTACATCGGGGGCAAATAATGGGTGAAATCTTCGCTTGGGGCGGCGCCGTCGATGCGATGCCGCTGCTCGTCAAGGGCATGATCACCACGCTGCAGGTCACGGGTCTTGCGGTGTTCGTGGGTATCGTCTGGGGCACACTGCTCGCGATGATGCGCCTGTCCGGCGTGACGGCGCTGAAGTGGTTTGCGGATCTGTATGTAAACGTGTTCCGCTCGATCCCGCTGCTGATGGTGCTGCTGTGGTTCTTCCTGATCGTGCCGCAGGTGCTGCGGACGTTGCTCGACGTGCCGCCCACGTGGGACATCCGGATGGTCTCCGCGCTCGTCGCTTTTTCACTGTTCGAAGCGGCGTATTATTCGGAAATTATCCGCGCGGGTATCCAGAGCGTGTCGCGCGGGCAGTTGTCCGCCGCCTTCGCGCTGGGCATGTCGTACTGGCAGGCGATGGGTCTCGTGGTGCTGCCGCAGGCGTTCCGCAACATGGTGCCTTTGCTGCTCACGCAGGGCATTATTCTGTTTCAGGATACGTCGCTTGTATATGCGATCGCTTTGTCCGATTTCTTCGGCATGGCGTATCAGGTGGGCCAGCGTGACGGCACGCTGCCTGCGATGATTGTGTTTGCCGGAACGGTCTACTTCGTGATCTGCTTCTCGGTTTCGATGTTGGTTAAACGTCTTCAAAAGAGGTTGGCGAAATGATTACCCTTAAAAAAGTCTCCAAGTGGTATGGCCAGTTCCAGGTGCTTACGGACTGCTCCACTGAAGTCAAGAAGGGTGAAGTCGTGGTGGTGTGCGGCCCGTCGGGGTCGGGCAAGTCCACGCTCATCAAGACCGTCAACGGTCTGGAGCCAATCCAGCAAGGCGAGATCATTGTCGACGGCACGTCGGTCGCCGACCCGAAGACGAATCTGGCCAAGCTGCGCTCGCGCGTCGGCATGGTGTTCCAGCACTTCGAACTGTTCCCGCACCTGTCGATCACCGAAAACCTGACGCTCGCGCAGATCAAGGTGCTCGGCCGCAGCAAGGACGCTGCTCGCGACAAGGGCCTGAAGCTGCTTGAGCGCGTAGGTCTGAAGGCGCATGCCCACAAGTTCCCGGGCCAGCTTTCGGGCGGTCAGCAACAGCGTGTGGCCATCGCCCGTGCCCTGTGCATGGACCCGATCGCCATGCTGTTCGACGAGCCGACCTCGGCACTCGACCCGGAAATGATTAACGAAGTGCTCGACGTGATGGTCGAACTCGCTCAGGAAGGCATGACCATGATGGTGGTCACGCACGAAATGGGCTTCGCCAAGAAGGTCGCGAACCGTGTGATCTTCATGGATCAGGGCATCATCGTCGAAGACGACAAGAAGGACGAGTTCTTCGCGAATCCGAAGTCTGACCGCGCCAAGGACTTCCTGGCCAAGATCCTGCACTGATTCCGGTCAGCCGCTGGAAAAAAGCGTGCCTTCGGGCACGCTTTTTTTATGGGCGTCGCGGGCAGACGGATGTTCGCCCGGTGCTGTCTGCCTTACTGGCAGGCCGTGTTTTGCGCGTTGCGCAGACGCACCGCTTCCGGAATCGGCACCACCGCGCGCAGGGACGGCGCGCCCTTTTCGAACAGAATCAATTCGCCCGGCTCGAAGGTCGTCCAGACTTCGTTGTCCGTGAGCGGCGCGGTGGCGATCACCGCGACGCGATCGGCCGGCGTGGTGAACTTGGCGAAATCGATTTCCCAGTCGGCGTCGATCAGATGCGCCTTCGCGAACGGCCATTGGCGGGCGATGAAGTGCAGCCGCGTCGAGCAGTGGGCGATAAGTGCCTGGCCGTTTGAAAGCACGAAGTTGAATACGCCGTGCCGGGTGATCGTGCGCGTAATGTCCTCGACGGCATGGAACAGCTCGTCGAGCGGCGGTTGCGAGCCGGGGAAGCGCTTGCGCAAGCCCTGCATGATGTCGCAGAAGGCGCGCTCGCTGTCGGTCGTCCCCACAGGTTGATAGACGCCCGAAAGAAACGGGTCGTAGTCGTGCAGATCGCCGTTATGCGCGAAGATCCAGTGGCGTCCCCACAGTTCGCGCTGGAACGGATGGCAGTTCTCCAACTCAACGATGCCTTGCGTCGCTTTGCGGATATGCGCGATGACGTTTTTCGACTTGATCGGGTATTTCTTCACCAGTTCGGCGATGGGCGAATTCGCCGCCGCCTGATGATCGATGAAGAGACGGCAGGCCTTGTCTTCGAAAAACGCGATGCCCCAGCCGTCGGCATGGTGATCCGTACCTCCCCCACGCGCTGCGAAACCGGTAAATGAGAACGTGATATCGGTCGGTTCCGCGCAATTCATTGCGAGCAGTTGGCACATGGGACAGGCTAATCGAAGGTTGGCTGCGCACGTCGTGTCTGAGCGCCGCTGCCGTTACAATATGGGGTTGCACAAGCATAGCACCGGCCCCTGTGCACGTACATTCCCGCCCAAGAAGTCCGTCGCGCCGACGCGTCACCACGCAGCCGCGGTTTCATGGGCCAGAGCAGCCTTCCCAGCCCCCGGAAAACGCCATGACCACAGAACTGACAATCACTCGTCCCGATGACTGGCACTTGCACGTGCGCGACGGCGCCGTGCTCAAGAGCGTGCTGCCCGACAGCGCCCGCCAGTTCGGCCGCGCGATCATCATGCCGAACCTCAAGCCGCCGGTCACCACGACCGAACATGCGGCGGCGTATCGCGAGCGCATTCTCGCGGCGCGTCCGGCGGGCAACACGTTCGAGCCGCTGATGACCCTGTATCTCACCGACAACACGCCTGCCGACGAGATTCGTCGCGCGAAGGCGTCGGGCTTTGTGCACGCCGTGAAGCTGTATCCGGCGGGCGCAACGACGAATTCTGACGCCGGCGTGACCGATCTGGCCAAGTGCCGCAGCGCGCTCGAGGCCATGCAGGACGTCGGTATGCCGCTGCTCGTGCACGGTGAGGTGACCAGTGCCGACATCGATATCTTCGACCGTGAAAAGGTCTTCATCGACAAGGTCATGTCGCCGCTGCGCCGCGATTTTCCGGGCCTCAAGGTGGTGTTCGAGCACATCACGACGAAGGACGCCGCAGAGTATGTCGCTCAGGCCGAAGGCCCCATCGCTGCGACGATTACCGCGCATCACCTGCTATACAACCGCAACGCCATCTTCACGGGCGGCATTCGTCCGCATTACTACTGCCTGCCGGTGCTCAAGCGCGAGACCCATCGCGAGGCGCTGGTGAAAGCGGCAACCTCGGGCAGCGCACGCTTCTTCCTGGGCACCGACAGCGCGCCGCACGCGCGCGGCGTGAAGGAAGCCGCCTGCGGTTGCGCGGGCTGCTACACGGCACTGCATGCGGTGGAGTTGTATGCCGAGGCGTTCGACAAGGCCGGCGCGCTCGACAAGTTCGAAGGGTTCGCCAGCTTCCACGGCCCGGATTTCTACGAACTGCCGCGTAACGCCGGCAAGATCACGCTGGTGCGCGAAGATTGGGAACTGCCGGCCGAACTGCCGATGGGCGACGAGACCGTCGTGCCCCTGCGCGCCGGCGAAGTGATCGGCTGGAAGCTCAAGGGGTGAGTGTGGGCGGCGCCGTGGCGCCTGCGGGGTGTGCGCCTTCCGGCCTGCCGGAGATCGACTGGCGCTCACCGTGGTTCGACGCCGTATCGGAACGCGGCCAGGCCGCATTGGCCGACGGCAATTGGCGCGAGGCGCTTTCGGCCTACGCCGCCGCCGCCGGGCTGGTGAGCGGTCAGGGACGGGCGCTTCGCTTCGTCGCGCAGGAAGACCTGCCCGCCGCCACGGCTTACGAGGCGTTCATCGCCGCCACCGGCGGCGTGCCGACGCGCCGGAACCTGCATGACTTCTTCAACGCGCTGATCTGGCTGACCTATCCGCGCGGCAAGGCAGCGCTCAACGCGCGTCAGGCCGTGGCGATCGCGACCGAAGGTGTGCAGGCCACGCGCGGCGCTACGCGCGACGCCGCGACTGTCTTCGATGAGAACGCCGTCCTCTTCGCATGCAGCGACGCGGCCCTCGGCGCTGCGCTGCGTGCATTCGACTGGCACACGCTGTTCGTGGCGCGCCGCGCCGATTGGGGACGCGCCTGCGAAGTCCAGCCCTTTGGGCATGCCTTGCTGGAAAAGCTTGTTGCACCTTACAAATCGGTGACGGCGCATGCCTGGATCGTGGACGTTCCCCGTGACTATTTTGGCTGGACACCGTCTGAGCGTCGCGCCTGGCTCGACGGCCGGATCGCGCCAGCGCTCGCCAGCGCCGCGTGGACCACACGCGACTTCGCGCCGTTGCCGGTGCTTGGCATTCCCGGCTGGTGGCCTGCTAACGATGACCCTTCCTACTATCAGGATCTGTCGGTCTTTCGGCCGGGGCGGCGGCAAAAGGGCGGATGACATCGGCTGGGCGCGGTCTCGGCGCGCAGGACCGACGGGCAATGACGGCAGTCCGCGTGCTACACTTCGGCCCGCAGAGTCGGCCAGACAATCGCCGCCTCCCTTTGGGAGGGGGAGGAAAGTCCGGACTCCACAGGGCAGGGTGATGGCTAACGGCCATCCGTCGTGAGACGCGGAACAGGGCAACAGAGAACAGACCGCCGATGGCCCCTGGCGCAAGCCAGGCGGATCAGGTAAGGGTGAAACGGTGCGGTAAGAGCGCACCGCGGCGTGCGGCAACGCACACGGCACGGTAACCTCCACCCGGAGCAATTCCAAATAGGCAGGTGAGCGGCATTCGCCTCGTGCGGGTGCCGGCAACGGGGCCCCCGGGAGCCTGCGGGTAGGAAGCTTGAGCGGCGTAGTGATGCGTCGCCTAGAGGAATGATTGTCAGGCGCGGCGCGAGTCGCGTTCACAGAATCCGGCTTATCGGCCGGCTCTGCATCCCAACAAAACACAAAAGGCTCCCGGTGGGAGCCTTTTGTGTTTCTATCGCCAGTGCGTACGAATCTTAGCCTTCGACAATCTCGACGCTGTGTGTCAGCTCGGCGGTCTTGGCGAGCATGATCGACGCCGAGCAGTACTTGTCGTGGGAGAGCGTCACGGCCCGCTCCACGGTGGCAGGGTTCAGGTTACGGCCCGTGACGGTGAAGTGGAAGTGAATCTTGGTGAAGACTTTCGGGTCTTCGCTTGCGCGTTCGGCCTTGAGCGTGACGCTGCAGTCCTTCACTTCGGCACGGCTCTTCTTGAGAATCAGCACCACATCGTAGGCGGTGCAGCCGCCGGTGCCGACCAGCAGCATTTCCATCGGGCGCGGTGCCTGATTGTGGCCGCCGCCTTCCGGCGCGCCATCCATCGCGACGATGTGGCCGCTACCCGTCTGAGCGACGAAGGCCATACCCTCCTGGCCCATCCAACTCACCTTGCATTCCATATTTCGAAACCCCGATATCCCGTTCAAGCGAAAATTGTAGCGGCTTCCGCAAACCCGCGTACGACGCCGCCCGCAAACCCTGAAAGCCATCCCTTCCGGCCTTGGTTGCTGCGTCGCAATATTGGCGCTTTTTTGATCGGGTTTTCAGAGGGATAAACCCTAAATTCAAATGTCGGGTGTGACTGGTCGGGGTGCGGTGTGCGATTTTTATTGGTAACTTATTGATTTTTCAGATTATGTTCTGAGGTGCTCAATCCCTCGGAAATTTCATATTATGGTATCTAATTTCGTACTATAAATTTTCTTGCATCGCACAATTCGATTTGCTAGACTGCAGTCATTGGTTGTTGTGCTTCACAGCAATCCTGCAAGTGTCTCCTCCACCCTCCTCCTTTGGTGGATTTAACCCGGACCCATGAGGTTCGGGTTTTTTTTTGTGCGCCGGAAACGCGGTTTACCTGCTGCGCTTTACCGGTGGGTGGTTTTTTCTGTATAATCAACGACTTTTCCGGAAATGCCCACGGAAAAAGCATCAGGGAGAGCCTGCAAGCACAGGACTGCGCCATGCGACCAAATCGCAAGGACGCGGCCGGCAGACAAGCAGGAAGTTGGTGTTAATGGGGCAAATGCATTTTATTTGGATCGATCATGAAGACGTTTTCCGCTAAGCCGGCAGAGGTGACGCGCGAATGGTTTGTGATTGACGCGACGGACAAAGTCCTCGGCCGTGTCGCCAGCGAAGTGGCACGCCGTCTGCGCGGCAAACACAAACCGGAATTCACGCCGCACGTTGACACGGGTGATTACATCATCATCGTCAATGCTGCCAAGCTGAAAGTTACGGGCGCAAAGCAAACCGACAAGAAGTACTACCGCCACACGGGTTACCCGGGCGGTATCTACGAAACCACGTTTGGCAAGATGCAAGAGCGTTTCCCGGGCCGCGCGCTCGAGAAAGCCGTGAAGGGCATGCTGCCGAAGGGTCCGCTGGGCTACGCGATGATCAAGAAGCTGAAGGTTTACGCCGACGGTAATCATCCGCACGAAGCGCAGCAACCGAAGTCGCTCGAGATCTAAGGGCCAGCCATGTTCAAAAACGATTGGAATTACGGCACCGGCCGTCGCAAGAGCGCTGTTGCTCGTGTGTTCATCAAGGCTGGCAAGGGCGACATCGTCGTCAATGGCAAGCCGATCAAAGAGTACTTCGCTCGTGAAACGTCGCTGATGATCGTTCGTCAGCCGCTCGAGCTGACCAACCACGCTGAAACGTTCGACATCAAGGTCAACGTTTCGGGCGGCGGTGAAACGGGTCAGGCCGGTGCGGTTCGTCACGGTATCACCCGCGCACTGATCGACTACGACGCGACGCTCAAGCCGACGCTGTCGACCGCAGGCTTCGTCACTCGCGACGCCCGTGAAGTCGAACGTAAGAAGGTTGGTCTGCACAAGGCCCGCCGTCGCAAGCAATTCTCGAAGCGTTAATCGCCCGGGTGTTTGTGGGCATCTGCCTCTGGCAGGTGCAGAGAAAGGCCGCCTCGCGCGGCCTTTTTTCTTTTTTCGCCGTGTTCTGTCCGCGTGTAAAAGAGAGGCGTCCGTTGGGGCACCGTCTCACGCGTGTCGTGGAAGCTTGATAGAATCGCATTTCCGATTGAGAGGGGGTAGGGCATGGTCAAGGTAGGTATCGTAGGCGGCACCGGCTATACCGGTGTGGAACTGCTCCGTTTGCTGGCGCAGCACCCGGAAGCGCAGTTGACGGCGATCACTTCGCGTAAGGAAGCGGGCACGCCGGTCGCCGATATGTATCCGAACCTGCGAGGCCGTGTCGACCTGGCGTTTTGCACGCCTGACGACGCCCGTCTGACCGATTGCGACGTGGTGTTCTTCGCTACGCCGCACGGGGTTGCCATGGCGCAGGCGCGCGAGCTGCTTGCTGCCGGTGTGCGCGTGATCGATCTGGCGGCAGACTTCCGGCTGAAGGACATCGCCACGTTCGAGAAGTGGTACGGCATGCCCCATGCCTGCCCGGACATTCTCGAGGAAGCCGTGTACGGCCTGCCCGAGATCAACCGCGAGCGAATCAAGAGCGCCCGCGTGATCGGTCTGCCGGGCTGCTATCCGACGTCCGTGCAACTGGGCTATGCGCCGTTGTTCGCCGGTGGCCGCAAGCTGGTCGATCCGAAGCATCTGATCGCAGACGCCAAGTCGGGTGCGAGCGGTGCCGGCCGGAAGGGCGAGACGTCGCTGATCCTCGCGGAGACGGCCGACAACTTCAAGGCGTATGGCGTGAAGGGCCATCGCCATCACCCGGAAATCAAGCAGGGCCTCGAGGCGATCGCCGGTTACCCGGTGGGGCTGACGTTCGTGCCGCACTTGCTGCCGACGATCCGTGGCATTCACTCGACGCTGTACGCGACGATTTTGCCCGAAGCGCGCGACACCGACTTCCAGGCGCTGTTCGAGACGTACTACGCGGGCGAGCCGTTTGTGGACGTGCTGCCGGCCGGCTCGATGCCGGAAACGCGCTGGGTGCGCGCGTCGAATTATGTCCGTATGGCGGTGCATCGCCCGGGCAATGAAGATACGCTGGTGATCCTCGTGGTCGAGGACAATCTGGTCAAGGGCGCGTCCGGTCAGGGCGTGCAGTGTATGAACCTGATGTTCGGCTTGCCGGAGAACATGGGGCTGACCCATATTCCCGTACTGCCGTAACGGTATTTATCGTCTCTAAGCCATTGATTTTCCGACTATCGGCACAATTTTGGATTAGGGACTAGAATGATACCGAACCGATTTTTGGAGATTTGCGATGAACGCACCGCTTGAGGCTGCCGTCACGGAAATGCCCGCATTCCTGGTCTTTACTGACAGCGCTGCGGACAAGGTCAAGCAACTGATCGACGAAGAAGGCAATGCCGAGCTGAAACTGCGCGTTTTCGTGCAGGGTGGCGGTTGCTCCGGCTTTCAGTATGGTTTCACCTTCGATGAAGATGTCAACGAAGACGATACCGTGCTCGACAAGAACGGCGTGTCGCTGCTGATCGACTCGATGAGCTATCAATACCTCGTCGGCGCCGAGATTGACTACAAGGAAGACATCAACGGCGCACAGTTTGTGATCAAGAACCCGAACGCAACCACGACCTGTGGCTGCGGTTCTTCGTTCTCGGTCTGAGCGACGCCGTTGGTTGTTCCTTTGAGCGCAGCTCGAAGGATCGCCAGGATTCAGGCATTCTGCACCCCTCCGCGAGAGGGGTGTTTTTTTGTGCCGCGAATGACGCGATGGGGTGTCCCGTACGACGCAAAGTCGAAGGGCCATACGTCGATGGTTAAGCGTTATCCAGCGCCTGAATGAGATCTGCCTTGAGGTCGTCAATATGCTCAATGCCGACCGAGTAACGAATCAGATTGGCCGGAATCGGTGCGGTTGCCGGTCGTGTTCCCGACCACATCGTGGCGACATGAATCACAAGTGAATCGACCCCGCCCAAGCTACCGGCATTGAAAGGGATGCGAAGCGCAGAAACGACACGCTTTGCCGCGTCGGAGCCTTCGTGTAATCCAAAGACAAACACGCCGCCAAATCCCTTCATTTGTCGATGCGCCAAATCGAACTGAGGGTGCGTTTCCAGTCCCGGGTAGATAACGCGTTCGATGCGCGGGTGTTGAGAAAGAAATCTTGCCAGCGCCAATGCGTTTGCATTGATTCGTTCCATCCGTATCGGCAGCGTACGTAATCCGCGCAGCAATAGCCACGCATCCATAGGAGACAGCACCGATCCAAGGGTAACGTGTGTACGCCAGATCTGTTCGGCAAGGGAACGGCTTGTGCAAACCACGCCGCCGGTCAGGTCGTGATGTCCGCCGAGATACTTGGTTGCGCTATGGACAATAATGTCGACGCCAAGCGCATGAGGCTGCTGATTTATTGGAGACGCAAACGTATTGTCTGCAACAGTGAGGATGCCGCGCGCACGCGCGATCTTGGCAACACCCTCGATATCCGTCAAATCGAGCAATGGATTGGCGGGAGATTCCAGCAAAATGAGTTTTGTATTCTCCCGAATCGCCGACATAAATGCGGACGGTTCCGTCTGGTCGACCAACGAGACTTCGACTCCTAATCGACTCAGCATTTCATCGAATAGGTTCGTCGTGCTCATGTAATGGTGGGTCTGCGCGATGACGTGATCGCCCGCACTGAGCAGTGCAAGCAGCGTGGTGGCCATTGCGCCCATGCCGGAACTCATCACCAAGGCGGTTTCGGTGCCTTCAAGTGCGGCCATGATCGACTTGACTCTTTCGTGAACCGGGTTGCCATAGCGAGTGTAGTTCCGGGCATGCTGCGGCACGCTCGACATCTCTGCGAATTCTTCGCTATCGGATGCTGCAAAAACCGCAGAGTAATGAATTGCCGGCGCAACGCCTTTTTCGCCCGTAATTTCCCGGTCGCCGATGATCGAGGTGGTTTCGACGCGTGACATATCACGCCTCCGTCGAGGACTCTGCTGCTATTTTTGAGGGGCGGATTTTCGCCAGATAGGCTTTGCCCTCGTTATTGGGCAGTTCTTTGAATCCAGTGATCCATTTTCTGCAATTGGGCGCCCCGCACTGGCACTCGAACTGCCTGAACAGAACATCTTCCGTGGACGCATAGTCCATCGTCAGAAACTCATTCGCCTCAATATCCCGCAGCGCCCAGACTTCCAGACGCTGCATATCAAGACCGACAGATGGCGAGCATGAGTGAAGCAACAGTCCGGAAAAGTAGGGGTCGTACAAGTGGATCGTCTCAGTCACCTGCAATGTATGCAGTCTGCGGCTGTTGGAAATCAGCCCGGTCATTCGACTGACAAGTTCTCCCCGTGAAAACGGTACAAGTGTTCGGACGCCATACCCTTGCCCTTCCGAGTTCAGGGCCACTTCGAATCTGTCATTCGATGTGGAGCGCTCTTCGTCAAGCCATTCGATTGGATAGAGAAATTTCTTTTCTGTCATGGCAAAGGAATGATGAGAGAGATTGGACTTCCTGTACTTCCGGATGATGTCGTGACGACGCCTTAAGCGTTGCATGTTGCGGGTGGAGAACGAGGGAATCCGCTGATTTTTTGGGGTGAATCCTAAATTTGGGATTCTGGAAGACCGGTGAGGGGAGGGGGGGGCACGCGGAATTTGCCGGTCGAAGAGGGCCGCGAAATCACGGCGCCGAGTGCTATCGGCAGCCGGATTCGTGGTGTCAAGCGAGGGGAAGCGGAGCGTAGGCGCGGATCAATGCCGGGCGCCGGACATCGTCATCGGAATATTCCGCGCATGACGCGCGAAGTGCGGCGTGGGAGGGTTGTCGGCAATCCGCTGCGATCGCCATATGGCAGACCGCAAATCGTTTCCCCCGGCGTGCCTGCCTTCAGCGGGGATAGATTGCGCCCAGAATGCGCGGGCCATTCGCGCCGGTCACGGTGGGCAGACTGCCCGGTTGTCGCGCCAGACACCGTTCGGCCAGCCATGCAAAAGCGAGTGCTTCGACTTGATGAGGTGGCACACCGAGCGCCTGCGTCGTCGCAACGGTCACGCCCGGCAGACGGGCCGCGATGGCTTGCATGAGCGCTTGATTGCGAGCGCCCCCGCCGCAGGCATAAAAGCCCTGACAGCCGGGGGCATAGCGAAGCACGTCGTCGGCGACGCACTGGGCGGTGAGGGCGACGAGCGTTGCCTGAACGTCTACGGGCGTGACTCGTGGGAATGCCCCCAACCGTGTGTCGAGCCATTTGGCGTGGAACAAATCGCGTCCGGTGCTCTTGGGGGGCGTTTGGGAGAAATAGGGTTCGCTCAGCAGCGCAGCCAGCAGGGTGTCGTCAACGCTTCCACTCGCCGCCCACGCGCCACCGTCGTCGTAGGTTTTGCCGAGGTGGCGTGCGGCCCAGCCATCGAGTAGCGCGTTGCCGGGGCCGCAATCGAAGCCGCAGACCGGTTTGCCTGACGCGGCTGAAGGCAGAATCGTCACGTTGCTGATGCCGCCAAGATTACAGACGACGCGCGTTTGTCCTGGGTCAGAGAACACCGCCTGATGATAGGCCGGCACGAGCGGCGCACCCTGGCCGCCGGCTGCGACGTCCCGGCTGCGAATGTCCGCGACGACGTCGATGCCGGTCAGTTCGGCGAGCAGCGCGGGAGCATTGAGCTGGCGCGTGTAGCCAACACCGTCGAATTCACCCGGGCGATGGCGGATCGTCTGCCCGTGCGCACCGATGGCGGCGATCGCCGATGCGGGCAGCCCGGCAGTCGCCAGCAATTCACGCACGCAATCCGCATAGACGCGCACCAGGGCGTTTGCCGCTAGCGCTTCGCGGTGCAATTCGTTTTCCGAAGGCGCTTGCAGCACCATCAGTGTCTCGCGCAAATCGCTCGGGAACGGAAGATAGGCTTCTGCGAGCACCCGGCCATCTGCCGACGCTACCAGCACGCCGTCAACGCCGTCGAGGCTCGTGCCGGACATCAGGCCGATGAAATGGGAGGCGGAATCCGGAGAGCCGGAGTGATGAGCGATGTCGGTCATGAGCGTAGCGCGAGCGCGCGGGGAGCCGAAGAAATCAAGTCCGCGCCGGCAGGGCAAGCATGTCGAACACATGTTGCTCGCGCAGCGCGGCTTCCAGCATACCTTAATCGCGCTCGGCGACTTGTACCGTGCGCATCAGATCGATGCGCTTGAGCAGGTTCTCGGCGTACATGTCGAACACCTTCAGGCGGGCGCCTGAGAGCGGTGCGACGGCCGCGACATCCGTCGAGAACGGATTGCGCGGAACGCCGTTGTAGCGCAGTTCGTAATGCAGATGCGGACCTGTCGCCCAGCCTGTCTGACCGACGAAGCCAATGACTTGGCCCTGCGTGACCCGCGTGCCGGCTTTCATGCCCTGACCGAAGCCGGACAAGTGAGCGTAGCGTGTCTGGTAGTTGCCCGCGTGATCGATCATCACCAGATTGCCGTAGCCGCTCTGCGAGCCGACGAACGTGACGACGCCGTCACCCGCCGCGAACACGCGCGTGCCGATGGGGGCTGCCAGATCCACGCCCTCGTGCTTCTTCCACTGGTGCTGGAACGGATGCTCGCGGCCACCGAACGCCGACGAAATTCGCGAAAACTCGACCGGCGTGCGCAGGAATGCCTGCTTCAGGTTGCGGCCGTCAAAGCCGTAGTAAGCGCCCTCGGGCGCCCCCTGCGGCTCGGCGTACCAGATGGCCTGATGCGTCTTGCCCTGATTGATGAACTCGACGGCGAGCACGCGCCCGGTGCGAACCGTACGGTCCTGCTGCTTGACGACTTCGTACACAAGGCGGAAGCGGTCACCGCGGCGCACGTCGCGCTGGAAGTTGATCACGCCGGAGAAGATGTTCACCATCTGCGCGACGACGGCGTCGGGTACGCCCGCATCGTCCATCGCGGTGAAAAAGTTATCCGCAATGGCGCCGGAGCGCATGGCCCATTCGGTGTCGTTCGTGAGCTGTTCCATGCGCGCGCGCAGACGGTCGTCGTCGTTGCGCTCGATCACCAGTTGCTGAGCGCCGGTGCTGCCGGTCGACAGGACGGTGGATAGCGAGACGAGCTTGCCGTCGTCGTCCGTTTCGGCCTGCACGACCTGCCCGGCGGGCACGCCGATCAGGCGCCGGGCGACGGCGTTCTCACGAATGAAGCGTTCTGCGGTGGGGTCCTGGATCGACAGGCGCGAGAGCATATCGCCAAGGGTTTCGCCACGTCGCAGCGCCACCTGATGGATAAAGGTCTGGGATTGCGCGTCGAGCTGCTGGATCTGTTTGGCCAGGTCGGGGAAGGTGAGCGGTAAAGTCACGCTCGCGCCGTTGCGCGCCGCTTCGGGCACCATGGGCGCCACGCCGAAAGCGGTCACCATTCCCAACGTCAGGGCCGAACCGACCGTTGCCACGATTTGCACCTTTCTGCGACGGTGCTTCGGCTGCGTGGGATCGATCAGGGTCAGCAGTTCACGCGCAAAAAAATCACGGAGTTTTGGCCACATCACGTAAAATTCTGCGCAACTTACGAAAAAAGCCCGGGCGGAGCGACATGCTTCGAGATTGCCTGCCGGAATTCCGGGGCAACCCGGCGTCGCTTCGGCCCGAGCCGAGAATTGAGCGGCGATTATAGCAGACCCGCCGCTGCCTCCGCCTTTACTGGCTGGCTAAGGGAAACCCTGAACCAGTCTGGACAATGATGTTATGACAAGTGAACACGCACTCACCTCGGAAAAGAAGTACCCCGTGACCGACGCCACGCGGGCCGCTCTGGCGATCGCCAAGCGCGGTTGCGACGAGCTTCTCGTGGAAGATGAGTTCCTGCAGAAGCTGGCGCGCAGCGAAGCCACCGGCAAGCCGCTGCGCATCAAGCTGGGGCTCGACCCGACGGCACCCGACATCCACATCGGTCATACCGTGGTGCTCAACAAGATGCGTCAGTTGCAGGATCTGGGGCACACGGTCATTTTCCTGATCGGCGATTTCACCTCGCTGATCGGCGACCCGTCGGGCCGCAACAGCACGCGCCCGCCGCTCACCCGCGAGCAGATCGAGTCGAACGCCAAGACCTATTTCGAGCAGGCCGCACTCGTACTCGACCGCAACAAGACTGAAATCCGCTACAACAGCGAATGGTCGATGAAGCTGGGTGCCGACGGCATGATCAAGCTCGCGTCGCGCTACACCATGGCGCGCATGCTAGAGCGTGAGGATTTCACGCGGCGCTTCCAGAGCGGCGTGCCCATCGCCATCCACGAATTTCTCTACCCGCTCATGCAGGGCTACGACTCGGTGGCACTGGAGTCGGATCTGGAGTTGGGCGGCACGGACCAGAAGTTCAACCTGCTCGTGGGCCGCGAACTGCAAAAGCAGTACGGTCAGGAGCCGCAGTGCATTCTGACGATGCCGCTGCTCGAAGGGCTGGACGGTGTCGAGAAGATGTCGAAGTCCAAGGGCAACTACGTGGGCATCAGCGAGAAGCCGAGCGAAATGTTCGGCAAGCTCATGAGCATCTCGGACGATCTGATGTGGCGCTACTACGAGTTGCTCTCGTTCCGTTCGCTCGAAGAGATTGCCCAACTGCGCAAGGACGTCGAAGGCGGGCGCAATCCACGCGACGTGAAGGTGCTGCTCGCGCAGGAGATCGTGGCGCGTTTCCACTCGCAGGCCGACGCCGAGCACGCACTCGAGGATTTCAACGCTCGCGCCAGGGGCGGCGTGCCTGACGATATTCCGGAAGTCTCGCTCGACGGTGCGCCGCTGGGCATCGCACAATTGCTCAAGCAGGCGGGGCTGGTGCCGTCGACGTCGGAAGCCAACCGCAACATCGAGCAGGGCGGCGTGCGCATCGACGGCGAGGCAGTGTCCGACAAGGGCGTGAAGATCGACGCCGGCACCTACGTCGTGCAAGTCGGCAAGCGCCGCTTCGCGCGCGTGACGCTCGCCTGAGCGTCGTCGGCTCGGTGTTCCCGCTGCCGTACATGAGATATCGCTCGCGATGATCGCGCTCATCCAACGTGTGCTCGAAGCCTCGGTAACGGTCGATGGCCGCACGGTCGGTGCCATCGGCCCGGGCCTGCTCGCGTTGGTTTGCGCCGAACGCGGTGACACCGAGGCGAGTGCTGACAAGTTGCTGGCGAAACTGCTCGGCTATCGCGTGTTCCCGGACGAGGCGGGCAAGATGAACCGCAGCGTGTCGAGTCTCGACGGAAACGGGGCGGCGGGTGGTTTGCTGCTCGTCTCGCAGTTCACGCTGGCCGCCGACACCAACAGCGGCACCCGCCCGAGTTTCACCCCGGCGGCGAGTCCGGCCGACGGCAAGCGGCTCTTCGATCATTTCGTGACGCAGGCGCGCGTGCGCCATCCCATCGTGGAAACGGGCGAGTTCGGCGCATACATGCGTGTCTCGCTCGTGAACGACGGGCCGGTCACGTTCTGGCTTCAGACGCGTCCCGACGCCGTTTGAGTCTTGCGGTGGCATGGCGCCGCCCATGCCTCCGGTCTTATCCCGAAAATCGCTCGGAATCGTCCTGATGTGCAGGACCTATTGCACGCGATTCGCATCGGTGTGATACCGTCGTTGGGTTCCGAAATATCAATGCTTGGGAGAATCTGATGAAAGTCTGGAGTGACTCGTTCGCCGACAATGCGGCGATGGATGCACAGTTCGCCTTCGGCAAACCGGATGCGCAGTCGCATGTCGCGCTGTCGCAGAACAAGAATCCCCATCTGACCTGGTCCGACGTGCCCGCCGGTACGCGTTCGTTTGTCGTGATCTGCACCGACAGCGACGTGCCGAGTCAGGGCGACGACGTCAACAAGGAAGGCCGCGAAGTGCCGGCAGATCTGCCGCGCGCCAACTTCTATCACTGGGTACTCGTCGACGTGCCGGCATCGGTCTCCGAGATCCCGGCGGCAAGCCACAGCAATCACGTCACGCCGCGCGGCAAGTTTGGTCCGGACGCGCTCGACGGCATGCGCCATGGTGTGAACGACTACACGGCATGGTTTGCGGGCGACGAGAGCATGAAGGGCGATTACTACGGCTACGACGGCCCGTGCCCGCCGTGGAACGACACGCTCATGCACCACTACCACTTCACCGTGTATGCGCTGGACATCGCTCGCGTACCGCTCGAAGGCCGCTTCGGCGGCGACGACGTGCTCGCGGCGATCAAGCCGCATGTGCTCGGCAGTGGCACCGTGACCGGCACCTACACGCTCAACCCGAAGGTAGCCTGACGTCGCACCGCCTGCCTCCCGTTTCCTCTGGACTCACGCAAACCGCATTCGTAACGATGACCGGCACGACCACTACCCTCACCTTGATTCGCCACGGCGAGACCGACTGGAACCGCGTCAAACGGATTCAGGGGCACACCGACATTGCGCTGTCGACGGAGGGCGAGCGTCAGGCGGTCTTGCTGGGCGAGCGTATCGCACGCGAGGTTGCGGCGCACGGGCATGTGTTCGACCATGTGCTCACGAGCGATTTGCAGCGCGCGGTGCAGACGGCGGCGCCCGTCGCCCATGCTTGCGGTTTGCCGCTCGTGCGTACGGCGAGTCTGAGGGAGCGTCACTACGGCACCTTCGAAACGCGCATGCCCGATGAGATTCAGGCGGCATTTCCGCAGGAGTATTCGCGCTGGCAGAGCCGCGATCCGGATTTCGTGATTCCCGGTGGCGAGTCGACGCGGGGTTTCTACACGCGCATCACGGATTTCGTCGTGCAACTCGTGCGCGAGTATGAGGGCCAGCATCTGGCGCTGGTAGCCCACGGCGGCGTGCTCGACTGCTGTTATCGGCTCGCGATGGAGCTCGCGTTGTCCGAGCCGCGCTCCTATCCGTTGCTCAATGCAAGCGTGAATCGTCTGGCATACGACGGGGCGCGTTGGCAGGTGTTGAGCTGGGGGGATGTCACGCATCTGGACGACGCGGTGCGCGACGAAAGCAATGACAAGCCGGTCGACGTTCATGGCCGCGCGACGGATCGCGTGGATCCGCGCGTGGTGTAGGGCATCCGCGCGACGTTTTTCCGGCATAACGGCATAACGGCATAACGGCATAACGGCGCAATGGCCTTCCGACGCGCGCTTAGCGCTCCAGCGACGGCTGCACGACGGCGGCGACATCGGGGGTGGCCAGCGCACGGCGTCGTGCCCGGTGAGCGACGCTGTTTCGCATCGACCAGCGCGCGACCTGCGCCATGTGACGCACGGCAGGCCGCACCGTGAGATGGCGCACCATCGACTGCGCTTCGAGTCCGAGCATTACCTGCGACCAGTCCGGCAATAGATCGATACCTGCGCGGAACAACAACCCGCTAAACATGCGCGCACCCGCGAACGGCGCAGGCAAGTTGCGCAATACGCGCACGACTTCTTCGGTGCGCTCGCTCGCGCACAACGCCGGACGCATCATGGCGAGATATTCGTCGATCTGCGACACACTCATCGGCACATCACGTGCGCCGAGCGCCACGGCAATGCGTGAGACTTCCGCGTAGTAACGGTCCTGCTCGCTGCGCGAGAACCCCGGATTTTTGTAGACGAGATAGCTGCGCAGAAAGCTCGACGTCTCCGCCACGTGGACCCACGTCAGCAACCCGGGATCGTAAGCGGCATAGGGGCGGCCATCGGGCGCGGTGCCTGTGACCTTCAAGTGGATGCGCCGCACACGTTCGAGCAATGCTTCGGCGTCGGCCGTGTTGCCGAACGTGGTGCCGCCAATGAAGGTCGCCGTGCGGCGCAGACGGCCGATCACGTCCTGCCGGAAGGTCGAATGATCCCAGACACCGGCCATCGCAAGCGGATGCAGCGATTGCATCAGCAGTGCGCTGATCCCGCCGATCATCATCGAGGTGAAGTCGCCGTGCACATGCCAGCAGGCGGCGTCGGGGCCGAACAGGCCGGGATCGCCGGCCGGGGTGTCGTAGTTCAGACGCGGTGCGCCGGGACCTGACGTCAGGCTCACCAGCCGCATGGCGATGGCGTGCCGCACGCGCCCCGACACGCCCGTCACCGGTCCGGCAGGCCGCAGAGGCGTTGCCGGAGGTGGCGTCGGGAGGTCGTCGTGCGAGGACATACGTCGTTTAGCGTGACGTGACGGCGGACGTCACCGTCACTTGCCGGTGGCGTCCGGGGACCAGAGCGAGCCGCTTTCCGGCGCGCTGCCGGGAGCGCTCAGGCCAAAGTGACGGAACGCCGCGAGGGTGGCGACGCGTCCGCGGGGCGTGCGTTGCAGGAAGCCCTGCTGAATCAGGTACGGCTCGATCACGTCTTCGATGGTGTCGCGCTCTTCTCCGATGGCGGCGGCGAGGTTGTCCACGCCGACCGGTCCACCGTCGAACTTGTGGAGCACGGCTTCGAGCAGTTTGCGGTCCATCACGTCGAAGCCGACCGGGTCGACGTCGAGCATCATCAGGGCGGCGTCGGCGACGGCAGCGGTAATGCGGCCGTCGGCCTTCACTTCGGCGAAATCGCGCACGCGCCGCAGCAAGCGATTGGCGATACGCGGCGTGCCGCGCGCACGGCGGGCGATCTCAAAGGCGCCGTCGTCGGCAATGACCGCGCCGAGCAGGCTGGCGGAACGGCGCACGATACCCGCCAGTTCTTCGGCCGAATAGAACTCCAGACGCGCTACGATCCCGAAGCGGTCGCGCAGCGGATTCGTCAACATGCCGGCGCGCGTGGTGGCGCCGACCAGGGTGAACGGTTGCAGATCGAGCTTGACGCTGCGCGCGGCCGGTCCTTCGCCGATCATGATGTCGATCTGATAGTCTTCGAGCGCCGGATAAAGAATTTCCTCGACGACCGGCGAGAGCCGGTGAATTTCGTCGATGAACAGCACGTCGTTGGCTTCGAGATTGGTCAGCAGCGCAGCGAGGTCGCCCGGGCGCTCGAGCACGGGGCCGGACGTCTGGCGCAGGTGCACGCCCATTTCGCGGGCGATGATGTGGGCGAGCGTCGTCTTGCCCAAGCCAGGCGGCCCGAACAGCAGCACATGGTCGAGCGGTTCCGAGCGGTTCCGAGCCGCCTCGATGAAGATTTCCAGCTGCTCGCGCACCTTGCGCTGACCGACGTATTCGTCGAGCAGCTTGGGGCGCAGTGCGCGCTCGAAGGCTTCTTCGTTGGGCGAGACCGGAGTGGGCGCAATGATGCGCTCGGCGGCGAGTTTGTCGGTTTCGATCATGGCTGCATTGTAGCGCTTCGGACGTCGCTTGCCGGGGCCGGGCGACGGGATTTCCTACGATGCCCGACAGGGGCGGTGTTTAGCCGATCAGGCGTCCGCGCCGCACGCGCAAGCCCTTTGCCGCGAGGGCGGGGGAGACTTCGGCCAGCGCCGCGTACGTCTCGCCGCTGTGCGCGTGACAGATGGCCACACCCAACGCATCGGACGCGTCCTTGCCCGGCGTGCCGGTGAGCGTGAGCAGGCGTGTAACCATCTCCTGCACCTGTTCCTTGCGGGCACGTCCGTAGCCGACCACAGCCTGCTTGAGCTGCATCGGCGTGTATTCGAAGACTTCGAGCCCGCCGACCGATAGCGCGGTAATGGCCGCACCGCGCGCCTGCCCGAGCAGCAGCGTGGATTGCGGGTTGACGTTGACGAACACTTTCTCGACAGCGGCCTGATCGGGCCGGTAAGTGTCGACCAGTTCCGCCACGCCTTCGAAGATGATGCGCAGCCGCGCGGGCAGCGTGCCTTCGCCGGTGCGGATGACGCCACTGGTCACATACTGCAGACGGCTGCCGTGCTTTTCGAGCACGCCAAAGCCGGTGACACGCAGCCCGGGGTCGATGCCAAGAATTCTCATGCGGGGGCCAATGATCGGCGTACAGACCGATTCGGGCAAAGAAGCCAATATGGCCCGTATTCTGGCACAGCCGGGCGCAGGCGTCGCCGAAGTCGTGTTTCGTCGGGTGAGACGCGTCAATGTCCTGCGTCAGTGCGCTGCCTTGCCAAGCCGGATTGGCGTGCTCGCCCGGTCGCGTCGAAATGCCGCAGGTTCCATGCGCGAAGGCGCTGGGCGCTGGGCATCGCGGCATGGCAGATTGTTGTACATTGTTTGCTGTTCAAAATATCCGACGGCCTGCGTGCAGGCCGCTGTCCCCGATGCTCTGGATCAAAGCGTTTCACATCGTTTTCGTCGCCTCGTGGTTCGCCGGTCTGTTCTATCTGCCGCGCATCTTCGTCAACCTCGCGATGGAGAGCGACGCCGCCGCCACGCAACGTCTGCTGCTCATGGCGCGCAAGCTGTATCGCTTCATGACGATACTCGCGGTGCCTGCCCTCGCTTTCGGACTGATCCTCTGGCTGTATTACGGCATCGGCCGCTACGGCGGCTGGTTGCACGCCAAGTTGCTGATCGTGGTGTTGCTGTTGGGCTATCACCATGCGTGCGGCCGTCTGCTGCGCAAGTTCGAGAGCGGCCGCAACACGCATTCGCATCGCTGGTATCGCTATTTCAACGAATTCCCGGTGCTCGGATTGCTGGCCGCGGTGATCCTCGCGGTCGTCAAACCGTTCTGACGTGCCCCTTGTTCCATCCCGCACACGTCGTTATGCAATTAGAGCGCTACGTATGAGCGCCAACCACCGATAGTTGAGAGGAGTCTGCCGTGAGTCTGACCTGCGAATATTTTGTGGCGCCGCCGTCGCCCTTTGTGTACATGGGGCACGCACGCTTTGTCGAACTGGCACGTCGCCATAGCGTACAGATTCAGTTCAAGCCGATCGATCTCGGACGAATCTTCGCGGGCTCGGGTGGGCTGCCGCTGGCCAAGCGCACCCCACAACGGCAGGCGTATCGTCTGGTCGAACTCGCGCGCTGGTCGAAGTACCTCGGCGTGCCGCTCAACCTGCAACCGAAGTTCTTCCCGGTGGCGGGCGATCCGGCCGCGCGTTTGCTGATCGCCACGCAACTCGCGCACGGAACGGACAAGGCACTCGACCTGTCGGCCGCCATCTCGAAGGCGCTCTGGACCGAGGAGCGCAACATCGCCGACGACGCCACGCTGCAAGCCATTGCCGAGAGCCTGTCGCTCGACGGCAAGGCGCTGCTCGCGGCGTCGAATGGCGCGAGCGTACAGGCGGCCTACGACGCCAATACCGACGAAGCCGCGAAGGCGGGCGTATTCGGTGCGCCGTGGTTCGTCTTCGAGGGCCAGCCCTATTGGGGGCAGGACCGCCTCGATTTTCTCGAACGGGCTTTTGCTGAAGCGCGCGGCGCAAAGCGCTGAACCGGCAAGCCGATCATTTCGTCTGCCGCCTGCGGGTGCTAGCGGCGGCAACCCCCCAGGAGTGAACAGGATGAGTCGTCCGGAAGTTGTGTTGTACAAGAGCGTGCCGCCTGATGTGCGTGCGCGATTGGCCGAGGCATTCACGCTCAGCGAATTCAAGGGAGTGAACGACGGCAACCGGGCGGAATTCGCGGCGGCGCTGCATCGTGCCGACGGCGCCATCGGCGTGGGCATGAACGTGACGCCGGCGTTGCTCGACGCGGCACCGAAGCTCAAGGCATGGGCCACCATTTCGGTGGGCTACGACCCGTTCGATGTGCCCGATCTCACGCGCCGGGGCATTGTGTTGATGAATACGCCCGACGTGCTCACCGAGACTACGGCGGATACCGTCTTCTCGCTGATTTTGGCGAGTGCCCGGCGGGTGGTCGAGCTTGCCGAACTGGTGAAGGCTGGCGGCTGGAAGTCTAGTCTCGGCGAGGAGTATTTCGGTACCGACGTGCAAGGCAAGACGCTGGGCATCGTCGGCATGGGACGCATTGGCGGGGCCGTCGCACGTCGTGCGGCGCTCGGATTCGGCATGAAGGTGCTGTACAGCAATCGTTCGCGCAACGACGCAGCGGAGCAGGCGTATGGCGCTCAATACCGGACGTTGCCGGAATTGCTCGCACAAGCCGATTTCGTCGTGACGCTGGTGCCGTTGTCGCCGGCCACCGAGCGTTTGATCGGCGCACGCGAATTCGCGCAGATGAAGCGCGGTGCGATCTTCGTCAACGCGGCACGCGGCATGGTGATCGACGAGGCAGCGCTGGTCGACGCGCTGGCGTCCGGCCATCTGCGCGCGGCCGGTCTGGACGTGTTTGAGCGCGAGCCGGTGCCGGTGGATTCGCCGTTGCTGAAAATGAAGAACGTGGTGGCGCTGCCGCATATCGGCTCGGCAACGCACGAGACGCGTCACGCGATGGCATCGTGCGCGGCGGACAACCTGATTGCCGCGCTTACCGGCAAGCCGCTGCAAAACGCCGTGAATCCGCAAGCGCAGCAGCGCGGATAACGCCAGCGGCACTCAGGCGACGAGAGACGGCGGCAGAGAATGCCGCCGTCGCCGCTATCGGCCGTCGTTGGTCGTTCTGCGGCGATTGATGACTTCCTTCGCGCGGGCCAGTTGTGCGGGCAAGCGCTCACCCAGACGCAGTGCCATGCCCACGGCGAGCACGTCGCCAATGGCCAGATGCGCGATGCGTGACGTCAGCGGCGAGTAGACGTCGGTGTCTTCGTCGACGTCGGCAAAGAGCGCCACGCTGGCCAGCCGCGACAGCGGCGAGTTGCTGTGCGTAATCGCGATCACGCTGGCGCCTGCCGTGCGTGCCAGTTGCGCCGCTTCGAGCAGATCCTGCGTGCGGCCGGTGTTGGAGATCGCCACCACCACATCCCCCTCGCGCAGCAACGCGGCCGACATGCCGTAGACGTGCGGATCGTTATACGCCACGGCCGGCACACCGAGCCGGAAGAACTTGTGCTGCATGTCGAGCGCCGCAATCCCCGACGCCCCTGCACCGTAGAACTCGATGCGCCGCGCCCCCGCGAGCAGGTCGATGGCTTGTCCGATGCTATCGGGCGACAGGTTGTTGCGAACCTGCATGAGGCTGCCGATGGTGCGGTCGAGCACCTTGCTCGCGATGCCGGGTACCGGTTCGTCGGGCCGCACATCGCGATGCACGAACGGCACACCCTGCGCGATGCCCTGTGCCAGCCGGATCTTGAATTCACGATAGCCGCTGCATCCGACCGCCTGACAGAATCGCGCGATCGTGGGCTGGCTGACGCTGGCGCGCTCGGCAAGTTCGTTCATCGACAGATCGACGACTTCGCGCGGGGCGTCCAGCACATAGGTCGCGAGCTTGCGCTCGGACGGGCGCAATTGGGTCAGCGTGGCTTCGATTCGGTTGAGCATGGCAGGCAGGCACCCACAAAAGCAGAGCGCGCAGCGGACATCGCCACGCGCCGTCATTCCCCTAATTCCCCTGTTTCCCGTAACGCTTCGATCGCGCACGCCCTGTGATGCAGGCGTGCGCCGGGTCCGGCGGGGCAGGCGCCCACTATAGCACCCGCAACGCGTGGCGCCGTCGCGCAGCGCCGGGTGTTGCGGCCGGGTGATTGCGGCAGAAATGTACAAAAACTACAAAAATTCTTCATTTCATATTATGGATTGTCATTTCTCAATATGACAATAATTCATGTAATTCATGGAGAATGCTAAGTAAAACCCCGGATGCCGATGGCTTTTGATTGATGAGATGTAGAATTTCTACTAAACTCCGCTCCCAATCGCGCCTGCCCCTGGGTGCGTCGCAATCCCGTTCCCCGGCATGACGTCAGAGCAAACGAAGCCCCTGCACCCGACCGTAATGGCAGTCACTGCGCGCATTGCCGCGCGCAGCCGCGACACGCGTGCGGCGTATCTGGCTCGCATCGATGCGAGCGCCGGCCGCTTCCCACAGCGCGGTGCGCTGTCTTGTGCCAATCTGGCGCACGGTTTCGCCGCCATGCCGGCCAACGACAAGCTCATCCTGCGCGAGCAGCGCCGTCCGAACGTGGGCATCGTCACCGCTTACAACGACATGCTCTCGGCGCACCAACCCTACGAGCAGTACCCGGCGCGCCTGCGCGAGGCGGCACGCAAGCTCGGAGCGACGGCACAGGTCGCCGGCGGCGTGCCGGCCATGTGCGACGGCGTCACGCAGGGCAACGCGGGCATGGAACTGTCGCTGTTCTCGCGTGAAATCATCGCGATGAGCACGGCCATTGCGCTCTCGCACAACATGTTCGACGCTGCGCTGATGCTCGGCGTGTGCGACAAGATTGTGCCGGGCCTTGTCATCGGGGCGTTGCAGTTCGGCCATCTGCCGACAATCTTTGTGCCGGCCGGCCCGATGGCGAGCGGCTTGTCGAACGACGAAAAGGCCAAGATCCGCCAGTGGTACGCGACCGGTAAAGTCGGCCGCGACGCGCTTCTCGAATCCGAGTCACAGGCTTACCACGGCGCGGGCACGTGCACCTTTTACGGCACGGCCAACAGCAACCAGCTCCTGATGGAAATCATGGGTCTGCACCTGCCGGGTGCGGCGTTCGTGCATCCGCAACTGCCGTTGCGCGACGCGCTGACCGACGCCGCCCTCGCGCGCGTGCTGGCCATCGGCGCGGATACCCCCGAATACACCCCAATCGGCCATGTGGTCGACGAGCGTGCCGTGGTCAACGGCATCGTCGGCCTGCTGGCCACGGGCGGCTCGACCAATCACACGCTGCACCTTGTGGCGATGGCCCGTGCGGCGGGCGTCGTGATCGATTGGGACGACTTCGACGCCTTGTCGGCCGTGGTGCCGCTCATGGCGCGCGTCTACCCGAACGGCAAAGCCGACGTGAATCATTTTCACGCGGCCGGCGGCATGGGCTTCCTGATCGGCGAACTGCTCGACGCGGGGCTGTTGCACAACGACGTGAAGACGGTGGCCGGCCCCGGGCTGGCCCGTTACCGCACGGAGCCCTGGCTCTCTCCCGAAGGGCTGGCATGGCGCGCCGGGAGCGCCTACAGTGGTGATCGTGACGTTTTGCGCGGCCATGCCGAGCCGTTCGCCCCCGATGGCGGACTGCGGCTCATGCACGGCAATGTAGGGCGTGGCGTCATCAAGGTGTCGGCGGTCAAGCCGGAACATCGGCGCGTGAGCGCAACGGCACGCGTATTTACTTCTCAGGAAGCGGTTCAGGCCGCGTTCGATGCCGGCGAGTTGCATCGCGACGTGGTTGTGGTGCTGCGTAGCCAGGGGCCGCGCGCCAACGGCATGCCCGAGCTGCATCGCCTCACCCCGCTGCTTGGTGTCTTGCAGGACGAAGGGTTCGCAGTGGCACTCGTGACCGACGGCCGGATGTCCGGCGCATCGGGCAAGGTGCCTGCCGTGATTCACGTGTCGCCCGAAGCCGCCGGCGGCGGCCCGATCGCCCGCGTGCGCGACGGCGATCTGATCGTGCTCGATGCGAACGTCGGCATGTTGCACGTCGAGGTGGCGCCGCAGGAATGGGCGGCGCGCGAGATCGCGCAGGTTCCGGTCTCGGGCGACGACACCGGGCGTGTGCTCTTCAGTCATATGCGCGCGGCAGTGGGCGCGGCAGAAACCGGCGCTTCCGTGTTCTTCGGTACTGAGTGACGTGCAGTCCACGTCATGGCATTCAAGGAAAACGTAATGGACATCAATGACATCGTTCGTGCCGGCCCCGTGGTTCCGGTGCTCCAGTTCGACAGCGTCGAGCAGGGCGAGCATGTCTCGCGCGCGCTGCTCGCGGGCGGGGTGCGGGTACTCGAAATCACGCTGCGTACGCCGGCTGCAATGGACGTCATTCGCCACGTCGCAGGGCTGTCCGACGACCTGATCGTTGGTGTGGGCACGCTCACACGTGCGGACGAAATGGCGCAGGCCGTGGCTGCCGGGGCGCGCTTCGGTGTCTCGCCGGGCTACACGAGCGCGCTGGGCGCTGCGGCCAAGGCGGTGGGTCTGCCGCTGCTGCCGGGCGTGGTTACGCCGTCCGACATTCTGACGGCGCTCGCCGACGGCTACGAGACGGTGAAGTTCTTCCCGGCCGAGCCCTCGGGTGGCGTTCCCATGCTGCGGGCACTGTACGGCCCGTTCCGCCAGGTGCGTTTCTGCCCGACGGGCGGCATCAGCGCAGAGTCGGCGCCGTCGTATCTGGCGCAACCGAACGTGGTGTGTGTGGGCGGCTCGTGGCTGACGCCCAAGGCGCTCGTCGACGCCGGCGATTGGGGCGGCATCACGCGTCTGGCCCGCGCCGCCGCGGCATTGCCGCGCGGCTGAGCGCGGCAATGCCGGTGTTACCCATAACAAGATTTCAATAATCGGGCGCAAGCCCATCGGGCATCCGCCCAACTAGCCAAACGAGGAGACCCCCATGGTCGCGGTGCAAGGCAACTTGTTGCTGGTGTACGCGCTTGTCGCGGTAATCGCGCTGATTGTGCTGATCGCGCGCTTCAAACTGAGTCCGTTCATCACGCTGATCGTCGTTTCGCTCGTGCTCGGGCTGGCGGTGGGCATGCCCATGGGCGGCATCGTCAAGGCATTCGAGACGGGCGTGGGCAACACGCTGGGGCACATCGCGCTCGTGGTGGGGCTTGGCACGATGCTCGGCAAGATGATGGCCGAGTCGGGCGGCGCGGAGCGCATCGCGCGCACGCTCATCGGCTTCTTCGGCGAGAAGAACGTGCACTGGGCGATGGTCGTGATCGCGTTTATCGTCGGTCTGCCGGTGTTCTTCGAAGTCGGCTTCGTGCTGCTGATTCCGATTGCCTTTAACGTTGCCAAGCGTACCGGTACGTCGATGGTGCTCGTCGGTATTCCGATGGTCGCGGGGCTGTCGGTCGTACACGGCCTGATTCCGCCGCACCCGGCGGCGTTGCTGGCCGTGACCGCTTACAACGCGGACATCGGCCACACCATCATGTACGCGCTGATCGTCGGCATTCCGACGGCGGCAATTGCCGGTCCGCTCTTCGCGAAGCTGATGTCGCGCTACGTCGTGCCGAACCCGGACAATCCCCTGCTCGCGCAGTTCGTCGAAAAAGATCGTGCCATGAGCGAACTGCCGGGCTTCGGCGTCACGCTGTTCACGATTCTGCTGCCGGTGATCCTGATGCTCATCGGTAGCTGGGCCGACCTGTTCTTCGCGCCGAAGACTTTCGCCAACGATTTCCTGCGCCTCATCGGCAACTCGGTGATGGCGCTGCTCATCGCCACGCTCGTGAGTTTCTTCACGTTCGGCAAGCGGCGCGGCTTCAATCGCGACCAGATCCTGAAGTTCACCAACGAGTGTCTGGCGCCGATTGCCACGATCACGCTGGTAGTGGGTGCGGGTGGCGGTTTCGGGCGTATTCTGATGGACAGCGGCGTGTCGAAGGCGATCGTCGATGTGGCGACGCACGCGAACCTCTCGCCGCTGTTGCTGGGCTGGCTGGTGGCAGTGCTGATCCGTATCGCGACGGGTTCGGCCACAGTGGCGATGACCACCGCGTGCGGCATTGTCGCGCCGATCGCGGCGGCCGCAGGCACCGTGGTGAAGCCTGAGCTGATGGTGCTGGCCACGGGGGCGGGGTCGCTGATCCTGTCGCACGTGAACGACGGCGGCTTCTGGCTGGTCAAGGAGTACTTCAACATGACCGTGCCGCAGACCTTCAAGACCTGGACGGTTTGCGAGACGATCATTTCAGTCGTGGCGTTGTTGCTCACGCTCGGCCTGGCGACGGTGGTCTGAGGTCGCGATGCAGAAAACGCAACGCCGGCAACACGCCGACGCGAGTCGGCAGGTGGCTAAGTGATAAGGAGGCGAGCCATGATCGTCGTGGTAATGGGCGTATCGGGCAGCGGCAAGAGCACGGTCGGGCAGCAACTCGCCGACCGTCTGGGCTGTGGGTTTTCCGACGCAGATTCGTTTCACAGTCCCGCGAACATCGAGAAGATGCGTCGCGGCGAGGCGCTGGGCGATGACGACCGCGCCCCGTGGCTTGCCGCGATCCGTGAAGCCATCGTCGCGCGCCGGTTGTCGGGGCGTCATCATGTGTTCGCGTGCTCGGCGTTGCGCTCGCGCTATCGCGATGTTCTGGGCGAGCACGACGGCGACGTCGTGTTCGTGTATCTGAAAGGCGCCCCGGAGGTGATTGGCGAGCGGTTGGCGTCGCGCTCGGGGCATTTCTTCGATCCGGCGCTGCTGCAAAGCCAGTTCGACACGCTCGAAGAGCCGCGCGACGCGCTGGTGATCGATATCCGCGAGTCGCCCGACGCCATCGTCGAGACCCTGCTGCACAAACTCGCCGCCTGCCCTGGTGGTGTGCCGCTGACGTCCGTCGGGGCGGCGCGCGTACAATAGCGGTTTATTCCCTCCGCCGGCACTTCGCGTGCCGGTCGTACGCATCGAAATGGCTTCCTTCGAATTCTTCGCGCCCTGTCCTCGCGGACTGGAAGAGGCGCTTGCCGCCGAACTGGCAGAGCTGGGCCGTCTGGCGCCGGTATCGGTGGGCAAACAGGTGCCGGGTGGCGTGCATTTCGCCGGTCCGTGGGCAGCCGGCATGGCCGCCAACCTGCATTCGCGTATCGCGAGCCGTGTGTTGCTGCGCGTGGCCCAGCAGGCTTATCGCACCGAGCAGGACATCTACGCCTTCGCGCTCTCGCAACGCTGGGAAGAATGGTTCTCCTATCAGCAGACGTTGCGTGTGGACGTCACCGGCATCAAGGCGCCGGTGCGCAGTCTCGAATTCGTCACGCTACGCATCAAGGACGCCGTGTGCGACCGTCTGCGCGAGAAGACCGGCGCGCGGCCGAACATCGATACGTCGGAGCCTGACGTTCGTGTGTTCGCGTTCCTGACCGCGACCGACGCCACGCTCTATCTCGACACCTCCGGCGAAGCGCTGTTCAAGCGCGGCTGGCGTCTGGACAAGGGCGCGGCCCCGCTGCGTGAGAATCTGGCCGCCGGCATCTTGCGACTGGCCGGCTGGCGCACCGATACGGCCGCCGACATGGTGCTGTACGACCCGATGTGCGGCAGCGGCACGTTCCTCGCGGAAGCCGCGCAGATCGCACTGGGCGTGCCTGCGGGCGCCGGCCGCCGCTTCGGTTTCGAGAAGCTCAAGGGCTACGACATCACGGCGTGGCAAGCGCTGAAGGTGCAGGCGTCGGACGCACAGCGCGACGCGCGCGTGCGCGGCGTGCCGTCGACGATTTTCGGCAGCGATATTTCGGGCGACATGCTGGTCAAGGCGCGTGCCAATCTGGAGCGTGCGGGGGTGGGCGACATCGGGCTCAAGCAGGTGGATGCGCGCGATATGTCGCCGCCGGTGGATCGTCCGGGGATCATCGTCGCGAATCCGCCGTACGGCGAGCGTATCGAAGTGCGCGGACGCCGTGCTTCGCGCGATGGACGTGACAACCGGGACGACGACGAGCGCCATTCTCCCGATGTGCAGGGCAATCGCGGCGCGTTTCAGCGTAACCAGCCGGATGGCGTGGACGCCGAGTTCTTCCGCGCCTTTGGCGATGCCCTCAAGCAACGCTTTACCGGCTGGAGCGCGTATCTGCTGACGGCCGACATGAGCCTGCCGGGCCAGATGCGTCTGCGCGAATCGCGCCGCACGCCACTGTACAATGGCGCGCTGGAATGCCGCCTGTTCCGCTTCGATCTGATTGCCGGTTCGGTGCGCAAGCGTGGCGAGAGCGAAGACAAGGGAGATGACGGCGCGCCGCAAGCGTAAGCGAGCCGTCGCCCGACGTTGCGAAGAAGACCGGCGATTGCCGGTCTTTTGCATTGTGGAGGGCACCGATTACACGAGGCTATCGGCTCTCATCGGAGGGGGACATATTCACGCCGTGCGAAGGCGAAACGAAGGGGGGCGCCGAGGTTGCCCGTACCGCCCGTCGCCCGGTGGGCGATGCCGCGCGGCGGTCCCACAGTTCGCTTGGCCTGATGGGGGGCAGGGCGGGATCGCCCGTCAGGTTGTCCGGGTCGGAGAGATCGCTGTCGTAGTCGGGGCCGGTGCGTGGCGAGTGACCCGGGATGTCGACGCATCCCACGACCGTGACGTTCCTGAGCCACCGCTCTGTCTCGCAGGTCACCGCATTGTGGGACACGATGTCGTCCCGAAATGTTGCCCCACGCGGGTCCGGATAAATCTCCCAGAGCCCGTTTCTCACCTCCCAATGCGGCCAGACTTGTCCGCCTGCGCCATGGTGCGTATGCGCCAACGCCTGATAGGCCCTGCGGCAGGCGTCGCGTACGCAGTCGTCGTCCAGTCGATCCATGGTCGCCATATCGAGCAGTTGTCTGAGACTTCCTGTCTCGCTCGTGGAGGCGCTGTAGAAATGCACCCATTTGTTGGTGACATCGAACGACCAGGGCACGGCGACGTCGTGGCCGAAGGCCTGCAAGATACGCAGTGTCAGAACATCGTCGGCGACATGGACCGCCTCGTCTCGCTCCAGCACCGAGCGCGCCCAGGCGTTCAGGTTCGGCGTGAGCACGAGCCGCTCGAAGATTGACCAGCCTGTCGGGAGCGCGATCAGGCGATGCACGAGGTCGACGGCAATGGCGTTGGGCAGACCGGCATCTCTGAGCAAATCCACCGTCACCTCATGATCTTCCAGCACAGCGAGGTGACGCAGCGTGAGGTGCTGTTGCGCGTTACGGGCAGACTCCCCGATGGGCGTCTTGCCGACGTAAGCCTCGATTTCTTGTCCGAATACGCTGTCAGGGTGTGCGGCGGCGAGCGCCACTGCGGCTTTCGTCGGATTGCATTTCGGATTGAGGGCCCGGATCTGGACAACGTCGCTCCAACTGAGCGATCGGTAAATCGGCGCCAGTGCCGTCGTACCCAGGTGCGCCTGCGCGCCTGCCGCGACATGAGAGTCTCCAACGTTCATCGACAATTTCCTTCGGACAATGTGAAAGGGGCATTGTCGGGAGGGAATTCGGCGCGCGATGTCGATATCGTGCGGCGGATTGTCCAAACGGGGAGGGTGATGCACGCACGGCGCCGGACGCAGATGTCCGGCGGCGCCGTGCTCGTCAGTCTACGCTTGCCTTGCCGTCAGGAAACGACGCAGGATGCCGTGCGAGTAATGGCTGGCCACCTCGCGCAGGAAGCGTGCGAAGTCGACGTGCGCGTCATCGTCGGCGGCATCGGAGAGCGTGCGCATCACGGCGAACGGGATGCCGTATTCGTGACACACCTGGGCCACGGCCGCGCCTTCCATCTCCACGGCGAGTGCCTCGGGCAGCGCGTTGCGCAGACGATCGACTTCTTGCGCGCTGGAGACGAACCGGTCGCCACTCGCAATCTTTCCGATGTGCACACGCGGCGCGGTCATCTGCAATTCGGCGCGCAACGCAGCGCAAACCTGTGCCGGCATCTCGTCGGCGAGCCAGTCGCGGGCGGCTTGTGCGAGCGCGTCGCGCAGTGCCGGGGCGGTGTCGAAGGCGGCACGTCCGAGCAGGGGGATTTCGAAGCGGGGGAAGAGAGGGCTGGCGTCCATGTCGTGTTGCACGAACGTGTCTGCTACCACGACATCGCCGACCGACAATCCATGAGCGAGCCCGCCCGCCAGGCCGGTGAAGACGATTTCGTCGACATCGAACCGGTGAATCAATGCGGTCGTGGTGGCCGCTGCCGCGACTTTGCCGATACGCGCGAGCACGATGACACAGTCGTGTCCGTGCAATTTGCCTACATGATAGTCGCGCATGCCGATGTGCTCGACGTGCGCCCCAGGGGCCATTTCGGCGAGCAGATCGGCAATTTCTTCATGAAGGGCAGCGACAATACCGAGCGTCATGACGCGATTCCAGCGGGCAACGAGAAGCGCGCATTGTAGCGCGGGGCTGCGCCTTGCCGCCCCGCGTCTCCGCCGATGCCGGTTCGTCGCGTTAATCCACCGCTTTGACCATCTCTTCGACAACCTTCTTCGCATCGCCGAAGACCATCATGGTCTTGTCGAGATAGAACAGTTCGTTATCGAGACCGGCGTAACCCGCCGCCATCGAACGCTTGTTGACGATGACCGTCTTGGCCTTGTACGCCTCGAGAATCGGCATCCCGGCAATCGGCGATTGCGGATCGTTCTTTGCCGCCGGGTTCACCACGTCGTTCGCGCCGAGCACCAGCACCACGTCCGTCTGGCCGAATTCGCCGTTGATCTCGTCCATTTCCAGCACTTGATCGTATGGCACTTCGGCTTCGGCGAGCAGCACGTTCATGTGGCCCGGCATACGGCCCGCCACCGGGTGAATGGCGTAGCGCACGTTCACGCCCTTCTCCGTGAGCTTGTCGGTCAGTTCCTTGAGCGCGTGCTGCGCACGAGCCACGGCCAGACCGTAACCCGGCACGATCACCAGCGATTCGGCGTTGCTCATGAGGAACGCGGCGTCATCCGGCGAGCCCGATTTCACCGGGCGTTGCTGTTGCTCGCCGCCCGCTGCGCTTGCGCCGGGCGTTGCCCCGAAGCCGCCGAGAATTACGTTGAAGAACGAGCGATTCATGGCGCGGCACATGATGTACGAGAGAATCGCGCCTGACGAGCCAACCAGCGAACCCGCGATGATGAGCATCGGGTTGTTCAGCGAGAAGCCGATGCCTGCGGCGGCCCAGCCGGAGTACGAGTTCAGCATCGACACCACGACCGGCATGTCTGCCCCGCCAATCGGGATGATGATGAGCACACCCAGCACGAAAGCAATGGCCGTCATCAGAATGAACGGCAGCCAGCTTTGCGACAGGAAGAAGATCACACCGAAACCGAGCATCGCGATGGCGAGCAGCAGGTTGATCGTATGTTGACCGGTGAACTGGACCGGTGCGCCCTGGAACAGGCGGAACTTGTACTTGCCCGAGAGCTTGCCGAAGGCGATGACCGACCCCGAGAACGTGATCGCGCCGACGAACGTACCGATGAACAGCTCGATGCGGTTACCCGGCGGCAATACCGTTTCCCCGGCAGGCACGATACCGAACGCGGCTGGTTCTGCGACGGCGGCCACCGCGATACACACGGCGGCCAGACCGATCAGCGAGTGCATCGCCGCGACCAACTCCGGCATCTTGGTCATCTCGACCTTGCGCGCAACGAACGCACCGATGCCGCCACCGACAACGAGGCCCGCGAGGATCAGGCCGAGGCCCGAATAGCCGCCGCCCATCAGCCGTCGCAACTCGTAGATCAGCGCAAGCGTGGTGAGCGCCGCAATGGCCATGCCGATCATGCCGAACGCGTTGCCGCGACGCGCCATCTTCGGGTTCGACAAGCCCTTGAGCGCCTGAATGAAACAGATCGACGCGACCAGATATAGCAGCGTGACGAGATTCATGCTCATTGCTTGTCCCCTTCAGCCTTTGCCGGCTTGTCTTTCTTCTTGAACATCTCGAGCATGCGCTGCGTGACGAGGAAGCCCCCGAACACGTTCACGGCGGCGAGCGCCACAGCGACTACGCCCATCGTCTTGCCGAGACTGCCTTCGGTCAGGCCCGCCGCGAGCATCGCCCCCACGATCACGATGGCCGAGATCGCGTTCGTCACCGCCATGAGCGGCGTGTGCAGCGCAGGCGTGACGTTCCACACCACGTGATAGCCGACGTACACCGCCAGCACGAAGATGATCAGATTGATCACCGTGTGATTGATCATTTCCATGGTTGTGACTCCCCCCTTAAGCTGCACGCAGCACTTCACCGTCGCGGCACATCAGGCACGCGGCAACGATGTCGTCGTTGGTATCGATGACGAGCTTGCCTTCCTTGTCGACGATGAGCTTCAGGAAGTCGAGCACGTTACGTGCGTACAGTGC
>NZ_KB944454.1:0-150148 GCF_000389825.1 Pandoraea sp. SD6-2 | reverse complement strand
TCGAGCATGCGCTGCGTGACGAGGAAGCCCCCGAACACGTTCACGGCGGCGAGCGCCACAGCGACTACGCCCATCGTCTTGCCGAGACTGCCTTCGGTCAGGCCCGCCGCGAGCATCGCCCCCACGATCACGATGGCCGAGATCGCGTTCGTCACCGCCATGAGCGGCGTGTGCAGCGCAGGCGTGACGTTCCACACCACGTGATAGCCGACGTACACCGCCAGCACGAAGATGATCAGATTGATCACCGTGTGATTGATCATTTCCATGGTTGTGACTCCCCCCTTAAGCTGCACGCAGCACTTCACCGTCGCGGCACATCAGGCACGCGGCAACGATGTCGTCGTTGGTATCGATGACGAGCTTGCCTTCCTTGTCGACGATGAGCTTCAGGAAGTCGAGCACGTTACGTGCGTACAGTGCCGAGGCGTCTGCCGCGACCATGCCAGCGAGGTTGGTGTACCCGGCAATCGTCACGCCGTGGACTTTGACGACCTCGTCGGCGACCGACAGCGGGCAGTTGCCGCCCCCGTTCGCGCCGCGTCCGGCCGCCAGATCGATGATGACCGAGCCCGGCTTCATCGCCTTGACGGTGTCTTCGGCAATGAGCGTTGGCGCGGCGCGCCCCGGAATCAGTGCGGTGGAGATCACGATGTCGGCCTGCGTGAGACGGGTGTGCACCAGTTGCGCCTGACGCGCGAGCCACGCGGCGGGCATCGGGCGGGCATAGCCGCCCACGCCCTTGGCGATCTCGCGTTCTTCGTCGGTTTCAAAGGGGACGTCGATGAACTTGGCGCCGAGCGATTCGATCTGCTCGCGCACGGCGGGACGCACGTCCGACGCTTCGATCACCGCACCCAGACGCTTGGCCGTGGCAATGGCCTGCAAGCCCGCAACGCCCGCACCCAGCACGACCAGCCGTGCGGCTTTGACTGTGCCGGCCGCCGTCATGAGCATGGGCATGAAGCGTTGATAGAGATTGGCGGCGAGCATCACGGCTTTGTAGCCGGCGATGTTGGCCTGTGAGGACAGCACGTCCATGCTTTGCGCACGCGTGGTCCGCGGCGCGGCTTCCAAAGCGAAGCCGACGATGCCGGCCGCCGCCATGCGAGCGTTGTTCTCGGCGTCGAACGGATTGAGCATGCCGACGACCACACTGCCGCGCGGGATTTGCGCCAGTTCGTCCGGCGACGGCGCCCGTACCTTGAGCACGAGTTCCGCGCCCAGCGCATCGGCGGGGCTGCCCAGCGTGGCGCCAGCGGCCTCGAAGGCACTGTCGGGAACACTGGCGGTGTCTCCTGCGCCGCGTCCGATAACGACCTGATGTCCCGACGCGACCAGCTTTTTTACCGTCTCGGGCGTGGCCGCGACACGGGATTCACCGGCAAGCGTCTCGGCGGGGATGCCGATTCTCATTGCGTCTCTCCTTGGGTTTGTGAACTGATCTCATCAACGGCCAAGGAGCCGCAGCACGTGCGCTGCCGGGGCAGACGCGTTACCTGTTTCGCCGCTGATGACATTAGTCCTGCACAAACCACTGCAAACGAACTACTGCACAAACCGGTGATGCGGTACTGCCACTGCGTGCTGCACATTGCTGGAGCTCGAAGCTTACCCGAAGATTACAAACCCGCCTATTGCACCAAACGACATAGGGTTATGCCGGTGAGATCGTAGCGCGGCCGCGTGAGCCGACCGACCGGTCGGTTCTCTGAGCGGCCGGTCTCCTGCGCCAAACACCGTCAGACGGTAAAATGTCGGTTTTACCGGGGTAACGTCCTGGCGTATCAATGTCCGCCAGAGGCCGCGTTCCGCAAGGATGTGCCATGAATGCACGCTGGAAGCCCAATGTGACGGTTGCAGCGGTCGTCGAGCGCGACGGCCGTTTTCTGTTTGTCGAGGAGCAAAAGCGTGCGGGCCTGTTGATCAATCAACCGGCCGGCCATCTGGAACCGGGCGAGTCGATCCTTGACGCGGTGCGTCGTGAGGTTCTCGAAGAGACGGCGCATCCGTTCGAGCCGCAGCATCTGCTGGGCATCTATCTGGCCCCTGGCCCGGACGATATCGCCTATCTGCGCTTCGCCTTCACCGGTACGCTGGGGGCGTTCGATGCGTCGCGCACGCTCGACGACGGGATCGTTGGCACGCTCTGGCTTACGCCGGATGAAGTGCGTGCGCAGCGCGCGCGGCACCGCTCACCCATTCTCGAGCGATGCATGGACGATTACCTGCGGGGGGTACGTTACGACCTCGCGATACTTCAGACCCATCCGGCCGTTGCCGGCGGGCAAGGCAATACATGAGTCAAAAACGCGTAGTGGTGGGCATGTCGGGCGGCGTCGATTCGTCGGTCACGGCATGGCTGCTCAAACAACAAGGCTACGACGTCGTCGGTCTGTTCATGAAGAACTGGGAAGACGATGACGACAGCGAGTACTGTTCGACCCGGCAGGACTGGATCGACGTGGTGTCGGTCGCCGATCTGATCGGCATCGACGTCGAAGCCGTGAACTTCGCCGCCGAGTACAAGGACCGCGTGTTCGCGGAATTCCTGCGGGAGTATTCGGCCGGCCGCACGCCGAATCCGGACGTGCTGTGCAACGCCGAGATCAAGTTCAAGGCATTTCTGGACCACGCGGTGGCGCTGGGCGGTGAAACCATCGCCACCGGGCACTACGCCCGTGTGCGCGAGCGCGAAGGGCGCTTCGAGCTGCTCAAGGCGTTCGATCACACCAAGGATCAGAGCTACTTTCTGCACCGGCTGAACCAGAAGCAACTCTCGCGCACGATGTTCCCGCTCGGCGAAATGCCGAAGACCAAGGTTCGCGAGATCGCTGCGCAGATCGGCCTGCCCAACGCGAAGAAGAAGGACTCGACGGGTATCTGCTTCATCGGCGAACGCCCGTTTCGCGACTTCCTCAATCGCTATTTGCCGACCAAGCCGGGGCCGATGAAGACGCCGGACGGCACGATCGTGGGCGAGCACGTGGGTCTGGCCTTCTACACGCTGGGGCAACGCAAGGGCATCGGGCTGGGTGGCAGCCGCGACGGCTCGGGCGAGCCGTGGTTCGTCGCGCGCAAGGACATGGCGAGCAATACGCTGTACGTGGTTCAAGGGCACGACCATCCGTGGCTGCTCTCGAGCACGCTCGATGCCGAAGACCTGTCGTGGGTCGCGGGCGAGCCGCCGGCCGAAGGCACGCGCTGCGGTGCGAAGACGCGCTATCGTCAGGCCGACGCCGCATGCGAAGTCGTGCGCGCCGGCGCGGGTGCGCTGACGCTCTCGTTCTCCGAGCCGCAGTGGGCCGTCACGCCGGGCCAGTCGGCCGTACTGTATGACGGCGAAATCTGTCTGGGCGGCGGCATCATCGCCGCTACGACGCCCGCCGTGCCAGGGCAGGCCGACGTTCAGGTCAATACGCAGGTCAATACGCAGGTCAATACGCAGGTCAATACGCAGGCCGCGGCGGCAGCCAAACACACCATCCTCAACACGCACTGAAGCCGCCAGCGCTCGCCGGGGGCACACCCGGCAGCGTGATCGGCGGGTGTCCCCCCCCAGCAAGGAGGTTACATGTTTTCGCGCCGATTCCTGGCTCTCTGGCTCGTTGTTGTGTTGCTCGTGGCAGCGCTCGCGCTGGTACTCTTCGACGGCTGGCATCCGTTCTGGCCGTTGCCGTTTGCGGCGCTGGTTGTACTTGGGGTCTGGGACGTCGTTCAGCAGCGCCACGCCGTGCTGCGCAACTACCCGTTGTGGGGACATCTCCGGTTTCTTTTCGAATCCATCCGGCCGGAGATTCGCCAGTATTTCGTGGAAGACGACACGTCCGAGACGCCGTTCTCGCGTGCCCAGCGCAGCATCGTCTACCAACGTGCCAAGGGGGATGTCGACAGCCGGCCGTTCGGCACCGAGGTCGATGTCAAGGCGACCGGCTACGAATGGATTGCGCATTCGCTTGCGCCGACCGTTCTGAAGGATCACGACTTTCGCATCACCATCGGCCCGGATCGCGCGCAACCCTATTCGGCGTCGATCTTCAACGTCTCCGCCATGAGTTTCGGCGCGTTGTCGGCCAACGCGATTCGCGCCCTCAACCGCGGGGCGAAGCTCGGTAACTTCATTCACGATACCGGCGAGGGTTCGATCTCGCCGCATCACCGCGAGCAGGGCGGCGATCTGATCTGGGAAGTCGCTTCGGGCTACTTCGGCTGCCGTAACGACGACGGCACATTCAGTGCCGAAAAGTTCGCGGCCCAGGCGACAACGCCTCAGGTGAAGATGATCGAGGTGAAGCTCTCGCAAGGCGCGAAGCCGGGGCACGGCGGTGTGCTGCCCTCCGCGAAGATCACGCCGGAAATCTCCGCCACGCGTGGGGTGCCGATGGGGCAGGACTGCATTTCGCCGGCGCGCCACAGCGAGTTTTCGACGCCGCTCGGCCTGTTGCAGTTCGTCGACCGTCTGCGCACGCTCTCCGGAGGCAAACCGACCGGCTTCAAGCTGTGCATCGGCCATCCGTGGGAATTCTTCGGCATTGTGAAAGCGATGCTGGAAAGCGGCATCCTGCCCGACTTCATCGTCGTGGATGGCTCGGAAGGCGGCACTGGCGCCGCGCCGCTGGAGTTCACCGATCACGTGGGTGCGCCGTTGCAGGAAGGGCTATTGCTCGTGCACAACACGCTCGTGGGCGCCGGGTTGCGCGACAAGATCCGCATCGGCGCATCGGGTAAGATCGTCACGGCATTCGATATCGCACGCACGCTCGCGATCGGCGCCGACTGGTGTAACTCGGCACGTGGCTTCATGTTTGCGATCGGCTGCATTCAATCGCAGAAATGCCACACCGACCGCTGCCCGACGGGCGTGGCAACGCAAGACGCGTTGCGCCAACGCGCACTTGTGGTGCCGGACAAGGCGCAACGTGTGCACCAGTTCCACTCGCATACGCTGCATGCCCTGCAAGAGTTGATTCAGGCGGCGGGGTTGTCGCATCCGTCGGACCTGCGGGCGCATCACATCGTCAGGCGGGTGTCGTCCAATGAGATCCGTCTCATGTCGGAGTCGCTGAAGTATCTCGAGCCCGGCGATCTGCTGCGCGGACAGTTCCGCTATCAGCTCTACGAGAAATTCTGGCCGATGGCGCGCGCCGACAGCTTCTCCCCGGCTCAGGCGATCTGAGCGAACGGCGGCAGGAAGCACCTCCCCAAAAACCCGACGCGATGTTGCGTCGGGTTTTTTTCGCTTCCCGACAGTTATCTTCCTAAAAGCAGAAACTCCTGTGCATGGCGGCTCACATTAAGGTGTCCACCGGATGATGCTCGCGCGCGTACTCGCCTATGGTGTGACCTTCGACTTTGTCATCCCGCCGACGAATTATCGTCAGAGGAGGAGCCTATGAGTACGGTGCGATTTCTGATCAGCCGCCACGACGTCAAACTGAATGTGAGCGGTCTCGTGCACGCGCTGCCGGCAGGCAGCATGACCGCGACCAGTTCGGATGCGACGATGGATGCCCCAGGGCCTGTGATGTCACACGACTTTCATGCCTGCGACCTGCAGGCGCTGTACCCGGATGTCGTCGATCTGCTCGATCGCCGCCCCCTTGGCGTCTTCCATCGGCAGGCGGCACGCACGCTGATCCTCGAGCCCAGCATGGTGGACGTGGCGATGACGCTGCAGAACATCGACCGCATGGCGATGCTGCGCTTCTTCTACGTGTATTGCCTTTGTCGAGACCAGCGTTACTTCTCTGCGATGCTGCGCCAGACGATTGCGGGCAGCCATTCGCTGTTCGATTTCGTCGAAGCGAATTTCCACCGGCCGTGGCCGGTCGGGCGGCTCGCCGAAGAATTCGGCATGCCGCTGCGCAAGTTCCGCTACCTGTTCCAGCAGACATACGGCATGCCCGCGAAGCAGTGGCTGCTCGAGCGGCGCCTTCGACTGGCGCGCGACCTGCTGCTGTCCACCCGTCATAAGGTGCTCGACATCGCGCTCGAGTGCGGCTTCACCAACCACGCACATTTCACCGACACCTTCCGCAAACGTTTCGACTGCGCCCCGACCGAGATTCGTCTGGGCACGCCGCCGCAGCGGGGGGGGCGTCGCGTTGCCATGCCGCGCGCCGACGCCTATGCGGCCATGCGCGCCGATCTGGTGGCAGGTCACGGGGCCGCGACCGACGGAGGAAGCGTGCAATGAACGTCGAAGAGGTCCATCGCGGCATGTCCGAGGGCGTGCGGCGCATGTCTGACGAAGCCACGCAGGCAGTCCGCGCACGGGAGGTCAACGACCCCCGGCACATGCTCGACGTGCAGTTCAAGTTGCAGCAATTCTCGACGATGGTCGGCCTGCATAGCTCGGCCATCAAGCTCATCAAGGACACGTTGATGGGCATCATCGCCAAAATCGCATGACGCACGCCGAACAGACGCAGACGCCGTGCGACGCTGTCGGCCAATGGCTGGAGGCGCCGGTCAGGCAACGCATCGTCGAGTTGGCCATCGCGGGTGCGCATCACGGCATGCGGACGCAGGCGCGCACCATCCTGCGCGCCTTGCCGTCGCTCGTGACGGATCGCGAGACGCGTGAATGGCTGCATGTGGCGCTTCTCATCGCGCTTGACGATACCTGCGCCGCGCGTGCCTATCTGGCGGACGCCGCTGCCACGATGCGTGACGACGACGCGGCGCTCGACGTGCTCACCCGCTGGCTCGAGGCGATGGATACGCGTCAGGCCGTCTCGTGCGGGAACGCGTCTTCCTCCCCTTCTCCGACTTCCCTGTCATGACGACACCCTCGATCTCCGAAATCGCGGCTCACGTCGCTACGGTAACGGCGCCTGCGAAGGCTGCCCCCTCGGTTCCCACTGCCGGCGACAGTGACGCCGTGCGTTTTGGTCAGGCGCTGGTGAGCGCGCCGTCGCTGCCGGAACATCACCTGCTCAGTGCGGCGGGCAAGCTGGCCGGCAACACGGAGCGTCTCGTTGAGCGCGTCGCGCTGGACGAGCGCGTGCTGGACGATCCGAGCCACATGCTTGCAGCGCAGCGCGTGTTGACCGAGCGCGTGTTGGCGCTGGAGTTCGTCGCGAAGACGGCGGGCGCGCTGACGCAGGGCGTGAACAAGCTGGTTCACATGCAATGACGCACGGCATTCGCATCGCTGACGTGCTGACGATGCTGGTGGCGCTCGCGAGGGCCGTCGCAACGAGACGTCTCCTTGGCCGGTGGTGGCTCGGTTGCGCGCTCGTGTTCGTGCTGGCGGGGTGCAAGGTCGAATTGCATCGCGCGTTGAGCGAGACGGAGGCCAACCAGATGCTGGCGTTGTTGCTCGTCTCCGGATTGCAGGCAGACAAGCGTGCCGACGCCAATGGCATGACGGTTCGTATCGAGCGCGGCGATTTCGTGCGCGGTGTCGAAGTGCTCCGTCAGAACGGGTTGCCGCGTCAGAAGCGAGCCTCGATCGAGGACGTTTTCCCGCCGGGACAACTGGTCAGCTCACCTGTGCAGGAGCAGGCGAAGCTCACCTATCTCAAGGAACAACGGCTTGAGCGCATGCTGGCTGCGCTCGATGGTGTGATGGCGGCCGAGGTGTCCATCGCGCAGGTGCCGGTGGACTCGGCAGGGCGTTCGACCTTGCCGCCAGGCGTCGCTGTCTTCGTGAAGTACAGCCCCGAGGTCAACATGACGCAGCGCATGACCGATATTCGCAGTCTGGTGCATGACAGCGTGCCGGGCGTGTCGCCGGAGCGCATCAGCATCGTATTGCAGCCTTCGGACTATCGTCTGCCGCGTGCGGCTATCCATGCCTCGCCGGAGGCGCAAGCCGCCGTATCGGCGCAGGGCGGACGGTGGCGCGCCGCGCTGGGATGGAGCCTGTTGGCGGCGGCGAGCATCGGCCTGATCGCTGCCGGGGCCATGGCATGGCGACGACGCTCCGGGTGGGTTGAGCGCTTGCGTGCCAGGGTAGCGAGGGCCTCGTGATCCGTGCGCACGACGGTACCGTCGCGCACCTTGCCCGTCTGATCTGGCAGCCCGGGCTGCACATGGACGATGGCTGGTGGCGCGAGTTCGACATGATGTCGTGGCGCGAAACCTATCGGCAGTACGCCGCCTGCCGCGCGCACATCGACCGCTTGTTGATTGCGCGCCGGGGATGGCCCGGCATGACGACGCACGACTGCGCGCCGCCCGAGAGCGATGGCGCGCATGCCGTGTTGCGGCTGATGCCGAGCCTGCGACGTGTCTCGCTGGCCTACGGCTTGCGCGCGCTGGGGTGCCCGGACTACCTGTTGCTGGGAACCTACCGTCGCGCCCTGTCGTCATGGCTCGATGCCTGGCAGTGCGACCGCCTGCTGCTCACGCGACGTGAGTGGCCGGCGCGTTCCGTGTTTTCGCCCGGCGAGATCGTCGAGGCGGCGCTGGCGACTACCGTCGCATGTCTGGATGGGGCGCCGGTGCCGCTGGCGGTGGATATGGCGACGGTGGGCAAAGCCGCACGGATCTTGTTGCCGCCACCGGCAGATGCCGGGCTGCCAAGCGGCATGCCGGCGATGGACGACATCTGGTCGCGGCTCGTCGCGTTGGAGAAGATGCTATGTATGTCATCGACTTTGCATTGACATCTATTGAAACGATCGATGGCCCTGCGCCTGTGGGGCCGGTGATTTCCGGCGAGGCGCTCGATCGCCTTCGCGAGCAAGCGGGCGCACGTGCTCGGTGGATGGCGCAGGCGCGGGCCGAACGCGCAGCGGCACTGGCCGAGCGTGAGCAGGCGAGCGCCGACGCGCAGCGTCTGCGCGACGCGTGGCAGGAAGCCGCACATGAGCGTGCGCAGCAGGAGGCGGCGGCGCTGGCCGGCGCGGCACATCGCGAGGCAGTCGCCAAGACCGTGGAATGGCTGATTGACGAGGCTGCGCTGGAGCGAGAGATCATTCGCTCACTGGAGCGCCGTGTCGCAGACGCCCTGAGCGGTGCACTGTCGAACTTTGTCGGCACACTGGACGTCGGCGAGCGCTTCGCGCTGCGAGTCGGGCGCGCATTACCGGGATTGGTCCGTGAGGGGGCGCTCGTGTTGCGCGTGCCGCCCGCGCATCTCGACGCCGTGGCCCTCGCCTTGCACAAGGCCGATATCGTACTTGCCTGCACGCCGGACCCAACGCTCGGCACACAGCAGGCCCGCCTCGAGAGCGAGTGGGTCACCGTATGTCTGGATCTCGAAGCCGATCTGGCGGCGGTGATCGAGCGCTTGCACGTGAGTCCCGGTCTGGAGGTCGCTTATGGTTGAACGTCTGCCGTCGTCCGGCGGCACCCTCATCCAGACGCCGCGAGAGAATCGACCGCTCGAGCGCATGCTTGCCGACGAGTGGCAAATGCTCGAAGGCGACGGGCGGCCGTCGCGCGCAGGCACCACCGAGGTGCCGGGACATATCGCGCTGATCGAAGCAGCCGTTGCGCAGAACGAAGAGGCGGCCTTCGCAGAGTCGCAGGAGAATCTCAGCTTCGCACTGGGGGTGCGATTCCGCCGCACGGGCGAACGTGACGTGCGTGACGACAAGCAGCGCGCACGCGCCTTGTTCGAGCAGCAGGTGCACCGCCTCGCGCGCGTGAGCGGCGCACAGTTCGAGACGCTGCGGGGGCAGTTACGCGATCTACCCTTTGTGCCCGATCCTCACTTGCTGATTCGGCAGACGCAGATGTCGGCAGGGCACGCCGCGCTGGTCGTCGCCGCATGGCTCGCCGACGGCGGGCTCGATGCGGGGACTCGCAAGCGCCTGCGAAAAACGCTGGACGAACTGACGTCATCCGAGACATGGGCCATCGAAGCCTTCGCGGCGCTGGAGTGTGGCGGCGGCCAAAGCCCGGGCATGGCGTTGCTGCAACAACTCAAGTCACTTTTCCGCCAGTCTCAGGGCACACAGCGCTCGCTCACACAATGGTTCGACGAATGCCGGCGCTTTGCGCAGCGCCGCGCGCGGTTGCGTGCGCTCATGCAAGCGCTGGGTCTGGAGTTGGGCGCCCAACAGGCCGATGCGGACACGCAACGCCTAGCCGCCGTCGTCGACGATCTGCGCCGGGTGGTGTTGTTCCTCACGCTGGAGTCGGCGTGCGAGCAATCGGCGCAGGCCATGCGCTCGGCCGGATGTCGTGCCTTCGAGACGGACACGATGATCGCGGAAGTCCTGACGCTGCTGGATCAACCCTGGGCTGGCGCAGAGTGGCTGGCGCAACGCGCGGCGTATCTGGGCATGGTGACGGTCGACGCCCGCTACGCGCTCGCGCGTGAACTCACGCGGCTGGTCAAGGCGGCACACGAAGGCTGCTTTCGCGACGAGACGCAACGCGAGACGCTCGGAGAGGCGCTCGATGTCTGGCGCACGGAGATCGCTCAGGAAGGCGACGCGCCCTGACGGTGAAAAGAGGGGGATAGAGAGAAACGGGGGGATTGGCGCACATCGAATGCGCCAAGACTTGCCGGAGATCGCGCTCAGGCGCGCAAATGCTCCCGGCAGAGTTTGATACGGTCGTAGAAATCGGTGAGTGCCTGCGCAAACGGTTCGGGTTCGGCCGCGGTTTCCTCTTTGACCTGCGCGTGAAGAATGAGACGGTTGTCGCGCTCGCTCAACTGCACATGACCGGTGACGGCCCATTCGGCGGGTTCGATGAGGAACTGCAGAAGGCGCTCGCTGTTCGCGCGATGCAGCCGCGCAGCTTCGTCGGTGGCCACCACGGCGTGAATACTGCACGCGTTGCCTTCCAGCGTTTCCACAATGATGTTGGGCGAGGCGTTGAACGTCAGCTCGATAGGTGAGTGATTGTCGACGGTATCGATCTTGCCGGGGTCGCAGCCGATCAGCTTCAGAGCTTCGACGAGAGTTTGCGCTAGGTCGTAACTTGGCATGATTTACGTGGAGAGTTGAAAAAATCGACATGTGCCCGAGCGAGCGTTATCCGGCGTGGCCGGAATGCGACCCGTTCGCGCGGGCGCGCGCGATGCCGAAGGTTCTCACGAGCCGACGCCGCAGACTTTGGTCGCGCGGGCCAGGTTGTGGCTTCTGCGCACGCCTGATCCGTTTATCGGCGGTCATCCTGGCTATCACGACCGTCCGTATGACGTGTCGTACCGCCGCGCCATGCTGTCGAGAATCGCTGCGGCGGCATGAACGGCCTGCATCTGCGTTTGCGCCAGTGTGTGCTGTGCGGGCGTGAGCGGCCGGCGCAGCGCCTGCTGCAGCGATCGCCGCGCGGCGTCGAGTTGCGTGCCGACCTCGCGGGCGACAGGCCCGGGGGACGCCGCGAGTTGGTCTTCAAGCTGGGTCAGACGAATCGCCATGTTGATTCCCCGAAGTCAGAGGTAAGTAGAAGAGCCGGTCGTGCGCGCGGATCGACACCCCGTCGGGATGGATGGCGAGCACGCGTGTGCCGCCGGGCAAGCGCACGCCCTGTGCAAGACGCGTGCCGTCGGCGAGCGTGAGCTGCGGCGCATCGGGCGACCCGCCGATGCTCACGAGTGGCGCTGAGAATCCCGTGTCGCCTAGGGTCGGTGTCGGTGCAGGCAGCGGTTCGATGCGCACGGGCATCGCGTCAGCCGTCGTATTCCATGCGTCGACGACACCTTTCAACGACGCCTGCCGTCCCGGCGTCAGCGCTCCCGTGAGCCGCCACCCGGCGCGATCGCGGGAGATGTCGATGCCGCGCAACTGGCCGGCGTCCCGCAGTATCTTCACCAGTTGCTCGAAGCTCTGCGCGGTGCCGTGCGCGACCCGCCAGCCGTGAGGCAAGGACAGGGCGTCGAGCGCGTCGGACGCGGCGCGCCAGCGGGCGTCGGCGACAAAGGGCCCGTTGATGACGACTTCACCGCCGGGCGCGACATTCACCTGCGCGATGCCAAAACCATGCAGGCGCAGCAGCGTGCTCACCGTCTGCATCGAGTCTTCCGGACACCACGTCTCGTCACTCAGCGCCTTTCCCTGCCAACGCGCTTCAGCCCGCAAACGCGCCCGCGCGCCTTCGTCGATGCAGCCCCCCGACAAGCGCACGGCATCACCCACCGTATTCAATTCCACCTGGGGGGCAATGCGCGCCGCGAGGGTTTTCAAGGCATCGGGCGGAGGGGGGGAAGAGATGACGTTGGCAGTCCCTGTGCGCCAGATCGCCACGCCGGCCGCCACCATCAGCAGCGATATTCCCGTGACGGCGATCCACGCCGCCGGTGCGCGTGTGCGCGATGAGGCAACTGTCGGCGCGTGAGACGAGGGCATTTGCGCCGTACGGCGCTCGGGGCGCTTCGGCGTGGGTGTCGGCGGGCTTTGTGTGCCGTTCGCGAGCCAGATGCCCAGCCCCGCAAGATCGATCACCGCATGTAGCGGAAGCACGGGGAGGGCGAGCGCGTCGTCGCCGAGGGACGCGGGTGGCAAGAGTGGTGTGCCGTCCACCCAGACTGGCGCCGGGGTAGCGAGGCGGACGCCGTCGTCGTCGACGTGAAGCTCGATCCGGGCGTCATGCTCGAGCGCCATGGCGATGTCGGAATCGCCGTGCCCGATGGTCAGCGTGCCCGGCGGTAACGGCATGGGACGTCCGGCGAGCGGGCCGTCTAGCAGCGTCAGCGTCAGCATCGTCATGCGCTCGGCATGTCGGCCGCCGGCTCGGCCTTGATCAGAAACAGGCGCATGACACTGTCATTCCGGTTGCTCGTCGAACTGAACAGGCGGCCGATCAGCGGCAGATCGCCCAACAACGGAATCTTGCGCTCCTGCTCGTGTTGCGTGTCCTGCACGAAGCCGCCCAGCAGCAGGCTTTGCCCCGCCTGTAGCGTGGCATGCGTCGAAATCGACGAGTTGCGAATGGACGGAACTTCGTTGCGGGAATTGCGCTCGCTTCGCACTTCGCCGCCGTCTTCGATATTGAGCGTGAGCATCACTTGCTCGCGACCGACATCGTTCCCTTCGTTGGGAACGAGGCGTGGAGTGACGCGCAGCAGCGAGCCCGCCGTCACGCTTTCCAGTTTGGCGACTTTCTCGCCGGAGACCCTCGTGTAGAACGTCACACTGCGATCGAGCACAGCCTGCATATTGTCGAGCGTGACGATGGACGGCCGTGACAGCACGCGCGCCTTGGAGTTTCGCTCCAGCGCGCTCAGATTGACCATGAACTTGTTGGTGTCGCCGACCACGGTCGTGAACGTGCCGCTGTCGCCGTCGTTCAACTGGCCGTTGAGCGACACGGCGCCGAACCCGCCAAGACGCGCGCTGCCGGAGAAGTCGACGCCAAGCTCGGCAATGTCGCTGGCGTTGACGTCGATGATTGCCACGGAGATGTCGACCAGCCGGGGCCGGATGTCGAGCTGAGCGATCAGGTCGCCATAAATGGGCATATTCTGCCGGCGCTCGCGCACGATGACCGCGTTGCGGCGCGGATCGGCCGAGAAGCGCGGCGTGCCGGTTCTCGTGGCCGGCATGGCCGAGATCGGTGCCCCGGATGTTGAGGGCGTGGCCGCTGTGGCAACGAGCGGGCCGGCGCCGAGAATCAGATCCTTCAGTACGCTGACGACGCCCGGCACGACCACTTCCTGGCCGCGATAAAAGTACCTTGTGTCGTCCGCCGTAGCGAATTTCAGGGGAAATATCTTGATGGTCTCTTCGCTTTCCTGCTGATCCCGGGCGCCGCGTTCGACGTATTCGGCGAGCATCGACACGGTTTCTATGCAGGCCGGAACACCGGCGATCTCGAGGGCGTGTGTCGCCGGAATCGCCCGTGCGACGCAGTGCCGCGGGTGCAGCACACCGGCATCGCGAAGGTGTCTGAGCAAGTCGCCGGGCGGCGCGTGACGCAGCGACATGACGCGTCGTGTCGCCTCGCTGGACTTATAGATGTTCAGCGTCTGGCCGTTGAAGTACCACGAAAGCCGATAACGTTCCGATAGCGCGTCGAGCGTCGCTTGGGCGGTGCCCGCAGGCAGCGTGCCGATGAAGCGGTCGTCGACCTGTGCGCTCACCGCCGTCGGAATGCCGTGATGCGCGCCAAAGTCGCGTAACAACTCCACAAGCGGCGTGCCGGCGCTCTGAAAGACGAACGCGCCGCCACGCCACTCGGGCGTGACAGGCGACGTCAAGGGGGAGTGTTCCGGGAACGACGCGGGCGATGACGCGATGGCCGGCGAGGCAGGCAGCAGCCCGGCAAGCGGGGCGACGATGCATAGCGCAAAGCGCGTGAGATGAGACCGCATGGTCAGCAACGGCGCAGCGCGTGAAGGCGCCGGCTGGCGTCTGCGGCGCCGGTGGCGTGGGGCGCCGGCGATACGGGCGATACGGGCGATACGGACGATACGGACGATGCCGCCTGAGTCCACACGCCTTGCGAGGTCACCATCGTGCACGCCAGGAGCTGGCGTCGAAGTTGCGCTTCCACGCGTGCTACCGCTTCGTCGCCGTCGAAGCGGTGAACCCACCAGAGGACGTCGTTCGCGATGCACAGACTGTCGTCGCGCAACTCCGGTTGACCCGCGATCACGAGCGAGAGACGCATGAGCCAGCGTGAGAGCGCGGTGTCGCCGTCGAGCGCTGTCGTGAGCGACTGGGCGTGCCGCGCTTGCGGATCGTGCGGCAAGGCTAACGCCGTCGCCACGCAGTATCCGCCGCTGGCAGGGCAGGTCCAGCCGCGTTGGCCGTCGAGATCGAGCGCAATGCGCGCACCTTGTACGTCGCGCGGGGCAATCCAGTCGAGCGCGGCAAGCGCAAATGGCAAACGCATAGGTATCTGAAGGAGGCAATGCAAGGGCACGGGGAACGAGGCGCGCACGGCGTCGATGAAGTCTCGACGACGCGCGTCATCGCTTGGCGCCGCCGATCGATATGGCGCCGTTCAAGGATCGTCATTATCAAGCGTAGCGTTGGTGCCGCCATCCGGCACAGACCTGAAGTCGACGCCGGAGACCTTGGTTTGCGACGTTTTCCCACGTGTCTTGTCTGGCGATGACACAAGTTTCGAGCGACTGACTCGGAATCCAAAGAAAGTGAACAAAAATCTGCATGAACGCTAATGACTAACAATCGAGGAGCTACGAATGACGGGGTGTATCGGTGTCGTCGTTGTGGAGGATCACGAATTGCTGGCCGACGGTCTTTGCCATCTGATCGAGCAGGATCTCGGGTGGTGTGTGCTGGCAAGGGTTGTCAACGGGCTTGACGTGTACCGGGCCTGCGTAGTGCATCGACCGGCCGTGATGGTGTTGGATCTGGGGCTGCCCGGCATGGATGGGGTGGATGTGATCCGGCAATGCGCGCAGCGTTGGCCGGACTTGCGCATCGTGGTCAATTCCGCGAGCGACGACAGCGAGCGGGCGCGCCAGTCGCTGGAGGCCGGTGCGGTGGCGTTCGTGCTCAAAAGCAGCGCGCGGGAGACGTTGATCCACGCGGCGTGTCGGGTGATACGCGGCGAGCGCTTTGTCGATCCTGCCGTGTTCGGTGGCGCGCACGATCCGGCGGGCCTGTCATATGCGCCGCGTCCGTGCGCCGTCGAGATGCCCGAGCGGTTGCTGACGCTGCGCGAGCGGCAGGTACTCAAGCTGGTGGCGGAAGGGCAACGCAACCGCGACATCGCGCAACTGTTGTCGATCAGTGTGAAGACGGTCGAGACACACCGGCTGAACATGATGCGCAAGCTCGACGCACACAACGTAGCCGATATCGTGAACTGGGCGCATCGCCTGCGCATGATGTTGTGAGGCTCGCTGCCCTTTTCGCAGAGAGGCTCGCCGCGAAAATCAGGTCTGCGCCGGATAGCCGCAGCCTCCCTGGGTGGGCGACCATGCCCGCTGCCGCTTTCCGAATGTTCTCCCAGCCCGGCCATCCCAGCCAGCAAGATGCCAATGCCAGACCGCCGATGGACACCCAGACCCAACGCAAGCTCGAGTTGCTCTTCGAATTGCTGGCGCTGCCGCCGCAACGTGTCGCGCCGCGCATGCGGATTGCGCTGGCTCCCTGCGTGCTGATGACGGAGGTCGATGCCCACGGTGTGACGCTGGTGTTGACGCTGGCCCATCGCACTGAGCGCGCCCAGCGCTGGTTGCCCTCGCTGATGCAGACCTGTGCCCCGGAATGGAGTCTCGGTATCCCCGTGCGGGCCTGCGTGGCGCAGGGACGTCCGATGCTGATCGCCAGTCCGCCGGCAAGCGCGAATTTTCAGGCGGTCGAATGGCTGTCGTGCGTTACCCGGATGCGCCGGCTGCTTGAGCGAATCGATGCTCAGCAGCAACGGGAGACCCGTCCATGACGCGTCTGCTGACGTGGCTTCGCCTTGCGGCCGGACGGCAGGACATTGTTCTGGCCGCGCTGTTGCTGGTCACCGTTCTGATGATCATCATCCCGATGCCGCCATCGGTGATGGATCTGCTCATCGCACTCAATCTCGGCGTGTCGCTGCTGCTCCTGATGGTGGCGCTCTACATCAACGAGCCACTCGACTTCTCGGCGTTTCCTTCCGTATTGCTGATGACTACGCTGTTCCGGCTGGGACTGACGATCAGCACGAGCCGTTTGATTCTGCTGCACGCCGACGCGGGAGACATCGTCTACACATTCGGCGATTTCGCGGCCGGAGGAAACATCGTCGTCGGCATGATCGTCTTCCTGATCATCACTGTCGTGAATTTCATCGTGATCACGAAGGGCTCCGAGCGGGTGGCGGAAGTCGGTGCGCGCTTCTCGCTCGACGGCATGCCGGGCAAGCAGATGAGCATCGACGGCGATCTGCGCGCGGGCACTATCGATGCCGCCGAGGCCAAGCGGCTGCGACGCACGGTGCAAAAGGAAAGTCAGTTCTACGGGGCGATGGATGGGGCGATGAAGTTCGTCAAGGGCGACGCCATCGCCGGGCTCGTCATCATCGTCGTGAATCTGCTCGGCGGCATAGGCGTGGGCGTTTTCATGCGCGGCATGAGTGCGGGCGATGCGGCAGCGATTTACGCGATTCTCTCCATCGGCGACGGCCTCGTGTCGCAGATTCCCGCGCTACTCATTTCGGTCACGGCGGGGATCATCGTCACGCGGGTGCCCGGCGACCAGCGTCGCAATCTGGCGCGTGAGCTTACCGATCAACTCGCAGCACAGCCTCGCTCGCTGACGCTGGCGGCCGTGGTGCTCGTCCTGTTCGGTCTGATTCCCGGCTTTCCGATGCACTACTTCCTGCTGCTGGCTGCGTTGGCAGGTGTCGCCTCTTGGTGGGCGGGGCGTCTCGCACGCGAGGGTAAAGGCGCGAAGGACGCCGCGGGTGCGGACACCGACGATGCCAAGAAGACGAAGGGCGGCCGGCCAGGCGCACAGCCGCTGCTGGTGCGCGTAAGCCCCACGCTGGCCGAGGCCGATGGCAATACGACCGCGCTTGCCGCGTGCATCGATGCGCTGCGCGAGAAGAAGTTCGAGCAGTTCGGCGTGCCGATGCCGGAAGTGAAGGTCGACGTCGACAAGACATTGCCCTCCGGCACGCTGGACATTCAGCTTTATCACGAGAGCGTGATGACCATCGACGTCGCTCCCGACGTTGCGCTGGCCCATCACGACGCCACCCATCCGATACGCAGATTGCGAGGTCTCGACGCCGGGGCACCGCGAGAAACGCCTCTGCCGTTCGGCGGACAGATTCTGTTCTGGCTAGATACCGCCCAGCGCGAGGCGTGGCTGGCGCAGGGGGGCGCTGTCATCGACGGTGCCGACCGCGTGGCGCACTGCGTGTCGCTCGTCATCGACGCCCACGCTGCCGATTTCCTCGGTGTTCAGGAGGCGCGGTTCCTGATGGACGCCATGGAAGATCGCTACGGCGAACTCGTCAAGGAGCTGCAACGGCAACTACCGATTAGCCGCACGGCGGAAGTGCTGCAACGGCTGGTGGCCGAAGAGGTGTCGATCCGCGACCTGCGGCGAGTCTTCGAAGCGCTGATCGAATGGGCGCCGCGCGAGCGCGATCAGATCATGCTGACGGAGTATGTGCGGCTGAGTCTGCGGCGTCACATCACGCGACGCTTTCGCCGGGGCACCGAGCACATCACGGGATGGAACGTGGGGCGCGGCATCGAAGACGCCGTGCGCGCTGCCGTGCGGCAGACATCGTCGGGGTCTTACGCCGATCTGAATCCCACGCAGACCGACGCCATCATGGGCGCGATCGACGACGTGCTGAACGCCCACGATGGCACGCCCGTCGTCCTCTTCACGGCGATGGACGTGCGTCGCTTTCTGCGCAAGCTGATCGAGCGCGACCGCGCGGATCTGCCGGTTTTGTCATTCCAGGAAGTGGCTGACGAGCCGCACGTTCGCGTGTTGGGCACCATCGATGTGCAAGGCGCGTTCTGAGATGCGCCGCCCGGACGCCGCCCGCATCGCCAATGGACTGCGCCGGACGCTCGACGCGCAGCGCAAAGCTTGCGACGACTGGCGCCGGGTACCGGGTCAGGAGGTCCGCTATGGACGTATCGACAAGATCACCCCGAATGCGATGCGCGCCCGCTTGCCGGGCGCGGCGCTCGGCGAGCAGTGCCGCGTCGTGTCGCCGGAACTGGACGCCGAGGTGATCGCGGTGGAGGGGCGGCACGTGTGGCTGGCGCCGTATGCCGAGCCGAACGGCGTGGCGAACGGCGCGCTGGTGCAGGCGTTGGGAACATCGTCGCGCGTCGCTGTGGGCGATTACATGATCGGTGAAGTGCTGGACGGGCTGGGGCGGCTTCTGGTTCCGTTGGCTTCGCCCGATGAGGCGCCGCCGTCCGACGTCGCCGGTGTTGCGTGGCGGGCGCTGGACGCGGAGCCGCCGCCCGCCATGACGCGTGCGCTGGTGTCCCGATGCCTGCCCATCGGCATTCGTGCCATCGACGGCATGCTTACCTGCGGCCGCGGCCAGCGGCTCGGTATTTTCGCGGCGGCGGGCGGCGGCAAGAGCACGCTGCTGTCGATGATGTGTCAGGGCGCGCAAGCCGATGTCATCGTGCTTGCGCTGATTGGCGAACGGGGCCGCGAGGTACGAGAGTTTCTGGAACTGGCGCTCACACCGCAGGCGCGCGCACGCACGGTGTGTGTGGTGGCGACGTCCGACCGCCCCGCGCTCGAGCGCATGAAGGCCGCCTACACCGCGACGGCGATTGCCGAAGCGTTCCGCGATGAGGGCAAGGACGTTCTGCTGCTCATGGACTCCCTGACGCGGTTCGGGCGTGCGGTGCGCGATATCGGCATGGCCGCAGGTGAACCGCTCGGCGCGACGAGCGGTTTGCCGCCGAGCTTCTATGCGCGTCTGCCACGGCTGCTGGAGCGCGCCGGCACTGCGGCGCACGGCAGCATCACCGCGTTCTACACCGTGCTTGTCGAAGGCGACAACCTCGACGAGCCGCTGGCCGACGAGGTGCGCTCGATTGTCGATGGTCATATCGTGCTGTCGCGGCGTCTCGCGCAGGAGAACCACTATCCCGCCATCGACGTCGCGAAAAGCCTCTCGCGGGTGATGCCGCAGGTGACCGATGCGAAGCATGTCGAAGCCGCTGCCCGTGTCCGGCGTGCCATGGCGCTGGCGGCGGAAGTCGAACTGCTGGTGCGTGTGGGCGAATACCAGGTGGGCAACGATCCCGAGACGGACGATGCGCTCACACGCGCCCCGGATATTCGCGCATTCCTTTGCCAGTCGCAGCACGACGTGGCGCCCTTCGACGATACCCGCACATGGCTCGATCATCTGGTGACGTGAAAGCGCATGAAAGCATTGACGCGCTCGCCGCGCTCGCGAAACGCCGCGAAGCCGCCCTGCGCGCCGCACTGGCTCGCATGACGGCCGCAGCACGCGACGCCGGTGAAGCGGTTGCCGAGCGCGAGCGCGCTTGCGACACGCAGCGTCGGGTGTGGCAGGAAGCCTTGTCGCGCGGCGGCGTCTATGGGCAACGCGAGGCCGCCGGTGCGACGCGTTCGGTGGAAGCGGAGCGCATGGCGCTGGGCGAGGCCAAGGCCCGGCACGGCGCAGCGCTCGAACAGGTGCAACAGGCCGAAGCCGCGTTGCGGCAACAGCGCGAACGTTTGCAGACCAACGCGCGCAAGCAGGAAAAACTGAGGGAGTTGCTGGCGCTTTACCGCAGTTGAATCGGCAGCGAGACCACGGGGCACATGCCGCCGTGTCGCGCGACGTCGAGAAGCTCGAACCCGCACATCAATCGAAATGCGTTCATAACCTTCGCCATCACGAGGACTTCACGATGACCACCATTCACCGAAGTGCCCTGTCGGCCGATGCTTTCCTCGGCCTGTCGGATAAATCGGCTTCGCATCGGCGTGACACGGCAACGAGCCATGGCAAGCGCCACGAAGACAATGGGGACCCGGCGTTCTCGCTGGCATCCGAAACCGCTGCACGCGTGACGGGCCCCGCCGATGTGCTGCGCTGGTTGCGTGTCTGGCACGCTCGTCAGGACGCCAACTGGGACGGCGGCAGTTCGCTGCGCGTCATCGTGCATGGGGGCGCGCTCGACACGTTGGTCGTCGAGGCACGGCGAGGGCGGCAGGGCGTCACGGTGAGTCTGCTGTGCGTCCGGCTCGCGATGTACCGGCGATTGCTGGCCCATCGCGGTCGACTGTCTCGCGCCCTGACGTCGCGCCTCGGGCTCTCCGTCACCGTCGAGGTCGAGGCGCGATATGCGCCATGAGTCGACCACCGAGCCGACGGTCTTCCCGGGGCCGTTGGACGATCTGCTCACAGGCGAGGGCAGTCTGACCTTCGTCGAAAGCGATACGCAAGTACGCGTCGGGTGGCTTCGTGCCGGGGGCGACGGCCTTGTCGTGACCGCGCGCGTCGACGAAGGTGTGATCGGCCAGACGCGCTTCTGGTGCGATGCGCAGCAGTGGTGCGACTGGCTTGCTGCGAGCTTGCCGGTGCCGTCATGGGACGACCTGCCGCCAGCCTGGCACGCGAGCGCCGCGTCGCTTACGCTGGCGGCGGGGGGCGCCGGTGAGAGGCGCGATTTGATGGATCTGAGCGGCGGCACGTCGAACGATGCCGCTCGCGAGACGCGGCTCGACGCCTGCGAGACATCAACGTGGCCAAGTGCGACGGCCCTGTCGCGTGAATGTGTCGAGACGACATGGCGCGTCGGCATGGTGTTGCAGCGCGAGGGGCGTCAGTTGGCGCTGACCTACCTCGATGGGGCGCACGCGTGGCTGCGCGAGCGCTGCCGACGGGCGACGCCTTGCGATGTGCCGTTGGACCCGGCGGGCTGGCCTGAGCGCCAGTGCGTGCTCGTGGCGGGATGGGTGGCGTTGCCTGCAACGCAATGCGACGACCTGCATGCGGGCGATGCCGTCCTCCTCGACGTGGCGGCCGATATCGAGCGGGGCGAGTACTGGCTGGTGGATGGCGACTACGCTGTCGCCATGTGCGATGGCCAGCCATCCGATCGCCATGTCGTGCAGTTCGATCACACGGACACCGCCCGGTGGTTCGCCGTCGTTGCCGAGAGGCGATTTCCCATTCCGTTGTTGATGGCCTGGCGCTCGGGCGTGCCCGTGGCGTCGCATCGGGAGACGACGACATGCGCGCTGCATGCCGGACGAATCGCGCTCTGGCACGCCCGCTTGCCGTGGGCCAGCGGGCGTTTGCTGCGATTCGAAGACGGGCGGCTCGCAGTGCATATCGACGAAAAAAACGGCGCATCGCGTGGGCATGGCCTGCCGGCCTGCGACGATCCGCCCGGCTAGATTTCGGGTCGTGACCCGATGGGCGTGCATCCGGTGGCGACCTAACATCGCTCGTGCTGTCGCCGCCATGCGCGATCGTCTGTCTGCCTGGCGCATCGTCGCGCGTTCGCGCGGTGACCGTGACCTCTTCCAGCCGATTTGTCCTGCTTCGTTCTGCGTCGTCCCGCGTTATCGACGCCGACAGGCATGCAGATCGGGCGGCCAACAACGCTCATTGGAGTCTGCATGTCCCTGCTCGACCACCCGGTGCAGCTCATCGTGTTGCTGTCGCTGCTATCGATCATGCCGCTGCTGGTGGTGTTGGGGACTGCATTTCTGAAACTGGCCGTCGTGTTCGCGCTGCTGCGCAATGCGCTGGGGACGCAGCAGATTCCGCCCAACATCGCCATTTACGGCTTATCGCTCGTGCTTACCTGCTTCATCATGGCCCCGGTGGCGTTCGACATCGAGGCGAATCTCGAGGCGCGTCCTGTGGCGCTGTCGTCCAAGACCTTCGTGGCCGATGTCGACGCAAGCATCCTGTCGCCGTACCGCGCGTTTCTCACGCGTCACACCGACGCGAGACAACGCGACTTCTTCGCGAACATCGCGGGCGAGACGTGGCCGGAAGCGCATCGCGATCGTCTGGGGCCGGATTCCCTGCTCGTGCTGATGCCGGCCTTCGCACTGAGCCAACTGGCCGAGGCGTTCAAGATCGGCCTGCTGCTGTATCTGCCGTTCGTCGTGATCGATCTGGTGATCTCGAACATTCTTCTCGCGATGGGGATGATGATGGTCTCGCCGATGACTATCGCGCTGCCGTTCAAGCTGCTGATCTTCGTGATGATGAACGGGTGGGAGCAGTTGGTGCGTCAGTTGATGCTCTCGTACGCATGACGGCCCCCGGAGCACGCCGATGAGTGAAGCCATCGTCGTCAATCTGACGAGCGAGATGTTGTGGCTCACCTTGCTCATGTCGCTGCCGACCGTGGTCGTGGCGGCGGTGGTCGGCGTGTTCGTCTCGCTGGTGCAGGCGCTCACGCAGGTGCAAGACCAGACCGTGCAGTTCCTCATCAAGCTCATCGCCGTGTCGGTCACGCTCGCCGCCACTTATGCGTGGATGGGCCACGTACTGCTGCATTACGCGGGCAACGCGTTCGAGCAGATCAGCCGGATGCGGTGAGCGGCATGGCGACTTCTCTCGTGCCGGGCATGGACCCCGCCTTCGACACGTTGCTCTCGCCGTTGTGGGTCGACCTCTATGGCTGGCTGGTTGCGTGGGGCGTGGCCATGCTGCGCCCGCTGGGCATTGCGATGCTGCTGCCGGTGTTTTCCGTCGGCATGCTCGGGGCCGGTATGTTGCGCAATGCGCTGGTGCTCGCGCTCGCATTGCCGGTCGTGCCGCTGGTGCACGCCACGCCGGAAATGCCCGCGCACTGGGGGGCCTGGGGCATGCTGATTCTGCGCGAACTGTGCATCGGCGGGCTGCTGGGGTTCGCCGCTGCGCTGCCGTTCTGGGCCGTCGACATGACGGGATACGTGATCGACACGATGCGAGGCGCCTCCATGGCGAGCGTGCTCAATCCGTTGATGGGAGCGCAGTCGTCTATCTTCGGTATCGCCCTCACGCAGATGCTCTGCGTGCTGTTCTTCGTCACCCCGGCGGCGCATGCGCTGCTCACCGCGCTGTACGCCTCTTACGTCGCGTTGCCGGTGGGACAGTCATGGCAATGGCACGACGACAGCGTGGCGTGGCTGCTCGCGCTCTGGCAGGCGATGCAGGTCATGTGCGTGGCCGTCGCGTTGCCCGCGATGGTCGTGATGGTGCTGGTCGACATGTCGATGGGTTTCGTCAACCGCGCGGCGCAACAGCTCAACGTGTTCTTCCTCGCCATGCCTGTGAAAAGCGCGATGGCGCTGCTGGTGACCGTGGCGAGCCTGCCGTTTGCCGTCGCGGTGCCGCTCGCGGGCTGGTATCGCTTACCCGATGTGTTCCGCGCCTGGACCGCGCTGACGCTGCCCGCATCGTGAGGTCTGCATGAGCGAGAAGAGTCAGCCGCCTACCCCCAAGAAGATCAAGGACGAACGCGCGAAAGGGCGTGTCGCGAAAAGCGCCGACCTTGCCGTGTGCATGCAGCTCGGTGTGGTGCTCGCATGGCTGACGTTCGAAGGCCCCGCGCTTTACCACGCGATGGAGGGGCTCGTGTCGCGCATGCTGCTCGTGCTGAACGATCCGGTGGATGATGCTGTGCGCGGCATGCTGGGGCCATCGTTGCTGCTCCTGGTGCGTTTCGGCGGCGGGCTCGCGCTGCTGCTGATCGTGACGACGTGGCTTGCGATGGTGTTGCAAGTGGGCGCGCTCGTTGCCCCGGAGGTCATTCGTCCCAAGTACGAACGCATCGACCCGATCGCCAAGGCCAAGCAATTGTTCTCGATGCAGTCGCTCTTCGAGTTCGGCAAGTCGCTCGTCAAGGTCGGGGTGCTGGGGATGGTCTTCTTTTACCTCATCCGCCAATACACGCCGTCGCTCGCGGCGCTGCCGCAATGCGGCCCCGCCTGTGGCATTGCCCTGACGGCCAAGCTGCTGTTCTGGCTGATGTCTGTGCTTGTCGTTGCCTACGTGGTGTTCGGAGGACTCGACTTCGCGTATCAGAAATACCAGTTGCACAAGCAGTTGAGGATGTCTCACGACGAGATCAAGCGCGAGTCGAAGGAGGTCGAAGGCAACCGGGATCTCAAGAACAAGCGGCGCGACATTCACCGGGAGACGATTGAAAGCGGCAGTCTGTCGAACAACGTGAAGCGCTCGACCGCCGTTGTGCGCAACCCGGCGCACATTGCCATCTGCCTGCGCTATGTGCCCGGCGAGACACCGGTGCCGCTGGTGATCGAGAAGGGCCGCAACGCGCGCGCCAGGACGATTGTCCGGCTCGCCGAACGCGAAGGCGTGCCGGTGGTCGAGCATGTGCCCGTCGCGCGCCGTCTGATGAGCGATGTCGAGATCGATGCACCGATTCCCGCCGATCTGTTCGATGCCGTCGCGGCCATTCTGCGGCTCGCTCTCGATTTGCCGTACGAGGTGCAAACGGCGCAGGACGAGCAGGAAGGGCAGACCGTCGACGCGAAGCCAGCGGAAGCTCCTCACGAAGGGGATGGCGGCGACCCATCGGGGCGTGCCGGCGATGGGAGGCGGGCATGAGCGTTTCTCTTGGCCCGATTTCGCACCTGCGCTCACCCGGGCGCGAGGCGTTACGACGTGTCTTGATCGTGTTGAGCCTGCTGGGTTTGTCGATGCCCGCATTGGCAGTCAACCGGGCATTGCTGCCGCTTCACCCGCGCGTGGCCGATGCTCAGCTTCTGGTGCCCGAACCGCGCGCCGCAGCGAGCCCGGCCCGGCCGCCTGTAGACGCAGGTGTTGCCCCCGATGTCCGGCTCGCCGATGTGCCGGAAGCACCCGATGCAGTGCGCGAATCCGCCCCGGCGGCACCCGCTTCGGCGATGGCCTCGGCCTTCGTACCGGCCCAGGCCTCGGCACCCGCCTCGGCCTTGCCGCCCGCGAAACCCCCCGTACCGGCCACGCGAGCGTTACCGTTCGATTCGCTGGTGCGACGCGCGGCCGAGGTGGCGTCGGTCGACGCAGCGTTGCTGCATGCGATTATCGACGTCGAGTCGGGATACGATCCGCAGGCGTTGTCCGGGCGAGGCGCGATCGGGTTGATGCAGGTGCTGCCGGGCACGGGAGCGCGCTTTGGCGTTAGGCGTCTCGAAGATCCCGCAGAGAACGTGCGCGCCGGGGCGGCCTACATCCGCTGGTTGCTATCGCGTTTCGACGGCGACCTGTCGCTAGTGTTGGCTGCTTACAACGCGGGAGAAGGCGCTGTGCTGCGTTATGGGCGTCAGATCCCTCCGTTTCCCGAGACGCAGAACTACGTTCGCAAGGTGATGACGGGATACTCGCGTTTGCGGGCCACGAATGTGCCGCAAACCGTCGCACCGCGGCGCGAGCCAGTGCCACCGCGCAGATCGACACCTCGCCCGGCCGTCCGGGAGATCGCGACCACCGTTGCGCAAGGCGCCCCCCACCCGAAGGCCGTCCGGGCGGAACCGCCGGCCCGGACGGCCGGGACCGGCGAGGTCGCGGCGGATCGGACCTGGCATCTGCTGCGAGGCTTGGGAACGTTGCTGACGCGCAGCCCGTCGGTCGAGGCCGCAGGCGGGCACGGACGCGACCGTCCGGCAGTGCTCATGCCGTGAGCGCCGGCCCGGCGGGCGGGCAGTCAGCGTGGCTTGTTATACGGGGACGGTATCGGCGACCGAGGCGCGGACGGACATGCGCTCGAAGTGTTTGGCGAGGTTCGGATGCGCGTCGCGCCAGAGGATCTCGGGGTTGCGGAAGTCGAGATAGCCGAGGGCGCAGATGACAGCCACGTCGGCCAGCGTGAGGCGGTTGCTCGCGCACCACTGGCGTTCGTTGAGCCCATGCTCCATGGCCCGCAAGCCTTCTTCGATCTTGCTGAGCTGCCGCGCGATGAGCGCCGGCGAGCGCGAGGCTTCGTCATGGAACATCGTCTCGACGCGGATCTGCACGGCGGCGTCCGTCAGGCCGTCGGCGAGCGCCTCCCAGCAGCGCACTTCGGTGCGCTCGCGCCCGGAAGGGGGAATGAGCTTGCCGACCGGCGAAAGCGTGTCGATGTACTCGCAGATCACTCGCGAATCGAATACGGCTTCGCCGTCTTCCATGACCAGACACGGTACTTTGCCGAGCGGGTTGGACTGCTGGATACGGGTGTCGTCGGCCCACACATTCTCCAGCTCGAGCTTGTAATCGAGCTTCTTTTCAGCCAGCACAATGCGGACTTTGCGAACGTAGGGACTGGCGAGGGCACCGATCAACTTCATGTGGATCCTTGAAAAATCGCTGTAGCGCGGGGGAGAGTATAACGTGCAGTCGGGGCCGGCCGGGGCGGGCCGGAGCCGGTTGCGAGCGGCCCCGGGAGGATCGGCGCAGGGAATGGTAAAATACTGGCCTTTCCGAGTTGGCGCCTCGCCGGCTCCCCGGTTTTCCTTTTCGGTGCCCAGTGCCATGTCCGACGAATTCTCCCCATTGACCGCGCTTTCCCCGCTCGACGGCCGTTATGCCAGCAAGACCGACGCCCTGCGTCCGTGGCTGTCCGAAGCGGCGTTCATGCGTCACCGCGTGACGGTCGAAATCCATTGGCTGATCGCCCTGTCCAAGGCCGGTTTCGCCGAGATCGCCCCGTTCTCGGCCGGTGCGGAGACGTTCCTGCTGAATCTGGTCACGAACTTCTCGAACGCCGACGCGCAGCGCATCAAGGACATCGAGAAAGTCACCAATCACGACGTGAAAGCGGTCGAGTACTGGCTCAAGGAGAAGGTGCAGGGGCAGGCAGAACTTGAAAAGGCCAGCGAATTCATCCATTTCGCCTGCACGTCGGAAGACATCAACAACACTTCGCACGGCCTGATGATCAAGGGCGCACGCGACACGGTGATCGTGCCTGCGCTCGAATCGCTGGTCACGAAGCTCGGCGAACTGGCACGCGAACACGCGTCGCAGCCGATGCTCTCGCGCACGCATGGTCAGCCTGCATCGCCGACCACGCTCGGCAAGGAACTGGCCAACGTGGCCGTGCGTCTGGCGCGTGCGCTGGAGCGCGTTCGCCGTGTAGAACTGCTCGCCAAGATGAACGGTGCGGTCGGTAACTACAACGCACACCTTTCGGCTTACCCGGAATATGACTGGGAGGCGTTCTCGAAGGCAGTCATCGAGCAACGTCTGGGTCTGACGTTCAACCCGTACACGATCCAGATCGAACCGCACGACTACATGGCCGAGCTGTTCGACGCCGTGGCGCGTGCCAACACCATCCTGCTCGATCTGAACCGCGACATCTGGGGTTACATCTCGGTCGGCTACTTCAAGCAGAAGACGAAGGCCGGCGAGATCGGTTCGTCGACCATGCCGCACAAGGTGAACCCGATCGACTTCGAGAATTCGGAAGGTAACCTCGGGCTGGCCAACGCGGTGCTGCGCCATCTGGCCGACAAGCTGCCGGTCTCGCGCTGGCAGCGTGACCTGACGGACTCGACCGTGCTGCGTAACATCGGCGTGGCGTTCGGTTACAGCCTGCTCGCCTACGACTCGTGCCTGCGCGGTCTGGGCAAGCTCGAAGTCAACCCGCAGCGTCTGGACGAAGACCTCGACAACACGTGGGAAGTGCTGGCCGAGCCGGTGCAGACCGTGATGCGCCGCTTCGGTATCCCCAACCCGTACGAGCAACTCAAGGAACTCACGCGCGGCAAGGGCATCACGCGTGAAGCGCTGCAAGCTTTCATCGAGAAGCTGGATATTCCGGCAGACGCGAAGGTCCGCCTGCTGGAAATGACGCCGGCGAACTACATCGGTATCGCCGAGTCGCTCGCGAAGCGCGTTTAAGTCTTCTGCGCTTGACCGAAACGGGCCGCATTGCGGCCCGTTTTGCATGGTGCGTTGCACACCCCTTACGCGATACCGAAGTGAAAAACGACACGGGAAAGCGGCTATCCGGCAGCGAGGATTCAGGTGGCTGGCTGTCATACATGCTGCCGGGTTGCTGTGTATCATAGCTGCATAACCCATAAGGAGAACCCCGCAGATGAAGTTCACTTTTGCAGTTGCAGCACTCGCCGCCGCCGTTGTTCCGGCCCTCGCCCAAGCCCAGTTCGCCAAGCCCGACGACGCCGTGGAGTATCGTCAGTCGTCGCTCTTCCTGCTCGGCAATCACTTCGGCCGCATCGGTGCCGTCGTCAAGGGCGACGTGCCGTTCAACAAGGACGACGTGGCAAAGAACGCCGAACTCGTCGCCAGCCTGTCGAAGCTGCCGTGGCCGGCGTTCGAAGGCGGCCAGACCACCGCGAAGAGCAAGGCGAAGCCGGAAGTCTTCTCCGACAAGGTGAAGTTCCAGCAAGCCGCCGAGAAGATGGAGACGGCCGTCGCAAAGCTCAATACCGTGGCCAAGGGCGGCGACCTCGCGTCGATCAAGACGGCATTCGGCGAAGCTGCGCAGACTTGCAAGAGCTGCCACGACGGCTTCCGCGCGAAGTAAGCGTCGTCCGCTTCCCGATAAAAAAGCCGGTCGTGTTCAGCGACCGGCTTTTTTTGCCCCTGACACGTCCTGAAACAGTCCGGCACTTTTTCGAAGCATCGTCCCGTCCGGGGGTAAGGAACGGGAGTGTTATCCGAAAGGCGACGGGTCAGAACAGCCCGGGCAGTACTCGGTAGCGGACCTTCGAGCGGTACTCGGCATAAGCCGGATCGGAGGCCAGGAAACGTTCCTCCTGGATAATGCGCGTGACCTGTAGCGTGAACAGTCCTCCGTACACCATGACGTTCCACGCGCCGAAGTTGGTCAGCAGGAACCCCATGTCCGCAATCACGTACCCAAGATAGATCGGATGGCGAACCCATCGATAGGCACCACTGGAAACGATGCCGCGATTGGCCGGAACGATGCCGAACGAGCGCCTTAACGATGCCTTGGCGTACAACTGCCACAGTATTCCCGCGCCGCACAGGAACGCACCGGTGTTCTCCGGAATCAGTCGTATGCCGGGATCGAGCCGCACGGCGAGGAAGTAGAACGTGCCGCACACGGATACGATGACCGGCACCAGCCGCCAATCGCGTTTGGCCGGTACGCGTGTGAAGAGTGCCAGTCCGACAGTGAGCGACGATGTGGCGACCAGAAGCAGCAAGGTGATGCGCTCCGGCGCCGCGCTCCACTGAAGCCACGCGACGAAAGCAAACGCACCCAGCACGAGGCTGCCCATCAAGCGCACGGAGACTTCCACGGCCATCTCTCGCAGACAGCGGCGATTGGGTAACGAAGGGACCGCCAAGGGCGGAATCATCGGCGCGACGGCATAAGGGTTGGCGCGCCAGCCTTCGATCGACGATACGTCAAACTCTTTTTCGCTATGCATGATCACGGTCCTTATGAGGCTAGAGCGCGCCCGACAACGTTGGCAGCAGTACACGGTAAATCTGGATAAATGCCGGTCCGAGCAGCACTAGCAACAGCGTCGGGAAGATGAAGAACACCAGCGGAAACAACAGCTTGAGCGCGATCTTGGCCGCGCGCTCCTCGGCCCGCATGCGCCGCTTGGTCCGCAGCATCTCGGACAGCACCCGCAACGACGCGCCAACGCTGGTGCCAAAACGCTCCGCCTGGATCAACATCGAGACAAAGGTGTCGATGTCCTCGACGCCGGTGCGCAGGCTCAGGTTGCGCAGCGCCTGCTCCTTGGAGAAGCCTGAACGAAACTCCAGCAGAAGCAGTTCGAACTCGTCGGACAATACGGGGCTGCGTACGTGGATATCGCCAGTCACACGCATGAGCGCGGCATCGAGGCTCAGGCCCGCTTCGACACACACGGTCATGAGGTCGAGCGCGTCGGGAAAGTCCTCGAAGATCACACCCTGGCGCCACGCGATGCGGCGCGACAGGACCATGTTCGGCAGGTAGTAGCCGACGGCGCCGAGCACCAGCAGCAGCCCCATCAGCAAGTCGCGATGCGTGGCTGCGTAATGCGGACTCGCGACCTCGAAGCCGATGAACGGCAGGGCCAGCGCCAATAATGTCTTGGCCGAGAAATACAACGCCGGGGCGGAGGCGTCGCGCCAGCCGGCGTTGATGAACCGGGTGCGCAGCGTCGATGACTCTCTGCCCTCTTTGGGCAGGGACAGTTTAGAAACGGGCTTCGACCACTTCGCGAGACGCTCGACCCAGGGGCTGTCACCCGCATCGACGGGAGCGCTCGACGAACCGCGGCCCCCGCTTCCCGCAAAACCCTCGATGCTCTCGACGCGCCCGCGCGTGCGCCCCGGCGCGAGCAGCAGCACGAGTCCGAGCACGACACTGAACGTCATCAGGAATACCCCTGCCAGCAACGCGATATGTCCTTCGTTCCAATGCAACATGGCACACTCCCCGAATGGTCTATCTGGTTCAATCGCCCGCGCGCGGGCTCACACGTGGATGCGCACGATCCGGCGCATCCAGAGCATCCCAAGTGCCATCAATCCCAGCGCCGTCACGCTGATCTTGATGCCGGCCGGGTCTTTCCACAGCACCTCGAGGAAGGTCGGGTTGACGATCATCAGTAGCCCCGCCGCACCAAACGGCAGGACCTCGAGGATGATCGCCGAGAGCCGGCCCTCGGCCGAAAGCACTCTCACCTTCTGGAGCAGCTTGAGCCGTTCGCGCGTGAGCTCGGCAATATTCGTCATGATTTCGGCGAGATTGCCGCCGCTCTCGCGCTGGATCATCACGGCGGTGATGAAATAACGCAGGTCGTCGATCGGCACACGCGTGGCGAGGTTGCGCAAGGCGTCGTTGATGCCCACACCGTAGTTGATCTCGTCGAACATGATGCGGAACTCCCCGCCGATGGGCTCGGCCATTTCGTTGCCGATCATTTCGATGGCCGCGGGGAAAGCATGGCCGGCACGCAAGGCGCGCGCGATGGTGTCGGCCGTCTCCGGCAACTGCCGCTCAAGTCGTTCGAGCCGCTTGCCGCGCCGGCGACTGACGTATAGCGCTGGCAAGCTCGCGCCGATGAGTCCCGCCGGCACGGCCAGGCGCCAGGTCAGCGGCAGCAGCAGGACGAGCATGGCGAGCCCCAGTCCATGCACCAGCATCCACATGAGCAGGTGTGCCACGGACCACGACAGGCCCGATTGCTGGATGAGCAGGTCGAGCGCGTGCACGCGAGGCATGCGCAGGAGCATGCGCTCGACGCCCGGCGAGCCGCTGAGCAGGCGCGACTTGAGGATCGAGATGTGCTCGCGGTCGACGTTGCCGCCCGCCGACAGGGCACGAATGCGTGCCTTGACGCGCTTGGCCGCAGCGCTGTGCTGGCTGCTCCACCAGTAGTAGATGCCCTCGACGGCAAGCACCACCGCCAGGAACAACAGTACGGCAAAGATGTAGAAAGGCGTATTACCCATGGCTATTTCCCCCGAATATTCCCCGTAACTGCCGGAATCCGCTGCGCTCGCCGAGCCTGCGTCGTCATACCTCGTAGCGGCGCGACGGATCGTAGATGGCATCGGGCAAGGCCATACCGTAGGTCTGCAGCCGTTCGGCAAACCTGGGCCGCACGCCGCTCGCGCAGAAGTAGCCGCGTACCGTCCCGTCGCGCTCCACGCCGGTGCGCTTGAAGGTGAAGAGCTCCTGCATTGTGATGATCTCGCCCTCCATGCCGGTGATCTCCTGAAGGCTCGTCAGGCGCCGCCGCCCATCGGTCAGGCGCGCGGTCTGCACGATCACGGTGATCGCTGAGGCAATCTGTTGGCGCATCGCGCGCGACGGCAGCGGTACGCCCGACATGCTCACCATGTTTTCAAGCCGCGTGAGCGCGTCGCGCGGGGAGTTGGCGTGGACCGTGGCGAGCGACCCCTCGTGGCCGGTGTTCATGGCGTTGAGCATGTCGAGCGCCTCGGCGCCGCGCACTTCGCCAAGGATGATGCGGTCCGGGCGCATACGCAGGGCGTTGCGTACGAGGGTGCGTTGGGTGATCTCGCCCTTGCCTTCGATGTTGGGCGGGCGCGTCTCGAGCCGCAGCACGTGTTGCTGGTCGAGCTGCAGTTCGGCGGCGTCCTCGATGGTGACGACGCGCTCGGTATCCGGAATCGAGGCCGACAGGATGTTGAGCAGTGTGGTCTTGCCGCTACCGGTGCCGCCCGAAACAAGGATGTTGACCTTGGCCGCGACGAGCGCGGTCAGTACCTGCGCCATCGGCTCGATCAGGGTGCCCAGGCGCAGGATATCGGCCATCTGCAGCGGCGTGGAGCCGAAGCGGCGGATCGACAGGAGCGGGCCGTCGATCGCCGAGGGCGGGATGATGGCGTTCACGCGCGAGCCGTCGGGCAGGCGCGCGTCGACCATGGGGCTCGATTCGTCGATGCGGCGGCCCACGCGCGAGACGATCTTCTCGATGATCTTCATCAGATGCGCGTCGTCGTAGAACGTGATGTCGGTTGCCTCGAGGCGGCCGGAGCGCTCGACGAAGGTGCGCCGATGGGTGTTGACGAGGATATCGGAGATGGTCGCATCGCGCAGTAGCGGTTCGAGCGGCCCCAGGCCGAACATCTCGTCGTAGATGTCACTGCCGAGCTGGCGCCGTTCGGCTTCGTTGACGAGCACGTTCTGCTCACCCACGACACGGTCGATGAGCAGCGCGAGTTCGGTCTTGACCTGGAGTTCGGTCAGACGCGCTAGTTTCTCGAGTTCGACGCGCTCGAGCACCATCTCGTGCATGCGGCGCTTGAGCTCGGCGTAGTGCGGGCCGACGCCCGGGCTCAGGTTGCTCGCGCGTGCCGTCGTCCGCTCAGGCGCGGCGACGGCGGGCGACAACAGCAGGGATTGTGTGGTGGCTGACATGAGGGGCTCCCGGGTGAGGCTGAATTCGATGCGTTAATCGGGTGATTCGATCTGTCTATCAATCCGTTGGGCGGTTTTTTGACTGGTCGGTCCGCTAATGCGACTCAAATCAACGTCGGCGGCGTCGCACGTTCAGTCGTGTGGGTCTTGCTCCACAACCGCCCGAACAGCGATTCGCCGCCGGGCGGGGGCGTGCGTGGCGTGTCGGCGTGTGCGGCATGGCGCACGACGAGCGCTGTAAGCGCCCGGGCGATCGCGCTGCGTCTGGCCACCCGCGCGACGGGCACGCCCTGGCTCATGGCGGTCGCCACGGCCGCGCTGTCTTCAGGCAGAACCGCCAGTGCTGGCATGCCAAGCGCACGCTCGAGTTCCTTGTGCGTCACGCTGTCGTGCCGGTTCGACCGGTTGACGAGGTAGCCGACCTTGTCCATCGGTACGCCGAGCCGGCGCAGCAGATCGAACAGGCGGCAGGCGGCGCGCAGGAACGGCATGCTCGCGCGCAGCACCACGTACACGCGCTCACTGCGTTGCAAAGCCCAGGTCACGCTTACGTTGACGGTGCGGCCCGCGTCGAACACGACGAGGTCGTAGCGTTGCGCAGCGGCAGCAAGAATGCGCTTGAGGCTCTCCTCGGTCACGTCGAGACTGGCCATGGGGTCGCCCGCGCCGGCCAGGGCGTCGAAGCCGTCTTCGACGCGGGTGACGCAGCTATCGAGGAACGAGGCATCAATGCGCTCGGCTTGCGCGCAGACTTGGGGCAGCGTGGCCGGCGGTGCCTTGTCGGTGACGAGGAACGCGGCGTCGCCGAAATCGGGATCGAGGTCGATGAGCAGTACGCGCTCGCCGGTTTGTGCGGCGTGCTCGCGCGCGAAGTTGGCGGCGAGAAAACTCGTGCCGGCCCCGCCCTTGCACGACATGAACGCGATCGACGGCAGCGGGCGGGGGGCATCCTGCCCATGCTGCGACTGCACGCGGGCAAGCGCATCGTCAAGGCCGTGCTGCTCGAGCGGCCAGGGCAGCACGTCGCGCGCGCCAGCGCGCATCGCGGCGATGAGCAGTGCCGGCGTGGCCTCGTGCATCACCAGGATGCATACGAGCTTCGGCCATTGCTGGCACATGACCTGTACATCGCACAGTTCGCCTTGCTGGGTGCCCGGCAGGTCGACCACGGCGGCGTCGAAGTCTTCCAGCCGAACGTCGGCGTTGAGCAGTTGCGCAGGTGTCGCGGCCAGCGTTGCGACATCGTATTCGGGATGATCGCGCACGAGCCTGGCGAGCAATGCGAGGCGCTCGGGGGCATGTGATGCAAGCAGGACTTTCAACATGATGGCCTCTGGGTTCGTTATCGATTGGGTTGTGGATATGGCCGCTTAGCTGCAAACGTTGTTGCCCGTCGCGCTGGAGAGGCTCTCGCGCGGCAGCGTCGTGGCAAACGCCGGCAGCGGCAGGCTCAGGGGCACGAAGGGAATGAAGGTCTTGAAGGTCAGTCCCGTGTAGCTCACGGTCACCAGCGTGCAGGACGTGGCGTCGCAGCCGGCCGGCACGTAGCTGATCTGGATGTTCGCGTCGGCGAGCTGCGGCATGAGGCTCGTCATGCGGTTCTTGACCGCCGCGGCATTCACGTCGCACACGACCGCCACGCGTGCACCGAGGCGTGCCGCCTCGACGGCCGTATTCCAATAGAACAAGATGCGCGCGAACTCCATGATGCCGATCAGCAGCGTGAAGAACAGCGCCGCCACCAGCGCGAACTCGACCATGGCCGCACCGCGCTGGCGACGGCGTCCGGCACAGGTGTAATGGAAATGGGCGGGTTTCATAGCACTTGCCTCATGACGGTCGCGATGTTGCCGAACACCAGACCTGTGACGTCCAGGATCGCCTGGATCGGCGTGTACTGGTAGTTGACGATCTTCACCGCGACGAGGTTGATGGTGCCGACCGAGCTGCCGGTGGCCCCGTTGTTGTCGGTGGTGTCGTATACCGTGTAGTTGCCATACACGAGGTCCTGGCAGTTGGCGTCCGTCGGGTTGCTGCGGTCGCAGATCACGACGTTGGCGGTACTCAGGTTCGGTGCCAGGACCGTGCCCGAACAATCCGTGGTGCCATACACTGTCAGGCACTTGGCGGCGCCGATCGGATAGGTCGGATCCGACGGCGAATACTCCGACAGGTAGCGCGCGGCATTGCGCGAGGCCTTGGTTAGCGTGTCGTATTCGTAGAGCGCATGCCCCATCTCGACCATGCCGCCGAACAGGATCAGGAGCACCGGCAGCAGCAGTCCGAACTCGACTGCCACGGCACCGGTCTGGTGGTGAAGGGGGCGGCGGGAGGTGCGGCGCGCTTGCGCGGGATGGGTCATGATGGTCTCCGGTCCTATTGCACGAGCACCGGCACGAGCGGCCCGACCGACGTCGACGGCCCCGGCGTACCCTGCGTCGCGCAGGGACTGTCCGGGTCGCTGGCCAGGCCGCGGTACTCGAAATGGACCGCGTTGATGTCGCCGCCCTGCTGCATCGGGTCGAGCATCAGCACGCAGGCCCACTTGGTGACAGGCGCCCCGGTGGACGATGCGACTTTGCTGCAGTCGACCATCGGCGCGATCGGCAAGCGGCGGTCGGCGCCGCTCCTGTAGACTGCGCCGGCCGCTGCAGTACCGCTGAGCTTCATGCCGGGGATGTTCTGGTACGGCGTGTAGCTCTTGCGCTGGTTGACGAAATCGCTGTAGGCGTTGGCGCCCGCCGCCCAGGTCGAACCCGTGTACGCGTAGCCCGTGAAATCGGTCACCGAGCTGCCGTCGCCGGGTGGCGTGCCGTTCTTGTAGATGCCGAAGCGCGTGTTGTACGCATCGTCGAGCGACGACTTGTTGCCGGGCGTGCCGATGTTGGTGCCGATGGCAGGCAGATTGCACTGGCCGCTGCCGGTCAATTGCCCGGCCAGGTTCGGTGTGCCGCTGTTGCCGGTGCCGTTCAGGTTGGCCCAGCCGAAGTCGCCCTGGTTGTAGGTGCCGGTGCGGCTGTCGCCCTTACCCTGCAGCCACTGGCCCTGGAGGTAACTGGCCGCCGGCGAGAACTTCGACGGGTCGCAGATGAACACGGGAATGGCGCAGGAGGTCTGCGCGGAGGTGGTGCTCGCCACCGCCCGCGCCGAGACCGAACTCGGGCCGATGTTGATGCCCGGCAAGACGTTGAGCACGCTGATGAGCCATGGCACGATGCCACTTATCGAGGTGGTGCACTGTACGTACTTGATCGTATTGATGTTGCCGGTCACGTTGTCCTTGGTCAGAAACGGGCCGCTCGACGAGGCGCTGTAGGTGACACTGCTGTTGACGTTCATGCTGACGTTGGCCGACTGGAACAGGGCGCGGTTGGCATAGCCCGCAGCGATGCCGGCGGCCTCGGAGACCGTCAGCGCCGTGGCGCCCGTGAGGTCGCGTGCGGCGGACAGTGCACAGGCGTCGGCACTGTTCTGCAGTTCGCTGCGCGCGACGTAGAGCTTGCCCAGGTCGAGTGCCAGACCGGCGAAGCCGATCAGCACCGCCAGCACAAGCGCCACCACGATGGTGATCGCGCCGTCTTCGCGCCGTGGTTTGGCGGCGCGCGAGCGTTGGGGATTCACAGAGTTACGCATTGCGGTTTGCCTCCTTGGGTCGGAGTCTGTCAATGCACTACTGATTCATGCCCGAGCCGCCGCTCGGCGCAAGCGGCGCACCGCCCTGACTGACACCGATCACGTACGGGTTGGAATTCGGCGCGGGCGAGCGCATCGCCTTGTCGTAGCTGTTCAGCGCCGAGACGGCCGCCTTGCCGTCGGTGCTCATGGGCCCGGCGTCGTCCGGCGGGCCGGGATGAATGATCTGTGCCTTCATGACCTTGTGCATGGCCTCGCCCATGTGGGCGTCCCAGATCGGCGACGAACTCATGCAGGCCGCCAGCGGCAGGCAGGCTGCGCACAGCGACGCAAGGGCACCGGCGCGGGACAGGATAGCGGTAAGCGTTTTCATGGCAGTTCCCCCGAAACACGAGAGTCAATGGAGATAGGGCGAGCCCGCATCGGCGAACGCGGGCAAGGACGGCGCTTGGGTGTGCGCTTCAGTACGCACCGCGCGAAGTGCTGCCGGTGCTGGCACCGATGCCGGTGCCGCCCCGGGTGCCGCTGCCGTCGCAGCAGGCGTACTTGGCGCAGCACCGGTCGATGACGTTGGCGCGTTGGCCGGGTTGGGCGTGCTCGACGGCGCCGACGACGAGGGACGCGCCGGTTGCGGGCCGGGTGCTGCGGCGGGCTGCGGTGCAGGTGCGTTGGGGGCCGACGGTGCAGACTTCTGGCCGCGGCCTTCCATGTTGCCCGTGGCGTAGATGTCGATGGCGCTGGGCGTGGTGAAGCTGTCGGTCGGCATCGGCAGCTCCGCGGCGGCCGTTTGCAGCGGCTTGACAAGGTGCGGGGTGATGATGAACACAAGCTCCGTCAGGTCGTTCTGGAACGACGTGCTGCGCATGAGTGTGCCGAGCACCGGCACTTCGCCCAGGCCCGGGAACGCCTTGAGCGCGCCGGAGATGTTGTTCTTGACCAGGCCGCCGATGGCAAAAGTCTCGCCGTCGCGCATCTGCACCGTGGTCGAGGCGCGCCGCGTGGTGATCAGCGGCAGGATGTTCACGCCGTTGATGTTGGTCGCCGTGAGCGTGACACCGGTGGGCGAGAGTTCCGAGACCTCGGGCGCGACGCGCAGATTGATGCGTCCGCCGTCGAGCACGGTTGGCAGGAACTTGAGCGCAACGCCGAACTCCTCCTGCTGCAGCGTGATGACCGTGGTCGAGCCATTGGATTGCGGCACCGGGATGAAGATCTTGCCGCCCGACAGGAAGCTCGCTTCCTGCCCCGAGAGCGTGACGAGGTTCGGCTCGGCGAGGATTTTCACGAGGTTGTCGGTCTTCTGCGCGTCGAGCGAGAGCTGCAGCGGCAGCCGGTTCGCCTTGGACGCCGTTAGCGCCGTGGCCGCGCCCGAGAGCAGGTTGCTGACCAGTGCGCCGGTCCATGTGCCGAAGCCGCCCTGCAGGTTCAGGGCCGAGCCGAGCTGGTTGATGAGTGTCTTGGACACTTCGGCGACCTTGACCTCGAGCATGACCTGCTGCGGGGTGTCGACCGACATCATGTTGAGCACCGTGCCGTCGGCGTTGCCGCGCTTGGCGTACGCTTTGGCGATCTCCACGGCTTGCTGCGCGGCTATCGCGCTCGATACCCGCCCGGCCAGAACGAGGTTGGCGCCCGCACTCGTCACGCGAATACCGTGCTCCTCGGGCATGAGTTGCGCAAGGGAGGTCTGCACGCCGCCGGCGTCGCCGTTGACCACCACGTTCACGATCTCGCAAGCGCCGCTGCGGCCCTGCACGATCATATTGGTGGTGCCCACCGACAGACCGAGCAGGTACATGGCGCGTGGCGAGACCATGGCGGCCTGCGCCACCGACGGATCGCCCAGCGTACGGTTGCGCACGGGCTCTTCAAGCTGCAGCACGGTGGACTTGCCGATCGGCACGACGACCGTGCGCTCGTTGCGCAACTCGCCCGTGCAGTTCGGTCCGCGCATGCTGCCCGGCGTGGACGCCGCAGCGGCGTTGGCTGGCGGCGCGGATGGCGTCATGCTGATGGTCATCTGCATCGGTGCGCTGCCCTTTGCGGCCGCAGCGCCCGTCTTGCCCGGCGCGCCATTGGCGACAGCACCGTATTCGACGGCGGTCTGCGCCCCGGCCGGCGCCGTCGCAGCCAGCATGCCGCAGGCGGCCACGGCCAGCGCGGCCCGCGTGAAGGCGTGAGTTCTACTCGATTGACGTGTCCTGTTCATGGCATTTCCCCGGCTGATCCTGTTCGTTCCGGCCGCGAGGCCTGGCTGCTGTGCAACCCCCTCGCGGCGTCTCATTGACGACTGGCTGTCGTGTCCTTGTTGTTGTTCACTTCGTGCGACGTGCTTAGAAGCACTCGACGCCGCCGTGCGCGCCGGTCAACACACCAACGCAATCCCCCTGGCGTGCCGCCACGTGCGGCGCGGGCTTGCGCACCACAACGCTCTTGACGGCCGGCTTGACCGGTTCCGGGGCCGCCGGCACGTTGAGCAGCGTGTTCTTGGTGGCGCCGAGCGTGGCGAACTGTGCGCCGTCGACCTGATTGCGCAGCACGAGCGAGAGCGTGCCCACACTGCGTGCGAGGTCCAGTTTCTCGGCCTGCTCGGGGGTGACCTCGAGCGTCACCGCGTTGACGACCTTCGGCTGAGTGTCGTCACGACTGACCTGTTGGGCCACGGCGAGCACGAGAATCTTCTCGAGCACGATCTTCGAGATGCTCTGCTCCGCGCTCTTCTTCTCGGCATCTGTTGTATTGACGATCACGTCGACGTAGTTGCCCGGCAGGGCAAAGCCCGCCACGCCGACGACGTCGTTCACGCGTACCGTGATCGCGCGCTTGCCTTCGCCGATGACGGCCGACAGCCCACCCTTGGTGCCTTGCGGCGCGAGCTTCGACTCGAGGATCGGCTCGCCGCGCTGCAGCCCCACGCGCGCCACGCGGCCCTGGAGGAGCTGCGCGTCGGCAAACGCGCCGGGAGGAATGCTGTCGGCCGGCCAGTTGACCACCTTCACGAACTCGGCGGTCAGCGGCTGGCCCAGGTTGACGTCGTTGGCGGCCACGGCCACGGTAGTCACCGAGGCCGAGGATTGACGCGAGAGCCATTGCGCGGCAAAGACCACCGACGCCAGCCCGGCCAACACGGCCACCAGCAGCATCGAGATTGCCTTCGGGTTTTTCATGATGTGCTCCTCAGTGACGATCGAATGGTTTTGCGTGGGCTGCGTCTTCGGTGCCCGTGCGCAGGGCCGGTTCCGGCGGAGTGCCGGCGTGGGCGGTGAGTCATGTCGAAATAGCGCCGCCACGCCTCGTCGAGCCGGTCGGCCGTGACGACTTTCGGATATTCCTTGTAGCGGCACTCGGCATCGACGAGCGCCAGCAGGTCGCGTGGATAGCACGCCATGAGCGGCGTGGCCGACCGGCCGTGCAGCGTGGACGCCAGGTAGGCGAAGGCACCCGCTTCGGCCGACATCCCGAAGCGATGGCATTCCGCGTCGAAGATGCGGCGGTATGCGGCAACGTCCACCGGGCCGACGAAGAGCTTGCAGCCCAGGCGGCGCAGGAACGCTTCGTCGCAGGCTTCCCAGGGATTGAGATTCGACGAGAACACGGTCCAGACGTCGAACGGCACGGTAAAGCGCCGTCCGGTATGCAGCGTGTAGACGTCGACGTTGCGATCGAGCGGCATGATCCAGCGGTTGGCCAGCGCCTGCGGCGATGCCAACTGGCGGCCGAAGTCGTCGATGATGTAGATGCCGCCGTTGGCCTTCAGGTGCGGCGGCGCCTGATAGAAACCGGCGGCCGCGTCGAAGGACACTTCGAGCATGTCGAGCGTGAGTTCGCCGCCGGAGACCACGACTGGGCGCTTGCACCACTGCCAGCGGCGGTCGCGCACGCTGGGGACCCCCGCCGCATCGATCCTGGCGCACACGGCGGCCAGTGTCTCGCCCTCGAGCGCCTCGTGGATCAGCGGGTCGAACACCTGGATGATCTCGCTGTCGACGCAGACCGCGAACGGCACTGGCACGAGCCCTTCGAGCAGCAGTCCGAGGCGCTCGGCCAGATAGGTCTTGCCGCTGCCTGCCGGGCCGAACAGCATGAGCGGACGCCCGGCGTTGAGCGACGAGGCGACCTCGTCGAGCAGGCGGGCGTCGAGTGTGGTGTCGCGAAAAATGTCCTTCACGAACGCGTGGTTGACATGTTGGTGCCGCACAGACACCGCGTGCACGGCCTGTATGTAATCTTCAAGCGTGACCGGGGCGGGCCCCGCGTAGCTGCAGCGCGCCATAGACTCGCGCGCACGGGCGGTGCCGGCGTCGGTCAGGCGCAGAGACACGTCGGCGTCGAGCGCGCCGCGATGCGTGATTTCCATCAGGCGCTCGCGCACCGCGAACGCTACGACCTCGTCGAGCACGCTAAGCGGCAGCTTGAGCACCGCCATCAGGTCGAGCATGCAGATCGAGCCGCGCTGAAGGCCCACTTTGCCGACCAGGTCGACGAGCAGCGCCAGCGGGATCCCGGTGTCGGCGACCGAGCGAATCGACTGCACGCCGGCACCATCACCCACGTGGCTGGCGCCGTGGTTCCACGGCGTGGTGGCCGCCACGCTTGCCGAGTCCGTTTGCATACTTGTCATGGTCCGTTCCCCGTGTGAGCGCAATGGTGTGAATGCGTATGAGAATGAGCGTCCGAAGTCAGGCCTGCGCGAACAGCACGCCGATCGTGCCGAGCGCGATGGCCACGCCGTACGGCAGGGCACCGATCGGGCTGCGGACGGCCGCAGTGTTGAGCGCTGTAGCACTCGACGCAGTGACCGATGAACTCGCCCCGTCGGCGCCGCCGGCATGCGGGACCTGCCATGCCTGACCGCGCAAGACGGCGCAGGCGCCCGCCAGCAGGTCGCGTGTCCGGCCCCGGTACATGGCAAGGGCCACGCTGCCGATGCCGCCAAGCACGAACGTCGCAAGCCCCGCGTCGAACGCCAGCGATGTGCCGAGCCAGGCGCCCGCGCCGGCCATTAGCTTGACGTCGCCGGCGGCCATGCCGCGCAGCAGATAGAACGGAAGCAGCATCGCGAATCCAGTCAGCCACCCGGCCAGCCAGGCCAGTGCCCCGGCCGCCAGGCCATGCGCGGCACACTGCGCGGGCAATGCCGCGAGCCAGCCGGCCAGCACCAGGCGGTTCGGGATGCGGCGCGCGCGCACGTCGCACACGGCCGCAGCGATGACCAGCGTTACGGCGCCGATGGCGATGTAGTTCGGTGCGGCGACTGTGCTTGCATTCATCGCTGTCTCTCCTTCGTGTCCGTTCATTTCGCGTGGCTACTGTCTAAAAAGGGCAGCGGCCCCTCGAATCTCTGCCGGGGCGACGCGACTGCGCTGCCCCAGGCATCGCCTGTCGACAGCGAACCGGCCGGGCCGGCCCGCCATCACCAGGTGAAGCCGACCGCACGCTCAGGCGTTGGCCGAAGTCAACGCCGACCCGATCTTGCTGAACGTGGCGTTCAACTGCGTGCCGACCGTGGTCACGGCGGTGATGATCACCACGGCGATCAGTGCCGCGATCAGGCCGTACTCGACTGCGGTGACACCGCTTTCGTCCCGAAAAAAACGCTTGCTGAAAGTCAGAATGGCTTGCATGACAGACTCCTTCATGAGATTGCAGGGGCTATCTGCCGCAGGAGGCGGCAGATTCGGGATGCGACGTGGCGGCGCCGTTGGCGTGCCGCGACGCAAAGATGGGCTGGCCGCAGCGTGCGCAGCGGCGTGAAGCGAAAGGGGATGGCACCGGGTCTCGCGGCGCGATGGCGCGCGGCACCGGCAATGCCATGGAGAGGTTGCGCTCGGAACGCATGTCTGGCTGCTACACAGCGTCGTGCGTGCCCAGCGTATCTGGTCTGCGAATGTCTTGGTGTCGACATTTCATTCCCCCGGTCGGCCTGCCGTGCTCCTGTCGGATGCAGCGGCTAAGCCGTGTGGCCGTTCGATCATGCGAAACCCTCGTTTCGCTCGGACGGATCAGATGCGCGTGACGCAGTGTTGTTCTCGACCCGTCCGCCCCGTGACTTGGCGGCACGCCCCGGATCGAGCAAGAGGCGGGCCAGCTTCACGTGAAAAGCCGTGGGCATGCGGGTTTGGACGTGCCAGCCATCCCCGCCGGCAACGGCAAATTCGGCCGGGTGCGGAAAAACGTTTCAAAAATGAAACATCAGGCCGCGCGCCAGGTAATTTCAATCGGTCCGCGTATCGCCGCAGGCATCCCGTAAATCGATTTGATTTAAAAATTAATTCTGGATGTCTGATTTAATCAGGGAAAAGCCGTACCTGAGATTTAAAGGATTACCCTTGATTGGCATGCGTGCCGCCGGGGGTTTTCGCTGACAGGGTCTGCGCTGAGATTGCCTTCGCTTCCTTCGCCCATCGCGCTGCATGGGTTCGCCGGAGCCACCGCCAGATAACGACTTCAGGTGTGCAAAGGACATTGATGGAGAGTCGCTGCCGCCTTGCCGAAATCTTCAGGGTCGCAATGACCAGCTACGGCATGCAAACGTAGAAAAGCGTTGCGTCGGCAAATGAAGTAATCCGTAACATTTCTGAAACTAAGGAAAATTCTGGGGTGGAAAATTCAATTGATTTCGGATAAACACCTAGTCAGTTGATTGAGGATAAACACCTAGTCGATTAATTTCGGATAAACACCTAGTTGTATTTTTAAAAAGGTGTGCCAACAATGCTCAGCATGAGGTGCCGCCACGCAACGCGTCTATGCCGTCGGTGCGCCAAGACCGCCCTGGGGAATCGCGCCCGATCGCGATGGAACATCGAGGCGGCAGCCATAACAGTGATTCGGGGACCGGGACATGAAGACGAGCGACACGGGCGACGTCGTGCACGCGCGCCAACCGTCGGGGAACGAGCCGCGTCGTCTGGCGACACTCGTGCTCAGCGTGGCCGCCAGCGTGGTGGTGTTTGGCCCCGAGACGATCACGGGCTTCCTGCACGGCGTACAGAGTGAGCAGGCTGCCGCGAGCACGGGGCAGGCCCATCGCTTTCGCATACCGTCCGTTTTCATCATGGCGCATGCGCCGCTGTGGCTCGCTTGGGCCCTGCTCTCGGCCGCGTCGCTGATGAGTCCCTATGTCCACGACTACGATGTGGCATGGTTCGGAATCCTGATCGCCTGGCTGTGCGCGCACGGCCAGGCGCATGGCAACGGTGGCGATGGTGGCGGTGACAACATGCACGCGGTGTCGCCATGAACTGGCTGCAGATCAACCTGACTACGGTGGCACTCGCCGCCCTGGCGCTCGGCTGGCTCGGCATGGGCGTCGAGCTGGCGAGCCTCGCCATGCCGGGACTCGCTTGCCTGGCGCTGGCGTGCCTTTGGGCCGTCTACACGTGGTGCCGGCCCGATGCACGCATCGGTGCCGCGGCAGGCCACGTCATCGGCCTCATCGTCTTCACGCACGCGGCCGCCGCGCTCGACTACGCCGTGGTCGCCACCGGTGCGCCGCTCGTCGATCAGGTGCTGACCACCCTGGACGGGCGTCTCGGCTTCGACTGGACGGCGTGGCACGCCACCGTGCGCGGCTCGCGCATGCTCTCGCTCGTGTTGCCGCTCGCCTATGACAGCGGCATGCCACAGATCGCGCTGGTGGTCCTGCTGCTGTCGTTCACCGGACGCTTCGCCGAGCTGCGCCAGTTCGCCAACGCAATGACCGGCGCGTGCCTGGCGACCATCGCCATCTCGGGACTCATCCCTGCGGCCGGCGCCTTCGTCCATTTCGGGGGCTCGCCGGGCGAGCTGGCCACGCTGTCGCATTTTGCGCCGCTACGTGCCCACACCCTGACCGTCGTCGATCTGTCGGCCTTGCAGGGCCTGATCTCGATGCCGTCGTTCCATGCCGTCATGGCTGTGCTGCTCGCCTACGCGGTGCGCCGTTGCCGGGCGGCGTTCGCTGTGCTTGCACCGCTCAACGCGCTGGTACTGCTCTCGACGCTCAGCGAAGGCGGCCACTACCTCGTCGACGTGCTCGCCGGCATCGCCCTGGCTATCGTTGCCATCAAACTCACGCGCCGGCATGGCGTCCCTTTGAAGACCCCCTCGCTGCCCACACCGGCGCTCACGTCCGAGCCCGTGCATGAGCGGGGGCTTGCAGCCACGCGCCAAGTTTCCGGGGAAACATCATGAGCAAACCCATCCACATCAAGCGCTTGTCTCTCGTGGTGCCGTGCTTCAACGAAAGCGAGTCGCTCGACGCGTTCTTCGGCACCGTCGTGCCGATTCTCGAGGCGGTGCCCGACACGCGCTTTGAGATCGTGTGCGTGAACGACGGCAGTACCGACGACACGCTCGGGCGCCTCATCGCGCACCGCCGCCGCGACGCGCGCATCCGGGTGCTCGACCTCACGCGCAATTTCGGCAAGGAAGCCGCGCTCACGGCCGGCATCGACGAGGCGCGCGGCGACGCGGTGATCCCCATGGACGTCGACCTGCAGGATCCGCCGCAGTTGATTCCGAGGATGGTCGAGCTATGGCGTGACGGCGCCGAAGTCGTGCTCGCGCAGCGCAGCAGCCGCGTCTGCGACTCGTGGGCCAAGCGCGTCACGGCGGGCCTTTATTATCGTGTGCACAATCGGCTCTCAGACGTGAAATTGCCGGAGAACGTGGGCGACTACCGCCTCATGGACCGGCGCGTGGTCGAGGCGCTCAAGCGTCTGCCCGAGCGGCACCGATTCATGAAGGGGTTGTTCGCCTGGGTCGGCTACCGCACCGCTGTGCTGCGCTACGAGCGGCAGCCGCGCTGCGCGGGGCAATCCAAGTTCTCCGGCTGGCGCCTGTGGAATTTCGCGCTCGAAGGCATCACGAGCTTCAGCTCGCTGCCGTTGCGCTGCTGGACCTACATCGGACTGTCAATCGCCTTCGTTGCCTTCTTCTATGGCTCGTTCATCGTCGGGCGCACGCTCGTGCTCGGCGTCGACGTGCCCGGCTACGCCTCGCTGCTGAGCGCGCTGCTCTTCCTGGGCGGCCTTCAGCTCATCGGCATCGGCGTGGTCGGCGAATATGTCGGACGCATCTACGATGAGGCGAAGGGTCGGCCCGTCTACCTCTTGCGGCGCCGGTACGAGGACAGTGGCAAGGTCAGTCAGTTGCCGCTCCAGTCGCTGCAACCCGGCACACGGCGCGCCGAGAAGCTCCACAGGGTGTTGAGCAAATAGGGACTGCATGCGTACTTGCTTAGGACTGGACAGCGACGTTTCTCGCCGGCGACGTACCTTCAAGCGGCCCCTTCAATACGACGGCAGCGCCGCCACGGCCGGTGTCAGGTGCACGATCCGGTACACCAGCGCCGAGGCCAGCACGATCAGCACCAGCGCCCCCGCGCGCACTCGCCAGTCGTCGCGCGCCGGGTGCACCGGTGCGGCGAGCCGCTTGTCGCCCACGAGCATCGGCTTGATCAGATCTTTCTTGCGCGCGATGCGATAGTAGAGAATCGCAAGCACATGCAGCGCCACCAGCGCCACCAGCACCCATTGGTTACGCAGGTGCCAGCCGGTGAGCATGTCGCTCGTGTCCTTGTCGATGAATTTGACGAGCGGGCCGTCGTTGAAGATGTCGTCGTTCGAGAACAGGCCGAGCACGACCTGAATGCCGAAGAACAGCAGCATGGCGATGACCGACAGGCCGCCCAGCGGTGTGTGGCCTGCGAAGCGCGCGTCGGTATCCGGCGCGCTGCGTAACGACCGGACGAACGCCTGCGGCCCGGTCATGAACGCGCTGAAGCGCGCATAGCGCGGCCCCGTGATGCCCCACACCAGCCGGAAGAGCAACAACGCGAGGACCGCGTAGCCGCACCAGAAGTGGTAGACCATCGCGTTTCCGCCGGTCTTGGCGGTGACGTAAGCGGCGACGGCGAGCACGACGAATGACCAGTGGAACAGACGTGTGGGCAGGTCCCAGATGCGGATCGGCTTCATTGATGTGACGTTTGGTAATTGACGAATTCCGCGAGATTACCGTAAGCCCGCTACGCCTGCACGTTCGGAGGTAAGCCGCGAGCCGAACCCAACGCGCACCCACAACGGCGCATCGGACGAATCACGGGTGAAAAAAAACCGCCGGACATGCCGGCGGCCTTTCTGACTGACGATGCGTTGCGAGCCGGTCAGACGCGTGCGCCGAAGTTCGGGTCGTTGCGATCGGCGCCTTCTTCCTCGTCCTTGTTGCTGTGCTTGATGAGGTCTTCACGCTTCACGCCGAGCCACATCGCGAGTGCCGCGGCCACGAACACCGACGAGTAGATACCGAACAGAATACCCACGGTCAGGGCAAGTGCGAAGTAGTGCAGCGTCTGGCCGCCGAAGAAGAACATCGACAGCACCATCATTTCCGTGCTCGCGTGCGTGATGATCGTACGCGACATGGTCGTCGTGATGGCGTGGTCGATCACTTCCTGCACGGTCGCCTTGCGCATCTTGCGGAACGTCTCGCGAATCCGGTCGAAGATAACGACCGACTCGTTCACCGAGTAACCGAGCACAGCGAGCACCCCCGCGAGCACCGCCAGCGAGAACTCCCACTGGAAGTATGCGAAGAAGCCCAGAATGATCACCACGTCGTGCAAGTTGGCGATCACGCCGGCCACGGCGAATTTCCATTCGAAGCGGAACGACAGGTAGATGATGATGCCGACGACCACAAAGGTCAGGGCCAGCAAACCGTCCGTGAACAACTCGTGGCCGATCTGCGGACCGACAAATTCCACGCGACGCAACTGCACGTCGGGGGCGTCGGCCTTCAGCGCGGTCATCACCGCGTCGCTTTGCTGCGCGCTGGTGACCTGCTTGCCGTCCGAACCGGTCTGAATCGGCAGACGGACCATCACGTCGCGCGAGGTGCCGAAGCTCTGCACCTGCACGTCGCGATAGCCGAGCTTGCCGACTTCGCTACGGATCTTCTCGAGATCGGCCGCCTGCGTGTAGGCCACTTCCATGACCGTACCGCCTGTGAACTCGATCGACAGGTGCAGGCCCCGCGTGAGCAGGAAGAACACCGCCGCCACGAACGTGAGCGCCGAGATGATGTTGAAGATCAGGGCGTGCCGCATGAACGGCACGTCTTTCTTGATGCGGAAAAATTCCATGACTGTTTCCTCTCGCGCCTGCGGTTATTGCTCGCCTGCGTCGGGTGCGTTCGTCGCACCATCCGGGCGCCACACCTGACCGATCGCCAGCGTCTTGAGCTTGCGACGGCCGCCGTACCACAGGTTGACCAGACCGCGCGAGAAGAACACGGCCGAGAACATCGAGGTCAGGATACCCAGGCAGTGCACCACGGCGAACGCGCGCACCGGGCCCGAACCGAACGCCAGCAACGCCAGACCGGCGATGAGGGTCGTCACGTTCGAGTCCAGAATCGTTGCCCAGGCATGCTCGAAGCCCAGCGAAATCGCCTTCTGGGCCGACGCTCCCGCGCGCAGTTCTTCACGGATACGTTCGTTGATCAGCACGTTGGCGTCGATGGCCATACCGAGCGTAAGCGCGATAGCGGCAATGCCCGGCAGCGTGAGCGTGGCCTGCATCATCGAGAGCACGGCCACGAGCAGCAACAGGTTGAACAGCAGGGCGATCACCGAGAACACGCCGAACAGCATGTAGTACAGCATCATGAACACCGCGATGGCGATCAGGCCGTACATCACCGAGTCGACACCCTTTTGCACGTTATCTGCACCGAGGCTCGGGCCGATCGTACGTTCTTCGATGATTTCCATCGGGGCGGCGAGCGAACCGGCGCGCAACAGCAGCGCCAGATCGTTGGCGCCTTGCGCCGAGCCCATGCCGGTGATCTGGAAGCTCTGGCCCAGTTCGCTGCGGATGTTCGCCACCGTCAGCACTTCGCCCTTGCCCTTCTCGAACAGCACGATGGCCATCGGCTTGCCGATGTTGTCGCGCGAGACATCGCGCAACACACGGCCGCCTGCGGCATCGAGCTTGATGTTGACCGACGGCTGCTGGTGATCGTCGAAGCCAGCCGAAGCGCTCGTGATGCGATCGCCGCTGAAGATCACCTGACGCTTGAGCATCACCGGTGCGCCATTGCCGTGCAGGAACAGTTCGTCCTGCGGCGGCACCGGCGTGTCGGCCGACACCAGACGCGGCGCATCCGGATCGGCCAGACGGGCTTCGAGCGTCGCCGTACGGCCGATGATGTCCTTCGCCTTGGCGGTGTCTTGCACGCCGGGCAACTGCACCACGATGCGATCCGGGCCTTCCTGCTGAATCACCGGTTCGGACACACCGAGTTCGTTCACCCGGTTATGCAGCGTGACGATGTTCTGCTTGACGGCGTTGTCCTGCACGGCGCGGCGTGCCGCTTCCGTGAACGCACCCACCACCTTGAACGTACCGTTCGGGCCGGCTTGCGTGGTGTAGGTGAGATCGGACAGACCATCGGTGAGGGCGGTGCGGGCACGGTCCGCGTCGTCCTGGCTGCTGAAGACGGCTTCGATACCGGTATCCGTGCGCGTCACGCCGTTATGGCGGATGTTCTTGTCGCGCAGCAGCGTCCGGGCATCGGCTGCGGCAGCATCCAGGCGCTTGGTGATGGCGCCTGCCATGTCGACTTGCAGCAGGAAGTGGACCCCGCCGCGCAGGTCGAGGCCGAGGTACATCGGCAGCGCGTGGATTCGGGAGAGCCATGCGGGCGAGGCCGAGAGCAGGTTGAGCGCGACGACATAGGTCGGATCGGTCGGATCGGTGTTCAGCGACGACTGAAGCAGATCCTTGGCGCGAAGCTGCGTGTCGGTATCGGCGAAGCGAATGCGTACGCTCGGGTTGGCGCCCGTGTTGTCGAACACGGCGCCGTTATAGACAATGTTCTGTGCCTTGAGCGCGTCTTCGGCGCGTGAAAGCGTCGAGGGATCGACCTTGACGGTCGCCTTGACGCTGGAAATCTGTACTGCCGGCGTTTCACCGAACAGGTTCGGCAGTGTATAGAGCACCCCGATGGCAAGTGCCACCAGAATGACGATGTATTTCCAGAGAGGATAGCGATTCATAGCAGCGGGCTAGGGTGATGCCTCGTGGCAAACCGTGCTTCGGACCGGCCGGCATGGCGACGTAGGTCGCCACGACCGGCGTCGCCATGCACTGCGGCCGCCAGTCGTGGCGGCCGCGTGCGGATGCGCGAAGGATCAGAGCGCCTTGATGGTGCCCTTCGGCAGCAGGGTGGTGATAGCGCCCTTCTGCACGTTGATCTCGACGTTCTCGGCGATCTCCACGGTCACGAAGGTCTCGCCGACCTTCGAGATGCGTCCGGCCAGACCGCCCGAGGTCACGACTTCGTCGCCCTTGGTGAGGGCCGCCAGCATGTTGCGGGTCTCTTTCTGGCGCTTCATTTGCGGACGGATCATGATGAAGTACAACACCACGAACATCAGCACGAGCGGCAGGAAGCTCATCAGGTTGCTGGTCGGACTGGCAGCGCCAGCCGTCTGAGCGAAGGCTTCGGAAATCAGCACGTTCGGTTCTCCTTATGTAAGACGTGTAAAAGCCGCGTGTGGCCGGGTCTCCGGACACGCGCGGCGTGTGTTTCGGTACGAGGACGCATGATCCAAGCCCGGCATTTTACCACTGCCCGACCCCGTTCCCCCGGGGGATTCGGTGCCCGCTGCCGGGCTCCGGCCACTTACTGCACGCCGCGTGCGCGATCGGCCCGGAACCGGGCGACGAATGCGTCGAAGGCGTGGGCTTCAATGGCATCCCGGATTTCCTGCATCAGCGTGAGATAGTAATGCAGGTTGTGGATGGTGTTGAGCCGCGCGCCAAGAATCTCCCCGGCTCGCTGCAAGTGGTGCAGATAGGCGCGCGAGAAGTTTCGACAGGTGTAACAGCCGCAAGTTTCGTCCAGCGGGCGTGTGTCGCTCTTGTGCGAGGCGTTGCGGATCTTCAGATCGCCAAACCGCGTGAAGAGCCAGCCATTGCGGGCGTTGCGCGTGGGCATCACGCAGTCGAACATGTCCACGCCCGCCGCCACACCGGCCACGAGGTCTTCCGGCGTGCCCACGCCCATCAGGTAGTGCGGTTTGTTCGCCGGCAGACGCGGCGCCACGTGCTCGAGCACGCGCATCATGTCTTCCTTCGGCTCGCCGACCGACAGCCCGCCGATCGCATATCCGTGGAAGTCCAGCTCGGACAGCCCGGCAAGCGACTCGTCGCGCAAATGTTCGTACATGCCGCCTTGCACGATCCCGAACAGCGCATTCGGGTTCTCGAGACGGTTGAATTCGTCGATCGAGCGTTTGGCCCAGCGCAGCGACATGCGCATCGACTGGCCGGCTTCGGCCTCTGTGGCGGGACGGCCGTCGATCTCGTACGGCGTGCACTCGTCGAACTGCATGACGATGTCCGAATTGAGCACGCGCTGGATCTGCATCGAGATTTCCGGCGAGAGGAAGAGGCGGTCGCCATTCACCGGCGAGGCAAATTTCACGCCTTCTTCGCTGATCTTGCGCAGTTCACCGAGGCTGAACACCTGAAAACCGCCGGAATCCGTGAGAATCGGACGGTCCCAGCCCATGAAGCGGTGCAGGCCGCCATGAGCGGCGATCGTCTCCAACCCCGGGCGCAGCCAGAGGTGGAAGGTGTTGCCGAGGATGATCTGAGCGTTGTTTTCGACGAGTTCGGCCGGCGACATCGCCTTGACCGAACCGTAGGTGCCGACCGGCATGAAGATGGGCGTCTCGACCACGCCGTGGTTGAGCGTGACGCGCCCCCGGCGGGCCTGCCCGTCGGTGGTGATGAGTTCGAACTTGAGCATGTGTCGTGCGCCCCGGCACCACCGGCAACACAAGCCGGCGCCCGCGCGGGACGTCAAAAAAGCGGCCAGCGCCCCATGCGCGGCCAAGGCGCCATTGTACCGGGTCGGACCGCCGTCGGACGCGGATCAGACGGCCATGCGACTTCAGGCGGCGGCTTTCGGTGCGTCGTGCAGCGCCACGCGCGAGAGGATCATGGCGTCGCCGTAGCTGAAGAAGCGGTAACGCTGCTCGATGGCGTGCCGGTAGGCCGCGCGGATCGTCTCAACGCCCGAGAATGCCGACACGAGCATGAGCAGCGTCGATTTGGGCAAATGGAAGTTGGTGACGAGACGGTCAACCAACTGGAAACGGTAGCCCGGCGTAATGAAGATGTTCGTCTCGGCGCTCCCGGCGCGCAGGGTGCCCGGTGTGCCGCCGGCTGCCAGCGTGGCCTGTGCCGCAGATTCCAGCGCCCGCATCGACGTCGTGCCCACCGCGATCACGCGAGCGCCGCGCGCCCGTGTGGCGGCCACGGCGTCTACCAGCGCGGGCGTGATCTCGTACCATTCCGAATGCATCTTGTGCTCGGCGATGTTCTCCACGCGTACCGGCTGGAACGTGCCCGCGCCGACATGCAGCGTGAGCGCGGCGCGCTGGACGCCCAGCGCGTCGAGGCGGGCGAAAAGGGCGTCGTCGAAGTGAAGGCCGGCCGTCGGCGCGGCCACAGCGCCCGGATTGCGGGCGTAGACAGTCTGGTAGCGCGTTTCGTCGGCTGCGTCGGCGTCGTGCTCGATGTACGGCGGCAGCGGCAAGCGGCCGTAGGTCTCGAGCAGCGTGTAGCAGTCGTCAGGGAAATGCAGGGTGTAGAACGGCTCGACGCGCTCGCCGACCGTCACCTCGAAGGCATCGGCCAGACGCAGCACGGTGCCGGGCGCCGGGCTCTTGCTTGCGCGAATCTGGGCGAGGGCCGTGTGGCGGTCGATCACGCGCTCGACGAGCACTTCGATCTTGCCGCCGCTCGCCTTCTGGCCGAACAAGCGGGCCTTGATGACACGTGTGTCGTTGAACACGAGCAGGTCGCCGGGCGCGAGCAGGTTGGGCAGATCGGCAAAGTGCCGGTCGTACAGATGGGGGGGCGTGACGCTGCCGTCGACCTCCAGCAGGCGGCTGGCCGTGCGCTCGGTAAGCGCGGTCTGCGCGATCAGATCGGGCGGCAGGTCGAAATCGAAATCGGAAAGGGTATACATCAGCGTTTACAATGCGTAGCAACCGACATTTTACTTGGTTCGTCCGAAGGCCTGCCGGCACGGTGTGCGCCGCACGGGCGAACGCCCCCGACTCGCGACTGCATGACCGAACGTAGAATGCCCGCCACCGCGCCTGACGACGCCCCTGCCGACCTTGTGGATCTTGCCGGTGCCGCAGGCGCTCAGGCAGACCCCGCGCCACGCCCCGCTGCGAAACGCGCGCGGCGCACGTCCTCGCCAGCTGAGGCGCAGACTGGCATCGACGCGCCGGTTCCCGCCAAATCGGGGAAGCCTTCCAAATCCGCCAAGGCCTCGAAAGCGGTCAAGCCGGCCGTACGCAAGACGGCAGGCTCCGGCACCGCCGACAAGCTCGCCAAGCTCGGCCTGAAGCGCGATATCGACCTGATACTGCATCTGCCGATGCGCTACGAGGACGAAACCACGCTACGTAAGATCGGCGAAGTGCTGCCCAGCGAACTGGCGCAGGTCGAAGGCGTTGTCACGTCGAGCGAAGTGGCCTACCGGCCGCGCCGTCAGTGGGTGGTACGCATCGCTGACGAAGGCCACGAACTCGTGCTGCGTTTTCTGAATTTCTACGGCAGCCAGCAGAAACAGCTCGCCATCGGCACCCGCGTGCGAGTGCGCGGCGAAGTGCGTGGCGGCTTTTTCGGATTGGAGATGGTGCATCCCGCGTATCGCGTCGTGCAGGACGCCGCAGCACCGTTGCCGGAGGCCCTCACACCGGTGTACCCGAGCGCGGCGGGACTCTCGCAAGCCTATCTGCGCAAAGCGATTCACAACGCCATGGAGCGCACCCCGCTGCCGGAGTTGCTGCCTCAGGGGCTGCTTCAGCACGCTATCGGCCCCGATCACCCGCTCCCGGCACTGGCCGACGCCGTGCGTTTGCTGCACGCGCCCCCGCCCAAGGTGTCGGAGACGGCGCTCATCGAGCGTTCGCATCCGGCGTGGTTGCGCATCAAGTGCGAGGAACTGCTCGCGCAGCAACTCTCGCTCAAGCGGGCGCAGGCGGCGCGCCGGCGTCTGGCGGCGCCGTCCTTTGGCAAACCCGTGCCGGGCGGTTTGCTCGCGCGCTTCGAAGCGGCGCTGCCGTTCCGGCTGACGGGCGCGCAGCAGCGAGTGTGGGCGGAGATTCAGGCCGATCTGGCCGAACCGCATCCGATGCAGCGTCTGTTGCAGGGAGACGTGGGCAGCGGCAAGACGATCATTGCCGCGCTGGCGGCCGCGCAGGCCATCGACGCCGGTTTCCAGGCGGCCATCATGGCGCCGACCGAAATTCTCGCGGAACAGCATCTGCGCAAGCTCTCGGCGTGGCTCGTGCCGCTGGGCGTCGACGTCGCGTGGCTGGCGGGCAGCATGAAGGCGAAGGAAAAGCGCGAAGCCCTTGCCCGTGTGGCGAGCGGTGAAGCGCAACTCGTCATCGGCACGCACGCCATCATTCAGGACACGGTCACGTTCGCGCGGCTGGGCATGGCGGTCGTCGACGAACAACACCGGTTCGGGGTCGCGCAACGTCTGGCCCTGCGCAGCAAGATGCAGACGGCAGGCCTCGGCGAGAGTGCGATGCCGCATCAGTTGATGATGAGCGCGACGCCCATTCCGCGTACGCTCGCCATGACGTACTACGCCGATCTCGACGTCTCGGTGATCGACGAGTTACCGCCGGGCCGCAGCCCGGTCGTCACGAAATTGATCAGCGACACGCGCAGGCCCGAAGTGATCGACCGCGTTCGCGCGGCGGCGCTTGCCGGGCGTCAGGTGTACTGGGTTTGCCCGCTGATCGAGGAGAGCGAAGCGCTGCAATTGCAGACGGCCGTCGACACCCACGCGCAATTGGTGGCGGCGCTGCCCGAACTGCGCGTGGGGCTCGTTCACGGGCGACTCTCTCCTGCGGAAAAGGCCGCCGTGATGGACGACTTCACGCGGGGCGACACGCATCTGCTGGTGGCGACCACGGTCATCGAAGTGGGGGTGGACGTGCCCAACGCGTCTCTGATGGTGATCGAGCACGCCGAGCGCTTCGGACTCGCGCAATTGCACCAGTTGAGGGGACGCGTCGGGCGGGGCTCCGCAGAATCGGTCTGTCTGCTGATGTACGCATCGCCGCTGTCGATGGGCGCGAAGGCGCGCTTGCAGACGATGCGCGAGACCACCGACGGTTTCGTTATTGCCCGGCGCGATCTGGAGATCCGCGGCCCGGGCGAGTTTCTCGGTGCGCGGCAGTCGGGCGCGGCCATGCTGCGCTTTGTCGATCTGAACGAAGACGCCTGGTTGATCCCAGGGGCGCAGGAAGCGGCCGATGTGCTGCTGAAGTCCCATCCTGGCGCGGTGGCGGCGCATCTGGAGCGTTGGCTCGGGGCGCGGGAAGACTATCTGAAAGCGTGACGCCCGGCGTTTGTACGGCGGCGGGGCGGGAGGATGACGGTAAGCGCGTCGCCCGAAAACGGGCAATTGCCGCCCGATTGTGCTATAAAAAAGAAAATCTATCGATTGCGGTATTTCGATTAATTTACACAGGTTAGGACGACATGACCCTCACGGAACTCAAGTACATCGTGGCGGTGGCGCGTGAACGCCATTTCGGTCGCGCGGCGGAAGCCTGTTTCGTCAGCCAGCCGACGCTCTCGGTGGCCATCAAGAAGCTCGAAGACGAGCTGAACGTACAGATTTTCGAGCGTGGCGCGGCGGAAGTGAGCGTGACGCCGCTCGGCGAGCAGATCGTGGCACAAGCCCAGCGCGTGCTCGAGCAGACCATTGCCATCAAGGAAATTGCCAAGCAGGGCCGCGATCCGCTCGCCGGGCCGCTGCGTCTTGGCGTGATCTACACGATCGGGCCGTATCTGCTGCCGGCGCTCGTCAAGGAGATGATCGAGACCACGGCGCAGATGCCGCTCATGCTGCAAGAGAACTACACGCTCAAGCTCATCGAATTGCTCAAGCAGGGCGAAATCGATGCGGCGATCATGGCGCTGCCATTCCCGGAGAGCGGCCTGATGGTGCGTCCGCTATACGACGAGCCGTTCGTGGTGGCGCTGCCGCGCTCGCATCCGTGGGCCGACCGTTCGCAGATCGACGCCGGCGATCTCAAGCAGGAGACGATGCTGCTGCTGGGCAGCGGGCATTGCTTCCGCGATCACGTGCTGGGTGTGTGCCCGGAACTGATGCGCTTCTCGCAGAATGCCGACGGCATCCAGAAGACGTTCGAGGGCTCCTCGCTCGAGACGATTCGTCATATGGTCGCGAGCGGCGTCGGCATCACCGTGCTGCCGAAAACATCGGTACCCGATATGCAAGCGCCCGACAGCTTGCTGCGCTATGTGCCGTTCTCGGCGCCGGTGCCCGACCGTCGTGTCGTGCTGGCGTGGCGCAAGAGTTTCACGCGTCTGCCGGCCATCGACGCCGTGGCGCAGGCCATTGCCCGGTGCCATCTGCCGGGCGTGATTCCTCTCGACCTGCCTGCAACATCGAACTGATGTCGCACTGACACACCGGGGCGCACTCGCCCCGACACCCCCAAAACCGCCATACGCCGCTGCCTCGTGCCGCGGCGTATTGCTTTTGCCTATTGCATATATAAAAACGATTAATTCGACGATTTTAATAAAAATAATTAATCTGGTGTCGCGCGTTTGAAACCGGTGCCACCCGAGATGCCGGTCTGCCAGACGCCGATCGCTGCCCCCGCAGCACGACGCATTCGAGGTACCGACGATGACCCAACTGAAGGCCTATTTGCACGACATCGAAACCACGCTGGAACGGATACTCGCCGACTTCGCGCTCATGAGCGCTTGAGTCTCGCGAGATTGCACGATCAGGAAACAGGAGAGCGTCACATGTCAGATACGAAAAAACTCACCACCGCCGCTGGTGCACCGGTGCCCGACAATCAGAACACGATGACGGCCGGACCCCGCGGTCCGGCATTGCTGCAAGACGTGTGGTTCCTCGAGAAGCTTGCGCACTTCGACCGCGAGGTGATTCCCGAGCGTCGTGTTCACGCGAAGGGCTCGGGTGCATTCGGCAAGCTCACCATCACGCATGACATCACGAAGTTCAGCCGCGCTCGTGTGTTCGAGGCGATTGGCAAGGAAACGCCGGTTTTCCTGCGTTTCTCGACGGTGGCGGGCGAGCGCGGTGCGGCCGACGCCGAGCGCGATGTGCGCGGCTTCGCCATGAAGTTCTATACCGACGAGGGCAACTGGGATCTCGTAGGCAACAACACGCCCGTGTTCTTCGTGCGCGATCCGCTCAAGTTCCCCGACTTCATCCATACGCAGAAGCGCGATCCGAAGACCAACCTGCGCAACCCGACGGCCGCCTGGGACTTCTGGTCGCGTCATCCCGAGTCGCTCCATCAGGTGACGATTCTCATGAGCGATCGCGGCTTGCCGGCGAACTATCGCCAGCAGCACGGCTTCGGCTCGCATACGTTCAGCTTCATCAACGCCGCGAACGAGCGCTTCTGGGTGAAGTTCCATTTCAAGTCGATGCAAGGTGTCGAGAACCTGACGAACGCGCAGGCGGCGGAAGTGGTGGCAGGCGATCGCGAGAGCGCGCAGCGTGATCTGTTCGCCTCGATCGAGGCCGGCAACTTCCCGCGCTGGCGCATGCAGGTGCAGGTGATGCCCGAGGCAGACGCCGCGACCTATCGTATCAACCCGTTCGATCTGACGAAGGTGTGGCCGCATGCGGATTACCCGCTCATCGACGTCGGTGTGCTGGAACTCAATCGCAACCCGGAGAACTACTTTGCCGACGTCGAGCAAGCGGCGTTCAATCCGGCCAACGTCGTGCCGGGCATCGGCTTCTCGCCGGATCGCATGTTGCAGGGGCGTCTGTTCTCGTATGGCGACACGCAGCGTTATCGCCTGGGCGTGAATCACAGTGCGATCCCGGTCAACGCGCCGAAGTGCCCGTTCCACAACAGCTTCCATCGCGATGGCGCGATGCGTGTGGACGGTAATCTGGGCAGCACACCGAACTACGAGCCGAATCGCTACGGCGCGTTTGCCGAGCAGCCGGCGTTCCGCGAGCCCCCGCAGGCCGTGGGCACCGTGGCCGATCGCTTCGACCATCGCGAGGACGACGATTACTACTCGCAGCCGCGCGCGTTGTTCAATCTGTTCGACGATGCGCAGAAGTCGCGCCTGTTCGGCAATATTGCCGCCGCCATGCAGGGCGTGCCGGACGATGTGGCCGAGCGTCAGATCGGTCACTTTGCCAAGATCGATCCGGCGTACGCGCAAGGGGTGATCGCCGCACGTGAGGCGTTGGAGACGTAACGCAAAGGCGTCGTGCGACGGCGCAATCGCGCCGAAGCAAGACGCTCAGTCAGTCGGCGGGGGCGGGTGGCACCGTCCCCGTGCTGCCGCGACTGCTGACGATGGTGGCTTGCGGATCGTGGTTCGTGGGGGAGGCGTCAGGCAGACGGCCAGAAGGCACGTATCGCCGCGATGCCGTAGGCCCCGGCATGGCGAGCGCTCGTCAACATGTCGGCGCGCATGCCGCCGAGGGCGAACACCGGCAGCGACGTCTGTGCGGCGAGTGCGGTGAACGCGGGCCAGCCGAGCGGTGTGGCGTCGGGATGCGTCGCAGTGGCGAGCACCGGCGACAGCGTTACCAAGTCGAGTCCCAGACGCGTGGCGTGCGCGAGTTGTGCGGCGTCGTGGCAGGCGGCGCTCACGACCTTCCAGCCCGCCGGACGCTCGTGGCAGGCCATGAGCCGCGCGCTGGTCAGGTGCCAGCCGTCCGCCAGCGGTACAGTGCCGGCATGCACGCCGTTCGTGGCGTCCAGCCAGAGATCCGCGACGTCGTGCGGCGGATTGAGGATGAGTTGCGCGCCAGCCGCATGCGTCAACGCCAACGCACTCTCAGCCAGGGCACGATAGCCGTCTGCATCGAGCGACCGATTGCGAAGCTGCACCAGACGCGTGCCGCGCGCGAGCGCTTGCGCGAGCTGCGACGCAAACGTGGCGATCTGTGTGCGCGATGCGATATCGGGCGTCACCAGAAGCTGGCGGGGCAGGGGAATCTGAGCGGGGGATGAGGCGTCGTTCGCAACGGCGCTCGTGCGTGACATTCCGGCGGGATGAGTGGGCATCGACAGGCGGTAGGCGGAATCTGCTGAATCCGCGGTAGCGGCAGGTATGCGCGCAGTGTAACCGGAATGCCGGGACGAACGTCTCGAGGAAAGTACGGAGGCGGCGCGCTTGCTTTTCCACGTACGCATACCTAGCCCCTATCAGGCGAGAAATGTCATAGAGAAAAGGTGCACTTCGTAGTGCAGTCCAGTACACTCGCCGGATGCCCTTCGATTGGCTCGCCCGCAACCTTCTCGTCAGTCTGTTCCTGCCACCGGTCAATGTGTTGGTGCTTGCAGGGCTTGCGCTCGTCGTCTGGCGGCGCTGGCCGCGCGTCGGCAAGACGTTGGCAGTCGCTGCCGTGCTGGCGCTTTGGGTGCAGGGGATGCCTTGGTTCGGCCGGCAACTGGCCTATCCGCTAGAGGTCGGGACTGCGATCGATCTCAAGGCGCTCGACGCTGCGCGTCAGGCGCCTGACGCTACCGCGAAGCTGCCGCAAGCCGTGGTGATCCTCGGCGGTGGGTCGAGCCTTCACGCGCCGGAATTCGGCCGTGCAAACGGCGCTGACGCCAGCGATGCCACCCTGGGCCGCGTGCGTTACGGTGCGTTTCTCGCACGCCGGGCGCAGTTGCCGGTGCTTGTCTCGGGGGGCAGTCCGACGGGCGAAGCTGTCGAGGCGCGCGTTATGGCGCAGATTGCGACGGAAGAGTTCGGTGTACCCGTGCGCTGGATAGAAGCGCAATCATTGAATACGGCGCAAAACGCCGCTTTTAGCGCGAGTATGCTGACTAACGCTGGCGTATCGCGCATCTATCTGGTCACGAACACATGGCATATGCGCCGTGCCCGCGACCAGTTCGAACGTGCCGGACTCACGGTGGTACCGGCACCGTGCTGCAATGCGAACGCGTTCGAGCCGGATATCGTCCCAGGCTGGTGGCCGACCGTTGGTGGCCTGCGCACTACGCATCAAGCGTTGCGCGAATGGATGGGCCTGACGGTGGGGCACTGACCCGCGCGGTATCCGCACAATGTCACGAAGCACCGGCATCGTAGGCACGAAGATGAATTGTCCGGAGCCCCGCGTTGGCGAGGCTTCCTGAATTGCCAACCTTAAACGAGAGAGACGTATGAAGACGAAAGCAGTTCTGAGCGTTGAAGACGTGCAGAAGATCAACGCCGCTGCCGTGGCCGAAGCTACCGCCAATGGCTGGAACGTATGCATCACGGTCGTCGATGACGGTGGCCATGCCCTGTCGTTGCATCGTATGGATGGCGCAGCCCCCAGTACCGCCATGATGTCGCTGGGCAAAGCGCAGACCTCGGCGGTCGGCCGTCGTGAAAGCGGTGCGTTCGAGGAAATGATCAATGGCGGGCGCTTTGCGTTCCTGAGCGCGCCGAACACCGCGATGCTCGAGGGCGGTGTGCCGATCATCGTCGATGGCAACGTCATTGGTGCGGTCGGGGTGTCGGGCGTGAAGTCGGCGCAAGACGCGCAGATCGCCCGCGCGGGCATTGCGGCCGTGACCGGCGCCTGATCGGCGCGGTGGTGCGTCCGGGGCTTTGTTCGGCACCGGAAGGATAAAAAATCGCTGACGTAAGTCGGCGATTTTTTTCGCATATCAAAAGAAAACCCCGTCCGGGAGGACGGGGCAAAGGCTTGTCAGGCCGGATGGCCTCGCCTGAGGCTTGGCAGGCTGGGCCACGAGGAGAACATCAATGAAACCCGAGTGGATGGACAAAAAAAGCGGCTTGGCTGGCGTGCAACGCAGGTAGAGAGGGGCTTGCCGTAACTACATGGGATCGCGTTGCGTTCGCTGGCTACTGCCAAACACCTCTTAGGCGAGGTGGTCCCCACAAAACTCGGTGAAGGCGACGGCACGGTCGTGGTCATGCCGCCGCCAAAATTCGTCACAACTCCGGCGTCTTACTTCGTCAGAATCAACTTGCCATAACGCGTGGCGCGCAACTGATATGTCTGTCCGTTGTGCAGGATATTCACACATTGCGTGCCTTGCAGCAGGTGATCGCTGGTCAGCACTCGGCCCGTGGCGTGGCTGGCCGGCTTTTCTGCCGCCGGGCTAGCCACTTGCGTGCGCGACACCGACAAGGTGGTGCGGCGCGGCGCCGTAGCGGGCTGGGTCTGGCGGGCAGTGGGGGGGCTTGCGGTCATCTCGCTCATCCGTGTGGCTGACTGTGAGATGAATATTAAATGAGAATCATTCCCATTTATATTTAAATTTGGTTATTGCTGTTTTTTTCGCATAGATTTTGGCTAAACGCCGCTTTGCCGGACGGTGGATGTCACCATCCGGCAAATGGTCTGCCTGAGGCGGCTCCCGGCCGTTCAGCCCAGTGCGCCCTGCTCGGCGAGCGCGCGGATCTGCCCAATCGTGTCGATGTCGGCCTCGCGGTAAGCGGATTTCACGAACTCGCTGTAACGCGTGTCGGCGGTGGCGGCGTCTTCCGGCAGCGTCGTGCTGTAGGTGAAGCGCACGAAGTAGTGCGTCGGTGTCGGCTCTTCGATACGCATCGTGAGGGTGCCGCCGGCGTGCTGCTCGGTGGCTGCCGTTTCATAGCGCACGGACTGCTGGGCGTCGAAGACGACCCGGTCGTGCACCACGGCTTGCCCAAAGCGCAGCTCTCGGGTGAGCGTGTCGTCGGTGCGTTCGTGCACGATGCACTCGTCGAGTCCCAGCACGAAAGATTCCGGCTGCTCGGCGCGCAGCACGAGGCCACGCCAGAGTTGGTCGCGCGTGAGCGCGAAGGCCAGCGGATTCAGGAGGTCGTTGACCTCGATCAGGTGTTCGTACTGCAAGAAAATTTCCCCTTCAATCGATGACGGCTGGCGTGTCGTGACGACATGCCGGCAATGCGCCGGATGCTATTACTCGACCAATGTACTGTCGATGGCGATGGTGCCCGACAACACCTTGTGAATTGGGCACGCGTTGGCAATTTCCAAGAGGCGCTGACGTTGCTCTTCCGACAAATCACCTGCCAGTTCGATCTTGCGGGTGATCTGCGTTGTCCCGGCGGGCGGTTTGCCGTCAGGGTTCATCGCGAGCGTCACCTTCACGTCCTTGAGCGGCCACTCCTTGCGACGTGCATACATCTGCAACGTAATCGACGTGCAAGCACCGAGACTGGACAACAGCAACGCCGCCGGGACAGGGCCCAGATCGGCACCGCCGAGCGTTGCAGGCTCGTCGGCGCTCCATTCGTGCTTGCCGTCCGTGAGATGAGTGGTGAAACCTGCGGCGCCCAAATGGGCGGTGACAATCGCGTCTGCGGCCATGGCAACTCCTGTAGGGGCTCGATGCACGTCATGAAACGTGTCGAGAGATGACAAACACGGCCCGGCAAAGCCATCGGGCCACAACGCACTCTGCGTGCCATTGTGACCCAATTTGGCCGAGCAGGTGTGAACGGCGGGGCCTTCCCGCCGGCCCAGATTCAGGTGGCGGAACCCGAGGCGGGAATGCGTCCCATCCGGCCCGCCTGGAAGTCGAGAATAGCCTGACGGATTTCGCCTTCCGTGTTCATGACGAACGGGCCGTAACGTGCGACCGGCTCGCCCAGCGGCTTGCCGCCGATCAGCAGGAACGACAGCGGCTTGTCGCTATCGTTGCGCACCGTGACGCCTTCCCCCTCGTTGCCGAAGACGACCATTTGATGGGTCTTTGCGAGCGAGGCATCGGCACCGAAATGCCCCTCACCATCAATCACGTAGGCGAACACGTTGAAGTCCGCGGGCACCGGGTGATCGAGCAAGGCCTGAGGTTGCAGCGTGAAGTGCTGATACAGGATCGGGGTGCGTGTCTCGATGGCGGCACGCGTGCCCAACGCTTCGCCTGCGATCACACGCACCGAGACCTTGCCGTTGTCGCTCGTCGCGCTCGGGATGCCCGCCGCAGGCAGTTCCTGATAGCGCGGCGTCATCATCTTGTCGGTGCGCGGCAGGTTCACCCAGAGCTGAAAGCCATGCATCTCGCCGCCACGCTGCTGGAAGGCTTGCGAGGGCATCTCCGAGTGAATGACGCCGGCGCCTGCCGTCATCCACTGCACGTCGCCGGGCGTGAGCTTGCCTGCGTGACCTTGCGAGTCACGATGCTCCATCTCGCCGGCAAGCAGGTACGTCACGGTCTCGAAGCCGCGGTGCGGGTGGTCGGGCGCACCCTTGGCATCACCGGGGGCGACTTGCATCGGGCCCATCTCGTCGAGCAGCAGGAACGGATCGAAGTCCGCCAGCATGCGGGTCGGGAACGGACGATTGACGTGGAAACCGGCGCCTTCCTGCGTTTGCGCTGCCGTGAAGACGCGGGCGACCGGGCGGGCGTAGGGAGTGCTCATGGGGGAAATCTCCTGTGGGGACGGGCGCCGAGATGGCGTCTTGCGTCCAATGTCATGCCCAAACTATATCGGGGTAAATGCCATCGGGAGTAGCCCGCAACACAGGAAGGATTGTTACCCGATTGGAACAATATCGGGAAAACGCTGGTGCGTTGCGCGATTCGAGAATCTCAGGGACGAAAAAAAGCGCGGTGGCGAGCACCGCGCTTTCCTTCTGCGATTCGTGGATCGGCCGGACTTACTTGGCCGCCGGCTCGGTCACGAACCCGAGTTTGGTCACCCCTGCCGTCTGGGCTTCCGAGAGCAACTTCGCGACACTTTCGTAACGCACGTTCTTATCGGCGAACAGATGCAGTTCCGGTTGCGGCTGCGCTGCGGCGGCCTGCGCCAGACGCGCCTTGAGCGTGGCGTCGTCGATGGCCTGCTTGTCCCAGAAGACGGTGCCGTCGGCCTGGATCGACAGGTCGACCTTGGCTGGTTTGGTGTCTTCGGGCTGGCTGCTCGCCTGCGGCAAGTCGAGCTTGACCGCGTGATTGAGCACCGGCAGCGTCACGATGAAGATGATCAGCAACACCAGCATGACGTCGACGAGCGGCGTCATGTTGATCTCGCTCATCATGGCGTCATCGGCACCGTCGTCGCTGCTGTATGAACCCATAGCCATAGCGAACTCCTTCCTTTGCGCTGCCGCTTAGCTGGCGCTGGCCGGCGTGGACTTACGCACCGGCGTGATGTTGGTCGCGAACTGCGTCGAGTGCAGGCTGGCGCCGGTCAGGAAGTAACCGTGCAGGCTGTGGGCGAAGCGGTTGAGCTTCGAGACGATGCCCTTGTTGGCGCGTGTCAGTGCGTTGAAGCCCAGCACTGCGGGAATCGCGACGAACAGACCGAAGGCGGTCATGATAAGCGCCTCACCCACAGGGCCAGCCACTTTGTCGATGGTCGTCTGACCCGATGCGCCGATGGCCAGCAGGGCGTGATAGATACCCCACACCGTACCGAACAGGCCAACGAACGGCGAGGTCGAGCCGATCGATGCCAGCATGGCCAGACCGCTTTGCAGACGCGAAACCGTGTCGTCCACCGAGTTCTTCAGTGCGCGCGTGATCCAGTCGCTCACGTCCATCTTGTCGTGCAGATGCGGCTGGCTTTGGCGGTGATGTTCAGCGGCGTCCTGACCGGCGAGGGCGAGGGCGAGGAACGGGTTGTTCTGACCGGATTCGCCCAGCTTCTGCAAACCGGCGGAGAAGTTCTCCGAGTGCCAGAAGTCCGGCTCGGCGGTGCGCGTCAGGCGGCTCAGGCGGAAGACTTGCGTGCCCCTGATGATGATGACGGTCCAGGACAGCACCGACATCACCAACAGCACGATCGCGATCGCGCGGGTGACGAAATCGCCCTGCGCCCAGACGTGACTCAAACCATACTCTTGCATTTTGCGTTCCTCGGGAGATCCAGTTCGTAAATCGTGACGTTAATCGTTCAGATTGAAATTAAACGGTTTGGTCGCCGCGGCTTCCACCGCTCGGCCGTTTTGCATCGGGGGCGCGCAGCGCATCGCCAGTGCAGCGGTGCGGGCGGCCTGATCGAGACGGGGGAAGCCGCTCGATTTGACGACATTGGCGCTCGAGACCACACCGCGGGTGTCGATCACGAGACGCAACGTGACGGTGCCTTCCTCGCCAACGCGACGTGACTGCGTAGGATAGACCGTACGCGGTTCTTCGCATTTGACGGCGAGCCCTTCGATCGGACCCGACGGCGCGGGTGCCGGGGCCGGTGCGGGCGGGGCGGGGGGCGTCGGCGCGGCGTTTTGTACCGGTTCGACTTGCTGCTGCGGCGGTGCGACCGGTTCGGCCTTCTGGGTGATGGCGTTCTTCGGTTGCTCGCGCGGCTTGGGCAGCGGCTGTGCGACCTTCGGTTTCGGCGGTTCCGGCTGTGGTTTGGGCGGCGCGGGTTGCGGTGGCGTTGGCGCGGGCGTGAGCGGAATAATCGTGGCGGTAAATGTCGTCGGTTCGATCGTTGCCTTCTCGGGGTCGCTGCGCAGGTGCGACAGACCGACCAAGGCGGCAATGTGAAGGACGACGATCGCAGCCGCGATCGCGATGGCGCGCGGCGACGTCAGCGGATCTTGGATCTGCGTGAGCGCAAGGCCAGATGGGGGCACGGCGGTCGACATGATAACGGCTAGGGTACGCTAAATTGCGGCGGTGAACGATGAGGCAAGCGCGGTGTGCGAAGCCTCGGAGTTCGGGAGGGCCGGACGTACGATCAAAGGAAAACCGCGCCAAGGGGCGCGGTCGGCGAACGCAGTGAGTAAAAGCACCGGGCTTGCACTCACCTTCTAAACAGAAAAAAAGACAAGCATAGCGTCGAGACAAAGCCAATCAGGAGTTCCATCGGACACCTCCAGGGTGACGAATCGCTGGCTGGCGCATGACGTCTGCGAGACGCCTGGCTGGCTCCGTAGCCGTCGTGATCCGGACGAACTCCGGTCATGACGGTGATATCGACATGGATGATACGGGTGAAGTTTCGCCTTCGCCGAACGTGCTGGCAGCGATTATGCCGCCAGTGCGAATTCTCGTGTCACGACCACGGCTTCGGTCGAGGTTTCAACCTGCGCGGATTGACAGCAGCCCCCGCACGAGCGGCCGCAGCACGGCGTGGCACCCGACACCATCTCCTGAACGTACGGCCCGCACTTGCCGCAGCACAGTGCAACGCCGAGGTCGATCTGGAGATCTTCCATCGTGGAGGCGCCAGCGTCGAGACAAGCCTTGATCTGGCGCTCGGAAACGGATTTGCAGACACAGACGATCATGGTGAAAACGTCAAAATGTAACACTAATGAGAATAATTATTATTCAAGACCTAGTGTTTTGCAAGCCCCATCGACCTATCCCATAGTCCGCGCAGGGATATACGTCGGCGGTTTTAAGCGGGAATGATGGGAAGGTTCGGCGGCCGATCCAGACAGGCCGGGCCGTGCGGCGCGATCCCGTCAATTTCAACTGTTTGTACGCGGGGGGCGTTGGGCAGCAGCCGATCTGCCATGGTTTGCAGCGCTTCCGCGTTGGCGGTCGTCATCAGTTGCAGACTGCCGCGTCCGTCTGACGGTTGGGAAGCCTTCAGCCCATCGGTTTCAAGACGTCGCTGAAGCTGGCGGGCAATGGCGGCGCCTGTGTCGACGAGGGTGAGGGCCGTGCCGAAGCGTCGCTGGATGGCGGGGATCAGGAACGGGTAGTGGGTGCAGCCGAGTACGAGCGTGTCGGCGCCTTGCGCCACCATCGGCTCGATGAAGCGGTCGAGAAGCGCCATGACCGTTGGGGAGTCGACGTCGCCGGCTTCGATGCGCTCGACAAGCCCGTGGCCCGGCTGGCAAAGGAAGCGTTGCCCCTGCGCAGTGTGACGCGCGAGCAGATCCGCGAACCGGGCGCTACGCAGCGTAGCGGCTGTGGCGAGCACACCGATGACACCACTGCGCGATGCCGCTGCGGCAGGCTTGATGCCGGGTTCGACGCCGACGACCGGCCACGACGCGTCGGCGCGCAGCGCTGCCACCCCATGCGCCGTTGCCGTGTTGCAGGCAACGACGAGCGCCTTGGCGCCGCGCTCTCGCAGCCACCCGCCGATCGCGAGGCTGCGTTGTTCGATGAACGAATCGGGGCGTTCGCCGTAGGGGGCGAAGCGCGAGTCGGCCACGTAGAGCAGCGACTCATGGGGGAGCAGGGCGCGTACGGCCTGAAGGACCGACAGGCCACCGAGGCCGGAATCGAAGACGCCAATCGGCGCGTTGGAGGGCATGGCAAATGAAAAAGGGCCGGCAAATGCCGGCCCCGAAATTCTAGCGCAAACCTTGCCGGCCGATACTGACCCGGCGATGCGCCTGTTATGTGTCTTGTGGGGAGTGACGGGCTTATTCTTCGAACGACGCCATGCCCGACTGCTGGTAGTTCTGAAGACCGACCTTGCCGACCAGTTCGATCTGCGTTTCGAGCCAGTCGATGTGTTCTTCGGTGTCGTGCAGGATCTCGTTGAAGATTTCACGCGAGACGAAGTCCTTCACGCTTTCGCAATGCGCGACACCTTCCTTGCAGGTCTTCTGCGAGAGGCATTCGAGCTTCAGATCGCACTTCAGGATTTCCAGCGTGTCCTCGCCGATGAGCAGCTTGTGCAGGTCTTGCAGGTTGGGCAGGCCGTCGAGCATGAAGATGCGTTCGATCAGCTTGTCGGCGTGCTTCATTTCGCCGATGGACTCGTCATATTCGTGCTTGCCGAGTTTGTTGAGACCCCAGTGGTTGTACATCCGGGCGTGCAGAAAGTACTGGTTGATCGCCGTCAGTTCGTTCGTGAGCTGTGCGTTGAGGAGTTCGAGGACTTTCTTGTCGCCTTTCATTTCGGATCCCTGTTTTTCATGCAATTTGCGAGCGGTTGAAGCGTAGCCTGAAAAGGCCGGGAAGCCAAGCTTCGCAAGGCTTTTCGTGAACCGAGGTGCGAATGGAAATGCAATCCATTCGCGTCCATCGACGCGACATCGACGTGGCGCAAGGCGGCGCCGGTGTAAAAAAAGCCCGGTCGATGCCGGGCTGGGTCCTGCGGGCCGACGAGGCCCTTTGCGGGTCTCGTGCAGCCTGTGTTGCTGTTCTGCTGGCCTGAATTACTCGGCCGCGACCGGAATCTTGCCGATCTTGGCTTGCCATTCCTTCGGGCCCGTCTGGTGCACCGACACGCCGGTCGAATCGACGGCCACGGTCACCGGCATGTCCTTGACGTCGAACTCGTAGATCGCTTCCATACCGAGGTCTTCGAAGGCCAGCACGCGCGCGGCACGAATCGCCTTGGAGACGAGGTAAGCGGCACCGCCGACCGCCATCAGGTACGCAGCCTTGTGCTTCTTGATGGCTTCGATGGCGGCCGGGCCACGTTCCGACTTGCCGATCATGACGGTGAGCCCCGTCTTCGACAGCATCATGTCGGTGAACTTGTCCATACGCGTGGACGTGGTCGGACCTGCCGGGCCGACGACTTCGTCGCGCACCGGATCGACCGGGCCGACGTAGTAAATGGCGCGGCCCTTGAAGTCGACCGGCAGCGGTTCGCCGCGGGCGATCATGTCGGCGATGCGCTTGTGGGCGGCGTCGCGGCCCGTGAGCATCTTGCCCGAGAGCAGCAGGGTCTGGCCCGGCTTCCAGCTTGCGACTTCTTCCGGCGTGAGCGTGTCCAGATCGACGCGCTTGCTCGTCTCGGTGTTCGGTGCCCAGTGCACGTTCGGCCAGGCGTCGAGCGACGGTGCGGCAAGGAACGACGGGCCCGAGCCGTCCAGCGTGAAGTGTGCGTGGCGCGTGGCCGCACAGTTCGGGATCATGGCGACCGGCTTGGACGCGGCGTGCGTCGGATAGTCGAGGATCTTCACGTCAAGCACGGTGGCCAGACCGCCCAGGCCTTGTGCGCCGATACCGAGGGCGTTGACCTTCTCGAACAGCTCGATACGCAGTTCTTCGTTCCAGTTCTGCGGGCCGCGCTTGATTACGTCATGGATATCGATCGGGTCCATGAGCGATTCCTTGGCGAGCACCATGGCTTTTTCCGCCGTGCCGCCGATACCGATGCCGAGCATGCCCGGCGGGCACCAGCCGGCGCCCATCGTCGGCACGGTCTTCACGACCCAGTCGACGATCGAGTCGGACGGATTGAGCATCACGAACTTCGACTTGTTCTCCGAGCCGCCGCCCTTGGCCGCGACCGTAATGTCGACCTTGTCGCCTTCCACGATTTCGTAATGGATGACGGCGGGCGTGTTGTCCTTCGTGTTCTTGCGGCCGGCTTCGGGCGGCGCCACGATCGAGGCGCGCAGCACGTTGTCCGGGTGCAGGTAAGCCTGACGCACGCCTTCGTTGATCATGTCGGTGAGGCTGCGCTTGGCATCCCAGCGCACGTTCATGCCGACCTTCACGAACACCGTCACGATGCCGGTGTCCTGGCACAGCGGGCGGCGGCCTTCGGCACACATGCGGCTGTTGGTCAGGATTTGCGCGATGGCGTCCTTCGCGGCGGGGCTTTGTTCAGCATCAAAGGCGCGGCCCAGCGCCTGGATGTAATCTTCCGGATGGTAGTAGCTGATGTACTGCAGGGCACCGGCGACGCTCTGAATGACGTCGTCTTCTTTAATGACGGTAGACATGAAACGGCTCTCGACTTAGTGGGGACTGGTATGGGTGAGGACTTGCGGGGTCGCGTACACCGGGGGGTGGCTGTCGTTCGTCATCTTGTTGACGAACGCCACGACGGCGGCGGAAAGCAGGAAGGCACGGTGAATGATCACCATGACGAGCAGGTTCGAGATCATCACCACGTCGATCAGGCCCAGGTACAGCGGCAGTTGGCGCCAGCGGCTGAAGAAAATGACGCGGGGCAAGGGGCGCATCGGCGCGTCGGACGGGCGGCCGGGAGTCGACATGGCTATTTTGACGGAGTGGAGGCATAAGCCTGCGATGACGGCCGCAGGCTGTAGTTATCAAATACGCAAAGCAAATGCGAAACCACCGGGCAACGCGCTTACCGCTGAAACGTCACGGATGGCGCGTCGCAAAAATCGGCATGGCGGGCATTTTACAACGTCTTGCCGGGGACGCCGTGTCCGATTCAGTCCCGGGCCGGCAATAGCGTTTTGCGCGTCCCGGCGGACGGCAACGCGGCGAGCACGATCCCGGCCACCGTCAGGGCCAGTGCAGCGCCCTGCGCCACCGTCAGCCGCTCGCTCAGAAAGATCACGCCGTACGCCGTGGCGGCCACGGGCACCATGGCGGTGAAGACCCCTGCCAGTTGTGCACTGACGTGTCGAATGCCGCGCATCCACAGGAAGAACGAGAACACGCTGGCGGCGAGGCCGTACCAGACGATGAGCGCCCAATGGCCGGGGGTGAGCGACGCGTAATCCACGGCCATCAGCCCGACCACGCCGAGCGGCAGCATCAGCACGCCGCCTATCAGATGCGTATAGGCGCAGATATCGATGGCGGACAATTCTGCGGCGAGCCGCTTCGAGACGATCACGTAGATGGCTTCGCACACGACGGCGCCCAGCACGAGGGCGTTGCCGAGCCATGCGTTGCCTGCCTCGGAGGCGCCGGCGCCGTGCGCGTCGTCGCGAGAGAGGTTCAGCAGCGCCACACCGGCAATCGCGAGCGCAACGCTCACCAACGTGCGCCGCGACGGGTGTTCGCGCAGCACCGCCCACGACAGTAGCGCCACGCAGGCGGGCAACGTGGCGGTGATGACGCCGGCGGCGGTGGCCGTCGTCATCCGCACGCCCGAGAGCATGAGCAGGGTGAAGAGGAACGTGCCGAAGAACGTTTGCACGAAGAGGTGTCCCCATTGGCTGCGCGTCACGCGTCGCATGGCGGCTGGCCGGTAGCGGGGGGCGAGGGCGATGACGGCGATCACGAAGCGCCACAGGGCGAAGGCGGCCACGGGCATGACGGCGACCATTGTTTTGCCGATGCCGACGTTGATACCCACGAAGGTCATCGCGAGGGCCAGCGCGAAGCTCGGAAAACGGGCAAAGACGCGCTCGGTGGCCGAGGGCGCTGAGGGAATGTCGGCGGACGGTTGAGGCGGAGATGTCGAATTCACGGGGGCTCCGGGCGAGTCCGGGGTGGCGAGACGGGGTTGATACGGGTAGGATTGTAGCGAATACGCCACAGTCTGTTGTCATGCGGTAATGCGTTCGCGTGAGTCCCGCACGGGGGGCGCGGAACTCGGATGCAGCAGTGTAAGGCGTTAGTAAGTCGCTCGTCTTAATGTGACGTTAGCGATTTGTTTAGGCTTGATTGCAATCGTTTTTGCATATCCATAAGAGGGGACAACTCATGGCAGCAATTGAATCGGTATTGCAGGAGCAGCGCGTCTTCGCGCCACCGCAGGCGCTGGTCGCCAAAGCGAACATCTCCGGCATGCCGGCCTATGAGGCGCTGTGCGCCGAGGCCGAGAAAGATTACGAGGGATTCTGGGCGCGTCAGGCGCGCGAGAATCTGGCCTGGCACAAGCCGTTCACCAAAGTCCTCGACGAGACCAACGCCCCATTCTATACGTGGTTCGAAGATGGTCAGATCAACGCTTCGTACAACTGCCTGGATCGTCAGATCGCGGCGGGTTTGGGCGACAAGAACGCCATTCTTTTCGAATCCGATGACGGCACGGTGACGCCCGTCACCTATCGCGACCTGCTGGCGCGCGTGAGCCGTTTCGCCAATGCGCTCAAGGCCAAGGGGGTGAAGAAGGGTGACCGCGTGGTCATTTACATGCCGATGTCGGTCGAAGGCGTGGTCGCCATGCAGGCGTGTGCGCGTATCGGCGCGACGCACTCGGTGGTGTTCGGCGGCTTCTCGGCCAAGTCGCTCAACGAGCGCGTGATCGACGCCGGCGCGGTGGCCATCGTCACGGCTGACGAGCAGATGCGCGGCGGCAAGGCATTGCCGCTGAAGGCCATCGTCGACGAAGCGCTCGAGATGGGCGGCTGCGACCATGTGAAGTCTGTGATCGTCTACCGCCGCACCGGCGGTAACGTCAAGATGCAGGCCGGTCGAGACGAAGTGCTGCAGGACCTCGTCGCGGGCCAGCCGGACCAGTGCGAACCCGAGTGGGTTGGCGCGGAGCATCCGCTGTTCATCCTTTATACGTCGGGCTCGACGGGCAAGCCGAAGGGGGTGCAGCACAGCACCGGCGGCTACCTGCTGTGGGCGTCGCTCACCATGCAGTGGACGTTCGATATCAAGCCGGACGACGTTTTCTGGTGTACGGCCGACATCGGCTGGATTACCGGTCACACGTACATCGCTTATGGCCCGTTGGCCGTGGGTGCGACGCAAGTCGTGTTCGAAGGCGTGCCGACGTACCCGAACGCTGGCCGTTTCTGGGAGATGATCGGCCGTCACAAGGTGACGGTGTTCTACACCGCGCCGACGGCGATCCGGTCGCTGATCAAGGCGGCTGAGCAGACGCCTGAGGTGCATCCGAAAAAATACGACCTGTCGTCGCTGCGCATTCTCGGGTCGGTCGGTGAGCCGATCAACCCGGAAGCGTGGATGTGGTACTACGAGAACGTGGGTGGAGGGCGTTGCCCCATCGTCGACACGTGGTGGCAGACGGAGACGGGCGGTCACATCATCACGCCGCTGCCGGGCGCGACGCCGTTGGTGCCGGGTTCGTGCACGCTGGGTCTGCCGGGCATTGCGGTGGCGATTGTCGATGAAACCGGGCAGGACGTGCCGAACGGTCAGGGCGGCATGCTGGTGATCAAGCGTGCGTGGCCGGCGATGATCCGGACGATCTGGGGGGACCCGGAGCGTTACAAGTCGAGCTACTTCCCGTCGGAGCTGGGCGGCAAGATCTATCTTGCGGGCGATGGTTCGATTCGCGATGCCAAGACCGGTTACTTCACGATCATGGGCCGTATCGACGACGTGCTGAACGTCTCGGGGCACCGCATGGGCACGATGGAGATCGAGTCGGCGCTGGTGGCGAACCCGATCGTGGCGGAGGCTGCGGTGGTGGGGCGTCCGGACGACACGACGGGCGAGGCCATCGTCGCGTTCGTGGTGCTCAAGCGTTCGCGGCCGACGGGTGACGAGGCCAAGCAACTGGCGCTTGAACTGCGTAACTGGGTGGGCAAGGAGATCGGGCCGATCGCCAAGCCGAAGGACATCCGTTTCGGGGACAACTTGCCGAAGACCCGCTCGGGCAAGATCATGCGCCGTTTGTTGCGTGTGATTGCGAAGGGCGAGGAAATCACGCAGGACACGTCCACGCTTGAGAATCCGGCCATTCTGGAGCAACTCAAGCAGGCGCAGTGAGCGCGCGGTACCCGGCCTGCTATGGCAAATCGCTCGCCGACCGGCGCGGCCGGCACGGCTGACACGATGCGCGTCGGCGGGTCGCTGCCGGACGCTGCTTCCGGCGGTCCGCGGCCCGATGTCGATTGGCATGGGGCCGCGGCTGGCATTGCGTCGCGTCACTGGTGGCGCACGTTGCGGCTGGTGGCGGTCCTCATGGTGATCGGCTTCGTGACGACGTTCGTGCCGCAGTTCTGGGCGCGCGAGTGGGCGTCGCTGCGGGTAGCCGGGTGGCCGCTGCCGTTCTACATGGGCGCGCAGGGTTCGATCCTGATCGACATCGGACTGATCGTCGTTTATGCGTGGCGGCAGCGTCGCAATGACGCCCGCTACCACCGTGAGTTGCACGCATTGCGCGATGCCCATCGCGACAGTCTGGGGCCTGACGGTGCCGGGCTGGGCCAGTCGGCGGTGCCCGCAACATCGAGAAGTGCTTCCTCTCGCGCCGTTTCGGCGCCGACTCACCGATGAGTTTCACGCGCAGACTGCTGCGCTACTACCTGTATTACACGGCGGGCTTTCTTGCGTTCGTGCTGATGATTGGCTTGCTTGAGCGGGTCAATGGTCCGGGCGTGTGGATCGGCTATGCCTTTCTGTTCGTAACGATTGCCGTCTACGCGGTGATCGGTTTGATCTCCCGGACCTCTGACGCGACGGAGTACTACGTTGCGGGTCGACGTGTGCCGCCGATGTTCAATGGCATGGCGTGTGCGGCGGACTGGATGAGTGCGGCGTCGTTCATGGGGCTGGCGGGATCGCTGTACGTGTCGGGTTACGACGGCCTTGCGTACGTCATGGGATGGACGGGGGGGTATTGCCTGGTGGCGTTCCTGCTGGCGCCGTATTTGCGCAAGATGGGGCGTTACACGGTGCCGGATTTTCTCGGCACGCGATACGACAGCAATCTGGTGCGGGCGCTGGGCGTGTTCTCGACGATTCTGTGTTCGTTCGTTTATCTCGTGGCGCAGATTCAGGGCGTGGGTCTGATTGCGTCGCGATTCATTGGTGTCGAGTTCACTATCGGCATCTTTTTCGGGTTGGCGGGCATTCTGGTTTGCTCGTTCCTGGGGGGCATGCGCGCTGTGACTTGGACGCAGGTCGCGCAGTACATCATCATGATTACCGCGTTCCTGGTGCCGACGGCCATGATTGGTCATCAGACGGGCAATGGCTGGTTTCCGCAGTTCGCTTATGGCGAGGCGTTGGCGAAGGTTGAGGCGTTGGAGCGAGAGATCCAGCAATCGGTGCCGGAGCGCGAGGTGCGGGATTATTACCGCGAGCAGGCGGAGCAGATGCAGCGTCGTCTGGATGGCTTGCCGGACAGCTTCTATAGCGAGCGTGCGGAACTGGAGCGGCAGTTGCTGGATACCAAGCGTCGAAATGGGCCGTTGCGCGACGTGAAGGTGCTTGAAACGAAGCTTGATGCTTTCCCGCGCGACGTGGGTGAGGCGCAAAACCAGTGGCTGGAGATGCGTAATCAGTATGTTGAGCGCAGCGAGCCGCCCCATGCGATGACGGAGCCGTTTCCGGCGCGAGACGACACGACACGCAGTTCGCAGCGTTTGAACTTCCTGTTGCTGATGGTGTGCCTGATGATCGGCACGGCGAGCTTGCCGCATATTTTGACGCGCTATGGCACAACAGCGACGGTGCAGGGCGCGCGCAGTTCGGTGGGGTGGACGTTGTTCTTCGTGGCGTTGTTGTATGTGAGTGCGCCGGCATTGGCGGTGATGCTCAAGTACGACATGCTGCTGCATCTGGTGGGTGCGCGATATGAGAATCTGCCGGGGTGGGTGACGCAATGGCGTCATGCGACGCCGGTGCAGTTGGACATCTCGGACGTATATCGCGACGGGGTGGTGCAGTGGGGTGAGATCTGGATGCAGCCGGACATGCTGGTGTTGGCCGGACCGGAGATCGCGGGGTTGCCGTATGTCATTTCGGGGTTGGTGGCGGCGGGGGCGTTGGCGGCGGTGTTGTCGACGGCGGACGGGTTGCTGCTGACGATTGCGAATGCGTTGTCGCACGACGTCTATTTCCACATGGTGGACAGGAATGCATCGAGCCAGAAGCGGGTAACGACGTCGAAGATCTTGTTACTGTGCGTGGCGATGTTTGCGTCATATGTCACGTCGTTGAAGCTTGGAAATATCTTATTTCTGGTGGGTGCGGCATTTTCGTTGGCGGCGTCGTGTTTGTTCCCGGCATTGGTGCTGGGGGTGTTTTGGAAGCGTACGACGCGATTGGGAGCGACGGCGGGGATGGTGAGCGGGTTATTGGTGTGCGTGTACTACATCACGACGACGTATCCGTTCTTTACGCGGTTGACGGGATTTGCTGGGGCGCGCTGGTGGGGAGTGGATCCGATTTCGGCGGGGGCGTTCGGGGTGCCGGTGGGGTTTGCGGTGGCGATTGTGTTCAGCTTGCTGGGCGGACGTCCGAGCGCGCGGGACAGGCATCTGGTGGACCATTTGCGCCGTCCGTAACGAGGAGATCGCGAAGAAATTTTGCGGGGTCCGCACGAAAGGGTATGGGATGTTGCCGACGATCTGCTATAATGCGCGACCTTCAGGAGAGATGGATGAGCGGTTTAAGTCGCACGCCTGGAAAGCGTGTATAGGTTAATAGCCTATCGGGGGTTCGAATCCCCCTCTCTCCGCCACAGATGTTTAAAGGGCTCCCCGCAAGGGAGCCCTTTCGCGTTTTACTATAGGGCGGATGTTTACTATTCCGGGGGCTTGGCGGGGTGGCTTTTGGCGCTCAGGCTCGCGTCGGTAACACGTCCGTCATTAGCGTGATCCGGTCGACTAGCTCCCCGCGCAGGTACACTCTTCGCCTACTCTATTTGAGTTAATAGATGGCGATCGAGGCGAAGAGCATGGCGCATCAAATTCCAGTTGAATCAATGGAGGGCCGTTCCGGCATGGACGAGTCCGATCCGCTGGCGGCGATTCATGAAATCGCCAAAGACATGCATGCTGCGGGCGGTATCAGCGAGCAGACGATGCGCGTGTATGACGAGTTACGAGCGTCTCCTCGACTTCAAATGCACGAAGACAGCTAGAGACATGGGGCGACTTCTCTGGCGGCAGATCCGCTGAGCGGTCGACTTAGGACGGAGTTTCGCCCCCATAGAAGTACAGAGGGCTTCCCGAATGGAAGCCCTTTGCATGTTTACTGCTGGTCGGTTGCCTAAACGGCACGCACTTCAAGACGTTTGCCGAGGGCTTCGAACGCACTTTCAACGGCATCTAGTTTTGACGCATAACCAAGCTTCAAAAGTCGATCAACCTGCACCTGGTTGACGTGCATCCGTCTTGCAAGCTCAGCCTTTCGAACGTTTTGGGCCAGCATTTCGTTAGCTAAAAGCACCTTCATTGACGCTAGGATCGGGAGCGTGACCAACTGCTGCCCCCTCTTGGGGCGCGACGGGCGTGGAATCTCGCGTTTTTCCGCGAAATAAATCTCCAAAGCTGCTTCCAGCGCATCCAGTGCTTGGGCGCGAGCTTCTTCCTCATTTTCACCAACGGTGATCGCCTCGGGCACGTCTGGAAACGTGACAAGCAGCGTTCCGTTCGTGTCCGGTCGCATATCAATCGGATAGCTCAACATATCGATACTCCTTTAGCGCTCTTCCAAAACAGTTGAACGCTGCAATACAGGTAGAACGTGAAATGGCGCGGCAACGACGGGGCTCACTTGAGACCAAGCTGCTTCTTGATCGCCTCAACGAGACCAGTACCAATCTCCTTGGCTCCATGGTCAGGGAAAATCGTTGTTTTCCCGTTCAAGGTCACGCGAAAGTGGCTTGAACCCGAGCGATGCCTCTCAAACGTTGCGCCTTGCTGCTTCAACCACTTTCGAAACTCGCTGTACTTCATGTCCCTTCCATTAGCAAACAATACAACACAAATGTTGTATTTTCAAGTTGAGTTCGGAGCGCTTCTGTTACCGGTGTCGATGCGCCGTTGCTATCGCCTTTCGCCCGAACTTGCCGGGGCGGCTCAGGACAGGCACCGAAGCCATAATTCAGGCAATGCCTAGCGGAGCGGTTTGACTCGCTCCGGCTTGCGTCGATAGACCCTCGCGGTTAGGCGACTGTCGGCGTGCGCGAGAAGCGTCTGAGCATGCTCAAGCGTTTGGGCATCGCTGGCGCACTTGGCACGAAGGTCATGCTCAGTGAAGCGGACTTCAACCTTCGTTTCGGCCAACACTCGCTGCATAAATCCCTGCCACATTGAGTCCCACGAACCGGCTCTGCCTGTCTTTTCGTTGAGGAAGGATTCGCCTCGCTGGGTACAGAAGAGCCATTCGGACGCATGCATTGGCCGTACGGCCTTGGCTTCCTCTACGGCCTCCCGCAACGCGTCGGTCCACTCGATGATCAACCGCTTGCGAGTGGTGTTCGCCGTCTTGGCTGGCGTGACGTGAATTCCGTCCTTTTTGAGGTCATCGAGACGAAGCCGCAATAGATCCCCGCGACGCAACCCCGTGAGCAGCTTGACACGCATATAGGCTTGTACGGCGAGGACGCTCCCTGACTTCCGCTTCGACGTCAGCGAGAAGCACTCGACGATTTCCCAGTCTTCTACGTACCGAGTCCTTGGCGGAATGCTAGCCAGGCGCAACTCGCCCTTGAACGGATGTCGGTCGATGTATCCCCACTCAACAGCTTTCGTCAGTGCATGTGACAACACTTCGACCTCGCGACGCGCAGCCACCTTCGCTCCTCGTTTATCGATGTACTGATAGACGTGACGAGGCTTGATGCCGTTGAGAGGCATGCGCCCGAAAACCGGCTTAAGCGACTTCAACGCAGACGTGTTTTGCGCTTGTGTTGTTACCGCCTTGGTCGGCAAAACCTCCCGTGCATAGCGCTCTAGCAACTTCTCGACGGTTCGCACGTTTTCCAGATCGGCAAGCCGATCCGACCACACTCGATACGCCTCCGGAAGAGACGATCCGAGACGGAACGTCTGCTTGTCGTCCCACATCGATTCGAGGCCCGGTGGCACTTGGTAGTAGTACGCGCCGCTGATATGCCGCCAGCGCGTCGGTAAGCCCTTATTGCGGGGATCACGCTTTCGCGGCATTCATCGCCCTCCAGTCTGGCTCAATGGCGGTGTCACGGGCCGCTACGGCAGTTTGCGCGCCAAGCACCACGGCAACGTGTTCGCTCAACACCACAATCGTGCCGTTTGGCCGCACACGGTGCTCAATGCCCATCATGCGCAATGCGCGTGCCTGAGCACGGTTCTGAGTGCGTCCAGTCAATGTCACTAACTCATCCGGTTCGAGAAACATCGAGGTCAGATTTCTCATCGATGTACCTCCTTACGCCTTGCCGTCGGAGTCACGTCGCTCTCGTGTTGCGAGCCAGAAATATCCCGCGTCCTCGTTCCAGTAAAACTGGTGACCTTCGAGCGATACGCCGGTCTCAGTTGCGGAGTTGTACGCGGCAACAATGGCATCGTGAGCTTCGTCTTCGAGAAAATGAACAATAGTCTCCGCTTCCGGAACCTTGATCCCCCGACTTGCCCAGTACCGCTTTTCATTGAGATTGTGCTCGTCGAAATTCTTGACGATGTACTTCCCAATGTAAGTCGCGATCTTGTGACGAAGACCGACCTCGCGATTCGGGTTGCGCACATCAACGTTGCCGTTACCCTCGCCGACGACACGGAGCCACATCGCTCGCAGGACGCGATAGTTCTGCCGCCCTTTGACCGCGATGTGCAGATGCCACGCACCCCGCTTTTGCCGCTCGGGGACAGCGACGTATTGAAAGTTCTGGACTCGACCCAAGAGGCGCCGCAGCGCGTCGAAATCGCGCTTGATTCGCTCTTTGTCGAGCACGTTTTCTCGATACGTAAGCGTGATCATGCGGTCGGCGCCAATTGCTTTGCAGCGCAACCGCACTTGTTGTTTGGCGCGTTTCGCGGCGCTCAGCATGCTCTTCTCCTCGTCCTTCGACTCGCCACGCTTTGCCCTAGGCATGAGATGAAGATCTTGAGCTTTCATGTACCGATCAAAGCGGATTGCAAAGGCTTCAACTTGTCCATCCTCAAACACACGTCGGCGGACGATCCATTCACGGCGGAACGGCGAGTAATCCATCAAGGGGGTGTCATTCATCGCAAACCTCTATCTCTCTGATCAGGATGCCCCTCGCATTGATCGCTTGGGGGTAAGTGTTCTTGTCGTGCCTGATCTGGCCGGCGATTCCGATGACTTGTACGTTAAGTGTTGTAGATACAAGTCTAAGGGCGCGCTTCGCGCGCCCGCCGTCCTCGCCCCTGCGGGCGGCGGGCGCTCGCAGCGCTTCCCAACTTTTGTCCGCAACCCTTCACGTTCAAGACAAGCGATATCGCTGCATCGAACGCAGAAAGGTTCGGCATGAAAGCCGGAATGCATAGGTATGAGGTTGTGGCGAGCGCACGAGGAGAGACCCGCTGCTCGGTCACGCGAGCCGCGCTGAGCCGCGCGATAACCGCCCGGACTCCGCAGGCACGCACACGCAACCCTCTCTCCGGGTACGGCGCTGACACTCCCGACGCTAGACGTCCTGAAAGACGACCGGTTAGCGGAAGTAAAAACGTCAATGCACGAACCAACGGTGAGGTTGGGTTACGACTGTGTTACCTGCCGGGTGAGATAGGAAATTTTTTGGATGATGGCCGCAGCACGACGAAGGTTACTGCCCGCATTAGGGATTGGCCGAGCTCTCGTAAAACTGCCCCAGCGTACGCATCTGAGCGCCGATGTAAATCCGGCATTTGTCGCCGGAAATAATATGGGCCAGTGCGAACCCATGCTTCTATGCACTGAATACAACGGTACAAACTTAGGCCGCGCATGTATACGCGGCGGGAATGTCTGGGTATTAAAGCAGGGCGCGAAATCAGCGTATATGGGGAAATTCCGATTGGCGCGGAAGTGGGGAGGATGATGGCTTGCATGGCGAATGGCGTGGCTTGAGATTGAAGCAGCGAGCCGCGTCGTGCGTGGCGCGATGCTATGAGAACAGCCGAAACATGCGGGGGGCCATGCCGGAGGCAGAGTTAGATGCGGAGGTTGATGCTATGCGACCAGAAGGCTTGATTTCAGCCTGTGGCATTCGCTGACAAGTTCCCCGGCCATTTCGCCGAGTTCTTCGAAGATCGCGAGTAGAAATCTGTGAGGGATCTCTTTGCCTGCGTCTGTGGTCGAGCACATCGCGAGAGCGAGGATGCGTTCTGAGAGGGTGTTGAGTCTATCCACGGAAGCGTGGACTAAGGGACCTGCCGGGAAATAGGAAGTCATGCGAGTGCCTCGTTCTAGCCAACTTTCGAGAGCCCCGCCACCCACCGCATTGCGCAGAGGTGGGCGGGCACTGGACTAGGTTAGCGAACCGCTGGTCACTCCGATAGGCGGCACACCCGAAGGTGTCCCAATCCAGGCCCGCCCGTTGACACGGATGCGCGGCACTACGCACACGAAAGCCGCAAATTTCGCGGCCGTGTGCCGGAGATATGACCGTTCGGGTCGCTAAACCCGGTCGCGTTTGTGGCGCGACGGGGACAAGATTAGCGATCCGACAATATCGGCACCACGCGTTCCGAGTCCCATTCTAGGTCACTCGTTGCGATTCGGAACATTCCGATGCCTCAATAGGGACTCTTCTTGGTTGATGGGGGCGGTCTGAACAATGTGTTGCACGAAAACGGAGCCTTGGGCTCCACTCACGTGTAAGCGGGCGATTGGTTCAACCGCGTCTAAGGACACTGTTTCGTATCCGCTCGGGAACGAAAGCCGTTAAAACGGTGCAATTTCGGCATTTCGTTCCCGCACGGGAACGGTATCTATCGAATGACGGCAGTGTTTACTCGGAATCTACTTCGGGCCAGAGCTTCGGAAACAGGAATCTCAAGCTCTTTAGCGGCAGAGCGAAGGCAAGATCACCCCGATGCGAGTCAGAGCGCAGAATCCCGAAATCCAAAAGACTGCGGGTAATGCGTCTAGCGGTCGCATCGCTCTCTCCGAGAATCTGTGCGAATTCCGCCCGCGAAAGCGGTCGGGTGCGAGCGATGAATTCGAGGGCTAGGGCCGACTTCTCAGGTCTGATAACCGATTTGTCGGAACCGATCTGCCAGGGGTTGGCATCGAGGTAGTAGAGCAGGTCGCGTAGCCGCGCCGTGAATCCGCCGAACTCCATCATCTTCAACATGAAGGTGACTTGATCCAGACAGCAATCGAGGAAGTAATTGATGAACTTGACTAGCTCCTCCTGCGACAGGTTGCCTCTTCCGTCCAGGTCGTTTCGTCGAGACATATCCGCTGCGGCGAGGCGAGCGTAGTACTCATCGTGGGTACGAGCGAATCCGCGTAACGGAGACCAAAGGCCGTCGGTCAATCCAGATGCGTGTAGTGTCAAATGCGAATGCAAACGGCAGACGCGACCGTTGCCGTCGATGAACGGGTGTATCCACGCGAGGCGATGATGTGAGCAAGCTGTCGCTATCAGTTGGTACTCAGAGGCCTTGATGCGGGAGTAGCGCTTCTCCCATTCCTCCATTAGCTGGGGTATGAGATCTACGGGGGGCGCCATGTGCTTGCCAACGGTGACATCCTTCTCTCTGAATTCGCCAGGTCGGATAAGGTCGCCTTCGTTCGTGAGTCGGAATTTTTCAGGCAGCGCTTCGAAGAACAGCCGGTGAATGGTGCGCACGCGTTCCGCGTTGAACATTTCGCTGGCGCTTACATCTTTCCATTGCTTTTCCAACTGCTCCTCGGCGTGAATGTGCGCCGTGGCCATCAACTGCTTCTTGTGCTCTTCTGTGTCCAACGAGTAGTGCTGCTCAAGAGCCTGCTGAATCTTGGCCGGAGTGGTGTGTTGCCCCTCGATCTTGTTCGTGTAGTAGGAGTTCATGTTCCGAAGGAGCGGAACAAGGGCGTCAGCGACCGGGCCTTTCCCATCGGCCTGTAACTCGCGGGCTCTCTCGGACAGAGAGGCCGCCAGTTCGAGCGAACCGTCAAGCACTCGGTCTTCCGGGAAGAGGGGCTGGATCGAGACGATAGTAACCATGGGACCTTTCTTTGCGTTGGTTTCTCCCGTAAGAGCTTACCTATCTCCGCCCAGGTTTGTACAGTTTTCTGGAGGGATAGATGTAGGGTTCTTTGGAGGGTTGAAAATAACGTAACTATTTGTAGATTATAGATTTTTTTATTTTTCTGTGTGGATAAATGTAGGGTTGTTCGTAGGGTTCTTTGAGCGGTTACACTGCTCACCGAACCCACGAGGCCGTGCTAGCCCCGAATGGCCACTCATGCCACGTTCTTGGAGGTGTCGAATGCCCACACCTCTCACCCTTAACGACGAACTACTCGTGAAGGCTAAGGCGCTCGCAGGCCTCTCAATGCACGACGGCATTGATCATTGAGGCCTTCAGAGCATTGATTGAAAGGGAGGGCCATCGAGCCGATGGAGATAGCTTGGCGCAGATGCCTAAGCGCCCGCCCGTTCGTAAAGCTTGAAATGAGATCCCGGCACTTTGGCGTTGCTCTCGGGGTGCGTGGTATGCCGAGGGCAGATATTGCTGCTATAGCGATCACTTGGCCTGAGAGGGCGTCGCTCCTCCCAATAGTGACCGGATGTGATCGTCGCCTATCGGCCAGGAAACGTTATTTGTCCGTAGCGCTATCGACACGTCCACGCGTCTGTTCGGCTCCGGAAAACGGCCTTTGAATGTTGAATCTGTTTTGTGACAGAAGATCGTATTACTGCGTCGAATGTATTCCTGTCACCGTGGAACTTAAGCCACTGTTACTGCCCTGTACTGTCCGAACGACTCTATCAATAGAGACAGTATCGCTCGGATTTTCTTACCAAGGTCATCCGGCGTGATGACTTCCTTGTCAAAAGTCTGATGTGCCAAGCGGTGACGCAGCTCGGTGATTTTCTCAATGGCGTCAGCCTTGAGCTTTCTCACAGTGTCTTCGTCGGCATCAGGAGCTAACTCTCGATCAAGACACAGTTTTGCAAAAGTCGTCCCGCCATAATCGGCTGCCGCGCGCGCGCCATACTGATGGTTCACATTCCAGTTGAGGCTTGCCCGGCAATATTCGCGCAACTGCAACATTGATCCCGTAAACTCGAGCTGAGCTTTAAGAGACATCAACCCCTTCATGGGGAAAAAGAATTCAAAGATTCTGTAAAGAGCCAGATACAGATGCTCTGGTCGTCGGCAGGATATAGCAAAATAAACCTGGTCGAAGAGCCAATCATGATCTTTTTCCGGCATGGTTACCGCCAGCTCAGCAAACTCCAATCCGTTTTGCCGTACGAGGGCATTATCAATTTCTAAGTTTACTAGGGCTTTAGATATTAATATTCGATCACCCTCGATCCGAGATGCGTCATCCTTACCAATCGACCATGCTTCAACTTTGGGAAGATAATTTTCTAAATCCGCCTCGAGAATTGGCTCTTTTGATGTGGTTGCGCTTAACAATATACGATTAGGAATTGGGCGTACGGCGGAAATCCCCATTTCTATAATGAAGTCAAGTCGTTGCAAAAATGTCAACTTCCCTATCTCGAACGGGAATAGAAATTCTGCTTCATTGGTTTCGAAGAAGCCGCGAATGTTAGCAATCGTCACCTGTCGAGCCCCGGATTCGTCAACAATACGGAAGCGCCAGAGATCGACCTCTTGCCGACTCGTAACTTTCGTTGACTCGAAACGGGCGATAAGTTGCTTTTCCTCCTCGGTCTGTTTCGAATCCGTTTTTGCGAATGGCTGAACCCAAAAATCATTGCGATTCAACCCGGCAACCTGCGCCGGGTCAGATGAATTTTGCACGAGCCAATCAAAAATATCATTCTGTATGAATTTTTTGATATTTTTACTCATTTTTCGACCCTAGCGTGCTTGCCAGCATGGGGTCATTGAGTTTTGCTTGATAACTTGCGCCGTCTTCTCCATGAGCACTGTGAACGCTTTCTTGTAGACGTTTCGCTGGTATTCACCTATCCGACTCGACTTTACCGTGAGCACTTGATTTAGCGTTCCAAGATCGAGAAATTCGGCGAGATCGCTATCAGATTTCTTATTGAGGAACGCAATGAGTTTATTCATTTTCGCGCGGACGAGTTTAAGCTCATTTTTTGCGGCCACTAGGTCGTAGTCGAAGCCGGCCGCGCCCAACAATTTTTCCGCCACTGCGGCCATAAAACCAATAGAACCAGGCGCAGAAGTAAAAATATCGCGACCCGCTTTGATTTTTGCCTCAGTCATGGAGCCCGTTTTCCTGCCTGCGCGGTCAAAAGCTCCGTCGACTTCGATCATCAATTTCATTGCGTCAATGAATAAAGGCATGAACTCTTCATTCGCTGTCGCCTCAGTTATGTCGATCTTGGCGAACTCTTCGGCAACGCGCTCCTTGATATCGACGTCCGTAGATCGAGAGGTAAATGCCAGGAAAAGTTCGATAATCCGAGTGCTTCGATATTCACCTGCTTGAGAACGACGGAACGTCTCATCCAGGGCGATAATCTTTGCCTTCGGGACGGACTGTTCGACCTTCTTCACGATTGGTCGATACAGGGTGTCTAGCTGTCGCTTCAGATCCCAAGGTACTTGACCAGTATTGAGCACCAACATCCTATAAATCAAACTATCAACCTTCTTTGCGACCCATAACTCAATTCTTACCATAGTCCTCCTGGCATTCAGCTTGGCGTCTTGCAAAGCAGTCGTGCGCTGCATGCCGTCGATGATCGACAGATCAACACTCTTCGCGCGAAGCAAGTCGACTAGTTGCTGCGAGGTCGTTAGTCGCTGAAGTTGAGTCACGATCGCAGGAGCACAAACGGCACCCACAACAATTGGTGGAATCACTGCGCCATTTTTCAGGTCGTTGACGAGCCTGCTCCGGATCTTCATGCCAGTCTTGGTTGTAATCGGGGCGCGCTGCCCGTCTAAGCCGCCTTGGTCTTCGTATGCTCCTGCAATGAGGGCAAAATAGTCAGCAAGAGTAACGGTCGCAAGCAGTGAGAGGCATTTGCTGTTCTTGTCTTCCAAAATTACTAATGGCTGGCCGCTCAATTATCCGCTCCTCAGATGTTGGTCATAACACTATATCGGATGCCATCGCCTGGCTGGTCGAGATGAAGGGAATGACGTTAGCAGCGCACTATATCGTAGGTGCGCCGATTTGCGGTTAAACCCCTGTCCGTGGGGATGGGCTCTCCATAGCCGTACGGCACTCAAAATGACGAGTCGACTATATTATGATCGGCTGGACAGTCAGGAAAGAGTAACGGTTGTATCTTCGAAGCCTTCGTTAGCGTTTTGTCGGGCCACTGGGCTGAAATGGGTCGAATACCGCCATCGCAATGCCGTACCTTTCGCCCCAATTCGCTGCCATGCCTCCTACTATCACCAAATCCCCTCCACCATAAAAATCAACCACTTACCCTCTTCGCGTAACACCCCAAAATAGTAAACGCACCCCCCGCAATCCCTTGCCAGATAAGCCTCTCAGCCACGGCTAGCCAAGGTTAATAGCCTATCGGGGGTTCGAATCCCCCTCTCTCCGCCAAAAGCATCAAAAAACCCCATAAAATCAAGTGTTTTATGGGGTTTTTGTTTTTCGACTATCAAATAGACATCAAACGTAGACTCGTTGGTCGAGGGGGTGTAATGACCCAGTGAAAACCTGCTCACGTCATAATCGAGGAAAAGACGATGAGCAAGGTGATGGAGGACGACATCAAAAGGTGGACAGCGAAGCGCAAGAGCGCCCTGGTGCTGGACATCATTCAGGGCAAGACCACAGTGGCGGAGGCGAGCCGCCAGTACGATCTGTCACCCTTCGGAGGTCGAGCCGTGGGTCGATGACGGCAGGCGGGGCATGGAGAATGCCTTGAGAGCCAACCCACAAGACGTGCGGGAACAGTATGAACACCAGATCAAGGACCTCCAGGAGGCCTACGGCGAGGCGATGCTGGAGTTGCGTGCCAGAAAAAAATTGCAGTCCCTGCTGGGCGAGGACGAGAAGTGATCGAGACGATCCGCCAGGGACTTCAAGCCGACGGCATCACCGTCTCGATTGCCAAGCTGTGCCGCGGGTTCGGTGTACCGCGTCGCACCGTGTACTACAAGCCCGTGAAATCGGCGCGCAAGGTCGATGCGAAGTTCGCCGCGCTGATCAAGGCGTTGATCGAGGAGTCGCCGTCGTTTGGCTATCGGACGGTCGCGTACCTGTTGGGGTTCAACAAGAACACCGTGCAGCGGGTGTTCCAGTTGATGGGCTGGCAGGTTCGCAAGCGGCCAATCGGCTTCAGACCGAGGATTCAGGCGTTGCCATCGGTGGCGACGATGCCCAATGAACGTTGGTCAACAGATTTGTGTCGCGTGTGGTCTGGGCGGGACGCCGGGACGGCTGGGCGACACTGGCACGGGTGATCGACTGTCATACGCGCGAGCTACTGGGCTGGCATCTGTCACGCAGTGGCCGCGCCAGCACGGCTTCGAGCGCGTTGGAGCATGCGTTGATTGCTCGCTTTGGTACGCTCGGACGGGTGCCGAAGCCGTTCCTGCTGAGAAGCGACAACGGGTTGGTCTTCACTAGTCGTGCCTACACGGCCCTGGTGCGCGGTTACGGACTGCGTCAGGAGTTCGTCACGCCACACTGCCCGCAACAGAACGGTTTGGTCGAGCGCGTGATTCGCACGCTCAAGGAGCAAGGCGTACATCGTCACCGCTTCGAAACGCTGCAGCACGCCAGCCGTGTGATCGCCGACTGGATTCAGTTCTACAACCATCGACGGCCCCATCAGGCGCTGAACATGAAAACCCCGGCTGAGGTATTTGCATTAGCCGCTTAATCTGAGCAGGTTTCGCTGGGTCATTACAGAAGTGCCAATTTTCGATCTCGACCATTCGGCGGGATGGAGAGCCTCGCAGGACTACGGCGGTGAGGCTCGGTTACGCGCAGGCGTTCAACGCAGCCGCAAAGCGCTTGTCCGCGAGGTACGCAACGTTGAACCGGCAGTAAGCCGACACTTGCTCCCCCGTCGGCGAGAACACCGCGCCCGGCGCGAGGATGACGCCATGTTCGATGAGCGCCGCGGCCAGTTTCATCGAATCGGACCAGCCCGGCAACGATGCCCACAAATACAGACTCTGGTCGCAAGGCCGATAGATTTCCGCATTCAAACGGGTCAGCGCGGTGATAGCCGTGCCTGTAGCGCGTCGTAGCTTCTCCTGGAGACGATTTGTGTGCCGCAGGAAGTGACCGTCGCTGATGATCGCATCGAGTGTGCGTTCGCAGTATTCGGAGCTGCTTACGTGAGTGAGCATCTTCACGTCGGCCAGATCGCTGGCAAGCGCTGGATTGCACGCAAGGAATCCGACGCGTAATGCTGCGGAAACGGACTTGGCGAAGCTTCCGATGTAGATCGTGCGCCGCAGTTGGTCCAGGGTCGCGATGCGTGTCAACGAGCGTGGTCTCAGATCGGCAAGCGCGTCGTCCTCGACGATCGTCAGATCGTGTCGTTCGGCCAGCTGCAGAATGCGATGGGCTTTCGCCGCACTGGTATCGGTCGCCGTCGGATTATGGCCCACCGACTGTGTGAAAAAAAGCTTCGGCCGATACGCGACGAGATGCGCTTCGAGCTTGCCGATGTCTGGCCCATCGACGGCGCGCGGCACGCCGACGATGTTCGCCCCACTCAGCCTGAGCTTTCCGAACAGCGGGTAATACCCGGGATCGTCGACCAGAACCGTGTCGCCGGGCCGTACGAAGTAACGCAGCACCAGGTCCATTGCCTGATTGGCGCCGTGCGCGAGCACGATTTGCGACGGACTCGCGTCGATCTCGTAGCCTGCCAGTTTTTGCTGCAGCGACTGCCTCAGAGGCAGATAGCCGTAGCGGCTTCCATAACGGAACAGCGACGCCACGCCGGTGCGCACGACGCGTTGATGGTACTGATCGAGGCGCGTCTCTTCGAGCCATTCGACCGGCGGGAACCCCTCACCGAGATTGAGCACGTCGGGTTTGACCTGCAACTGCTCGCGCATCAGCCAAACGATATCCATTGCGCGATCGAGCGTCGATGGTTCATCGATCTCGTCGGTGGCTTTCACGCGCCGTGCCACGAAGAAGCCGGAGCCGCGCCGCGGCTCGATCAGCCCTTTCGCCGTCAGATTGTCGAACGCGCTGATGACCGTGTTCTTCGAGCAACCGGCCGCCTCAGCGTATTCCCTAATTGAGGGGAGCTTGGCGCCGGCGGGCAGTAAGCCGTCCTCGATCTGTCTGGCCAAATTGTCTGCCATCGAGCTTGATAGGGTGCCCCTCTCATGCCGATTCCTCATTGTTGCTCCGCAAAATAAGCCGACCGTAATGGGTACAGTCATTCGACTGTCGTGGATAACTGTATCTTCAAAATGGGTACACGGAGCCTATTATTCGTCCACTGACTGGCCACCGCAAGCAATAGCGCCCCTGCGGCATTCGACACAAAGGACAAATGAATGACCATCGATTCGACGCTTCCCAACTATCGTGCGCTGTCACCAGCACAGCGTCTCGCACATCTCAGCAAGGCCGTTGGTCTTGACGATGCGGCGCACGCGCAGTTGGCCAAACCCGGCGCACTACCGCTCGACATCGCGAATGGAATGATCGAAAACGTCATCGGCACGTTTGAGTTGCCAATGGCTGTCGCCGGCTACTTCCAGATCAACGGAAAGGACGTGATCGTGCCGATGGCGGTCGAGGAACCCTCGATCGTGGCGGCCGCATCGTTCATGGCCAAACTCTCGCGAGAGTCGGGCGGTTTTCGAACGTCGAGCACGGGGCCCCTGATGCGCGCGCAGGTACAGATCGTCGACGTGTCCGATCCGTATGGCGCGCGACTGTCGATCCTGAAGCACAAGGACGAGCTGATCGAACTCGCGAACGGCCGTGACAAGGTTCTGATCGGTCTCGGCGGAGGATGCCGGGACATCGAAGTGCATGTGTTTCCCGACACGCCACGCGGCGCGATGGTGGTCGCGCACCTGATCGTCGACGTGCGCGATGCGATGGGCGCAAACACCGTCAACACGATGGCCGAATCCGTTGCGGGCCGCATCGAGACGCTGACGGGAGGCAAGGTGCGTCTGCGCATTCTCTCCAACCTCGCCGATCTGCGGCTCGCGCGTGCGCAGGTCCGTTATTCCGCCGAGACGCTCGCAACCAAGGCGTATTCGGGCGAAGACGTCATCAATGGCGTGATCGACGCCTATCTGTTCGCGTCCATCGATCCGTACCGCGCGGCGACGCATAACAAGGGGATCATGAACGGCATCGATCCGGTGATCGTTGCGACCGGCAACGACTGGCGCGCGGTCGAAGCGGGCGCGCACGCCTACGCGAGCCGCAGCGGGCGCTATACATCGCTGACGACGTGGGAGAAAGCGAAGAACGGCGACCTCGTCGGGACAATCGAGTTGCCGATGCCGGTCGGTCTGGTCGGCGGCGCGACCAAGACGCACCCGCTGGCACGCCTGGCGCTGAAGATCATGGATGTGAAATCGGCACAGGAACTGGGCGAGATCGCGGTTGCGGTGGGTCTCGCGCAGAATCTGGGCGCATTGCGCGCACTCGCGACCGAGGGGATTCAGCGCGGACACATGGCGCTGCATGCCCGCAACATTGCAATGTCGGCGGGCGCGAAAGGTGACGAGATCGACTGGGTCGTGAAAAAGATGGTCGCCGCGAAGGATGTACGCACCGATTTCGCTATCGAATTGCTGGCAGGGCCTCGTCATGCGTGAGCAGGTGCTACCGCAGGGCGTGAAGATCGTCGAGGTCGGTCCACGCGACGGGTTGCAGAACGAGTCGTCGATCGTGCCGAGTGCGACGAAGGTTGAGCTGGTCCGCCGGCTGGTCGCTGCGGGGGTGAGATGGATCGAGGCGGCATCGTTCGTCTCGCCGAAATGGGTGCCGCAGATGGCGGACGGCGCGCAGGTGCTGCGCGACATCGAACGCAAGGAAGGCGTCGTGTTCTCGGCGCTGGTGCCGAACCTCAAGGGACTCGATGCCGCGCTGGCGGCGAGATGCGACGAAGTCGCCGTCTTCGCTGCGGCATCGGAGACTTTCTCTCGGAAGAACATCAATTGCTCGATCGCGGAGAGCATCGATCGCTTTGCCCCCGTCGTGGAGAAGGCCCTGGCAGCGGACGTTCGCGTGCGCGGTTACGTTTCCTGCGTGCTGGGCTGTCCGTTCGAAGGCGACGTCGATCCGGACCACGTCGCCGCGGTGGCAGCGCGGCTGTACCGGATGGGCTGTTATGAGATCAGTCTGGGCGACACTATCGGCACCGGCACACCAGTGAAGACGCGGCGCATGATCGATGCGTGCGCGAAGGATGTGCCGGTCGCAGCGCTCGCTGGACACTTCCACGACACGTGGGGCATGGCGACGGCCAACGTCTACGCTGCGTTGCAGACGGGTATCTCGACGTTCGACAGTTCGGTGTCGGGAATCGGCGGATGTCCGTATTCGCCGGGCGCGACGGGCAATGTGGCGACAGAAGACGTGGTCTATCTGTGCCACGAACTCGGTATTGCGACGGGAATCGATCTTGCAGCACTCATCGACGCAGGCAGCTTCATTTCGAATGCGTTGAGCAGGACGACATCGTCGAGCGTTGCACGCGCGAGCCGCGCGCGTGAAGTCAGGCTTGCGTCGGTTTGAAAGGGATGGCGGGAAACACGCGAATCCCATAACAAATGCTTCAGAACGGAGGAGACAGATGGAACAGTACCGCGGACATTCCGCGACAACCGCTATGGTGCAATCGGCATCGGCAATCCGCGCCGAGGAGACCTCTGCGCGCTATGCCGAGGTGTGGGGTGACACGGTCGATCTCCGTCATCTCGGAGGGTCGGTCGCGCTTGGCATAGGCATCAGCGTCGGGGCGTTTTTTGCGGGTAAGCATGTGCTGTCGGCGTTCGTTGCCGACGCGGCCATCGCGCGCGCTTACGCGATGCTCGTGGGACTTGCCGGCTGTCTGATGGCCGGCGCTATTTGCGCATACCTGTTCAAACCGAAGCGGCTGGTCGTTGAGCACACGACCGACGAGTCCGAGCGCATGCGCGTGCTGCAATTACTCGCCGCGGAATCTGGCGGTCTGGGATCCATCGACGATCTTTCGCCGTCGGCTCGAGCCGAGATGGAGGAGCTCGGTCTGCTCGAACTGTTTGCGTCGGCGGAAAAGCGCCGCGGTGACGATGCTGCGATTCATGGAGAACGTCAATGAGTCCGCTCGTCCATCAAATCGTCGTCGCGCTCGGCATGGGACTGATCGGCGCGATCGTTTTTTCAGGCATCGGTCTGATCTCCGGCACCGACGAAACTACGACCATTGCGCCGCTCACCTTGCTGGTCGCCTTGCTCGGGGTGCCGCCGGCGGGCGTGTTCACGTTCTTCATGGCCGGGGCAGTTGCCAAGCATATGACGCACTCGATTCCTACGGCATTGCTGGGCATTCCCGGCGACACGATGGCGGCGCCACTGCTTCAGCAGGCGACGATGCTGCGCGCACTCGGCGTGCCACATATCGCGCTGCGCAAGATGACGTCCGGTGCGATTATCGCGGCTTTTGTCGCGGTTCCGCTGGCGGTCTTGTTTGCGGTGCTGCTTGCACCGTTCGGCGGCGCCATCGCCAAGGCAGCGCCGTGGGTGTTTCTTGCCGCTGCGATCGGCATCGCCTACTTCTCGGCGGGCCGCTTGGCGTCCGTGCTGCTGTTGATTCCGTTCGTGTTGCTGATCGTGGGTCTGCAGGCGTTGACGAGCACGTACAGCGTAAAGCTGAGCGTGAGCTATTTTCTCGGCATTGCCATTGGCCCATTGATCGCTGACCTGTTTGCCGTGCTGTCTCCGGTCGAGCGCCGTCGCATGCGTCGCGAACACCGTTCGACGTTTTCGCTGGCGCCGGATGTGAAGGGATGGAAGGGTTATTTTCCCAATCCGTTTCGGGTTCTGGATCGCCAGCAGGCGGGATGGACAATGGCGACCGCTGCTGTTTCAAGTGCGACGTTCGTATTCAGTCCGGTCGCCATGACGGTCGTGATGGGGGAGGTCGTCGGCGCGCGTATCAAGCACGCGTATCAACGGCTGACCACGGTCATCGCGGCGAGAAATGGTGTGACGGAGGCAACGTATATCGCTGAGGCGCTGATTCCGCTCATCGCGTTCGGCCTGCCATTGAGTCCGGTCGCTGCGGGACCGGCCGCGCCGCTCTTCAACGCGCCGCCGCGCTTCTTTGTCGATGCATCGACGGGGCATGTCAACAACCTGCATACGCTGATGTCGAGCGGGGAATTCCTCGGCTACGGATTGCTATCGGTGCTGCTTGCCGCGTTAATCGCGTATCCGCTCGCCATGAACTACGCGCACCGTGCCGCATCGATCGTGGCCCGAAAGTTGAGTCACGAAGCCATCATCGCGACGTTCGCCGGACTCATCGTCGTCATCAGCGTGTGGGAGGGGCAGCTTCTCGGGCTGGCGGTCATCCTGACAGTGGGGTTATTCGGCGGGCTGCTGTCGCGCATGTTTGCTTTCAATACCGGTGTGCAGTTCATGGGCTATTACGTCGCGGTATTGAGTGTGCCTGCACTAGTCAAACTCTTCTGAAAGTCATCGGTCGACAGTGGCGATGGCCGTTCCAGTGAGCGGCCAAATCGCTCAGGCCAGGATCTTCTGTCAGTTGGTTATAGAGTCTCCACGAAATCATGGGAACTCCAGTCAACCCTGGTGCAGACGGTGATACTGAGACTCGAGGAAACGCCGGATGTCGATAGTTCGATAATCGAAGCACTGCGCATGTTCTCCGCGGAATTGACGTCGCGTGGACAGCGGCTGCTTTGTGTGTCCCCGGGGATACCTTGAAAAGGACGGGCGCCCGGAGACGCTGAAAGATCTGCTCGATCACGAATGCCTCACGGTGTCGTCGAAGCCGACGCCACGTGGGTGGTGGACTTTTCCCGGTCTGAACCGCGGTGCCCCGTTGCCCATTAAAGGGCGACTGCAATGCGACGACACCGAGACGTTGCCCGACGCCGCGGTCGCGGGGTTCGGCATTGTGCATCCGGCTACGTGGCTGGTCGATGAGCGTTTGCGACGTGGCGAACTTGTCTCACTGTTTCCGTCGGAGGACGGGAGCGCCGCGAAGGATGCCCCAGCAATCCATGCAGTCCGTCTTCCCGGTCGATCACATGTGAAGAAGGCCCGTCTCTTTCTTGAACATATGCGCGACCATGTCGGGACCCCTCCATACTGGGATCAGGCGTCCTCGCGTGGGCCAGAAGCGACGCGAAACCGGTAGCGCTCGACAGAGTCGGCCGGACCCCGCGCCCAGGAAGGCTAGGCCTTGCGCAAAATCTCAATCGCCCAATCGACAAATACACGGACCTTCGACGCCAGATGCCGGTTGGCGGGGTAAGCCACGTGGACCGGAATCTGGGCGCCGTGCCATTCTGGAAAGAGTCGTTGCAAAGCGCCAGATTGCAGATGGGGACTCACCAGGAACTCGTAAGTGGTGAGCACGCCGAGACCAGCAATACCCGCGGCGAGCGCCGCGCCGGAGTCGTTGACCGTGATCTGATAGGCACCGTGTACGTCAGCTACAGCGTCGCCCATTGCGAGCCGGAACACAAGGTCACGACCGGTGCGCGGTGAAGCCATTCGCACGATCGTATGGCCCTGACCGAGGTCGGAAGGGGCTTGCGGTGTGCCCTGTCGGGAAAGGTATGCCGGCGCCGCACAGGTCACAAGCGTCAGCGTACCTGCGGGCCTCGCAATCAGCGAGTCGTTGAGCAACGGTCCCAGCCGCAGCACACAGTCGAGGTTTTCGGCAATCAGGTCCACCGGCCGATTTCCCACATTCATGTCGACCTGTACATCCGGGTAGCGCGCAAAAAAATCAGGCATTGCCGGTATGACGACGTGCTGGGCCAGCGAACTGGGTAGCTCGATCTTGATCTTCCCCTTCGGGGAGCGAGTCGCACTGAGCACGCTGCCGTCCAATGAGCCAACTTCGTCGAGTACGCGTATTGAACCTTCGTAATAAACCTGACCTTCCTGGGTCAAGGTGAGTTGTCTGCTGGTTCGATGCAGAAGGCGCACACCCAATTCCTTTTCGAGTTCCTGGACCAAACGTGTCACAGTTGACTTCGGCACATTCATCAGATCAGCCGCCCGAGTAAATGTCCCGGAGTCGACGACCCGAACAAATGCTTGCATCGCAGAGAGTTTATCCATTCATTGAGCCATTACGATGGGCCAGACGCAGAGCTATGACGAAGGTCGGTTCGGCAGCAACGCGTGCGCGCTGAATTCTCGCACACCCAATGTGTCAACGGCGGATAGTCGCGTCCGCGGGACGCCGCTTGCGTGTTGTTCCCGCGCACGACCCGGATGGCTTACGCCTCGCCCATGAACCGGACAAGCGCCTCGAAGGCTTCCCGGCGATTCTTCTCGAGCACCAGCATATGAGTTGCTTCCCCGAGTTCAAGCCAGCGCTTGTCGGTGGTGCCGGTGAGATGGAGGAAATAGTCTTGAGCCAGCGCAATCGGCACGTCAACATCCCATTCGCCGTGGATCAGGAGAACGGGCACTTCGATCTGGGCCGGGTCATAAAACGGCTTCCCCTTGGACCAGAACTCGCGAATATCCTGTACCGGTCCGTTAACAGCGCGCACCGATTGATTCGCACGAAGTTCCGCATCCGGTTCAGACCGAACCGTGTTGTCGAGCCAGGCTTCGAAGCCACCGGCGGGAATCAGGGTATCGCGCTTCCATTGCGGTGCTGCGCCCACCCAACGCTCACGTGCGTCAGCGGCGCGCACCACACGGTAGCCGCCAAGCGGGCCGCCTGCATCCAGCGGAATCGGCTTGTCGCTGACCCACTGAGGCGCGATAAGTCCCAGCTTGCGAACCTTGTATCCGTTACGCGCTGTGAAAGTACCTGTGACGCTGCCGCCCCACGACATGCCAATCACATTCAATCGCGCAATGCCCGACGTGCGCAACACGAAGTTGACTGCTGTCGTGAAGTCGCGAATGCCGGACTCAGTTCGACCGAGCGGCTTATTTTGCGATGCCGGGAGGTCCATTTCCTGCGGGCGGGTGGAGTCGCCGTAGCCACGGACATCGACGGCGTACACGTCGAAGCCTGCCTGCGCCAGATAGTCCATGAACGAGTACCCTTCGAGGGACGTATCGTAAAGGCTCCCCGATCCGTACGTTGCGCCGTGCATCATCATCACGGTGTGGGCATCGTCGAACTCCTCCTGACCGACGGGACGCTTGTTGCGGATATGGAGCTCGATGTCTGGCGTGTCGCTTGGAATCATGAAGTCGCGGACTTGAACTTCGGTTTTCTTGGTCATGATCTTCTCTCGGGAAAGAATGGGATTGATTAGCGCGGAATCCAGTTGAATCCGGTGCCGTCGCGCTCAACAACGCCAACCGAGGTGCCTGGGAAATGACTGCTGAAAAACGTGGCGTGATTGTCCGCTGCGAAATTCAGCGCCCAGTCGCGTGAGCGTCGCGCGTCGTCCTGGAACTCACAAAAGACTGAGTTCCAGTCAGGTTTGGCGACCTGCACTGGGTGATGCATGACATCACCTGAGAACAAGGCCAGTTCGCCCGCCGATTCAAGGCTGATCGACAGATGATCGAAGCTATGTCCTTTGGTCTGGTGGAAGGTGAAGCCCTCGACAGGCTGCTGATGCGAGGCATCGATCAATACAGCCTGACCCGCGTCCACGATCGGCTGCACGCTGTCAGCGAAGACGCCGGCGCTCGGGGTTTGCACATGCTTTTCGTTCGCATAGAACTGGTACTCGGGCGCAGAAAACACGTATTGCGCGTTCGGGAATGTCGGTATCCAGCGATCGCCGGCGAGCACCGTATTCCAGCCAACATGATCGACGTGCAGGTGCGTGATGAGAACGAGGTCGATGTCGGCTGGTCGCACGCCCGCGGCCGCAAGCCGGCTCAGATACGGCGTTTCCAGCTGATTGAATACCGGATTCAGCGGGCGGTTTTTGCCGTTACCTGCGCCGGTGTCGATAAGGAGGGTCTTGCCACCAATCTGAACGATCCAGCTGTGTACGCTCAGCGCGACGTTCTGGCCATCATCAGAGGTGTTTTCCGAGCCAATCCAGTGCGGCCGGGCGTCGGTCAGAACGGATCGGTCGCGGTCAGGGAAAAGATAATCCGCGGGAATCTCTGGCAGGATGAGTTCGGTCACGCGAGTGACCGTCGCGTTCCCGATCTGATAACGGTGAATCGTGTCCATTTGGGGCCGTCCTGTGAAAGGCGCCGCGAAGAGGTATCGAGGCATGGACCGCATAGTGCCCGGCGCAGACCGGACAAAGAAGCAGGCAAGGGCGAAACCATCGTTGCGAAAACGCGAACGTTGGACGTCACCTCAATCAGGGAACGCGACGGATGACCGCTGTCGGCTGCCAGAGCAGTGACGTCCCCCTGATTACCTCTTTGCTGGTTTTCAAGTCCTGCTGGGAAATCGTTGTGGGGGAAGGGGTTAGGGGAGGCGTTGCTTCGAAAGCGGGAGGGCGTGAAAAGCCGGAAACCCACATGTAAAAAATACATGTCATCAGCTTGCGCAAGGCGAATTCGCGAGAGGTGAAACGCTATGCCGAAACTTAAGCCGGGAACCGTCCTCCCTATGCCGGCTGAGGACGCCAAGATCAAGAAGCAGATGGGCCAGGATTCTCAGAATCCGGAATGGACGAAGAAGGAGTTCGCTAAGGCGCGACCTGCGAGTGAAATGTTGTCGGGGATTGTTGGCGAGGAGGCTGCTGAGAAACTGCTCAAGCCTCGTGGTCGGCCCAGGGCCGAAGTGACGAAGGAGCGAATCAACATTCGGCTGTCGCCGGAGGTTGTCGATTACTTCAAGGCGTCGGGGAGCGGTTGGCAGACGAGAATCGATGCGGCGTTGCGGCAGTTCATTGCAGAGCATCCGCATTTGGTGTGATGGAAGGTGCTGAGATATTCTCTCGCGACAGACGCGTCGATAAGTTCAAATGGTTCTTTCGAAATCGTTCTCATACCGGGTGAATTGCCGGCCAAACCCTAGCTTGTGGGTAACACGGCGCCCGGTATTGATGACAACGTTCGCGGGCAACTGCGTGGTGCTGCCAGCGTTATGGGCCGCGAATCTGCTTGGGTATGTCTTGACGCCAAGCCGCTTGAGCGCCTGCGGAGCCAGACCAGCCTATGCGCACAAGACCACTAGCCGGTGTGCCTGCCACCATCGATAGTTTCCGGGCAGCCCGGGAGGTGTTCGACGCGCAAGTGTGACGGCGAAGTACGCCGGTGAGGGCGCCGGAAGCTGCCCTCACCCAGGATGGACTTCATCTGCGTGCCGGATCTCGGCACGCAGGTTCGTCACTTCCGCGTCGTCTTCCTTGCGGCTTCCGCATAGCCGGCGGCAACGGCGTCGCCATAGTCCGGCTTGACCGCGTCGATCTTCTTTTGCTGCAAAAGGAATTCTGCGGTTGACGTGAGCGTCTGCGCAGCGCCGCTCTTCGCGCCACAGCCTAGCCATTGGCATGACACCTGAGCTTCCAGCGTCGGGTATTTGTAAAGGGCCATTTCTTCTGCCGCGTCTTCGGCTTTGCCCCCGAGTCCCTTGATCACAGCCGCGAGATTGGCCGAACCGACAGCCCACGCTTGCGGGTGCGCGACGAAGTCGCGATTGGTCGAGTCGAGGACTTCGATGAACTTGGTCATGAACTCCGGATTGGCCGATCCGAAGGATCGGGTAACTGCCATGCCCTCAAACGTGCATCGTCCTTGTTCGCAGATTTGCCCAGCCGTGATCAACGGTTTCCCCGTCGGCCTTATTCGCCCCAGCGCGGGTCCCCAAATGAACGCGCCATCGACGTCGCCTCGCTCCCACGCTGCCGCAGCCTGTGTAGGTGTCATGTTGACCAGCTTCACCTGGGAGGTGATGCCCCATTTGCCGAGCATGTACATTAGTTGATAATGGCTTGTACTCGCGACGGGCACAGCGATCGTTTTGCCTTTCAAATCCTGTGGCGAATTGATATTCGCTGCGTTGCGCACCATGAGTGCTTCGGCATTGGCGATGTCCTCAAGAATCCAGAACAATTGAATGTCCATCCCCCGGCTGGCTGCCGCCGCGATTGGACTCGATCCGAGTACGCCGATGTCGATGCTGCCCGACGCCATCGCGCTCATGACCGCAGCACCGGAATCGAATTTCTTCCAATTGATTCGATAACCGGTCGTCTTTTCGAACGCACCGTTGACCATCGCCGCAATCCAGGGGCTGTACGTGGTTTGGTACGCGATGTTGACAACTCTTTCGGCTGCGTGAAGCGGCGTAAGCAGGCTGCCGGCTACAAGGCCCAGACCACATACGAGTGACCTGGCGATTCTCCCGATTTGATTCATCCGTCTCTCCAAAGTAACTGTTCACGAGGAGCGGTCTGGTCTCGCCCCCCACGGTATTCAGGTTGCCGCAGTCAACGCGGTTTCCGGCGCCGAAGGCTATCTGCCAGCACACAAAGAATCTCGAACATGAGTGTTGCACCCACCAGTGCGGTATTGCCACTTGTGTCGAACGGCGGTGAGACTTCCACAACGTCACCGCCTACCAGATTCAGTCCCTGCAGACCCCGAATCATGCGCTGCGCTTCGAGGGTCGTCAGTCCGCCAATCTCCGGTGTTCCTGTGCCGGGCGCATAGACCGGGTCAAGCGCATCGACATCGAATGTCACATAAGTAGGGCCATCGCCAACCACCCGCCGCGCTTCGGCAATGACTGCCTCGCATCCCAACGCACGGCATTCCTCAATGTCGATGACGCGAATGCCCTGGCGCTCTCCCCAATCGTTTTCGCTATCGTTATATAAAGCGCCCCGAATGCCGATTTGTACCGTGCGCTTCGGGTCGAGCAAGCCTTCTTCGATGGCACGTCGAAATGGGGTGCCGTGTGTGTAAGGGTTATCACCGAAATACCGGTTCCAGGTATCCGTGTGTGCATCGAAGTGCACCATGCCGACAGGACGATCCCTGGCGATGGCCCGCAAAATCGGGAGCGTCACCAAATGATCCCCGCCGACGGACAGAGGCGTAATGCCCGCGTTGCAGACCTCGTCATAAAACGAAGCGATGCGCGCCAGCGAGTCCATCAGATCGACCGGATTCACCGGGGTATCGCCAAGATCGGCGCAGTTGCATAACGCAAACGGGTTAATGCCACTGGCTCTGTTGACGTTGCGCACCATCGTGGAAAGATCGCGCACCTGACGCGGGCCATGACGCGCACCCGGTCGATTCGTGGTGCCGCCGTCCCATGGCACGCCGATCAGGCCGATGTCCACTTCACCGATATTCTCATCCGCCAGGCTGAGATAGGGCAGCCTCATGAGGGTTGCGAGCCCCGAGAAGCGGGGCATGACGGTTCCGGTGATGGGTGCAAATTTATTTTCTCTCATGGACAATTCCCGGGAACGCGTCGTGAATTTGCAGGGCTAGCTGACTCCCACCGCCACACGACGCAATTGGCGGCGTGAAGCGAGTGTGTCCCGTTCCACAGTGCTCATGGAATCCCGAACAATCAAACTGAACTTCGGCACTTTCCAAACAATCTGCGCGGCAAGGCGTTGCGGCGCAATGCAACCCGCGGTATTCACGGTAACCTTGTCATGATCAAAGTCACGGACTTCGACCTGCGTTTGCTACGCATATTCAAAACGGTGTCGGATTGCGGTGGATTCTCGGCTGCAGAGGCTGCGCTGAATATGAATCTGTCGACGATCAGCACGCACATGGCGGATCTGGAAGCGCGTCTGGGAATTCGGTTGTGCGACCGCGGGCGTCGCGGCTTTCGGCTGACCGATGAGGGGCGCGCGTTTTACCTGTCTGCGCAGCGGTTGCTCGATTCGGTCGAGGCCTTTCGGATGGATGTAGGGGCGCTACATCGCCAGATCAGCGGGGAATTGCTGATTGGTATCGTCGACAACACGATTACCGACACGCAATCGCAAGTCGCCCGCGCGATCGATGTGCTGAAGCGTCAGAGTCGTGATCTGGAGATAAGGCTGGAAATCAAGTCCCCCTCCGAGATCGAGGATGGGGTGTTGCAGGGGAAACTGCACCTGGGCATCGGTCCTGTTCGCAACGCCCAGCCGGGGCTGAATTATGAGCCGCTTTATCGCGAGGAGTTGCAGCTCTATTGCGGATCGGGGCATCCGCTATTCGATGCGTCGCCAGATGATATCGATGTGGAGACCTTGGCAAGTTTCGACTATGTTGCACGCGGTTATTTGCGTGAAACAAAGGAGTCCGGAAGTATCGCGAGCTTCAAACATACGGCGACGGTCTTTCACATGGAAGCCGTCGCAATGCTGATTCTGTCGGGGCGATTCATCGGCTACTTGCCTTCGCACTATGCCGGGCTTTGGGTGTCGCAGGGCACGATGCGGTCAATCTGTCCGGAGCGCCTCACGCACCATGCCGAGTTTCAACTGATTACGCGAAAGGGCAGGGAGATGCCCACACCGGCGCAAGCATTCGCTGAAACACTTCGCTCCAGTGTTGGCGGCAATTGAATGGGCGGTTGATGCGCCCTTGAATTCAACCTCCCCTCAACTTCTGCCCGGTGGCCACCGCCGCTCTTTCCGCGGCAATCCACTCCCGGAATGCGGCGATCGCGGGTTCGTCTGCGCGTACCGACATGAAAAAGTGTCCGAAGCGCAGATCACGCTCGCCGGCCCTTGCTGCCCCTTTCCACTCGACCGTCATGATCGGATCAACGCGGGGCGCCCCTTTGCGCCGGCGGGATCCCCACCCGAATCGCAACATCGAACCCGTCCCGCTCGAACTGAGCTGATTAAGATCGTGCCAAAGGCAATTGGAGGTGGCGACGACACAAGATCGCAACGATCTGCCGTGACCTCGCGGCAGCCATATACGCCACCGCGCATCTCAGATTTGACCCCGCTCCTTCAGGTACAGATGGCGAGGCACACCCCAGAGTATTAGCAACGTCGCAACAAGGCACGCGCCGGCAATTGCGTACAGACCAAGGGCGGGGCTCCCTGACACCGTCGTGACTTTGCCGACCATGTACGGGCTGATGATTCCCCCAAGTTGGCCAAATCCGTTGATCAGAGCAATGCCTCCTGCCGCGGCAATACCAGTGAGAAATCGGGAAGGCAGAATCCAGAACAGCCCCAGCGACGTGATGATCCCGGTCGCTGCAACAGTCAGGCCAATCACAAGTATCAGCGTGTTGGACGGAAACAGCCCGCAAACCAGATATCCCACTGCCCCGGCAAGCGCGCTCATTCCGAGGTGCCACCTGCGCTCACCCGTCCGGTCCGAACTCCTGCCGGCGAGAACCATTACAACGCCAGCCACTGCATATGGAAGCATGGAAATGATGCCAATTTGTAATGCATCCGATGTTCCTGCGCTCTTGATCAACTGCGGCATCCAGAAAACCAGGCCATAGATGCCCATCGCAAGAAACACGTAGATGAACGCCAGCATGATCGTGACGGGATCTCGCAGCGACGCCCCCAGCGAATGGACTTCCCGAGCCTTGGGGTCATTGGCAATCTGCGTCTGAAGCACCCGCTTCTCCTGTGCGGTCAACCAACGTGCCGAACTGATGGAGTCGTCGACGAAAAAGAAAACGACGACCCCGAGTAAGATCGACGGAATACCCTCCAGAAGAAACAGCCATTGCCACCCCGCCAGCCCGTGCATGCCGTCGAAGTATTTGAGAATCGCCCCTGAGATAGGGCCGCCGATAATGCCGCAAAGCGGAATCGACGCCATGAAAATCGAATTGCATCGACCGCGTCGCTCCGAGGGGAACCATGTTGTAAAGAAATAAAGGACCCCCGGAACGAACCCGGCTTCCAGCGCACCGATAGCAAATCGAAGTACGTAGAACCATGTCTCGTCGCGCACAAACATCATGGCTGCCGACGCAATCCCCCACGTCACCATGATGCGTGCGATCCACTTTCTGGCCCCCACGCGGTGCAGGATGATGTTGCTCGGAACCTCGAGCAGAAAGTAGCCTATGAAGAAGACGCTTGCCCCGGTACCATAGATTGCATCACTCAAACCAAGTTCGCTCTGCATCTGAAGCTTTGCGAAGCTAATATTGATCCGATCGAGATAGGAACAGACAAAGCACATCACGAACAGCGGGATAAATCGCCAGAACACTTTTCGCGTAGCATTTTGCGCGTCCACGTCTGCGTCGACATCCAGCGGCCCAATAGGGCGAGCAGTCTCCATTGTTGTCTCCTTTGTTGATTATTTTTTTTGCGTTTTAGTAAGTTGCCCGGCCACCGGAAAGATCGAATACGGCGCCGGTAGTGAACGAGTTTTCGTCCGAGGCCAGCCAGGCAATCAGCGACGCAATTTCGCTCACCTCGACAAAACGGCCACGCGGGATTTTCGAGAGCATGTAGTCGATGTGCTCCGCCGCCATTTGCTCGAAGATGCGCGTGCGCGCGGCGGCGGGTGTTACGCAGTTGACCGACACGTTGAGCTTCGCCGTCTCTTTGCCCAAGCTCTTCGTCAACGCAATGACCCCCGCCTTTGCGGCGCTATAGGCAGACGCGTTCGGATTGCCCTCCTTTCCTGCAATCGATGCGACGTTGACAACGCGGCCGTAACCTCGCTCGATCATGGTCCGAATCACGGCTTTGTTGACATGGAAGGTTGCGTCCAGGTCCACGTCGATAACACGCCGCCATTCGTCATCCGGGTACTCAGCCAGCGGCGCATTGGGACCGGCAATGCCAGCGCTGTGCACCAATGCGTCGATTTTGCCAAAGGCGCCAATCGTTACGGTTACAGCCTCGCTCACCGCCTGCGAATTTGTGACATCCACCGTAACGGTACTGACCTCGCCGAAGCGTCCAAGCTCGGCGCGCGCAGCGGCAAGCGCGGCTTCGTCCCGGTCCCACAGCGCCACGCGTGCGCCACTGGTCAGCAGTCGTTCTGCCACGGCAAATCCGATACCGTGCGCGCCACCGGTGACAACGGCGGATCGCCCCAAATAGTCGTATTGGTTCATCGAAGCCCCTCAACCCTGCACGAGATGTTGGCGCTGTTGACCGAGGCCTTCGATACCGAGGCTCATCACCTGACCTGCACGCAGATAGACGGGGGGCTTCTGTCCCATACCCACCCCCGGAGGCGTTCCCGTCGAGATGACGTCGCCAGGATGAAGGCTCATGAACCGGCTCAGATAGGAAACGATCTGCGCGACAGAGAAAATCATCCGGCTGGTATTGCCAGACTGGTAGCGGGTCCCGTCGACGTCCAGCCACATCTCCAGCTTTTGAGGGTCGGGAACCTCATCGGAAGTGACAAGCCAAGGGCCGAGCGGTCCGAACGTATCGCAACCTTTGCCCTTGTCCCATGTACCACCCCGCTCTAGTTGGTACTCCCGCTCCGACACATCGTTGATCAGGCAATAACCCGCGACGTGATTGAGGGCATGCGCTTCGTCGATGTAGCTCCCTGCCTTCCCAATCACCACACCCAGTTCGACTTCCCAGTCGGTCCGCTTCGAACCGCGCGGAATGATCACGTCGTCGTTGGGGCCGCAAACCGCAGAAAGCCACTTGTTGAACACGACGGGTTCGGACGGAATGGGCATTCCGGATTCTTCCGCGTGGTCTACGTAGTTCAACCCGATACAAATGAACTTCCCGATACCGCCAACGCAGGGGCCAAGACGGGGCGCTTGGTCCACTCGCGGAAGCGCCGACAGATCCATACCTCTTAACCGTTCAAGCTCCTCCGGCAGCAACGCCTCTCCTCCGATATCGCTAACGATAGAAGACAAATCGCGAATGTCCCCTTGTGCGTCGAGTACACCGGGCTTCTCCTGACCACGCTCGCCAAATCTGAGCAACTTCATTTCAACTCTCTCCTATGCATTTTTCTCGTTCTGCCGGCACTACCTTGCCGGCGAGGCGTGATCCGAAATGTAGAAGAGTGCAGATGTTTTGAATAATGATAGATTGCGAGCAGGCGATAACTTTCCCTCATCGGGTCTTTCCCCTAGAGACAACGACATGCTTCCAAGTCCCGACGTGCTTTCCACTCGCCTCAAGCTCAAGCAACTGAGGTTACTTGTGGCGATAGACGATTTCGGATCGCTCCATCGAGCTGCCGACGAACTGGCTTTGACGCAACCTGGGGCGACCAAGGCGTTGCGGGAGATCGAGTCCACCTTCGGCAATGAGCTTTTCGTCAGGACGTCTCAGGGCATGGTGCCGAACGAGCTGGGCCGATGTGTCATTCGTTATGCCAAGTTGATACAGACCGATGTGACCCACCTTGTCGAAGAGATGGAAGGCGTGCTTACCGGTATTGGCGGGCGGCTCGCGGTGGGAGCCATCATGGGCGCCGTATCTGGCGTGCTGGTCGATGCAGTGATGCGACTTCGCCGGAAGCAACCGTCGCTCAGAACGGAAATCACGGAAGACACCAGTGTCCGTCTTTTGGCGCTGGTAGAAAGCGGAAGGCTCGAGTTAGCACTTTGCCGGTTGAGTGTCGCGCGCCAGCCGGAGAATTTTGTCTATATCCCCTTGCGCGACGAACCGCTGACGATAATCGCGGGCCCCACGCATCCACTGGCCCGCACGCCAAGCCTCGCGCTTACCGATCTTGCTGACTGTGGGTGGATCGTCTATCCAAGCGTCATGCCGCTGCGCAGTCTCCTCGAGCGAGAGTTCAAGGAGGCAGGGCTCCCGTTTCCCGCGCACCCGATTGAGACAGCATCGATGACGGCCACGATGCTACTCCTGCAAACAGACCCCAATTTGGTGACCCTCATGCCGCGCGACATGTCCGACTTTCTGATCGAGCATGGACTGGCGATTCGACTGGACATCGATGTCCAGTCGCGCACGGAGCCCTATGGAATCGTCACGAGACGGGGCACTTCATTGAGCGCTGCAGCACGGTTGCTCATCGACGAGCTTACGAATTCGGCCAAGGGCGGGGGGGACGGGCACAGGTGACGGTGTTTCCAGCCGCTTGACGCTCCCGCCCAGTGCCCATTTGCAGGGAATGTCCATCGCGGCCCCTCGCGCTTTCATGTGAGGTTCGTTGTACACCCCCTCAAGGTTATTGACGGGCCCGCACGGCACGCCTACCGCTTCCAATTGATCGAGCCATTCCGATCGCCTTTTACGGGAGTGGACCGTGGCGAGCTCCGCGTGATTGGTTTTATATAGGCTAGAACTTGGTCAAAACGCCCAACTGCAAGCCGAGTTGCGACTTGCCGTTGACATCGCTTCCGGCCAGGTTACCGCTGGGGGCGCCTGAGCCACTGAAACGAAAGCCCGCGTTCTTGTCATTCTTGAGATAGCTAGCCACGCTATAAATCTGAGTCCGGACCGATAACGAGTAGAACGCCCCTACGCTGCCGCCACGCGCCCCCGCGCTTCCGCCGGAGGTGTCGCGCAACTCGCCGTAAAGCGCCCCGACCCGCCACGCGGCCGAAATCACGTAGTCGACCGATATCTGATAGATATTGTAGAAACGCTTCACGTTCGGGTCGGTGCCTGCGAACGAATTGTTCGGATTGCTGATATTGCTCAGGATTGTGGTTGCGGTATTACCGTTGGCGCTGGACGTGACGTTGTTGGTACGCACGTAGCCTAAATAGATCGTGCCCGAACCATAGTTGTAGTTCAGGTACACGTTGTGATACTGAATCGCATTGCGGTAGATCGCGGTTTTCTCGTCGGGCAGCGCGACGAGGCCTGCATAGCCGCCACGCCACGGCCCATGGCTGTAATCCAGCGCCGCCTGGTAGATACCGCGCGCTGCCGACCCGCCAGCAATCCCGGGGACTGCGTAATGCAGCTCCAGTTGAAGGTCCGACAAGCGAGGGGAGCGCCACGAGATATCGTTGTCGTACTGCGTCGGGTTGCCGATGTCGTTCATCACCGACCCATACGTCGTTCGGCCTGTGTAGTCATTCATCAGACCAGTGAAGAAGATGGCCGTGGCTTGCCGGCCGACGCGAAATTCTCCCGCCGGTGTCTGCATGCCGACCCAGGCCTGCCGATCGAAGATTCGGTTGCTTTGTGTCGACGCACCGTTGTTGCCGTTGAATCCGCTTTCCAACTGGAATGTGGTCTTGTAACCACCGCCGAGATCCTCGATACCCTTGAAGCCGAAGCGACTCTTAAACAAGCCGCCGTCATTGATCGAAGTCACGTTGGTGCCGGTGCCGCTGCGGATGTAGCCGACATACTCGTCAAGAATCCCGTATATCGTGACGCCAGACTGCGCATGGGCTGCACCTGCGGCGAGTAATCCCGCCCACAGGACTAGTGGTCGTAGTTTCATGTTCTCGTTTCCCGTCATTGCATTGTCGCGTTGGCGCGGGCTTGCCTCGGAAGGCGCCGTTGCGGTCGTGATCAGTCGTCGTTCGGACGTGCGTTTCCCTCCAACCGACGTGGATAGTTCAGTGCCTGAAGGGGGGGGCAGAGGCGTCTGCTCGCGATCAGACGCCGTGCCGCTAGGGGGTGCCCGAGCGCCGTCGCGTGTCGGGCATGGACTGCCGCAGGGTCAGCCCACCATGTGCGGACACGCGATGGCGACGCTTGCCTTGGCCGCGCCTTCGCTGGCTAACACCTGCTCCACGGCCTGCGACAGGAGGTCGCGCTTTGTCGACAAAGAGTAGATATTTTCCTTCTCGTCGAGCGTTCCCTTATTGTTGAACACGTATCCCGCCATCACGCGATCGCCTAGAATGCGGCCGAGCAGCGTTTGTGCGTCCTGCAATGTCTGCGGCGCTTCTGAGACGATGACGTTCGTTTCCTGCTGGTCCGGACTCATGGTCGACTTAATGATCATTTCGTGGGCGTTTTCCTGCGACAAGGTCCACAGCGCGGAGATCACCACATAGAGCTTTTTCCACTGAGCTTCACCGATTTCGGCTTTCCACGCTTTGAGTGTGGCGGTCATCTCGTCGACCTGGATCTTTGCCGCAAATTGTTGGCACACGACGATTGACCCGGTAACAAATCGGCAATACTTGAGGTAATCGTCCAGGGTAAATGTCTTCTGCTGAATCACCTTTTTCATCCAGTCCGACATGTACAAAACGATCGTGATTCCTGCCTCCTCCGCTTCGGTACCCGCAATGTCGAGCTCGAAATAGTTGCTGCGAACAAGCATCACCTGCTCCAAATAGCTGGTCAATGCCGGGATCCACTGCCCTTGGCGGGGATCGTCGATATAACCGCCGATGATCGAATAGATACCCAGCGGGATATGTGCGATCGCTTTACAGATGTCATACACCGGGCCGACGTTCTGCTTCACGTAACGCGTGTCCTCGTCAACGAGAAGCGTGTAGCGGCCGCCGTCGAAGGTCGATTCCACGTACATCATCGGGAAGATTCGTTGTCCGATGATCTCGATGTTGGTCGCGTAATTTGCACGCATAGCCGTATCGATATCGAGCACGAACTGCATGGATTGCTGCTTGAGGTCGCCTGCCCAGGCGCCAATCGCCGGATCGGTCGTCGGGTAGCCATTTGCCGGATCAAGTGCCATTTCTTATTTCCTTTTTCTATCGGTAATGTGAGGGCTACGCCGTCGACGCGGGGTGCCCGGGATGCCGCTGTGTAGTGAAGCGTTCAGGTCGGAAGGTGGCGTGTGTCTCCTATCAGCGAAGGAATAGCGTCGACGTGTCGCGCAGACGGCGGCTCGTCGACGGTTGCGGATGTCGCACGGGCGTGCCCGATATGACCGCGCAGCGTCATCACGATCTGGGCGAAGTCAGACGTGTAGGTCACATCGATCGGGCGTGGGCGCGGCAAGTCGACCTGCTGGCGTAGCAGGAAGCGCCCCGGGCTGGCGCTCATGACGTAGACGGTGTCGGCCAGAAACACCGACTCGCGAAGATCGTGCGTCACCAGAATCACGTTGAAGCGCCGCTTCTGCCATAGGTCGCGCAGGATGCACCACAGCTCCTCACGCGTGAATGCGTCGAGCGCACCGAAGGGCTCGTCGAGCAGCAGCAACGACGGTTCGTGAATCAGCGCACGGCAGATACTGACGCGCTGCTGCATACCTCCCGATAGCTGCCACGGATATTTGTCCTCGTAGCCGGCAAGCCCCACGTCGGCCAGCAATCGCTGCGCGCGCGCAGCGTATTCGTCGCGGCGTTTGCGAAAGTCATGGCGATATGGCGCCACGATCTCAAGCGGTAGCAAAACGTTTTCGAGCGTCGTGCGCCACGGCAGCAACGACGGCGACTGAAATGCCATGCCCGAAATTTTTAGCGGACCGTCGAGTCGGCGGCCGTCGATATGGATCTCGCCCAACGACGGCGAGCGCAAGCCGGTGGCGAGCTTCATGAACGTGGACTTGCCGCAACCCGAAGGCCCAACGATAGCGACGAATTCGCCCCGTGCGATCTTCAGATCGATGCCTTCGACGGCGAATTTTCGCTGGCGCGTCAGGCGCTCGTCGTAGGCCAGCCATACGTTGCGAAAGTCGATGAAATGCTCATGTTCAGGCGCTTCGGCAAGCGCCGGCGAGGCGACTCGATCCAGCGGGACGGCGTTTTTCAGCGTATTCATGATCGATGGGGACTCCTTCATTCAAACGACGGCGTGCCGTCAAGGCACTTCAGGGCGTGTTTTGCGACCTCGACGTCCTGCTCGCCCGTACCTGAGCCCACGCCGATGCCGCCAATGACATGGCCGAACACCACGATTGGCAAGCCACCGAGCAGATGAGTCACACAGCCGTCGGTCGCAAGCGCAAGCTTGATGTCCAGTCCTGGTGTCGCGTTGCCGGTCGGTGCCCGGTTCGAGGCAGCGGTCATCGCCTTGCGGATGGCCGACTGCTCCGAAAGCACCTTCGCGCCATCCATGCGCAGGAACGCCATCAGACGGCACCCATCGTCCACCACGGCGATGCACTGCGGTTGCCCCATGGCCTGTGCATGCGCGACTGCGGCGGTAACGATCGCTTGGGCGCCGGCGTGGGTGAGCTTGAGTCGCTCAACGAAATTCGACATGATCTGGTCCTCAAACAGAGCGGATATTGCCGCCGTCACAGCGCATCAGGCTGCCCGTGATATAGCTGGCCGGCTCGCTTGCTACAAACGCTGCCAATGCCCCAAATTCGGCCGTCGTACCGTACCGTCCCATGGGTATCGTCGCGGTGGAACGGGCCCGGGCTTCCTCCGCCGTGATCCTCTCCTTGTCGGCCACGGCCGCATCCGTCAGTCGCACCCGCTCCGTATCGATGCGACCCGGCACCAGTACGTTGACGGTGACGCCCTCGCGTGCCACTTCCTGCGACAACGTCTTCGACCAGGTCACGAGCGCATTGCGCAACGCGTTCGAAATACCGAGGATCGGAATCGGTTGCACGACACCACTCGAGACAACCGTCATGACCCGTCCCCAGCCGCGTTTTCGCATGGCGGGGAGGAGGGCGTCCGTCACGGTGATCACCGAGAGCACCATCTCCTGGAAGCTGTCGTTCCAATCGCTGGCGCTGCGCCCCGAGGCACCGCCGTATCCCGGGCCGCCCGTGTTGTTGACGAGGATGTCGATGTCGCCGAACGTCTCGACGATCTCAGCCGCGAAGGCGGGTAGTGTTGAGACGCGCGTGAGGTCGACGGTGCGGCCTTCAACGCGTTGCTGGCTGTTGCCGCCACGGTCGAATGCAATCGCCCTCAGTTCGTCAACGGCCTCGCCCAGTCGCGTAGCATCGCGTCCGGTGACGACGACGCTCGCGCCTTCCGCCACGAGTGCGCGCGCAATACCGAGGCCGATGCCTCGGTTGCCGCCGAGTACGAGGGCACGTTTGCCGATAATGCCTAGTTCCATGATGCAGCTCCTTTCGCGGGACGATAGCGTTCGAGGAAGTGACCGTGGCCTGCGTGGCCGAGCAGCTCGCCCTCGTGCACGACGACTTCGCCGCGCGAGATGACAGTGACCGGCCAGCCGCAAATCTCGCGACCTTCGTAAGGGGTGTAGTCGACGTTGTGATGCAGCATGTCGTTGGTAATCGTCACGCGCCGCGCCGGGTCCCAGATGGCGATATCGGCATCCGAACCCACGGCGATCGTGCCCTTGCGGGGGTGCAGGCCGTACAACTTCGCGGAATTGGTCGAGTTGAGCGCGACGAAGCGATTCAGGTCGATGCGGCCGGTCATCACGCCTTCCGAGAAAAGCAGTGGCCCGCGCGTTTCCAGGCCCGGAATGCCGTTAGCGACTCGCCGGAACGAGACTTTCGGTCCGTACATCAGCTTGCCCGACGGATCGAAGCGATACGGCGCGTGGTCCGACGAAAAAATGTCGAATAAACCATCCTCGATTCCCTGCCAGACATGCGTCTGATTGACGGGGTCGCGCGGCGGAGGGCTGCACATGCACATCGCGCCGCGAAAGTCGGGCTGATCGAGGTCGTCCGTACTCAGGAACAGGTATTGAGGACACGTCTCGGCGTAGATCCGGATGCCTCTCGCGCGTGCACGCCGGATTTCTTCGATGGCCTCTCGCCCGGAAACATGGACGATGAGCATCTCGGCCTGCGCGACTTCGGAGAGTGTGATGGCCCGATGGGTCGCTTCGCGTTCGATGGCCATGGGGCGCGAGTCTTCATGGAATTTCGGAGCGAGCTTTCCCTCCGCTTCCAGACGATCGGTGAGCCACGAAATGCATTCGTAGTTCTCCGCGTGAATCATCGTCAGGGCCCCGGCCCGTCGATTGCAGTCGAGAACGTCGAGAATCTGCCGGTCCGATAGGCGCATCGCTTCATAGGTCATATAGACCTTGACTGACGCGTGCCCGCGAGCGATCAACATCGGAAGCTCGTCGGAGAGGACTTCCGGGCGCGGGTCGGAGACGATCAGGTGGAACCCGTAGTCGATGAACGCCCGGGCACTGGCGCGTTGGTGATAATCGGCCACTGCGGCCACGAGCGATTGTCCGCGATGCTGGACGGCGAAGGGGATGATCGTCGTATTGCCGCCAAATGCGGCCGACAGGCTGCCGGAGTGAAAGTCGTCCGCCATCAGTGCGCCGCCGGACGCCAGACCCTGCGCACGCGGCTGATCCAGATGGCAATGGGCGTCGATACCTCCGGGCAGAACAAGCCGGTCACGGGCATCGAGCATTTGTCGTCCCCGCAGGTCCTGGCCTAGCGCGGCGATCTTGCCGTTCCGGATGCCGACGTCGCAAAGCGCGGTGTCGCTGGCCGTGGCGACCGTGCCGCCATGGATGACGGTATCGAACAAGTCGATGGAGTGTGCTGACATCATGTGGCCGAGAGCAGGCCGCCGTCTCGCTGCGACCAGAAGGTGGTGCGCCGTTCGATCAGCGCAAACAGGGCGTAGAGCACCACACCCATGACGGAAGTGACAGCCAGACCGCCGAAGACAAGCGGCGTGTCGAAGTTCGATGTGGCCGACATCATGAGGAAGCCGATGCCATGGCGGGACGCGACCGTCTCGGAGATGATCGTGCCGACGAAAGCGAGCGTGATGGCCACCTTGAGCGATGCAAAGAAGTACGGCATCGATCGAGGCATGCCCACCTTCGCAAGAATGTCGCGTCGCGTCGCGCCTAGCGCACGCAGCACGTCGAGCAGCTCCGGTTCGACGGTGGCGAGGCCGGTGGCCATGTTCACGGCGATCGGAAAGAACGACACCATGAACGCCGTGAGCACAGCCGGAATCGTGCCCGCGCCAAACCAGATCACGAAGACCGGCACGACGGCTACCTTGGGCACGCTATTGAACGCCACCAGTACCGGAAAAAGACCGCGGTAGATCAGACGCGACGAGCCGATGGCCACCCCGATGACGAGCCCGGCGGCCACCGCCAGAGCGAAGCCGATCAGCGTGGAGAGCAGGGTGAAGCCTGCGTTTTCCAGGATCGGCCCCGACCATTTGGCGATCGATGCGGCCACGGCCGACGGACTGGGCAGCAGAAATGTCGGGATCGAGAACAGGCGGCAGGTGATTTCCCAGATAACCAGGATGCCGGTTACGAAACACCACGGCATGGCGCCTTCGAGCATGCGAGCACGGGCGTTCATGGCAGACGGCGCACAGCGGCGGCAGGCAGGAACGTGTCGGTGAAGACGTTGCCAGGTGGCACTTCCGCGGGCAGCTCGAACGCCTTGGTCAGCAAGACGACCGACTTCTGAAAGCGTGGTGCACGCACACCGCCCAGGCCGTCGGCCTTCGACTCGGCGGTTTCCATCTGGTGGGAGATGATCCAGCGCAACTTGGCCAGTTCGAGAGTCTCGTCAGTCATCGGCGCATATTTCTTGAGCGCGGCAATGGCGGCGGCCGGATCGGCGATGGCGTCGCGCCAGCCCTTGGCCGATGCTGCAACGAAATGCCTGACGACATCCGGTTGTGTATCCAGCATCTTTTTCGACGCAAGAATGGCGTTGCCGTAAAGGTCGAGGCCGGCGTCCGAGTAGTAGAGCAGCTTGATATCGGTGGGCTTGATGCCTTGTCGGGTGAGATTGAAATACATGGTCGAGTCGAAGCCGAGGATCGCATCGACATCACCCTTGAGCAGCATGGCTTCGCGCAGGCGCAGGTCGCCGTACTCCCATTTGACCGAGCCCACGGGCACGCCCGTTACCTGGGCGTAGGCGGGAAACAACTTGTAGGCGCCGTCCGTCAGCGCGCCACCAATCTTCTTGCCTGCGAGATCGCCGGGCTTGTTGACCCCGGTCTTGGCGAAGCTCGCGATCGCCAACGGCGAGCGGTAGTACAGCATGTAGACCGCCTTGCCGGCGCTGGCCGGGTTGCGCGCGGCGAAATCGAGCAGGACGTTGACGTCCGCGAAGCCGAAATCGTAGGCACCGGTGCCGATGCGTGTCACGGCCTCCCCCGATCCACCCGACGGGTCCATGACGACGGTAAGTCCCTCTGCCGCAAAGTAGCCTTTTTCCTGGGCCAGAAAGAAAGCCGCGTTGCTACCGTCGAAGGGAGCGTTGAGCGATAGCTTGACCGTGGTGGCGGGTTGCCCGGCCGCCTGACCTAGCAATCCGAAGTAAATGAGCATCGCTGTGAAGATTGCAGCGATCACCTTGGAAATCAAAGATGGGAGTACGTCGATTCGACGCGGGTGCAGACCCCGATTGAGGTAGTGGTTTTTTTCGTGTTTCAGGATGGTGCGCATGCGGGCTCTCCTTTGGATATCGGCCGACAGCCCCAGCAACGCAATTAATGTGCCAATTGTTGCTCGCTATTTTGATATTTTTTTTTGGTCAATTTTTTATTAAAATTGCGCACAATTGCAGCGGCTAATCAAAGAGACGGAAATGGCACGAAAAGGTACGGGGAAATCGTTTGAAAATGCGCAGGACAAATTGACGCCAGGCGCAACGGATGCCAAATCGTTGTATCGGACTTTTATCGATGCGATCGTCGACCAGCGCTTGCTTCCCGGCACCCGGCTAAATGAGTTGGCAATGAGCAAGCTGTTCGATGTATCACGTCGGGAGATGGGGCACTTGTTTGCGCGACTCGAGTGTGAGGGGCTCGTGGTGCCGATTCAGAACCGAGGGGCTTTCGTGGCGTCGCCAGACGCGCAGGAGGCGCGCGCCATCTTCGGGGCGCGCAAATCAATCGAGGCCGGCATCGTCGAACTGGCGGCCACTCGAGCCTCTGGCGCCGACTTCAAGGTTCTGGAAAAATCCATTGCCGACGAGGACGCATTGCGCCGTGCGGGGCGAATGCGCGAGGCGATCAAGGAGTCGGGCCGCTTTCACCTGTTGCTGGCCGATATCGCCGGCAACGCGATCCTCGCGGACCTGGTCAAGCAATTGGTCGCGCGCACGTCGCTGGTCACGAGCCTGTACGACAACGCCAGCGGCATGAGTTGCTGGCATGACGATCACGGCAAGCTGATCGGACACCTCAGGGCCCGTCGCACGAAGCGTGCCATCGACACCATGCGCCAGCATCTGGACGACCTGGAAGCCAGCCTGGATTTGAGCGTCAAAATTGGCTCAAAGGCAGATTTGCGCACAATTTTCGGCTTGCCGTCCGAGCAGCCGAAGAAGTGACGCCGGTGCCAACGGGAGCGCTTCGAGGCCCCACAGCAGTGCATGGCGACCTGTCGCTGGAGATTTCATGCACAAACTTGGTTGACTTCCACCGCTCCGACAGCGAGGCGCCGGCCCAGACGCGCCTCCCGCGATCTTTTCGAGCAGCACCGCAAGCTTCGGCGAGAGGGCGTTTGGTCGAAAGCTCAACACCAGCCTGCAGTTCGTCCACCTCGCTTTCTTGACTCTGCCGCTCAGATGATCGTAAACGCGTTCTTAGCTCGGTTAAGTACGAGCGGCGCTTTACGACACGTACTACTACACTGCCTATCCGGCCGATCCGAATGCACACTGATGCGTGTGCCGAAGCCGATCTGCGGCTCTCCGGTCGGATATCTGGATGAGGCGGGCACCCGGCACCTATACCCCCAACCAACACTGGAAGGCAACAAGGTCGTTGCGGGGGCCGTACGCGGTCTCTCGTACGGTCGAGGAGGCTCACACGGTCACGCCGGAGGATCCGTCGAAGTACGTCATCGGATATGAGTACGGTGTGCCGTTCGTGACCGGCAGGGACGAAGATGGAGGTCCTCTCTTTGGCGCGCACTACGGCATTGTGAACGGCAAGGTGTCGGCGATTTCTTACACCGTGTATGACACTCAGAACGTTGAGGAGCAGTACCAGGTGTTGGGCGTAACGCCGTTGCCAACGATCGTCGATACGACACCGACTTACGTCCCGGGCTACTGGATTCCGGGCGCGTCGCCGCAGCACGCTCGGTGACGACTGGCAGCGTGACGACGTCAACCCGCCGGCCCGGCCAACCGATTGGGGTGACGGTGTCGCTGGCCATCGGCACCAGCGGTGGCACGAACGCCGTGCGTCCGACGATCAACCAGACCTACGGCCGCTGGGGCAACGTGTTTTCCGTGTCCGACCCGCGCTCGCCGTATTGGGTTACGACGTACAAGTACAACGCCAGCAACCAGTTCACCGAGCGGCGCCAACCGAATGCGAACGGCGATCAATCGTCGGCATCCGTCGTCGCACGCCACACCTACGACGCGATGGGGCTGCCGTTTCGGCGTTTGATGCGAACCGTCACGTCAATGGGCAGACGAACGACGCCGCAGTCGATGTGGTGGTGCCGGCGCAGCCGCTGGGGCGGGTGGTGCGCGCGGCGTTCGATGCCACGAATCACAAGAACAGGTGTCAACGTACGCATACGACCTGGCGGGCAACCGCACACACATCACTTCGCATGTGATCAACGCGATGGACCAGAGCCAGGATGCGGATCGCTGGTTCAAATACGACGCGATGAACCGTCAGACGGTGGTGGACGGCATCAACGCCAACGGAGATATCGGCGTTGGGCAGGGCCATAAGATCACGTACGACAAGAACGGCAACCGGATCAGCGACACGCACTACGGCACACGGGTGCAGGCCGACCGTGTGTTTGACCACCTCGAATGGACTTCGGTCTGGGGAGTCGTCGGTACTGACGAAGCGGGCAATCCGGGATATGGCTATATCTCGCAGCCGTCTGCCGCCTATCGGACGCAGTACACGGCGGTGAACGGTCTGACGACCGAGGCGTACGACTACGACATCAATAACCGCCTGTCGCACGTCTCGCGCGACGGCGTGCTGTTGGACACGCGTTTCTACGACGGTGCGAATCGGGTAGTGCAGACGGGGCCGGCGGGTGCGTTGCCGCAGGAGTATGTGACGGCGCTGAACGGTGCTGCGGGCGGTAACGGCAGCGAGACGCGTCAGAGCACCTATGACCAGAACGGCCGGCTGCTGCATCAGAAGGTGACGAAGAGCGACGGCGCTTCAAAGTACGAGGTGAACTATTCACAGTACGACGGCGCTGGCAATGTGGTGAGTTATTAGATGGCCAATCAGGATGGTGATTGGTACACGAACAACTATACGTACACGATGGCGCGCTTCGACGGCTACAAGGAAGCGCGTGTCGACGGATCGAGCGACAAGTTCAACCCGGGGTCGACGACGAGTAGCTATGACGTCAACGGCAATCTGACGTCTGTGACGGATAGTACGAAGCCGGAGAACAATCGGACGTTCGTGAACGACGCACAGGGTCACGTGTTGTATGTGAATCAGGGCGGGCACACGCAGCGCCAACTTGTGGTGGACGGTGAGGTTCTGGGTCGCTTTGGCGACATGGTCAACCCGAACGCGCCGCAGGATCCGAACACGGGTAACCCGAACTTTATCAACAAGGCGGACTTCAGTTTTGGATTCCAGCCGATCAACGGCAAGTACCCGACGGGAGCGCCGGGTGCAGTGGCGGTACAGGCGGGCGACACGCTAGAGAGCATTGCGCACTCGGCCTATGGCGATTCAAAGCTGTGGTACCTGATCGCGGAAGCGAACGGGCTGTCGGGCAATTCAGACCTGCGCGTCGGCCAGTCGCTGACGATCCCAAACCGCGTTAGCACGGTCCACAACGACAGTAAGACGTTCAAGCCAAGCCGTACGACCCAAGCTAGGTGATCGGGGATACGACGCCGAATCTGCCAGTGCCGCAGGCGGATAGTGGTGAGGGGGGTGGTGGGCTTGCGTCGATCATCATGATCGCGGTGACGGTTGTGGTCGCGGTCTATACGGCAGGGGCGGCGGCATTCGCGATGGGCGCAGTGCAAGCGGCTGAAGGGGCAACCGCAGCATCGCTTTCGTTCGGAGGTGTCATGTCGGCGGGTGCCTCCGCGATGCTGGGCGGGACGGCCGTCGGCGGACTCACCGTCACGGGTGCAACGATTGGTGGGCTCTCAGCAGCCGTCGGTGCGGCAGCAATCGGGGGCATCGCTGGTTCGTTAGCGGGGCAATTGGCTGGTGTGGCGATGGGAGAGCAGAACGGGATCAGCCTCAATCAGCTTGCACTTAGCGGATTGAGCGCAGGTATCGGGGCGGGTGTCGGTGCTCAAATAGCCGGCGAAGGCATCGGTGCCGGCGCGTTGCGTGCGGCGGTGACTAACGTCGCCCGTCAGGGTGTCGGCGTTGTGACAGGTCTGCAATCAAGCTTCAGTTGGACATCGGTGGCCGCAAGTGCTGCGGGTGGCGCAGTTGGAGGGGCATTGAATGCGGGTGGGGCTAACTCGATCTCGCAGTCGATTAATAACGAAATTGGTGGTTTGCTTGGGCGCACGGTTTCGGGCGTGCTGGTCGGGACGGCCTCTGCGGCAACCACGTCAATCCTTCGAGGTGGACGAATTGCGATACAGCAGGTCGCGACGGGTGCGTTTGGCAATGCGTTGGCTACATCGCTAGTGGCGTCGGCGATGCCCGCAGACCCCCAATACAGCGCGGGATCGGTGATGTTCGGACCGGCATATCGCTTGCCATCGTTGGGGCCTGTGCGGCCTTCGATATTCAGTATCGGCGCAATTCCGCAAACGATCGCAACCGATGATGGCGGCGATGGTGGTGGCGATACATATTCGACGACTCCGGACACAGATGTCCTTGGAGACCGCATACGCGAACTGCAGCAATCGCCGTCGTGGACCAGAAATGGAGCGAGCGTCCCTGCAGGGGTATCGCTGCCACCGGCGGCTTGGGGCAACTCGGGTCAGGTTATTGTGCCAACACCGCAGGTTGTGGCGAGCGGCGTGGATGCATCCGGGCGAGCCTGGTATCAGTACGATGACGGCGTATCGACCCACGCCGTGCCCAATCCCGTTATTGAGGCTCGGGAACTTCCGCCCTTGCCAAGCGGAGATGCCGCTAGGGCGTCATCTGGTCAAGCTGGGGTTAGTTGGCTTGGCAGGCTGGGACAAGAATTCATAGGAACCGGGCTGGGGGCCGCACAGTTTGGTGCAAGTGCGGTGCGGTTCGTGAACGACCAAGGATGGGTGCTTGCCAATGGGCTGACAGGCGGGTGGCTGGCTGAACACAACGCGGACGCATTGGCGGCGGTCCTGCGCAACGAGGCTGTCGGACAGGTCATCTACGATGCGCCCGGCGCAGTCGCAAGGTTTGGGTTGCGGTTGGCCACAGGTAATGTGTCCCTTGATGAGATTGGGCAAAGAGCCAACAGTGCCTGGCAATCGGATCGTATCGACCAGTTGCGAGCGGCCGGGGACTATGTTGGTGCGCAAGCGATTCGAACGCAGAATGTGTTGGGCATCGCTTCGTTCGCAGTTGGCGGAGAAGGGGTGGTCGCAGCAGTCACGGATGTGGGAGCGAGCTTCGCGCGTACGGCTACAATGGGCGCAAGGCTAGCCGGAGAGGAGATCGCCGCGTCGCGTACAATGCAGCTTGCCGGGGCCAAGGCCGAAGAGTTGATGTATCGGTCTGGGGTTGGGCCAAGCTATGTAGTGGCGCCTGATTTTACGGTTGCCGCATCAATGGGCAGTGGTAATGGTGCCATAGGGTTCGCTGGTGAAAATGCTGCACACAGTGCTTACCAGTATGCCTTGCTGAAGGCTGATCTGTTGCGCCAAGAGGTTGCCAATCCCGGCAATTTGATGTCTGGGCCAGTTGTTCTCCGAGATCCGGTGGCCGGTGTGACGCTTGCTCAGGAAAGGCAGATCCGACAGTATGCTTCCATTGCTAACCTATCGATCGACGAGGGGTATATGTCTTCCACCGGTCGGGTCTCGACGACTGGGGCGACGCGGGTCGAGGCCAGCGCAGCAGCGCGCGAGGAGCGAGCGGTGGCGCTAGCTGAAGGTAAGCCGTACGTTGGCGTTGTTGGCCACGGGCCAGATACCAGTTGGACGGGTAGGCCGGTTGCTCCCTTCTGGTTGGATATGGACTTCTCCATCAATTCCAGCTTGGGGCGCCAGGCGCAGGATTATCCGATTGGATATAAGCCGACACGATTCATTTACCAAAAGGACCTAAGTTGGACTGGAAACGGGAATTGGTGATCGCCCACCTTGTTAAGCAAAAGATTGCTGAGGTAGACGTTGCCCATCTCTGGGAAAACACATTGCCTGAGCTTGCTGCCTCGGAGGACCAGTTGCAGTCTCTCGAGGCACGAATGGGCTATGCGTTGGACTTGCGGCACAGGGAGTTCCTGTTGCATGCGAACGGATGGCGGGCCTTCATGCAGCATATCGATGTGTTCGGTGCGGATGATCTTGAAGGCGGTCCGCGCGCGACGCGTGCCGTAGCGTTGATTGAATCTCTTGAGCCCCTGAAGCCACTTTGTGGCTTCGACAGGCGAGATGTGCTGCCGATCGCCGTCTCTTCAGATGACATCGACGTGATGGTGATGGCACGGCCTCATACGGCGACGCCGGGAAAGGTGCTGTGGCTTGCGGGTGAGCTTATTGACGTCTTCTCAGGATTTGAGGAATGGTTCCTTGCGATGGTTGACTACAATCGTCAGGAGTACCAACGGCTGGTCAAGGAAAGTGTGTCCTGACCGAGCTGGAGGGGGCACACTCTGACGTATGGGCAAAGAACCAGGTTGGGAATCGTAAATAGTAATTCCTCCAACGCCCGCCTTGTGCGGGCGTTGTCGTTTCTGGGGTGCTATGCGTCTGGCTGAATGAGACATGCTCGCCCTGGAGATCGAAGCGCACGAACTGCCGGGTGCCGTCCGGGAAACGCTTCTCTACTGTGCCCTTGGGTGTGTCCGGCGCTGACACATAGATCGGATTGCCGTTGGCAAGATGCTCGCGGGCGGCTGCGCCATCGTCGTTGAACATCTCGGCGAAGAGGCCTTCTAGTTCGTCGTCCGACAGCAGGTGAATCGGTTTAGGTGGCAGCATGGCAGCGCAAGAGAACAAAAACTAAACAGAAACAGAACTTGTTCTAAACATCAGCAGAACAGTCCGAGCCTGAGGGGTACTGAAAGGCAACTTAAAGGTAACAGTAATGGGACAGTTGTGGGACTGTCATGGGACATCGCTGGCCCTGCAAACCGGATGGGATACGCTCTTTAGCCGCGTTGGCGGGGTCGGAAAGGCCCTCAGCCCGCTCCGATTCTGCTGCAAATCCTGGTCCTAAGCTCTCTACACACCATACGCACCTCGTTCGAGGAGCCTGAAACCCGCGCCAGGCTTGGCTTTGCGGCCGATCGATGCGTTTCCGGTGGGCGTTTGCGTCATACACGAGGCCCGGAAACCCGCATGAAATCAAGGATTCTGCGTATTACGAGCAGATCCGACTCCGGTCTGGCAAAGAAGCCCGCGCAATCGCTCCCAACTCTGGCAACAGGCCGTGCATGAAAGACCGTCAGGCTGCTTCTGGTCTGCCGCAAGGCTACGGCAGATGCGCCGCAGATTTACCGCATGTGTGTGAGAACGGTACAGGGCAGGATGCCAGATGTATGTCTCACGACATGCATCTGGTCCTGGTCTGCTAGGTCGCTACGCGCCCGTCGCCGACACTCAGGGCTGCGCCCCGAGACCCCGGATGGCCTTACCTGAAAGCAAAGGCGTTCGCGCGGGCATCGTGCAGCGCGTGATGCTCGCCACCATGCACGGCGATGTACTGCGCGAAGCGTTCTGGATCGACCTTCAGAAACACGTTCTCGTGCTTCCATCCGCGTGGCAACGGTCCCCTGAGCAAGTGGGTGATGAGCGCGTAGTCGCAGTCGGAGTCATAGCAGAGCACAGGCTTGGGCCGAAGTGGCACGGCCAACAGCCACGCCCGCAGTTCAGCGGCGAGCTGCGACGCCGGCATCGAGCGGCCAGGGAAGCCTCCGAGCTGCGGCAGCACCGTCACCCGCACGAACTCGCTGCAGGCGGACAGATCGAAGTCCGAGCACTCGCCATAGAACTCGCGCCCATCCTCGCTCACGATGGCAATGCTGATGAGTTGGCTGTCCTTCCAGTCCGTGAACTCGGTATCGATGAAGTAGCGTGTCTTCCACGGGCTGCGCGGGCCTCTGCGCATCATTCTGTCGGAGGTGTTGTGTTCATGATTCGTCTGCATTTCGTCCCCTCTTGCTGCCGGCAATGCGTTGGGTAGCAGCCTGACCGAGAGCAACGATAGCTCGCAGCGAAGCGCCCAAGCGGCTGAGCAGCAGCGCCGTGACGAGTTGTATAGTCTGGCCGGTCCAGAGTCGAGCGGCTTTGGCCTGAAAGTGGGCGGGAATACAAACACGGGTGTGGCCGTTTCGGGTGCGGGCTACGTAGCGTGGGCAGCGGACGTCCAGGCTGGCATCAGTGCGGCGGCCGACCGCCTCAAACCTGCCGAGATCGACTTCTCGCACGGCGACGTGGTCATAGGAGGCCGCTCCTTCGAGGACAGATTGAACGACGCGTATGGTCCTGGGCGACTGGCAAACGTGAGTGACCTTCAATCTGGCGCAAGCCTCTTTGCTAGCCGCAGGCCAAATAACCCAATGAGCTTGAACAACCCCGATCCCCATTCGATTGGCGGTTTTGTGGGCCGAGCGATCAGCGGTGCTGGGAGTGCAGTGTCAGAGATGGGCCCGCTTGCCCTGGATGGATTGGGGGCGTTTGCCAATGCAGAGAGGGCCGGGCTATCGTCGGATTTTGAGCCGAAGTCGCAGCTTGGGAAGTTGTTGGCCGATGACAATCTGACGGTGGGAGAGAAGGCTAAGCGCATTGGGTTAGGTGCGCTGCAGGGTATTGCTGATGTGGTCGATGGCAAGCCTGAGGCGATTGGCGGAGCACTTGCTAGCTGGGGAGCGGCTCGCCTCGTAGCCTCCGGTAGCCGCGCGACCATAGCCGTCGACGACTTGGCGGCAGCTGACGGTGCATCAAGACTGGGTTCGCGGCTCAATGGTAGTAGTGAAGTTACAAACAGCGGACCGCAGATTTCAAATCTACGGACGATTCGCTCAGCGGATGCAAACGCACCATTTATTAGCGATGCGGCGAAGGCCGAGGGTTGGTATCCACCGTACGCTGATGGTCCAGGTGTTCGAACATTTACGACTGCCGGCGATTTGTCTTTCGTGCGCTTGCATACCGGAGAAGGTAATGCTCCAGGTGGCTTCCTTGTTCGCCAGGAAGAGATTGCTCATCTTCGAAACGATCCTGCAGCCATTCAGAATTACCTCGGACTTAAGGACACGCCAGCGTACATGTCTGATGTAACTGTTCCTGTCGGAACTAGGATGCAGGTTGGTATCATTGGACCGCAGCCAAACTTCGGTCTCTACAACAACAGCGGAATGCAGTATCAGTTGCTGGAGCAAATTCCACGGTCTAGCTTCTACAACACGAGGCCCCTTAAGTGAAATCTTTGATAACCGCCAGTGATCTGGTCATTGCAAGCGTCACTATTGGTCAATCAACGCAAGTCGTTCTCGTTGACGTTGCCGGAAAAAAGGACATTTCGGCTGAAGATTTAAACGCAAACATATATTGCGTCGATGATAGTGGTGTGGTGATTTGGCAGGTCACCGCCCCTCCCCCAAAAATGGGGCGAGACTCGTTTGTTTCTCTTCGGCAAACCGATAAGGGGCTCCGTGCCGATCGGTTTTTTGGAGGGGAATTTGCGATAGATGTTTCGACAGGTGCTGCTACAGAAGTTGGCTGGCACAAGTAGTTGTGCACGGTTTCTCCGGGGCGAGCTACGGCCTGTGGCGAGGCAAGTTCGGTGGTAGAGTGTGTCGGACGTGAAGCGCCCGAAGGGGGGGTGGAGGCAGAGAACGCCCGGCTGAAGAAGCTGCCGGCGCGAATCTCTGCTGGAAGATGAGGTTACTCGCGAGGCATTGCGGAAAAAGTGGGGAGCGAACCGCTACTCCGAGACGTGGTGCGTCATATATCCCGGTGTGGCATGAGCGAGCGCCGGGTTCAGCGGGGGTAATCGGCATGAGCGTCAGCGTGTATCGTTGGTTGATTCGGAAGTCCTCACCTAACCTGCGGCGCCCGCCACCTTGCGGGCGTTGTCGTTTCTGTTCGTTGGATCGGTCGGTCGCGACGGTCGAGTTGGTCAGAATAGCCGCTTTGCCACCTCACGCCGCGCGCCCTCATCGAGGTGCATAAGCCGAATTCCGTCCATCGCGTGGCGAATCCAGTCATCGGTGGTTTCGCGCAATTCGTTGGATTGGCGGTCTTCGGGCGGGTCGATGGAATTGATCAGTTGTTGATCGTGCTCAGTCATGAGATTCCCCTTCAGATAAGTACACACATTACGCACGTACCAATTCGCGTGCAAAAAAGCCTAAGAGCCACGTCAGCATTGGCGTTGCGGGTGGTAGCGCCGTGCTTTGAGCCGAAGGGGGCCGGTGGCGGTGAAACATCGGCAAAGCCTTGTGGAATAAGGATTTGCGGTGTGGTGCAAAATGCATCAACTGGGTTCTGCTGCGGGCCTGGCGTGTGTTGGTCGGCACGCCGGGCCACCGTAGCTCGACTGGCCCGAAATAGCCGAGCCGATCAGGCGTAGAAGAAACAGTGATTATTATTGAATTTAGCTATAAGAGAAAATTATAGAAAATGGCATCGGAAGATAGGAAAACTTCGCGATTTAATGTGATTAGACTATCCATAATTGCTGTTATTTTTATAGGATTTCTATGTTTTCCGCTATTCAAATTGTTGCCTAAGTCGTATGAGTACTTGGTGGTTGTTTACGTCGCTGTTTTTGTGATCTTGCTGCTGCTAATAATTGGTTGTCTGTACCGTTGCCCGTTCTGCAACTCGCTACCACGCGGATATCCGATTCCTTATATCGACCTGGCACCTAGCAGATGCAGAGTGTGTGGGCATTCATTGAGGGATAGCGTTGACGGAAACGCATCGGAGAATCCTTAGTCCGTCCGACGGCTTAAATGGCGGTTGAGTCGGAAGAAAGGTTTTGGGCAGTGACCGGTCGAATCCGCCGGTACTAATTCGGGTGTAGGGGCAGATTGGACTGCTACCGGAAACATGGCGTTTCAGAGGTCGCAGTTTATAACTGGCGTAGCCGTTACGGCGGCATGGATGTCTCGTGGGCGCGGTGATTGCGCCAGTTGGTGGAAGAGAACCAGCGGCTCAAGCGCTTGGCCGCCGACTAGGCGATCGACATCCAGGTCTTGAATGGCGTTCGAGGAAAAATGTGAGTTCGCCCGTGCAGCGTCGAGAAATCTTGTGGCAAGTGATTGAGCCGCACGACTATTAGGAGCGTCGGCATGTGCCGAGATTAAAGTCCGGTTCGGGGTGAGTTTTAGCTCGTAGAGCAGTCGGTCGACGTCGTCGGGGGGGGCAATTCCGTGTTCAAGGCGGGTTGAGAATCACACGGACGGGCGAACGAATCGATCCGCGTAGATTCAGAATTCCCATCCGACCGGCGACGCGGATATCGATCAAGCACTGGCGCAGATTGTGGCGACGGCGACGTCTCCCCCGATTTGAGTCGCTTCCTCGTGCATGTGACTCGCTATGCTAAAGTCGTCGCTCTCGCATGCAATTTATACGGCTATGAATGATGTGGTCAGTGGACGGTACCCTGACTGGGAGTTGCTCGAAAGTTGGGTGGCCGTTGTCGAAGCCGGGTCTATCTCCGACGCCGCCAAGCGCCTGCGCATTTCGCAGGCAGGCGTGTCGCAGCGCGTGAAGGCCATCGAGTCGATGCTCGATACGGTGTTGCTTGACCGCTCAACACGTCCGGCGCGTCCTAACGCTGCGGGGCAGCGCCTCTTCGAACATGCGACCGCCATCTTGCAAAGTGCCGACCAGATGGTGGAGAGCGTGCGTAATGTCACGCGCGCCAAACGGGTCGTCGTGCGACTTGGTGCCGTCGATTCATTCGCTGCCACCGTGGGGCCCATCATCATCAAGGCGCTCACCGGAACGTCGCAGCAGATCAGGCTTTGGTCCGGCATCACGCCGACGCTCGACGCCTTGCTCGACGCGCGCCAACTCGACATGGCCGTCACCACGACGGGGGTGAGCAGCACGCCCGGCGTGCGTCGACAGAAACTGTTCTCCGAGCCCTACTATGTGGTGCTGCCCAAGGAGGCAGCGCTCGATCGTTTCACCTCGCTGACCGAACTCAGCCGCCATCTGCGCTTCATTCGCTACAGCGCACGCTCGGTGATCGGGCAGCATGTCGACGCCTATCTGATGGCCCACACCGACAACATCGAGCGGACGTGCGAGTTCGACGCCACTGACCCGATGCTGAGTCTCGTAGCAGCGGGTCTTGGCTTTGCAATCACCACGCCGCTGTGCATTTGGCAGTCGCGCCATTTCGTGCCCGAACTCCGGGTAGTGCCGCTGTCGGACTTCTCGCGCCACGGCCGTCCGTACGAGCCGTTGTCGCGCACGTTCTATCTAAGTTCCCGCGAGAACGAACTCGGCAACATGCCGAATGAAATGCACGACTTGCTATGCCGCGCCTATGAGAAGCAGGTGGCGAAGGACATCGCGCAGGCGCTTTCGCTCAACCCAGACCATGTGTTCTCGTTCGGACTGGCGAGCGACTGATATAACCGAAGCCCGACCTAGAACATAAGCGCGCCTTAAGTAAGGCGCCTCTTTTTTTGTGCGGCTTACGCTTGACGCCATCGCACACCAATCCCTGAATCGCCCATTGCTTCAGGGTTTCCCTTGGTTTCAATGTGGAGTCAGCGTGGATCAATGCCTACAAGGCGGCCATGTGGTGTGACATTGCGGTTGGGCTTTATGGCACCTTCAGCTCGGAGCGCGGCTTCGGCTCATTGCACTTCGACGAGACGCTCAAGTACAAGGGGGGCGCTCAAGGTCGACATCACGCGTCAGATCAAACGACCGGCGCATTGCGCAAGACACGATGCGGCGGGCAGGTACGGCTCGACCTCGCCATCGTCTCCCGAGCCACGTGTATCGTCGCTTGACTGAGCGTGGCGTAACGACTGTTATCAACGTAGATCGCAAACTTTACCGGATGGCTGAAATCATGTCTGAATCCGTATTCCACTTCCAGCAGGGCACCGTGCCGCTGCTGATTTCGATACCTCACCTCGGCACTGAAATTCCTGCTGCGATCGCCGCGCAGTTGCAGCCGCACGCGCTGGAGGTGGCCGACACCGATTGGCACCTCGACCGTCTGTACGATTTCGCCCAACGCATGGGCGCGTCGGTACTCGGCGCGAAATACTCGCGCTATGTCGTCGATCTGAACCGTCCGTCGACGGGGGAGAGTCTTTATCCGGGCCAGACGACGACTGGCCTGTACCCGATGGAGACGTTCCGTGGTGAGTCGCTCTACCGAAATGGCTCGGAACCGGACACTGCCGAACAAGCCATGCGACTCCAGACGTATTGGCAGCCGTATCACGCAAAACTGGAAGCAGAGATCGCGCGGCTGAAGTCGGAATTTGGATCGGTATTGCTGTGGGAGGCGCACTCGATTGCAAGTGTGCTGCCGCGCCTGTTCGAGGGCAAGTTGCCGGACCTGAACCTGGGGACCAATTCCGGCGCGAGCTGCGACGCGAGAGTGCTCGATGCGGTGACCGCGACGTTGGGCGAGCAGCCTTACACCTGGGTGGCCAATGGCCGCTTCAAGGGGGGCTACATCACGCGCAGCTTTGGCCGGCCGGAGCAGGGCGTGCATGCGATTCAACTGGAGATGTGCCAGTCGACGTATATGAACGAAAGCTCACCGTTCGCCTATCGTCCCGACCTCGCGGACGGCGTGCGTCCGGTGGTCGAACGCATGATGCAGGCTGCGTTGGATGCGCTCAAGGCAGTGTGAGCGGTCGTGTCCGGGTGCTTCCCTTGAGCGCCACGTTCCGCATGATGGCCTCTTCAAATGAAATACACCCTGCCGCGTTACCGCGTACAGGGTGAGGGGCCATCTCATTAACGCCGACGCGCTAGCCTCGGCGTTTTTGTTGGCATCGCATCCCGACGAACCTCACACCGACTGCGTCAGCGCCGGCACGACCTCAAACAGATCGCCGACAAGCCCGTAGTCGGCCACGCTGAAAATCGGTGCGTCGGCATCTTTGTTCACGGCCACGATCACCTTGGAGTCTTTCATCCCCGCCAGATGTTGTATTGCGCCCGAAATGCCCACGGCGATGTACAACTCCGGTGCGACGATCTTGCCTGTCTGACCCACCTGATAATCATTCGGCGCAAACCCAGAATCCACCGCAGCGCGTGACGCGCCAATCGCCGCACCAAGTTTTTCCGCCAGCGGATCAAGTATCGCGAAGTTCTCCGCACTACCCAGCCCACGCCCCCCCGACACCACAACGCGTGCCGCTGTCAGTTCCGGACGGTCGCTTTTTACCACCTCGCGCTTCACAAAACGCGAGGTACCCGCGTCAGGTACTGCCACCACCGTCTCGATCGTGGCCGTCCCCCCCTCCGGGCGAGCGGCATCGAAAGCCGTCGTTCGCACCGTCGCCACGATCACCGCGTCGGACGACTGCACTGTCGCCATCGCATTGCCTGCATAAATAGGACGTTTGAACGTGTCCGGTGCCTCGACCGCAACGATCTCGGAAATCTGCGAAGCATCGAGCTTCGCGGCCACACGCGGCGCCACATTCTTGCCTGCCGCCGTGGCGGAAAACAAGATGTGCGAATACCCCCTCGCCAATGCGATCACCTGCGCGGCCACGTTTTCGGCCAAGCCTTCGGCGAGCTGCGGCGCATCGGCGACCAGCACCTTCTCGACACCCTCGATGCGTGCCACCGCGTCGGTCACAGCCTGTGTGTCCAAGCCCGCGACGAGTACATGCACCGGCCCGCCGATCTTGCGCGCAGCGCCGACGGTATGCAGCGTCGCGCCCTTGAGTTGCGTGTTGTCGTGTTCAGCTATTACCAGCGTTGTCATTCAGATCACCTTCGCTTCGTTCTGCAGTTTATCGATCAACGTCGCCACATCGGGCACCATCACCCCGGCTTTTCGCCCCGCCGGTTCTTCAACGCGCAACGTCTTCAGTCGAGGCGACGGATCGACACCCAGCGCGTCAGCCGTCACCACGTCGAGCGGCTTCTTCTTTGCCTTCATGATGTTGGGCAACGTCACATAGCGTGGCTCATTCAGACGTAAATCCGTCGTGATGATCGCCGGCAACTTCAGCGAGATAACTTCCAGACCACCGTCGACCTCACGCGTAACCGTCGCCCAGCCGCCTTCGATCTGGATATCGCTGGCGAACGTGGCCTGTGGCCAATCGAGCAGGGCGGCGAGCAATTGCCCGGTCTGCCCCGCATCGTCATCAATGGCCTGTTTGCCGAGAATCACGAGTTGCGGCTGTTCTTTCTCGACGACGGCCTTGAGCAACTTGGCGACCGCGAGCGGTTGCAGCTCAGCATCGGTGTCGACCAGCACCGCGCGATCAGCACCGATCGCCAGCGCGGTGCGTAGCGTCTCCTGGCTCTGCGCCGTACCGCAAGACACCGCGACGACTTCGGTCGCCACGTTAGCTTCCTTCAGACGCGTGGCCGCTTCCACGGCGATCTCGTCAAACGGATTCATCGACATCTTCACGTTGCCGATATCGACCCCGCTCTGGTCGGACTTCACGCGGACTTTGACGTTGTAGTCAACCACGCGCTTGACTGCCGTAATTATTTTCATCAGAGATTCCTCATTACAAAGTCTTCCACGGACGGCGCCACAGCGCCGTTTCCGAATTCATGGGGATTTTGCGGTTCGTCGGCGTGGCCTGGCGTTTCACCGCTCAAGCTAATGGCTCGATCACGACCACCGCACACGGCATGGCGTCTTCAAGCGCGCTCGACGTCACCGTGCATGTGAGGGGCGATGCATCGGCGTCGAGCGTTACGAACGTACGGGGAGGCATCATGCAACGCTCGCCTGCGCGACGAATCTCGCATTTGCCGTCGCCGGAGAACACGACCAGGACGCTACCGATGCGCGGCACAAACTCGGCAAGGGTTTCGGGGGCCAATGTCTCGACGCGCGCCAGCCAACGGGTGCGATCGACCATGACATTCAAGGCCTGGCAAGCGCCGTCGACGAGCGAGGCTTCCCATACCGGCTCGCCGTCATACTGCGCGGGCGCACCGGGGGCGAGCACGACCGTGTCGCTGCCATTGCGAAGCACGATGCCACGACCCGCGACGATCAACGAATGACGGACTACACCGTCAAAACGCGAATAGGGACCATCCTGGGTAATCTCGGCAAGGCTCACCCGCCACTGGCAACGCAAGCCGTCGTGCGCGGCGAGTGTCCGGGTCACCCCCCCGCCATTCTTCCAGGGTTCCGCGCTCACCCGATCGAGCGCGATGACGTTGTGCGACGCGATCATGGCGTGCGCTATCCGATCAGGACACCGCGCCGAGGCCGTACTTGCCGGTCAGCAGCTTGCCGGTGTGGAAGCGTTCGATCGAGTACGGCGCAAGCGACACGTCGGTCGGCATGCCGAGCGCTTCCTGCGCGAGGATGCGGCCAACCGTCGGCGAGAGCTTAAAGCCGTGGCCCGAGAAGCCGTAACCGACGACAAGTCCCTCGATTCCCGGGAGTTTGCCCAGTACCGGATTCCAGTCCGGCGTGACGTCATAGACGCCGGTCCACGACGACGCAATGCCCGACGCTTCGTAGGCCGGGAAACGCTCTGCGACCTGGGCGCCCACTTCGACGACATAGTCCATCGGGATGTCGCCCTGTTCGACCTGAGCGGCGGCAAGGCTTTCGCCCACGACACCCTCGCTCACGAGCATCTGACTGCCACCGTAGCTACGGCAGTAGAGCATGCCCGGCGACGCCAGATCCTTGAACACCGGCATCGAGAAGGTGTACTTGGCGACGTCGCATTCGAGCGCGAGCACCGCGTGGCGCTCCGGTGTCACCGGCAGTTCGCGTCCGGTCCAGCCGGCGAGTTCCGGCGTCCAGATGTTCTGCGCGCTGATGACCATCGACGTCTTGAAGTCGCCGATCGACGTGGAAACGCCAACGACCTTGCCGTTCTCGATCAGCACGCGATTGACCTCGGCATTCTCGCGAATTGTCACGCCGCCGCGGCGTGCTGCACGGGCGAAGCTGGTCGCCACAAGATAGGCGTCGGCAAAACCGGCTTCCGGCTCGTAGCCGATCAGTGCGGCGTCGTCGAACTGTGCGATGGGTAGCAGTTCGCGTGCCTGAGCCTGAGACAGGGTCTCCAGCGGGATGCCTTGTTCGCGCTGTTGGTCGAGTGAGGCGCGCAGCGGTTCGAGCTTGTCACCTTCAGGCGCGACGATCATGTAGCCGCACTTGACCATGCCGCACGAGGCTTCGTCGTCGCCGAGATACTCGGCGAAGTTGTTGAAGACTTGCCAGGAGTGACGCGCAAGCTCGACGTTCTCCTTGACGGAGTAATGCGTGCGCAGAATTCCCGAGGACTGAGACGTCGTGCCGGCGCCAATGGTGCCGCGATCGAGCACGAGCACGTTTTTTGCGCCGAACTTGGCGAGGTGAAATGCCACTGAGCTACCGATCACGCCAGCGCCGATGACAACGACATCGTATGTATTCACGGTTCTGCCTTTCCGAATGCGAGGTTTACGAATGGATAGTCGAAGTCTCGTACAGCCGAAAAGACATACCTTCAATATAAGTGCGGGCGATTTTTAGTAGAACTGTCGGCTAAGTTACCCCTGGAATGGCCCGGGATTCCGAACAGAATGCCCGGTCCAATCGCTCGTGGTGGCGTGCGGTAACGCCAATACCGTTGAGATCAAGCGCGGGTGTGAGGTTGTGCCGCGTCAGGAAAAGGCTCATTCGAGGAAATTCCGCAGGCGATTGACCCTGCCCCAAGATCGCTCAATCCACCGACGCCCACGCACGAACCAAGAGGCGATTGGGGTCGGAGAATTCGGTCCGCGAGTGCAACATATGGTGATTGGCTACGACGAGAACGTCCCCAGGCTTCAGAAGGATGGATGTTTTCGATTGCGCATGGCGGGTCGCAATGTCCGCGACGAGTTTTTTCGTGTGGGCGTCGTCGCTCTGCCGGGAGATGTAGTTGGTGCTGTATCTATAGATTGAACGTGCGGCGTCGTATATGGGGCATTGGATGGGCATGACCTCGCGCGTGGCCTCCTCCTGATGTTTCGGCTTTGACTTGAACACGTAGGGGCGAGTCTCCAGCAACTGACGGACGTCGGTATCGACGTTGTCATGAATCTGACGAAAATCGGACACTTCAGTAGCGCCGTCATTATTCTGGGACGCCCGGATACAGTAAAGGAATAGGTATTTCGGCGGCGCCTCCAGATCGTGCCCGTCGGTATGCGGCCCTATGGAGGCCGATCCTTTGGAGTAATACGTCTGCATTCTTGAGTCGTCCCTGGCAACGTCGAACATGATGTTCCCGTCGTATTGAGGGGTAGGGCGGCCAAGACGTTGAATAAGGTTCAGATATTCGGCCCGATTGCGAACGCCATTAAACACGGCATATCCACGCGCGGGCAATGCGTTGTAAGGATCGTGCTGTTGCGTCATGATCGATTTCTCTCAGGAGTTGGGCGACTGGCTTCGTCTTCTCGATGCACGGGTTGCGAAGTGTTGTGACACACAAATACTCTGGTACGAGCCACGCTTGCGTCTCGACATCGTTGCGGCACGATGTTCGGTCAGCGCTCAAGAAATGGCAGCTTGCCGGTGCTGGCTCGCCAGGCGGAGGCCTCGGGTAGCGCCTCGATGGGGTGTGAGGCGACCGGCCAGGATTGCGCCAATTCAGCATTGATCGTTAGGAAAACTCTCTCGTGTTCGGCCAGGCTGTCGGCCTGCCGGATTGCGTCGACGGGGCACACGCTGACACATACGCCGCAGTCGATGCAGGATCGGGGATCGATACACATGAAGTTCGGACCTTCATGAAAACACTCGACCGGGCAAGCTGCCACACAGTCCGCATAACGGCATTTGATACATGCCTCCGTGACCACGTGCGTCATTGACTTTCTCCGGAAAGTGAGTGTGTCGGGGAATGAAAAAACCGGATTGGCAATGGGAAGAAGTTTAGCTATCCGATGTTGTCTATCAAGCGAACATATTTGCTTTGCCGTTGACTATCGGTTAACTGGTTGCCGACCGTGATTCTCCCCTCGATACTCCGCCCTGCACGCATTGCGTTCGACGGTTCGTGTTTCGCGCCGGAATGCACTGAAAATCCACGCTTCAGGAGAGGTCGACATGTCGGTATGCATTATTGGCGGCGGTTTGGCTGGGATAGCGCTATCCATCAATCTGAAGATGTCAGACCTGGACGAGGAGGTTGTTCTGGTCACCGATGCCAGGCCGAGCAATACGCGAGTGGCTGGCCAACGGTTTCGGAATCGCGTTGCCCATCAGACGGGTGATCGGGTAGAGCAACTCGAGAAATTGTTTGCAGACCGAAACGGCGGTGTCGTGACAGATGCCATGAAGCGCTTCGCCCGATTGTCTGTCTCAGAACTGTCACGATGGCTGTCGCTTAACCCTGCCGATCATGGCATTGACCTGCCGCCGCTCGACTTCGATGACGAACCCACGTGGTTCGGGCCGCAGCTGGGACGGCCGAATGAATGGGGGAACGCCCGCGGATTCGCGTTGATGCAATGGCTTTCCGAGCTTGCGAAGGGACTCGGCGTACGCACGGTGCAAGGGACCGTGACGCGACTGTCCCGCCAGGCAGATATCATCGAGCATGTCACGGTGCAGACGAAACAGCCGGATGGTTCCATTGGGCGAAACCTGCTGCGTGCCGATACCTATGTCCTGGCCGGGGGGAATCCGGGGGGCGCCCTGTTTCAATCGACGAACGTCGAGATCCGGCACAGTCCGCATGAACTTGCTTGGGAGGCCGGCCTTTCGCTCACGGACCTTGACCTCACGATGTTCCACATCCTGGGAAACTGCGATCGCACCGGTGCTGCACGCGTCGGATGCTTCGAGACCGACGTGCTCGATCAAGCCACGATTTATCTTCGCAGTGCGAGCGGACACTTCGATGTCCTCGACGAGGAAACCACACATCTGCTGGCACAACATCAGGCGCACTATCAGTTTGCCGAGATATCGAAGCGATTTATCCGGCATGGCGGGGTGGTGCGGATTGTGTTCCCTGATCAGACAGAGAAGCTGGGTCGTGTGTCGCATCACTACAGCCACATGGGGATCGAGACACATGACGGCTTCACGGTCGCGGGCATGCGCAACCTGTTTGCCGTCGGCGATGCCGCCGGCACCGGCTACTGGTGCGGACACAAGGTCCGATTTCCGGGGGTAGCACTGGTCAACTGTATCGTTGGCGCAGCACTCGTCAATGACGCGGTTGCGCGCCGAGCCGCCGCAACGCGCGCCATTGAATGGGAGGCGGTGACTGTTGATTCCCGAAACAGCGGTCCTGCCGAAAGCGCGATGGGGGGCCGGAATTTGAAGGAAATCAATACGTCAGGCCTCTTCGATTTTGCATTCGGATCAGACCCCGAAGCCGGAACCTTGGCGTGGGCCGACGCGCTGACAACTGTCTGGAAGCGCACCGATGGCGTCAATCCCTTGCTGGAGATCAGTCTCGCGTGCGCGTTTGCGTGTCACGACGTAGCCTCGGGGGGCTGGCCGCAGGCGGCCATAGGACGTTCCGATCTGGTCGAGAGAGTTCATCTTCATTACGACGCGAGCTTCGCCTGATCTCGTGGGCGGCCTCGGTTGCGCGCACGGCGCTTTCTCGACAGGTGCTGTACTCGAAGCCAACGCTCGCGGCGAAAGGCGCGGGATAGTGCCCGTCCCACCACTATTCGCGTTTCAGGAAAAGTGATTTTCCACTTCAGATCGTGTGTCGCGAGCGAGGTGCACCGTAAGATGCTCCGACGACCTTTGGAACGTACCTGAACGCGCGGCGTTCGACCTCTGCAACCACGATCCACCTCGTGTCCCGCGGCAGGGGCTTTGTTTCCGATGCACTCGTCGATCAGGGCCGGGATTTACTGGAAAACGGGAAAGCCGATTTACAAAGGATGGAAGTTACTACATGACCACTCAATCGAACCACGGACTGGATGTCGAACTTAAACCTCTGCGAGATGCAATCGATGTGCTCGACGACAGGATCATCGCATTGCTGGCAGAACGGTTCGTGCATGTACGGGAAGTGGCGAAAGTGAAGGCCAGACTTCGCGCGCCAGTCCTGGCGGATGCCAGATTCCAGCAGATCAAGGCAAGGCTCCGTGCTGCCGCGACAAGCCACGGGATTGACGCAGGCATGGTCGAAGCCATTTACCAGGCGATCCATGTCGGCGCATGTCAGTTGGAACAGGAAGTCGTGGCCGCGCAACGTGTGGATATAAGCGGCGGCACGCAATGATCTACCCCACCGCTCGCATGATGATCGAACGCCCATGTCCAATCTGACCTCACAAACGGTCCTGAGCGTGCATCACTGGACAAGCACATTATTCAGCTTTACGTGTACGCGCGATCCGGCATTCCGCTTCGAGAGCGGGCAGTTCACCATGGTGGGCCTCGAAGTCGACGGAAAACCGCTGATCCGCGCCTACAGTCTTGTGAGTGCGCATTACGAAGCCTGTCTGGAGTTCCTCAGCATCAAGGTGAAGGACGGTCCGCTGACGTCGCGCTTGAAGCATCTGAGGGTCGGCGACCAGGTGTTGATCGGCAAAAGGCCCGTCGGTACGCTGGTGGCCGACAGTCTTTTGCCCGCCAGGACCTTGTGGCTGATTTCCACGGGCACCGGTCTCGCACCCTTCATTTCGATCATCAAGGATCCGCAGACCTACGACCGGTACGAGCGCATCGTGCTTACGCATACGTGCCGCTTCGTCGACGAATTGGCTTACAGGGAATTCATCACGGATCATTTGCCCGCACACGAGCATTTGGGCGAGGTCGTCAGGGAGAAGCTGCTGTACTTCCCTAGTGTGACACGTGAGACTTTCAAGAATCGGGGCCGTATTACGGAACTGATCAAGACCGGGAAGCTCTTCAGCGACCTTGGCGTGCCGAGTTTCTCGCCGGACGCCGACCGCGTGATGCTGTGCGGCAGTCCCGAGATGCTGCGTGATACCCGTTATCTGCTCGACGATCTGGGCTTCAAGGAGGGTAACAATAGCGCGCCGGGTCATTACGTAGTGGAAAAGGCGTTCGCCGGCTAACACGGGCGCCGGGCTCTGCGCCGCCCGTGCAGAACGGCCCGGTGCGGTGCGCCGTCCCGCGCCGGAAGCCATCATTTCTCCCGCTTCCGGACGAACAGTCCCTCTCCCGAGGGGAAGCATCGTCCGGGGAATGTCGATCTGTAATATTCCGAAATTATTCTCGCCGGAGAAAAAATCGATTTCCCGGTTGCACGTTTTTTGCGCTCATTTCTTGGATTAGAGTTGGTGCCGCGAAGTCCCGATGTCGCTGTTGTGAAAACGAAACTCACAGAAAACAACGCGACGCCGACAGCATTCTCAACATGCTTCGATATGAGGGCCAACATGCAGATCAATATGCGGCAGATCGAGATATTTGATGCAGTCATGCGCCATGGTGGATTTACGGCGGCTGCTCAGCAATTGCACGTTTCGACCCCGAATGTCAGTAAAACGATATCGTTGTTGGAATACCGGCTCGGTATCAGTCTGTTTCATCGCACTCCCCGCGGCATTCGGCCGACGCAGGCAGCACTGTCGCTTCACGAACACGCCAAGCCGATCAGCCAATGGGTCAACTCCCTGAACGCGTTTGCAGAATCGCTTCGTGGCACGACCGCAGGCCGATTGCGCATCGTCTCGACGCGGGAATCCGGTATCGAACTGATTCCCATCGTTATCGCCGACATTTGCCGTCGATTTCCCGCGGCGCAACTGACGTTCGAGTGTCTGCCAAAGGAAATGCTCGCCACCTACGTTGAGCAAGGGCGGGCAGATCTCGCGGTGACCTTGTTTGGCCTCCCGGATGACGATTTCGGCGTATATCCGATGGGCGACGTGCCATTGGTTGCGGTGTTCAGAAACCTGCCGGCACTCAGCGAGAAGCTGTGGGTTGGCCCCAAGGATCTCGCAGGACATGCCTTGGTTTCCTATTTGCCGGGCTCGTACGGCGACATGGCGGTGCGGCGCTGGTTCGGGCTTGGCGGGCTCGAACCGGATCCGACAGTGCTCGTGCGAAACGGCGCGACAGCGTGCAGTGTGATCGAGCAACAATCGGCGGTGGCAATTGTTGATGGCCTGACCGCCAGGTCGGCTGGCATGCGTGGTCTGCATACGCTGCCAATTGCACCGCCGATGGCGGCGCCACTCGTGATTTCGCGACGGCGCGATGCCGTCAGCACCCCGCTGACGATGACCTTCGAGCTGAAGTTTCGCCAACTGGTGGATTGCTGGTTCGGCGATCCGCTGCTGGGTAACGACCTCGCCCCCCAGACTGAACGTTTGACTTCATGACCAACGACACCATGACACACGCGTCATGGTTCACGTGGGCTCGGCACTGCGCGCGTAAGCGCCGGGTTGTCTATTGAAACGCACAGTCATCATTCGCGAATCGCAAATCGTCGTTTTCTCCGGCGATGCGTTCTCTGCCGATATCGTCGTGGCTACACTCCAGCATCGAACAAGCGTCGCCAGGCGTACAACAAATAATTAAAGGAGACACCATGACGGCACCCCGCCCCATGGAGATTCAGGACTTCATCGATTCGGTACCGCTCTCAGGCTTTCAGATCCGTACTATCTTCCTGTGTTTTCTCATCGTCGCCATCGACGGCATCGACTTGGGGCTGGCGGCCTATGTCGCGCCGTCGGTCCGGCATGAGTGGCATCTCACGGCCGCGCAACTGTCGCCGATCTTCGTTTCGGGCCTGATCGGCCTGACCCTGGGGGCGTTGCTCTTCGGACCCATGGCGGATCGCTTCGGCCGTCGGCCGGTCATTCTGTGCTCGGTGTTCGTGTTCGGCGTCGCGACCCTGCTGACGCTGTCGGCCCATGACGTGACGGACCTGACGGTGCTGCGCCTGCTCAGCGGCATCGGGCTGGGCGGGGCAGCGCCCAATGCCGTGACCCTGACCGCCGAGTTTTCTCCCAGGAAGCGTCGGCTCTCGCTGGTCACGATGATGTTCTGCGGCTTGTCGTTGGGTTCGGCCTTCGGCGGTTTGGTGGCGTCGTTCTTGATCGGCCATGCCGGTTGGCGGGCAATGCTGGTGTTCGGCGGCGTTACGCCGCTGGTGCTGTGGCCGTTGCTATACGTCCTGTTGCCGGAATCGATCCGCTTCGTGGGATTGCGTGGGAACGCGCGCAAGGCGCAACTACAGAAGATGGTCGCGCGCATGTCGTCTGGCTCGACGGTAGACGCTTCGCAATTGTTTGCCGCGGAAGTCGTCACACGCCGCTCTCCCGTGCGCGACCTGCTCACGGCCGCACATCTGAAAGCCACCGTGCTGCTGTGGATCACCTTCTTCGCGGGGCTGCTTGTCCTGTATCTGTTTTCCAGCTGGTTGCCGACGATCGTCGCCAATGCCGGCGGTTCGGTACGTGCGGCGTCGCTGCTGATGGCGACGTGGTCGATCGGCGGCACGTGCGGTGCCGTGGTGCTCGGTCGCGTGATGGACCGCGCCATGCCGCAGGTCGTGCTGGCATGCGCTTACACCGTCGCCGCCGCGGTGATCTTCTCGATCAGTCACCTGGTCGATTTGCCGGTCGTGCTCGCGTTGGCAATCTTTCTCGGGGGCTTCTGCATCAGCGGCTCGCAGGTCGGTGTCAATGGCCTGGCGACGTTGTGCTATCCGACCACCATGCGCGCGACAGGGGTGGCATGGGCGTCCGGCATTGGTCGCCTGGGATCGATCGCGGGCTCGCTGCTGGGCGGCTTGCTGCTAGGCGGCGGCTGGAGCATCGGCACGATCTTCACGGTGGTGTCGATCCCCGCGCTGGTCGCAGCCATCTGCGTCGCCGGCCTGCGGATGCCCGTCACGCACGCCGAGGCGAGCGCGCCTGCGCCGTCGAACGATTCGGGCATCGCTGCCCGTTGACAGTGGAAACACGCAGTACCCAAAACTACAACATTAAGGAGACTTCTATGCAAAAGCGATTCGTCGTTGCGTCCCTGCTCGCCTGTGCCAGTCTGCCGGTGCTTGCGCAAAGCGCGGTTACCCTTTACGGCACGCTCGATACCGGCATCACGTACACGAACAACCAGAGCGGTGCGGCGAGTTGGCAAGAGAACAGTGGGTCGCGGGGCGCCAGCAAGTGGGGCCTCAAGGGGCGCGAAGATCTTGGCGACGGCTACGCGGCGATCTTCAATCTCGAAGGGGCGATCAGTTCGATCAGCGGGACTTACCTCGGCAATCGCGAATTCGGACGCTATGCCGACGTCGGCATCACCGGCCCGTTTGGTACGGTGACGGTCGGCCGGCAGTACGACCTGGCCATCGACTATGCGCAGGGCCTGACCGGCGCATTGCGCTTTGCCGGTGCGCTAGCCACGCACGCGGGCGACGTCGACAACCTGTGGGGCACTTACGAACTCGATAATGACATCAAGTACGTGACCCCCAGCTTCGGAGGCTTCTCGGCGGCGACAATGGTCAGTCTCGGGGGCGTGGCCGGTGACGGATCGCGTAACAGCGCCTATGAATTCGGCGCCGGCTATGCCGGCAGCAACCTCAGGTTTGGGGCGACATATCTGAATCTGCGCAATCCGGCCGTGTCGTTGTACGGCGGTGCGGCGCCGGTGGCAGGCGCCGGCTATGCCAATCCGATCACGAACCCCATCTTCAGCGGCTATATCTCGGCCAACCGTCTGCAGGTGACGTCAGTGGGGGGGCTGTATTCGTTCGGCGCTTCGACCGTTGGCGCCCAGTATTCGCTCACGCTCTTCGACGACATGGTGCATACCGCTTCCACGCCGAACAGGGGCAGTGCGCAGTTCTCGAACGTCGAGGTCAGCTACACCTACCAGTTCTCGCCATCAGTTGATGCCGGTGTCGGCTACGACTACACCAAGGCGCCGAAGGCGCATTACAGCCAGGTGAACTTTGGCGCTCAGTACAACCTCTCCAAACTCACCTACCTGTACGCGATTGTGGCCTGGCAGCACGCCTCGGGCGAAAGCTCGCTGGGCGGGGAAGCCGTCGCCAATATTGCGACCCTGAGTGCGTCAAGCACCCAGACGCAACTGGCCACGCGTATAGGCATCCGGCATTCGTTCTGACGTTGCCCGGCAACGCGGCGACAGGTTTTTCCTTTTAGCTCATGCAAGAGGTTGGTTTGATCACTGGACATACTAGATTGGTGGCAATCGTCGGATCGCCGGTGGCGCAAGTGAAGTCGCCCGCGAACTTCAATGCGCATTTCGCATGTGTCGGTGCCGACATCGCCATGATTCCCATGAACGTGCTACCCGCCGCGCTGGACGGTTTTGTTGCGTTGCTGCGCGGCTGGGAGAACCTTGCCGGTTGCGTCGTGACCGTGCCCTACAAGCAGCAGCTCGCCGGGCGTGTCGATTGTCTGAGTGATCGCGCGGCAGCACTGGGCGCGATCAATGTCGTTCGGCGTGAGCCGGACGGTCGGCTGGTCGGCGATATGACCGACGGACTGGGTTTCCTGCGTGCTGCGCAGCGCCATGGTTTCGCAGCGCGGGGGCGCACTGCGATGATCGCCGGCGCCGGAGGCGCTGGCAGCGCCATTGCTCACGCCCTGTGCGAGGCGGGTATCGCCCGCTTGATCGTGCTGGATCGTGACGACGCTCGCGCCGAATCGCTCGCGGCACGGCTGTTGGATGACTTCCCGTGGGTCGACGTCGGCACAGGGGGGCCGCCGAAGGCACTTGTCGACGTGCACGCCGATCTGCTCGTGAACGCCACGCCTGCGGGGATGGCTGACGATATGTCGCTGCCGCTGCCCGCGTGGGTCATCGAGGCAAATGCACCGGGCGCGTTGGTCGCCGATGTGGTGACTTCGCCAGAACTGACCCAGTGGCTAGCGCTGGCGGTGCAACGTGGCTGCAAGATACAGACGGGCGCGGAGATGGCGCACGCGCAAATGCCGCTGATGGGGGCGTTCATGAACGTGATGACTTCGGACGCCGCCGACATTAGCGCGGAACAAGGCAAATGATGGCGGCGATGACGAAAACTCAGTACGACGTGGTGGTCGTCGGCGGAGGGGCTGCCGGCGCGGCGGCGGCAGTGGGCGCGGCACGTACCGGTGCTCGCACTGCGCTGGTCGAGCGCTACGGTTTTCTCGGTGGTGCGGCGACCAACGCACAGGTGCTCGCGTACTGCGGCTTCTATGGGCAGGGGCAGGCGCCGGTGCAGCAGGTGGCCGGCGTCGGCGAGGACGTGTTGCGCGAAATGCGCAGCCTGGGCATCGACACGACCCCGGTGTTCACCAGGACCGGAAACTGGATCATCTCGCTGGACGCGGAAGCGACCAAGTTCGCTTTCGACCGCCTGCTGCTGTCTGCCGCGGTCGAGCTCAAGCTGCATAGCCGTCTGGTGGATGTTAAGCGTGCCGGTGACACTATTGCGTCGGTGGTCGTGGCCGATCACGAAGGAATGCATGAGATCGAGGCAGGTGCCTTCGTTGACGCCAGCGGTGAGGCAAGCCTGTCGGCTTTCTCCGGCGTCGACCTGCAGACCGGCGCAGCCGGCGACGCGCCACTGCAACCTGCGACCTTGCCGGTGCGCATCGGTGGCGTGGCAAAAGCCACCCGGATCGATCGTGCGCTGCTTCGCCAGAGCATCGAGCAGTACAATCGCGCGGCCCCATATCCGATTCCGCGTGCCGATGGCGGCATCATGCTTGACCTGCCGTTATCGGGCGACGTATTGTGGATGGCCGTCGATTTGCAGACTGGCGGCCTGTCGGGCGACGACGTGGGGCGTGCCGAAACTGCCGCGCGCGAGCTGGCCTGGTCGTATCTCGACGTGCTGCGCCAGCAGCCAGGCTTCGAGCGGGCGTATATCGTGACGACCGGACCGCAACTGGGCATTCGCGAGACGCGTCATCCGAAATCCGTGCGCGATGTCAGCGTGACGGATGCCGTTGAGGGGTTGCGCTCGCCAGACGGCATTGGACGAGGGTGCTGGCCGATGGAAGTGCATGCCAGTCCAGGGAAGATCAAGTATTCACCCATTGGCGGCGAAGGCTTTTTCGATATTCCGCATCAGGCGCTGCTGCCGAAGGGTGTGACCAATCTGCGACTGGCCGGCCGCGCGATCGGTAGCGATCGTCAAGCGTACGGCTCGATCCGGGTGATGGGCACGGCGTTCGCCACCGGGCATGCGGCGGGGGTATCGGCGGCGCTGAGCGTGGCCGGAAGCAAGCTGGTGTCGAGTGCTGCGCTGCGTCACGCGCTGCTCGAACAGAACGCCATCGTCTGACGTCTGGCCGCCAGGCGGCTAGCGGCCCTTCGGTCGCTCGATTCGGCGACCGGATAATGCCCGACCTGACGGCCGGGTCTGCGAGGATGACAATGGATGCGATCGACCAGGCTCGTGCGTTCCTGGTAGTGGCCGAGACGGGAGGCTTCTCGGCGGCGGCAAAGCACCTTCAGGTGGTGCCGTCGGTGATCACCAAGCGCGTGAGTCAACTCGAGGCGCAGATCGGCCGGCAACTGTTCGTGCGCACCACGCGGCGAGTCGAGTTGACAGCGACCGGCAAGGCCGTGCTATCCCACGCGCGCGACCTCGTCCAGGCTCACGATCGCATGATGGGAGACATCTCTAACGACGTTGCCGAGTTGTCCGGCCGGCTGCGTGTGAAGGCGCCTTCGGCACTGACCTACCTGCACTTTTCGAAGATCATCAACCGCTTCCTGGTCCAGCATCCCAAAGTGATTCTGGAGTTGCTGCTGATCGACCGGCCAGTCAATCCGGTCACCGAGGGGTTCGATCTCGTGATCACCGGGTTGCCGCCATCCTATGATCAAATCGAGGAAATCGCCCTTTTCCCGATTCAGCGAATGCTCTTCGCATCGCCCTCATACCTGGCGCAGAAGGGCACACCGTTACAGGCCGAGGACCTCGCGAATCATCGCTGCCTGCAATACTCATATCTGAGTCCCGGCGTCACGTGGACGCTCAAGGGCATTCGCGGGCAAGTGGACGTGCACGTCAACAGTACGTTTCAGACCAACGACATCAAGGTGATGTACCAGGCGGTGGTCGACGGCCTGGGCATCGGTATCCTGCCGAACTATGTCGCTCAGGAGGCGATCGACAGCGGGACGCTCGTTCAAGTACTGGAGAACTTCGCGTTACCCGAGTTCTGGTTTCGAGCCCAATTTGCTCGTTCACAGCGGCAGCGCCGGCTGCTGATGGTGCTGATCGATCATATTCAAGACGAACTTCGTAGCTTGGGGTTGGCAGGGCCGGCTGGCTGCGGCATTACCTCCGATGTGCCCACGGCCATTGCGCCGCGTGAATGAGTCAGCACGAGGCCGGCTAGCGCGCCAGATGCGCATACCGTTCAGCCAACGACCGTTGTCGCAATCTTGGTCTTGATGTCCTGCACGTCGAGAGCCTTCGCGCGATGTTCAGCGTCGCAGCGCAGTCCGAGGGAGTCATCGCACGGCTAAGGCAGGGCGGGGGAATCGATTAGCACGATTTCCTGGATTCTCTATCCAGATTCCGGGTATTTATGCGACAGCGTGGCGCGTCTACATTGGAAGCTCCATCGTTCAGGCAGGGAGATTTCCGTGGCAGACCATTCCATCAAGGGCAAGACCGTTCTGATCGCGGGCGGCGCCAAAAACCTGGGCGGGTTGATCGCTCGCGATTTGGCGCAGCAGGGTGCCAAGGCCATTGCCATCCATTACAACAGTGCCCCGAGTAAGGCGCACGCCGATGCCACCGTGGCCGCCATCGAAGCTTTGGGGGCCAAAGCGGTGGCCTTTCAAGCTGATCTGAGTACCGCAGGGGCCGTCGAAAAGCTCTTCGCCGATACGATCGACGCCATCGGGCGCCCGGATATCGCGATCAACACCGTGGGCAAAGTACTGAAAAAGCCTTTCGTCGAGATCAGCGAAGCTGAATACGACGAAATGAGCGCAGTCAATTCGAAGACCGCCTTTTTCTTTCTGCGCGAGGCCGGCAGGCACGTCAACGATAACGGCAAGGTGCTCACCCTGGTGACGTCGCTGCTGGGCGCGTTCACGCCGTTCTACGCGTCGTACGCCGGCACCAAGGCGCCGGTGGAGCACTTCACCCGCGCGGCAGCCAAGGAGTTTGGCGCACGTGGCATTTCAGTCACGGCGGTCGGGCCGGGTCCCATGGATACGCCGTTCTTCTACCCCGCAGAAGGGGCCGATGCGGTGGCGTATCACAAGACGGCGGCTGCGTTGTCGCCGTTCAGCAAAACAGGTCTTACCGACATCGAGGACGTCGTGCCGTTTATCCGTCATCTTGTCAGCGACGGCTGGTGGATTACTGGCCAGACCATCTTGATCAACGGCGGATACACGACCAAGTAAAACGTATTGGCGGCTCTTCGTCATGGGCGACAATGACGGCTTCTCTGGATCAAGCCGAAGGAGAGTGCCGGTCGCCCGACAGGCGCGGTGCAAAAGACGCCCATGGACAGATTCGACCAGTACCGAATCTTCGCGCAGGTCGCGGAGATGGGAAGCTTCATCAAGGCCGCACACGCGCTGGACGTGCCTCGCGCGTCCGTGTCAGCGGCCATTCAGCAGTTGGAGGCTCAGGTCGGCACGCGTTTGCTGCACCGAACCACGCGTCAGGTGCGACTGACCGGCGACGGGGCGCTGCTGCTCGATCGCGTACGTGCGCTGCTGGCGGACGTGGAAGAGATCGACCTGCTGTTCCATGCCAGTCAGCGTCAAGCGTCCGGCCAGCTTCAGATCGATGTACCCAGCCGCATCGCACGCCGGCTGATCGTACCGGCGCTGCCGGCGCTGCTACGCCGCCATCCACGGCTACGCCTGATATTGCGATCAAGCGACCGCACGGTCGATCTCGTACAGGAGGGCGTGGATTGCGCGGTACGTGTCGGCACGTTGCAGGACAGCAGTCTGGTCGTGCGCTCGCTGGGGGCGATCACATTGATCAACTGCGCGAGTCCCGACTATCTCAAGGAACAGGGGACACCTGAGCGACCGGACGATCTGCTGTCGGGGCATTGGATGGTGGGTTACGCTTCGCCCACGACGGGGCAAGCGTTGCCTTGGGCGTCATTGGGCGTCGATGGTGTCGAGCGCTTGCTCGATGTGCCCAGCCAGGTCGTGACGAACAACGCCGAGGGATATATCGCGTGTTGCCGCGCCGGCCTGGGACTCATCCAGATCCCCCGCTTCGACGTGCAGTACCTGCTCGATGCCGGCGAACTGGTCGAGGTGATGCCGGCGTACCGTGCAGCGCCGATGCCCATCTCGCTGCTGTACCCGCACCGCCGCCAGCGTTCGCGGCGATTGACCGTCTTTCTGGATTGGTTCGAAGACCTGATGCGCAAACATCTGGACACGTAAATCCGGTGTTTGACGATGCCTGAAACGGCCGGTATTGTCGCTGACCCTTCCGATCGATCGTCGCCATCTTGGCAGGCAAGCCCGGTTAGCTGGCGCGAAGCCGGGTTTTCAACGCCGCGGCCCCCGGATGCCAAGGCCAGGTGCCATTGGAATCGGGGCGACGTCGCAACGATCAAGGATCGTTTCCCGCCAACGCTATAATGCCGCAGCAAGTACGCTGAAGATTCTTGCTGCGCGCTTAGGCCGCAATGAGCTTTGTGCTTCCCCTACATGGCGTTTTTTGTTTGATTGGAGATGCGCCTTCATGAATTCCATCGCACCGCCGATCGACCTTCGCGCATTGCAGGTGTTTGTCACCGTCTGCGAAACCGCCTCGATGACTGAAGCCGCTCGTGTACTCGGCATATCGCAGAGTGCGATTAGTCAATGTATCAAGGTACTTGAGCGCGAGCATGGCGATGTTTTATTCGACCGGCAGATGCGGCCGTTGAGACCTAACGCCGCTGGCCGCGTTCTGCTCGACAGGGCGCGTCCATTGCTCGCTCATGCCCGGGACGTTGCCCTCAGTGTTCGCGCGGCCACCAAAACGAGCTTGTCGCTGTTGCGCATAGGCTGTGTCGACTCGTTCGCCGCAACGATCGGGCCGGCCCTGGTAGAACAACTGGTGGGTACGGCAGAGAATCTTCGAATGTGGTCCGGCCTGACGCCGATGGTCAGTGAGCAGTTGGTAAATCGCGAGCTGGATCTCGCCATTTGTACCGAGTCGACAGTCGACCCCGAACGTGTCACTCAGCAACTGCTTTTCTCCGAGAGATTCATCGCCGTCGTTCCGCTGTCACATGCGGGTGCGCCATTTGTCGAAGTTGCGCGCAGCATTCCTTTGATTCGTTACTCCCGGCGTCAAATGACTGCGCAGCAAGCGGAACGATTCATCCGCCATATCGGAATTGACGCCCCCCCCATGTATGAGTTCGACGCGACGGACCCATTGCTTAGTCTGGTTGCCTCCGGCCGCGGCTGCGCGTTGACAACGCCACTCTGTTTGCTTCAGGCGCGCCACCACCTGCCCAACGTTGCGCTGGCGCCATTACCCGAAAGTCCTCTGGCAAAGCGCCATTTTTTCCTGCTGAGGCGCAACGGGGAATGGGACGACATCGCAAAATTACTCGCCGACTGTGCCATCCGGACACTGCGCAATGAAGTCGAGCCGACGCTTCGCAAAGCGATGCCGGCTCTGCCGCTCGAACTATTCAATTAACCTTGGTGGGCGCGTCGCAAGGGGTTCCGGATTAACGGTTGTGGAACACGTACCACTTCCGTGTACGCTCCACGACTTCTAGCGTCCCTTTAAATCCGGGCTCGAGCACGAAGGTGTCTCCCGCGCTAAACTCCACGCGCTCGCCGCCCTCGGGCTGGATATAAAAACGTCCTTCAAGGACAAAGCAATATTCCCAATCGCTGTAGTCGAGCGCCCATGTGCCCACCGACGACTCCCAGGTACCGACTTGGTACTGTTTGTCCTGAGACTCGTATCGGTTGACAACGAATGCTTTGGGATCACCAAGGACGGGGGCGCCTCCCCAGTCTTCGCCGAACGCCGCGGTACCGTTCGCAAAGCGAAGGGCATGGAGAAATTGATTTTTCTTCATAGTGAATTCCTGGTCAAAAAGAATGCTGTCGAATTGCGGTACCCGTCGATGACGGCCCGCCGTTAGAATCCCGCGTCCACGATAGTGGGAGACCCATCACTGAATCTCTCCAGACGAAAGTCTCTGGCGTCGACGATTGGGTCGTCGTTGCAGACGATGTCAGCCATCAATCGGCCGGCCGCCGGCGCGATCCCGAACCCGTGCCCCGAATAACCGGTCGACACGTACAAGCCGGGATGCGAGGCGACGCCGGATATGACCGGAATGGCATCGGGGGTAACGTCCATGTACCCGGCCCAGCGTTGCGCAACCTGGATGCCGCGAAGCTGCGGAAATGCCTCGAGAAATCCGCGCAGCGCGTATTCCGTACTTTGCAAGACCGGAGACGGATCCAGCTCGCGCACATCTTCGAAGGGCGATTTCTTGTCCAACGGCCAGTGGCTGGGGCGCATGAGTTCCGAGAAGAATCGCGAACCCACACTCAGGCGCAAGGCCGAGCCCTGACTTTTCAATGCTTCTATGTACTTGAAGAACAAGCGAAATGCGTCCGGGGTAAGGTCGGCATACGTCCGGAAACCGCTCGCGATCGTGTACCCGCCGTCGGCTCTTTTCCGGAACGCGAAGTGCTTGTTGCTCGCCCCTATTGCCGGACCGTCCTTGACGGCGGTGGTCCGTAGAACCGAGCCTTTGGCCAGAAGCTGAGGAAGCTCAACGCCCAGGCTGCGGCATAGCAGCCGCGACCAGGCGCCACCTGCAATCACGACGCCTTTACACTTGATTTCACCCCATTCCGTCACAACGCCGCTCACCGCTCCAGCGCTCGTCTCAACGCCCCGAACTGCGCAAGGCGCCACCACGCTGACCCCTCGCGCACGTAGGGCAGCGGCAACGGCGGGCGCCGCTTGCTGAGGTTCGGCACGGCCGTCAGTCGGCGTATACAAACCGCCCTTGAATCGCACTGCCGACTGTGGCAACAGCCGGGTGATCTGTTCGGTGCCGACCAACTCCGTGTGAAGTGCGTCGCCCACCAGATCTTTCGCGCGTCTGAGCCAGCTCACATAGGTGTCCAGCGTCTTTTCATCCGACGTCATATACAGCAACCCACATTGCTGATAGCCGGTGTTCCCACCTAACATCTGGTCGAACTGTCTCCACATTTTCGAGCTTTCGATGCTCAGGCGGAGTTCGCGGAGGTCCCGGCGCATGACGCGGACCCATCCCCAATTTCGACTCGACTGCTCTCCGGCAATACGTCCCTTCTCGCAGACAGCAACACTCAACCCCTTTTCGGACAGATGCAGCGCGGTACAGAGGCCGACAATTCCTCCACCGACGACAACGACGTCCACCTTTTCCGGCAAGACAGGGTCCAGCGCAACGTTTTGTACTTCAGGTCCCATCGGATTCCTCAACTCATTGATCTGTCGATCGAGCTTGTCCCATCGACAGAAGATGTCCATGGGAATAAGAAATGACAAAGATGCCACTCGAGGGACCAAACATGAATCCGGATAAGACGATCTAATACTGAAGATTTCAGTTTCTGAACGACTACGTCGGGTCATCGGGCAAATGCTCGCCGGGGCCACCCCCCCAATCACCCCAACCACCCATTCCCTGAACGGAAGGATGCCGGGGGGAGCATGGCGACAGCCCCTAATAAGCCGTATTAGTTTTACTTCACTTATTTTTTTCCTCTCCTCGCATCCCTACAATCGCCGGAAATTCGAGTGCAAATTCATTGTGGCGCAACAATTGGGCTGCCTGCCGTTGCCGGGGTGCACCACCTCCGGCACGAGGCGTGCCAAGGCGGGCAGCCCCAATCTGAGGCGCACCTTACGTTCGACGCGAGTTTCACGAAGCCTCCCAGGAGAAATGCATGAACTTTTCACGACGTCAGTTCCTTCGCACCAGCGCCACCATGTCAGCCCTGTCCGCCGTTAGCGCCGTCGGCGGTCTGTCACTGACCGGCACGGCCCGCGCCGCAGACGCCATCACGGTTCAGTACGGTGGCTCGGCGTGGCTCGGTCACTATCCGGCCTATCTCGCCATGAAGACCGGTGCATTCGCGGCCGCTGGCATCAATCAGCAATGGCAATCGTTCGGCACGTCATCTGCCCGCATGAGCGCCGTGCTCTCAGGTGGCATCGACATCGCCTGCACCGGCATCGTGTCGGCACTCGCGCTGATGGCGCGCGGCTCCAAACACTTCTCCATCGTGGCGATCCCGGATAGCTTCTCACGTGTCGAAGGGCTACTTGTGCGCGACAGCGTGCGTTCGATACAGGATCTCAAGGGCAAGAAGGTGGGGGTGACGTTTGCCTCCAGCTCGCACCTGCTGGTGCTGGATCTGCTGGGTAGCGCCGGTCTGTCAAACGATGTGACCCTCCTGAATGTCCCTGCGCCCGAGCTGCCTGGCGCGATTCAGTCGGGCCAGATCGACGCCGCCGCAGTCTGGGCGCCGCAGTTCAATCGCATCCGCGCCATGTCCGGCATGAAGGTGCTCGCCGACGACACACAGTTTTCGCTCCATAAGAAGTACGGCGTAACGCCGGGCCCCGACGTGCTGATCGTGCGCAACGCGTGGGCCGAGAAGAACGTCGACACCGTGCGCAAGTATCTGAGCGCGTACTTCGAAGCCAGTCAGATGTTGCGAACGAAGCCCGAGGAGGCAGCGCGCTCGCTGATCGCCCTGACCGGTATGTCGGCGCTTGATCAGATTGAAGCCATCAAGGACGCCGAGTGGTACTCACTCGAGCAGCAAACCCAATTGCTCAAGTCGCCGGGTAACTATGTCGACGGCCTTCAACGTCTTGCCGAAATGCTCGTGACGTACAAGCAGATCGATAAAGCGCCCGCCGTGCGTCAGTGGGTCAATACGTCGTATCTGTAAGCTGTCGCGCGCCGGTACCCACCCGACGGGTACCGGTGTTCGCAAAAGGAGTCTGATAGTGAATCATCGTCAACCGTCCCGCGCCACGTTGCTCGGCGTGGGATTTGCGTCCGTGGTCGTGTTCCTGCTCGCGTGGGAGATGGCCTGCCGCTCGGGGATCGTCGATCCCCTGTTCTTGCCGCCGCCGTCGGCTGTCGGGGAACGCATCGTCTCGATGCTGGCCGACGGCTCGCTGCTCGCCAATGTGCTCGCGTCCACGCGCCGTGTGATGACCGGCTTCATCGCCGCAACGGTCGTGGCCATTCCCCTGGGCATCGTGCTCGGCACGTCGAGCTACGCCCGCGCGGCCTTCGATCCGATCCTGTCGTTCCTGCGCCCGCTGCCGTCGATGAGCTGGATTCCGCTCTCGCTGCTGTGGTTCGGTATCTCTGAGACGCAGAAGTACAGCATCGTGTTCATGGGCACGTTCGCTCCGGCGCTGGTCTATGTGATCGAAGCCACACGCAATGTCGACCCGTTGCTCATTCGCGCCGCAAAGAACCTCGGCGCGAGTAACGCGCAGGTGATGCGCGAGGTCATTCTGCCCGCAAGTCTGCCGCAGATTCTCTCGGGCCTGAAGATCATTCTCGGCCTGTCGTGGACGTGCGTGATCTCGGCCGAACTCGTCGCAGCGCGCGAAGGCCTTGGCTTCCTCATCATGAACGGCAAGGAGTTCTTCCAGACGGAAGTCGTCGTGCTCGGCATGGTGATGATCAGTGTCACCGTGCTGGTGACGGATATCGTGTTTCGCGCCATCGAGCGCAAGGTGTTGAGGTGGCAGGCATGAACGATCGCATCGATTCTCACGTTGGCGCACAGCGCACCCCCGGCGGCGCGGCCTCAGGCAACGCCGAAACGATGATCGCTATCGACGGTGTCTCGAAGCGCTATGGCGACTTCCAGGCGCTCGAGCGCGTGGATATGAACATTGCACGCGGTGAGTTCGTGGTGTTGCTCGGCGCGTCCGGTTGCGGCAAGTCGACGCTGCTCAACCTCATCACGGGCTTCGACG
>NZ_KB944453.1:0-5743 GCF_000389825.1 Pandoraea sp. SD6-2 | reverse complement strand
CAGGTCGACCGCACGCCCGCGCCGCAATGGGTTCGCGTGGTGGGCGGCTTTACCGAACATCAATTCGCCGAGAAGCGTCTGCCGACCATCGACGAACTGAATGCCGTCGCCCCCGACACGCCGGTGTTCATCCTGCACCTGTACGACCGCGCGATACTCAACGGCGCCGCACTGCGCACCGTGGGCTACACGAAAGACACGCCCAACCCGCCGGGCGGCGAGATCGTGCGCGACGCGTCGGGCAATCCGACCGGGTTGCTGCTCGCCAAGCCGAACGCGACCATTCTCTACGCCACGCTGGCGAAAGGCCCGAAGCTGCCGCCCGAGTATCAGAAGAACTCGACGCGCCATTTCATGCGCGAGGTGAACCGCCTCGGTGTGACCGGCGTGATCGACGCGGGTGGCGGGTTCCAGAATTACCCCGAGGACTACAGCATCATCGAGGAACTGCACCGTGAAGGTCAGCTCACGGTGCGCCTGGCCTATAACTTGTTCACGCAGAAGCCCAAAGCCGAACTCGCAGACTTCAGCCAGTGGGTCAAGCAAGTCAGCCCCGGTCAGGGAGACGACGTCTATCGTCATAACGGCGCAGGCGAAATGCTCGTATACACAGCGGCCGACTTCGAAGACTTCCGTGTCGAGCGCCCCGAGATGCCGCCGTCCATGGAGACCGATCTCGAACCGGTCGTGCGGCTGCTCGCGGAGAACCGCTGGCCGTGGCGTCTGCACGCCACTTACGACGAGACCATTTCGCGCGCCCTCGACGTCTACGAAAAGGTTGCCAAGGACGTGCCGTTCGACGGCCTGCATTGGTTCTTCGATCACGCCGAGACCATCTCCGATCGCAACATCGACCGCATTGCGGCGCTTGGCGGCGGCATCGCCGTGCAGCACCGCATGGCCTACCAGGGCGAGTATTTTGTCGAGCGTTACGGTGCCAAGGCCGCCGAAGCCACGCCGCCGATCAAGAAGATGCTCGAGAAAGGCGTCAAGGTCGGCGCCGGCACCGACGCCACGCGCGTGGCCTCGTACAACCCGTGGGTATCGTTGTACTGGCTGACCACGGGCAAGACCGTGGGCGGGCTTCGCATGTCCGCGCCCGGCAATCTGCTCGACCGCAACGACGCCCTGCGTCTTTGGACGGAGGCCAACACCTGGTTCTCGTCGGAAGTCGGCAAGAAGGGGCAGATCAAAGTCGGACAACTCGCCGATCTGGCGGTGCTCTCCGCCGACTATTTCAGCGTGCCGGAAGACGAGATTCAGGACATTACGTCGGTGCTCACGCTGCTGGGCGGCAAGGTCGTCTATGGCGATGGTGACTTCGGCGGCTACGCCCCCGAGATACCGCCCGCCATGCCTGACTGGTCGCCTGCCCGTCATGGTGTGGGCTACAAGTCTCGTCAGCCGCAGGTGCTGAACGTGAATGCGAGTTGCGCGTGCGCCACGTCGTGCGGCGTGCACGGCCATGCGCACACGAGGGCGTGGATGTCCAGCGTGCCGGCGTCCGACGAAAGCGGGTTCTGGGGTGCGCTCGGCTGTTCCTGCTGGGCGTTCTGATCACGGTCGCATCAGTCGAGGTCCGTCATGGCCACTGTCTTGCCGTCCCCCGACCCCTCGCCGCCCTTAGGGCGTGAGGGGATTTCGCTGCCGGGTTGGGCCTATTGGCTCGCCCTCCTGCTGCTGTGCAGTGCCTATTTGCAGGGCGGCATCGACAAGGCTCTGGATTTTCCAGCCGCCATTGCCGAGATGCATCACTTCGGGCTGGCGCCCGCCGCGCCGTTTGCGGCGGCGGTCATTGCGCTTGAAATCGGTGCGTCGCTGCTCATCCTCACCGGCCGGTGGCGCTGGCTGGGTGCGCTGGCACTGGCGGCATTCACCTTGGCGGCATCGTTCATGGCCAACCGATTCTGGGCCGCGCCGCCAGGCGAGCGCGTCATGCTCGCCAATGCCTTTTTTGAGCACCTCGGGCTCGTTGGCGGCTTTATTGCGGTCGTCTGGTACGACCTCAGAACGCGCGCGTCGCGGAGAACTTCATGAAGCTATATCTCGTCTCGCTCGGTGTCGGCGTGCTCGTCGGCATCATCTATGGCGGCCTCGGAGTGCGCTCACCCGCGCCCCCTGCGATCGCGCTCCTCGGGCTGCTCGGCATGCTGATCGGCGAGCAGGTCGTGCCGCCCGTCAAGCGTCTGTTGGCGGGCGAGCCGGTCAATCTCGTCTGGTTCCATCGCGAGTGCGTGCCAAAGATCACCGGCCTGCCCGGGCCGGTGGCGCAAGCGGATAAGGCGGAAAGCAAGACGGAGTCGCCGAAAGCCTGAGCGGCTGCCGAGCGCGATCCCGGCCTTCGCCCTTGCCGGGCGCGGCCGGCGTCTTCGCGTGGCTACGCTCCGATGCCATATTGGCGAATCAGACCGCGCACACGGTTCTTGTCCGCGTCCGGAATCCGATCCAGCCCAATGTATTCCCAGAACTCTTCGGCGGCCGCCATCCCCTCCTCGCCATCGGCGAGCAGGCACGCTAGCGCATCCGCCCGATAGCGTGCGGGTAACACATCGAGAGACAGGATCAATGCGTCCATGACACGCTGCTTCCGGCTGCCTTTGAAGAAGTGTTCCGTGATGTCGTTGACGAACTGCGACCACGCATTGGATTGACTGCCGGCCTTGGCGGCAGCCCCCCACCTGCCCAGCAACGCCACGTTCTGCCTCAGAGGCTCCCGGAAAAACGCGAAGTCTGCTGCTGGCCCCTGGTCCGCTACGTTACGCAGATTTCTGGCTGACGCGAGTGGCAGATGATCTGGCAGGCCGGGCTCGCGGATTCGCACCGCTGTGGCGGCGAATGGCGACAGCAGCTTGCCTGCTGCCTTGAGTTCAACTGTCTGAATATCCGCATTGAAACGCGCATGTCGATGGCACGGGTGCGAATTCGCGACAGGATGGGTCATCGGGGCAGTGCCAATCGTTGCGATGCCTATGGGGTTCATCGTCGGGCTCCATCGGTAGTGGAGATGGCATCGTGCCAGTGCCTCGACGTTGTGTTTTGCCATACCGGCGGCAGGCTTGCACTTTCGGCGAACCCCAGCGGGTGCCCGGCGTTACCTGCCGTTGTCTGCCCAACGCCAGGCGGGCCGTTCGAGCGCACGCTGGCCCAGAATTGTCGTAGCGGAAAACGCCTTCTCGAGCGTAATGGCGTTGCACTCCGGATCGTCCTCGAGCGCCGCCGCAAGCCGATGCGAATGCGAGACGATCCATAGCTGCGAATGTTTCGCTGCGCGTCGGATCAGACGCCCCAACGCGGGCATCAGGTCGGGATGCAGGCTCGACTCCGGTTCGTTGAGTACCATCAACTCCGGCGGACGTGCCGTGAGGAGTGCAGCGATGAGCAGCAGATAGCGCAGCGTCCCATCGGACAACTCCGCCGCGCTCAGGGGGCGCAACAAGCCGTGCTGATGAAATGCCAGCGAAAACAGCCCCCCCGGCTGCGCATCGATCTCGACGTGCGCGCCAGGAAAGGCGTCGGAGACGGCTTCGTCGAGGGCGGCCTGGTCGCCGATCTCGCGGATCGTTTGCCACGCAGCCGCAAGATCGCGGCCGTCCTGATGCAGCACACTCGTACGCGTACCGATCTGCGGCGCGCGCGCGGGGGCATCGATGTCCGTTCGGAAGTGATCGTAGAAGCGCCAGTCGCGCATGCGCTCACGCACGGTGAACACTTCCGGGCACGCGGCGTCGTTGGCGATATGAGAGAAAAGGCTTTCATAGCGCGGCAGACTGCTCGTGAGAATGTCCCAACCCTTGCCCGCCTTGCGACGCACCACGCCGCCGTCACGGTCGACGAGCGTGTTGGCCGGCCGCAGAAAGTCTCCCGCCCACAGGCTTTCCCGCTTGAACTCCGGGTCCAGCGCAAAGGCAGAAGCGGGGCCCGAACCGCCGACATATCCCATGCAGACGGCATAGCCGAAGCTGTCGCTGCTGAACCCGAGTCGCAGCCGCGACCGCTTGCGACGCGGGCCGCCTTCCACCGGCACCTCCCCGCGCTGCATGCGCTCGCTGATCTCTTCCGGACCTGCCCACATCACCGAATTCAGTCCGCCTTCGCGCGCGAGCGGCGCGACGATTCCGTCCCTGGCAGTGCTCGCCAGTAGCCGCAACGCGCGGTAAAGGTTCGATTTCCCGCTACCGTTGGCGCCATTAATAACGTTCAGTCGCGTCAACGGCATGACGAGCGACTGGATGGAACGGTAGTTGTCGATGGCGAGAGCGCTCAGCATGGCGGGATTCAGGAGTGACGTTCGGAAGTTCGCACCATACCCGGTCGGGCGGCGTTGGGCACGCGCCGTCCCAGCCTCTCACTGCCACGCACATGCGGAGGTATTCGGATAACGCGACCTGGGCCGATGTCGTTGGCGGCCTGCGGGGATGCGACGACTTCAACGACAACATTCACATGTCGGACTTAGCTATCGCTTTTGAATGATGTGCCCGTCAGACCTCGTTCAAGCACTTACGGCCAGTGAGGCCTTTGGACGGCAGGGCGCGTGCAAAAGGCTGCGAAATGCGTCGACAGTTGACCATCGCCGTCCACCGGCGATGCGGCGAAACGCCCCTGCTCGCGCGCGTCGTCCGGTGTCACGCCAAAACTCGCGGCGAATGCCTTGCGAAATTTCCCAACGTCCGAAAAACCGAATTCGGTGGCGATTTTCGCCGTCGTCCAGGTGCCTCTGCTCGGGTCGATGAGCGCTCGATAGCTGGCGTTAAGACGCCGGCTGCGGATGACGTTGACGATGCCGCCGTCCTCGGCAAACGCGCGATACAGGTGGGCGCGCGAGATGCGAAAGTGCTGCGTGAGAAGCTCCGGCCCGAGTTCCGGGTGCGAGAGGTGTTTTTCAATGTAGGCGAGCAGGCGTTCGCGCAATGCCCGGCCGAGCACCGATTTCGGCTCGGCTTGTGCTAGCGGTGCGTTGGCAAGACCCGTTGTGAGCAGGGTGATCAGGGCATCCATCACGGCGATGCCTTCGCTGGCCGACAAATCCGCCGACACCGTATGCAATCCTTTCAGGTACTCCACGAGCAGTCGCGTAATCGGCTGCCCGGCCTGGAGCACGACCCCATGCAAATCACGGCCGCCCAGCAGTTTCTCGATGCCCGCGCGTGGCACCGTCGTCGCCAGCCGCATACCGGCATCGACCTCGCATTCATAGGTACGCGCAAGATCGATGATGCAAATGCCCCCCGGTGCGGCCACGACATCCCGTCCTGCAAAGTTGCCGTGAATCGAGCCCGCCACCAGCACATGAACGAGGTAGTGATCGAGCCCGCCCTGCGCAATGGTTCGTTTGTCGCGCACGTAACGCTGGGCGTTGAATTTTGTCGAGCCCAACGTCAATCCGGCCATATGGCGAATCAACATGGTCCCTTCGAGAGGTGGGGCATCCGCCTGCGAGGCGCGCAGTGTCTCGCAGAACGGCCGTGTGACCTCGCGCCAGTAGTCGTCACGGCGCGATGGCTCGATCAGGTCGGTCGAAATACGGATGTCCGTGTATGCCATGAGGGCTCCCCTTCTTCACGCCCGGAATTACCGGGCTAGTCAACGCGAACCCGATCTCGCTCCGCTATCTGGATACCGCAAGTTCGCGGTCGCCTAGTTTACTCGAAACAGGCGTTTTATTGACCGCACGGGATCACCGGACGGTCAGGGACAGCGGCGAGCGCTTTCTCGAACTTTGTGCGTTGGGGGGGGGGGGGGG
>NZ_KB944452.1:0-290584 GCF_000389825.1 Pandoraea sp. SD6-2 | reverse complement strand
GTGCAAGGTCCGCAAGGTATGCAGGGTCCGCAGGGATATCAACACGCCCAAGGTGTGCAAGGCCCGCAAGGCATGCAAGGCGCTCAGGGCGTGCAAGGACCGCAGGGTGTTCAGGGTTCGGAACAGGCTCAAGGGATTCAAGGCGCCCAAGGGCTGCATTGATCGCAATGCCGATGTCTACGGCACGAGAGTGCGCAGAGGGCTTGCGCTCTCGTGTTCGTTGACAAATTGGGCGGCTCGGCAGCCGATTCGCCGAGCCGCGAATCCCTGATGAGATATCGCTCTCGATAGCTCACATTGGAGTTGCGATCATGTCGTCAACCCTCATGAATTTGTCGGCGGAACAACGTGCGAAGTTGTTCGATACCACTGGCGCGCCGTTACGCAGACTTCGTGTCGACGCCGTCAGCGGCACTGCGCAGGCGATCGATCGCTACTGTCAGCGGTGTTTGCTCACAGAGGACTTACCCGGCGTGCATATCGCACCGGACGGCATCTGCGATGCCTGTCATACCTTCGCTGCGGAATCCGCGCGCGGCGATTACACGCAGCGCAAACTTCTCGATGTGGTGGCCGCGTGCCGGGGCACGGGAACACCGGATTGCGTGCTGGCATTCTCGGGAGGAAAGGACAGTGCCCTCACGTTGCTGCTCGCCGTCAAGGAGTTGGGCCTGCATCCCGTCGCCGTGCTCGTCGACAACGGGTTCATTCCCGATGAAGTCAAGGACAACGCGTCATCGTTCTGTGCGCGCTTCGGTGTGTCGCTGGTGATCGAAAAGATCGATATTCGCAGGATTGCCCGCGAGTCTCTGCAATCGGCCTCGGGGCGTATTCCCTGCTCATCGTGCATCAGCGGCGTCTTTGCCGCGATGGCGAAGACCTGCCGGGCACTCAATCTTCGTCTCATCCTCAGTGGTCATCGGTTTCCGCCGCTTGCCTATCCCGTGAGCGGCTTTACGAAGCGTGAAGCGGACAACGGCTTCATCTGCGCCTCGCCGCTTCTGGCCAGACAGCTCACCGAGGCAGAGCAAATGCAATGGATTCGAGATGCGGGCTGGAAGCCCGTGTCAATCGCTGGCAACACATCGAATTGCAAACTGATCGGTGTCGTGGAGCAGCATCTCTACGACGTACAGGGTTTCAATCCGCATATCTACGAGGTCTCGAAGGAAATTCGAGCCGGCTTCTACGATCGCCGGGCGGGTTTCGAAAAAGTGGATCGTCCGGAGATCACTCCGGAACATCAGCAGTGGGTTCTCGACCGGATGCAGCCCGATACCCCAGAGGTCTCTGATAAACCAGAGTGAGTCATATGCACGATTCCATCATCGTTACCGACAACTTCTACCGCGACCCGGACGATGTCCGAACGTTTGCACTGGATCAGGCGTTCACGGTAAAAGGAAATTATCCCGGCGCCCGCACGGGGCCGTTCCTGCACGACGGCGTGATGGACGCTATCCAGAATATCGTCAAGTCGCCGATCACGTATTGGCCGCCGGACACCTACAACGGCGCGTTTCAATACAGCCTCAAGCAGGACGTTACGTGGGTGCACGCGGATCACACCACTGTGTGGTCCGGCGTTGTCTACCTTACGCCGGACGCACCTCCTCAGGCGGGGACGGCATTCTTCCAGCATAACGAAACCGGTTTCGACCTCTATCCCGACGATGAGCGGCAACGCGCGTCTTGCGACGCCGACGCCACCGCCTGGGAGCGCTGGACAATGACCGACCGGATCGCAAATCGTTTCAACCGCCTGATCCTGTTCCGAGGCCGTCGCTTTCACGCGAGTCAGGGACACTTCGGCGACAGCAAAGAGAACGGTCGTTTGTTCCAGACATTCTTTTTCAACACGCAATGCTAATGCGTATCTTCTTACCTGAAGGAGGCAATGAGATGGCAGCTTCGGAACTGTTTTTCCCAGTGGGCTCGCTCGGTCTGAGCAAGGAGCAATCGGCGAAGATCAAGACGGCTTTCGGACATGAGGTCGATAGCGTGCCGCTGTATCGCGTGGTCCCGGTGTCATCCGACGATCGCTATGTGCCGTTGGCCGACGTGCCGGGATTGCCGGGCATTCTCGTGCACTACGGCGATGCGGCGGCATCGGCCGGCGCCAATATCATTGCTTCGGTGATTTCGGATATGGCACGGGGAACCGACGACTCGGCGGTATTCGCCGCGCATACGAAGCTGATGGCGCCGCATTCGGACGAGAGTGCCGCCAAGGCGCGCGCGCCGGCGGCTGGCAAAGCGAAGTGAATTGACATTCGCCTCGATGACTACGCGCAGTGGCAAGGGGAGCGATGTCGCGTCAGGCAGTGCCGGCGATCTTCTGGTGATGGTCAAGGTCGCCGAGCGCTGCAACATCGACTGCGACTATTGCTACATGTATCAGGGTGTCGATCAGGGATGGCGGCAGCGCCCCAAGTTCCTGAGCGAGCCTCATCTCGATCAGTTGGTCGAACGTCTGACCGAGCACCGCCACGCGTTTCCGTCGGCACGAATGACGTTGGAGATCCACGGAGGAGAACCGCTGTTGCTCGGCAAACGCCGCACGGCCCGCTTCTTCGAACATCTGCGGCATCGTTTGAGCGAAGCGGAGTTGGCCATCGTGACGCAAAGCAACGGTGTGTTGATAGACACGTCATGGCTGGACTTGTATGCCGAGTTCGGTGCGACGCTCGGCATCAGTTGCGATGGCCCGCCTGCGCTGCATGATCGGCATCGATACGATTTCGAGAAGCAAGGAACCGGGGCTCGCGTCGAGCAGGCGATTCGTCTATGCCTGTCCTACCCGCAATCGCGGCGAGTGTTCAACGGCGTGCTGGCGGTCATCGACCCTAACAACGATCCGGTGCGAATTCTCGACTACTTCCGCGCATTGGGGTTGAGCGACGTCGACTTTCTGTTACCCGATGCCAACTTTGCCGCACCTCCCCGACACATTCAGGCGTATACGCACGCGCGTTTGCTGGCTTTTCTGTGTCGAGGGTTCGATGCGTGGCTTGCCATCGACGACCCTGCCTTTCACGTGCGCATCTTTGAAACGTTCATTCGGGGCGTGTTGGGCCGTCGCTCCGAACTCGACGCATTTGGTGGCGCATTGGCACCGATTACGGTGGTCGAGAGCGATGGCAGCTATCGGCTGCTGGACGTACTTTCCATCTGCAAGACCGATGCGAGTTACACGGGACTCGGTCTCGAGAAGCATAAGCTCCAGAACTTCGTCGACCTCGCGCGCGCCCGCTATCCGGAAGTCCACGCGGCGTGTCGTGAATGTGAGGCGTTTGTCGCATGCGGCGGCGGCTACGTCGCCCATCGCTTCGACGGAGAGAGCTACGACAATCCCAGCTTCTATTGCAGCGCGTTGGTCGGCTTCTATCGGCACGTCCGAGCGCATGTGAATCGCCTGTCGATCGCTACGCCCGTCAATTAAGTCAGCGTGCAGTCGACGCCGGGCGCGACGTCGATGCGCCCGGCGTCGAGCGGAATCATTTTCCGCGAAGCGGCGCAAGACTGCGCCGCTGTCCTTCCTTCCCGTTCTCAACTTCCCTGACGTGCTGCCATCTGCGGCACGAACAGATCGCTCCACTTCGCCGGACGCGTCTTGATCGTGCCCGCGCGGCCCATGAACTCGACGTACTGCATCAGGCCATTGGGCGTTGTGGTGAATTGCAGGCCCGGGTCAGCGAGCATCTGCTCGATTTCGGCTTGCGGCAGATTCATCTTCGACACACGCAGGAACGTCTTCGCTGCACCCACACGATCCTTCGCGATGTAGGCGGCGGCCTCTTCCTGCGCGTCCAGAATCGCCTGCACCAGCTTCGGATTCTGCACGGTGAATTGCTTTGGCGCGAACACGACATCGATGGTGATGTTGCCGAGCACGTCCGTCGAATTCAGCACGCGCTTGATGCGCGGGTCCTTCAGTTCCTGATACGAGAACGGCGGTGAGGTGAAGTGCGCGGTAATCTCCGTCTTGCCCGAGAGCAGCGCGCTCAATGCTTCCGGATGGCTCAGGCTGACCGTCTGCGGATCGAGCTTCGCGTAGTTCTCGATGCCGAACGTCTTTGCCACGGCCATTTGCAGCAACACGGCGGAGAGCGACGTCTTGATGCCCGGAATCGCGATCTTGTCCTTCGGCGTGAAGTCCTTGAGCGACTTGATGTTCGGGTTGTTCGTATTGAGCCAGAGCGGCCCGGTCGACAGCGCCGACAGACCGATCACTTCCGAGCGCGGAATGCCGTGCGCCTTCGACCACAGCGTGACGAAGCCCGGCGCGCCCGTGCCCGCGACATCGAGATTGCCTGCGAGCATTGCGTCGTTGATGACGTTGCCGCCGTCGAGAATGGTCCATGTGGTCTTCACGTCGCCTAGCCCCAGCGCTTTGGCGTGCTTCTCGACGAGTTGCTGGTCGCGCATGACCATCAGCGGCAGGTAGAGAATGCCGTAGCCATGCGAGAGGCGCACGGTGCTGGCTTCGGCATGTGCGGCGTTGCCGAGCGTGGAGAGGGCCGTCGTCGCGGCGAGCGTCAGTGCGCTTGCCCAGCGGGCAAACCGGGCAAGACGTGTGGAAGGGGTGGAATGGCGTCGGTTCATGGTGTTGTCGTCTCCGGATAGTTCGAATTATTCATGCCCCCGAAGGGGCGTCAATCAGACACGGCCGCAAAGTGGCAGATCAATGCTGCATGCCCCAGCGATGCAGTGTGCGTTTCTCGATGCGGGCGAACAGCAGGTTCTCGACCGCGAGCCCGATCAGGATCACGAAGAACAGCCCGGCGAAGACGTTGGCCGTCTCCAGCGAATTGCGGTTCTCGAAGATGTACCAGCCGAGGCCGCCCGATCCCGAGGACACACCGAACACGAGTTCTGCGGCAATCAACGTGCGCCACGCAAACGCCCAGCCCACCTTCAGCCCGGTGAGAATGCTCGGGAACGCGGCCGGAATGAGCACATGCCGCACCAGCGCGAAACGCTTGAGTCCATAGTTCTGACCGACCATGCGCAGCGTTTTCGATACGCCGCGAAAGCCGCTGTGCGTGTTCAGTGCCACGGCCCACAGCACCGAGTGCACGAGCACGAAGATCACGCTGCCGTTGCCGAGCCCGAACCAGATCAGTGCGAGCGGCAGCAGCGCGATGGCCGGCAGCGGATTGAACATGGCGGTGAGCGTCTCAAGCAGGTCGTTGCCGATCTTGGAACTGATGGCGACGGTGGTGAGCACGGCGGCAAGCGCAATGCCGATGCCGTAGCCGACGAGCAGTGTCTTGAGCGAGATCGCGGCGCGCAACAGCAGCACGCCGCTCGTCAGACCGCTCGCGAACGCGCCGAGGGTGTCGGTGAAGCTCGGAAAGAGCAGTGCGTTGTCGAGCCAGCGGCCGTAGATTTCCCAGATGATGGCGAGCACGCACAGGATCACGGTCTTGCGCAGCCAGCTCAGGCGGTAGAGGGTCTCGAAGGTGGAGAGCGGGCGCTGAATCGAGGACAACTCGGCCGGCGTCGGCTCCAGCACGATTTCGGGCCGGTACACCGGTTCGATGGGCGCTTGCGCGGACGACGTGGGGTGTTGCGAGGCGATGGCGTTCATGAGCGTCTCCTCAGTGGGCCGCGAACAGCAGTTGATCGATGCGCGTCTCGAGCGCGCTCTGGTGCGCCGTGCCGAGTTGCTCGGGCGCGATGCTGTTGAGTTCGGCCTTGACCTGACCGGGGTGCGGCGAGAGCAGCAGAATGCGCGTGCCGATGCGAATCGCTTCGTCGATGCCGTGCGTGACGAACAGCACCGTGAAGCGTGTGTCGTCCCACAAGCGCAGCAGTTCGTCCTGCATCTTGCGGCGGGTGAGGGCATCCAGCGCGGCGAAGGGTTCGTCCATGAGCAGGACGTCGGGCTCCATTGCCATGCCGCGCGCGATGGACACCCGCTGCTTCATGCCGCCGGAGAGCGTGTGCGGATAACTGTCGATGAATTTCGCCAGACCGACTTTTTCGATGTAATACGCCGCCCGCTCGGTGGCGTCACGCCCCTTCAGGCGGCCGCTCGCGGTGAGTGCGAATTCCACGTTCTGGCGCACGGTCTTCCACGGCAGCAGTTGGTCGAACTCCTGGAACACCATCATGCGATCGGGGCCGGGTTCGGTGATCGTGCGGCCTTTGAGGCGAATCTCGCCATGCACCGGGGGCAAATAGCCGCCAATCGCCTTGAGCAACGTCGATTTGCCGCAGCCGGACGGCCCAAGCAGCACGAACCGGTCGCCGGGGTAGACGTTGAAGCTCACTTGCTGCGCGGCGGTGACGAGGTAGTCGTCGGTCTTGTATTGCAGCGTGACGTGATCGATTTCCAGCAATGGCGGCACCGCGGGCGCAATCGTCCCGGCGGCGCCCGCAAGGGGGGCGTCATGCATTGCGTGTCTCCTGAAGGATGCTTTTATAATCGGCTCGATACTAAGCAGCGAAGCTGTAGCGAAGCTGACATACCGGGCAGGGGGCGCCCGAATTCAGGGGAAACACCGAGGAAGTTGCCGGCGAATTCCGAGAGAATCGCGGGCATACGCCGGGAGATTCACGGCGGCACGGCGTTCGGGAAGACTTCTCGCGCCCGGCGATACAAAAAGAAGGAGACTCAGGAACCATGCGCATCATGCTGGTGGAAGACACTGCCGATGTCGCCGAAGCGATTGCCACCCAGTTGCGCAAGCTTGGCCATGCGCTCGATTGCGAGTCGGACGGCGCGGCCGCAGCGGCGCGTATCGGCGACGACTACGACCTGCTGATCCTCGACGTCATGCTGCCGCACGTCGATGGTTTCGAACTGCTCAAGCGAGTTCGCGAACGCGGCTTGTCCACCCGGGTGCTGATGCTCACCGCTTGTGCCGAGATCGAAGAGCGGGTGCGTGCCCTCGATCTCGGGGCCGACGATTACCTCACCAAACCCTTCGATTTTCGCGAGCTGGAAGCGCGCGTGCGAGCCCTCATGCGCCGCACCGGGCAGGACGCCACGAACCGGTTGACGTGTGCGAATCTCTCGCTCGATCGCAAGCGCCGCGGCGTGGAGATCGATGGGCTGCCGATCGAGCTTACGCGCCGCGAAGTGACGTTGCTTGAAATCCTCGCGGCGCGTCCGGGACGCATCTTCGGCAAGGACGAACTCATGGATCGCCTGTACGGCGACGAGCCCGCCCCGAATGCGAACGCCATCGAGCAATACGTCGCCCGCTTGCGCAAGAAGCTGGCGACGGCGCAATTCCAGATTCGCACGTTGCGCGGACTGGGCTACCAACTCGTGCTGTCATGATCGTTCCCGGCCGGTCACTGTATCTGCGGCTGGTGGTGCGCATGGGCGCCGTACTGGCGCTCGCGGTGGCGGCGGTGTTGCTCGGTATCTGGTTCTCGACCCGCGCTGCCGTCGACCGTGCGTATGACCGCTGGCTGCTTGGCAGCGCACTGCAAGTGGCCGAGAACACCTGGTATCAGAACGGCGAAGTGAATGTCGACGTACCGCTCGCCGCCTTTTCCGCGCTTGCGCCGGGTGATCAGATCTTCTACACCGTGCTCGATCCGAATGGCCGTTCCGTGGCCGGAGATTCCGAGTTCCATCCGGCCATTCCGTGGGACAAACTGGCCGATGGCCCCATCGTTGTCGACGGCACCTATCAGGAGATGCCGATCCGCATCGCGATCGTCGGGCGCCGCATGCCGGTGGCTGCCCCCCATCCGTGGGCGGTAGTGGCGTTGGCGCATACGCAGAATGCCCGGGTGCGATTCACACGCGGGCTGGCGGACAACACGCTGCTCATCACCATCGCAACAGGGGTGCTGACGATGCTCGCCGCCCTATGGACCTTGCGTCAGGCGCTCTTGCCGCTCAAGCAGATCGAGGCGGCGATTCGGGCGCGCGATTCGAACGACCTCAAGCCATTGGCGGTGACCGTACCCGCCGAGACGCTGGCGCTCGTGGGCGCGATCAACGACTTCATGCGACGGCTCGCGACATCGCGTGCGCTGATGCGACGCGTGATCGGTGACGCGGCGCATCAATTGCGCACACCGGTGACGGCGCTCACGGCGCAGGCGGAATTGCTCACGCAGACACAGGACGCCGCCGCGCGCCAGACGCACATCGCACGCATTCAGAAGCAGGCACGCGGACTGGGCGGACTCATCCACCAACTGATCAATCACGCGATGGTGCAGCATCGGGCCGACAGCGTGGCGCCGGTGCCTGTCGAGCTGAACGAGTTATTGCAGACGGCTATGCGCGAGACGCTCTCTTATGCCACGCGCGACATCGACGTTGCGCTTCAGGCGCCGGAGACACCTTGCATGATCCTTGGTGACCCGCTGAGCCTGCGCGAAGCGATCAAGAACGTGCTGGTCAATGCATTGGCCTACGGTGCGCCGCATCGGCTTCATGTCGACGTGACCGGCACGCAAGATCAATGGCGTTTGCGCTTCTTCGACGACGGGCCGGGTATCCCGGAGGCGGAGTGGCAGCGCGTGCGCACGCCATTCTCTTCGCGCGCGGATGGCCGCGAAGGGGCAAGTCTGGGACTGGCGATGGTTGCCGAAGTGATTCAGGCACACGGCGGGCAGATGACCTTCGAGCGGGTGGAAGGCGAGGGCTTTGCGGTGGTGCTGACGTTGCCGATGACGGCATGAAAAAATCGGCTCGTCTCCGAACCGATTTTTCTACCACGCAGCGGCGAGGCCGACGCTCAGAAGGAATGCTCTTGCGTCGGGAACGTGCCGTGCTTCACCGCCTGCACATACGCTTCGATGGCCGCTGCGATGCTCGGCTGGCCATCCATGAAATTCATCGAGAACTTCGGCGACTTGCCGGGGAACACGCCCAGCATGTCCTGCAGCACGAGCACTTGCCCGTCGCAGTCGGGGCCGGCACCGATGCCGATGGTCGGCATTGTCGGCAACTCCGGCGTGACACGCGCCGCCACGGCGGCCGGAATCGCTTCCAGCACGACCAATTGCGCACCTGCTGCCTGCAACGCGCGGGCATCGTCGAGCAAACGTGCCTGAGCGGCATCTTCGCGCGCCTGCACCTTGAAACCGCCGAAGGCGTGCACCGACTGCGGCGTCAGCCCCAGATGGGCACACACCGGAATGCTGCGCTCGACCAGGAAGCGGACTGTCTCGGCAAGCCATTCGCCGCCTTCGATCTTCACCATCTGCGCACCGGCCTGCATGACGGACACCGCGCTCTGATACGCCTGTTCCTTCGTGCCATACGTGCCGAACGGCAGATCGGCCAGCACCACGGCCTTGTTGACGCTGCGCGCCACACACTCGGTGTGATAGCAGATGTCGCGCAACGTGACGGGCAGCGTCGTGCGCTGGCCCTGAATCACGTTGCCCAGCGAGTCGCCAACGAGAATGGCATCCACGCCCACGCGGTCGAGCAGCGCGGCAAAACTCGCGTCGTAAGCCGTGAGCATGGCGATCTTCTCACCACGTTCGCGCATCTGGGCCAGTCCGGGAACGGTCACGGCCTTGCGGTTGGATTCTTGCAGATAACTCATGTCAGCCTCGGTTCAGGAGGGGTCGCTGGCGCGACGCTCGGGTCTGGAGACGCTCAGGGACGAGCGCCCTTGACGAAGACTTCCTTGCGCCCGCGCATCTGATCGATGCGTTCGACCAGCAGGGCGAAGTCATTGTCATCGTGGGCCGGGTCGAATTGTTCCGTATCGACAGTCAATACCGGCGCAGCGGCGTAATGATAGAAGAATTCGCCGTAGATGTCGCACAACGCGCGAAGATAGGTGTCCGGAATTTGCTGTTCCATCGGAATCGCGCGCTTCTGAATGCGCGCGAACAGCGTCTCGGGACTCGCTTGCAGATGAATGACGAGATCCGGCGCCCGGTGCGGCCGCTCGATATGCGCGACGAGCTTGCGGTACAGCTCAAGTTCGTCGGCGGCGAGTGTGAGCCGCGCGAACAGGCCATCTTTCTCGGGAAGGAAGTCGGTGAAGATCGGCTTGCCGTCGATATCGCGCCGCGCAATTTCCGTCGCTTCGTCCACACGTTGCAGACAGAAGGACAATTGCGCAGGCAGTGCATGCCGTGCACTGTCGCGATAGAAGCGTTCGAGAAAGGGATTGAGCGCAGGCTGTTCGAGCATCACATCGGCACCGGCGGTATCGGCGAGTCGCCGCGCCAGCGACGTCTTGCCAACCGCGATGGGGCCTTCGACGGCCAGATAGCGAAAACGCCCGAGGACGGCCGATCTCATGATGCGTAGGCTCGTTTCGTCGGGCAGCAGCACTGCTCGACGCGCTCGATGCGCTGGTCTGCGACATTCGCCAGCAGGGCGCTCACGCGCCCCACGCCGGGAATGTCGAGTTCGGGTGCCAGATCCGCGAGCGGGCGCAGCACAAAGGCGCGTAGCGCGAGGCGCGGATGCGGCACGATCAGATCGGGCTCTGCAATGCGCTCGTCGCCGTACAACAGCAGATCGAGATCGAGCGTGCGTGGCGCGTTCTTGTACGGCCGCTCACGCCCGAAATGCAGTTCGATCTTCAGACACATCGTGAGCAATTGGCGGGCGGTCAGGCTTGTCTCGACGGCGACGGCGCAGTTGAGATAGTCGTCACCGCTCGACTCGATGGGAGCGGTGCGATACAGGTCGGACTTGGCCGTGATGGTGATGCCAATCTGCTGTGCAAGACAGATGATGGCGTCCTTGATCGCTTGGCGGGCGTCGCCGAGATTCGCACCGAGCCCGATATAGGCAACAGTCATGAAGCACCTTCGGAACCATGCTGTGGCGATGATACCCGCTTGCCATGATTTTCGCTGGCAGCATTCTCAGCGCCGCCACCGCCGTCTCCACGATCGCCGCCCGAGCCCTCGCCACCCCCGCCACCCGACGGTTTGCGACGGCGGCGGCGACGCTTTGCCGCCGGCGCCGTACTTCCCGATCCGCTGCCCTGAGCGAGCAACGCGTCGCGCGTCGCGGCGTCGCCTTCGAGGAAGTCCGTCCACCACTGACCGGCTTCGGCAGGGACTTCACCCGACTCGCAACGCAGCAGCAGGAAGTCGTAACCGGCGCGCAGACGCGGATGCTCGAGCAGTCGCAGCGGCGTGCGGCCCACCCGCTTGTCCAGACGCACCTGCAAGCCCCAGATTTCCTTCATGTCGGCGACGAAACGGCGCTGGATCGCCAGCTTGCCGGTTTGCGCGTCGAGTACATCGTCCATGGCCAGATGCAACGCCGGAATCGGATATTCGCCTGCACTCTGATAGGCCTGCCACTTTTCGAGCACGAGGTGCCACAGGAGTGCGGCGAACAGGAAGCCCGGCGAGACCGGTTTGCCCGCGCGAATGCGCGCGTCGGTGTTGGCAAGCGCCAGCGCGACGAACTTCTCGCCCAGCGGCTGCTCCAGCACGACATCGAGCAACGGCAGCAAGCCGTGATGCAGCCCTTGCGTGCGCAGTTGCTGCACGCATGCCCAGGCATGCCCCGAGAGCAGCAGCTTGAGCATCTCGTCGAACAGACGCGCCGCCGGCACGTTGTCGATGAGCGGGGCCAGGTGCGGAATCGGTGCGGCCGTGGCTTCGTCGATCTTGAAGCCGAGCTTGGCCGCGAATCGAACCACGCGCAGCATGCGCACGGGGTCTTCACGGTAGCGCGTGGCGGGGTCGCCGATCATGCGCAGCACGCGCTTCTGAATGTCTTCCCAGCCGTGGTGATAGTCGTGCACCGTCTGAGCCGCCGGGTCGTAATACATGGCGTTGACGGTGAAGTCGCGCCGCGCGGCGTCTTCATCCTGCTCGCCCCAGACGTTGTCGCGCAGCACGCGGCCCGATTCGTCGGTGACGTGCGTCTTGCGGTCCAGTTCGCCTTTTTTCGGACGACGCGTACCGATCTGCTCGCTGTCGACGGCATCGACCAACGCCCGGAACGTGGAGGTCTCGATGATCTCCTGCCCGAACTGCACATGCACGATCTGGAAGCGGCGGCCGATGATGCGCGCACGTCGGAACAGGCGTTGAACCTGTTCGGGCGTGGCGCTCGTGGCGACGTCGAAGTCCTTGGGGGCGATGCCCAGCAGCAGATCGCGCACGGCGCCGCCGACGATGAACGCCTTGAAACCGGCTTGCTGCAACGTGTCGGTCACGCGTACGGCATTCTTCGAGAGCAGGCTCGGATCGATACCGTGGACCGAGGCCGGGATGACGACCGGCAGGCCGGCGGCGGGCGGGTCGCCTGCGACGCCGGCGCTCTGGCTGTCTTTGCCTAACAGTTTCTTGATGAGTTTGCGGATCACTGGAACAACTCGAGAATGGGCCAGCGACGCGCCAGCGCAATGCCGCGCAGCGCCTCATCGGGGTTCGTTGCCACCGGATGGTTCACTTTCTCCATCAGGGGGACGTCGTTGGCGGAATCGCTATAGAAAAATGCGTGGTCGAAATCGCTCCACGTCTTGCCCAGGCTCGCGAGCCAGGCTTCGGTGCGTGCGATCTTGCCCTCGCGGAAGCTCGGTGTACCGACATATTCGCCGGTATAACGCGCATTCGGATCGTCACCCGCAGTCGCCGGCTCGGTGCCGATCAGATGATCGATGCCGAACGCCTTGGCGATCGGCCGCGTGACGAACGTGTTGGTGGCCGTCACGATAGCGCACAGGTCGCCCGCGTTGCGGTGCACGTCGAGCAGTTCGAGCGCTTCGGGACGGATATGCGGCAGGATCGACTCTTCCATGTACTGTGTGTGCCATGCGTCGAGCTGGTCACGCGGATAGCGTGCGAGCGGCGCGAGGCAGAAACGCAGATAGGCCGGCATATCGAGCCGGCCTGCGCGGTAGTCCTGATAGAAGGCCTCGTTGGCCTGCGCGTACGAGTCACGCTCGACCGCGCCCTGGCGCACAAGGAAACGACCCCACTCTTTGTCGCTGTCGGTTGGCAGCAGGGTGTGGTCGAGATCGAAGAGAGCTAAATTGGTCATTGCGCGAATTTTACCTGAAGCTAGGGTCTGCCTAGTTTTTACCGTCGGGGGTGACGGGGTCGGTGTGGGTGAGCATCTGGCGCAGTAACGGTAAGGTCACCGCGCGTTTCTGTTCCATCGAAAAACGATCCAGGCGATCGAGCAAAGCCATCAGGCTCGACATATCGCGCTGGAAATGAGTGAGCAGGTAGGCGGGCACGTCGGCTGCCAACTGCAAACCGCGCTCACGGGCGGCATTCTGTAACGCTTGTTTCTTGCCGTCATCGTCGAGTCCCACAATGTGAAAAACGAGGCCCCAACCGAGACGGGTGCGCAGATCTTCGCGCAACGGCATGTCGACTGGCGGCTGCGAACCTGCTGCCACGAAGGCGCAATGCGGACGGGCGCGCGTCTCGTTGAACAGATTGAAAGCCGCAATCTGTTGGGTGGGCGAGAGGTTGTCGCAGTCGTCGACGCAATAGACCGTGCTCTGGTCGTCGAACGTGAAGGCCGCCAGCGGGCTGTTCGGGCGCAGATAGCGTGCGCTCGGGCCGACGGCATGGCACAGCGCCTCCATCAGGTGGGTGCGGCCGGACCCGGCAGCCCCCCAGAGGTAGATGCCGCGGTCGCGTGCCGTGCCGGCCGAGAGTTCGGCATTCAGGCCGGCGAGCATCAACGCCGGCTCGCGATTGGGCCCGACAATGAAATTGTCGAACGTAGCGGGCGGCGGTGTGCCGAGGTCGAGATACAGTTGCTGGATCACGAACGAAGAAAGCCGGCGGAAGGCCGGCACAGTACGGTTTGCAGGGCACGACGGCCTTCGCCGGCGTCCGATATCCGGTTTGCGTGCCGAAAGGACACGCGCATCGGGTAAAATCGCATTTTACCGAACCTTGATGCATTCCCGTCATGTCACACCCTAACGAAACTTCCGGCCTTTCCTATCGCGACGCTGGCGTCGACATCGAAGCGGGCGACGCATTGGTCGAAGCGATCAAGCCGTTTGCCAAGAAAACCCTGCGCGACGGCGTGCTGGGCGGCATCGGCGGCTTTGGCGCGCTGTTCGAAGTGCCCAAGCGCTACAAGGAGCCGGTACTCGTTTCGGGGACCGACGGCGTGGGCACCAAGCTCAAGCTGGCCTTCACGCTGAACAAGCACGACACGGTTGGCCAGGATCTGGTCGCCATGAGCGTGAACGACATTCTGGTGCAGGGCGCCGAACCGCTGTTCTTCCTCGACTACTTTGCCTGCGGCAAGCTGGACGTGGCCACGGCTGCGACCGTCGTCAAGGGCATCGCCCAGGGCTGCGAACTGGCCGGTTGCGCGCTGATCGGCGGCGAGACGGCGGAAATGCCGAGCATGTACCCGGACGGCGAGTACGATCTGGCCGGTTTTGCGGTCGGCGCGGTCGAGAAGAGCAAGATCATCGACGGCACGACCATCGTGCCGGGCGACGTGGTGCTGGGCCTGGCTTCGTCGGGCGCGCACTCGAACGGCTATTCGCTGGTTCGCAAGATCATCGAAGTCGCCAAGCCGGATCTGGACGCCGACTTCCACGGCCAACCGTTGCGCGACGTGCTGATGGCGCCCACGCGTATTTACGTCAAGCCGCTGCTGGCGCTGATGCAGACGCTGCCGGTCAAGGGCATGGCCCACATCACGGGCGGCGGTATCGTCGAGAACATCCCGCGCGTACTGCAAGACAATCTGACGGCCGACATCTCGAAGGACGCGTGGACGCTACCGCCGCTGTTCCAGTGGCTGCAAGCCCACGGCAAGGTGGCCGACGCCGAAATGCACCGCGTCTTCAACTGCGGCATCGGTATGGCGGTCATCGTTTCGGCGGCCGATGCCGATGCGGCCGTCAAGCACCTCGAAGCGTCGGGCGAGACGGTCTACCGTTTGGGCACGATCCGCGAGCGCAAGGAAGGCGAGGCGCAAACGATCGTGTCGTAAGACATAGGGAGGGCGATGCCCTTCCGGCATTAGGAATGCACTGAAAGCCCGCCGGGGACTGCCTCGGCGGGCTTTTCTTTTTGACGCGCAAGCGAGGTCAACGCAGGGCCGTGTCGGCCGACTCATCCAGATCGGCGGCGTGGGTGCGCGGTTTGCCGCTGAGGCAGGCCAACACGACGGCGGCGCACAGCAGGGTGACGATCGCGAGCCCGTCGAGCAAGGTCGCGAAAGCGCGTTCGTAAGCACTACGTAATGCTGCCTCGCCCCAAGCCGGGACGCTTGTCGCTGCCCCATGCAGATCCCCCGCGACGAGTCGATTGATGGCCGCACGTGCTACGTCGGACGTCACCGTGCCATGCAGGTCGGGCAGTTGTGTGCCGATCATGGCAATCAACACGGCGCCCACGATGGCGAGCGCCACGCCTTCACTGGCCACACGCGTCGTATTGAAAATGCCCATGGCCATGCCTGCGCGATCCGTCGGCACGACACTCACCGACAGCCCGTCCATCAGGCCCCACGGTATCGCGCTTCCGGCGCCGATCAGCAGCATAGGCCACAGAGAGGGACTCAACACGCCCGCCTCCGGCGAGCCGGCCGTGCGTGCCAGCCACGCCAGACCCGCTGCGGCCAGCACCAACCCCGTACTGCACAGCACGCCTGCGGGCATGCGTCGCGCCAACTGCGTGGCGATGAAGGGCACCACGAGCACCGGCAGCGACAAGGCCATCATGCGCAAGCCGGCCACGACCTCGCTGTCGCCATGCACGCCGATGAAGCGCAGAGGAAGCAACACCAGCAGCACGATGTAGCAACAGCACGTGGCGATGGGCAGCATCTGCACGCCGATGAAACGCACGTAGCGAAAGAGCGACAGGTCGAGCATCGGATGCGCCACGCGCCGTTCGATGACGACGAACGCGAAGGCCAACATCACCGCGAGCACAAGCGCGGCGACGACCTCCGGCGCCGTTGCCCCGAGCGCAGGCGCCTGAATCGCGCCGTAGGTGAAGCACGAGAGCGCACCGGTGAAGGACAGCGTTCCGGGCCAGTCGAGCCCTGCTGCTGACGCATCGCGCGATTCGCGCACGCCGCACATGCCGATGCCCAGCGCGAGCGTTGCGACGGCTGCGGTGGCGATAAACACCCCTTGCCAGCCGAAGTGCGCGATGAGCGTCCCGGCGAGTAACGGCCCGAAAGCCAGACCCGCACCGAAGGTCGTGCCCAGCAGACCGTAGGCGCGCGCACGGGCGTGTCCGTCGAAATCCTGCGCCAGCGAGGCGCCACCGCCTGCGAGCGTTGCCGCCGCCGCCACGCCTTGCAATGCGCGGAGCCAGTCGACACCGAGCGCAGTGCGGGACGTGGCGAGCGCCAGTGATGTGAGCAGCAAGCACCCCACACCCAGCAGGAAGATGCGTTTGCGCCCAAACGCATCGGCGCACGCGCCGGCGGCCATCAGACAGCCGCCGAACGCCAGCATGAAGGCGCTGGTGATCCAGCGCATCTCGAGCGCGCTGCCATGCAATGCTGCACCGATGGCCGGTGTGGCAACCGCACCGCCCGAGAAGCTCATGGGCAGGAGTACTGCGGCGAGACACACGGAAAAGAGGCCCAGCAGACGGCGGCGCAACGAGGCGCCCGCGTGCGGCGGGAGCCGGGAAGCCTTGTTCGACATGGAAAAAGTCCTGATGAAGACGCGCTGACGCGTGTCGGAAGTGGAAAGGGAACGTTGGCCGACGTCGCGTCATACATGCTAAAAAATCGTCAATGCAAAATAAAGAGCCGATGGGTTCGTAGATTAAGGAATAAAATTCCGTAATTGATGATGGGCGGCGAACTGCACAGGAGCGCGTGACGATGGACAATCTGGCGGAAATCTCTGCGTTCGTGAGCGCGGCCGAGGCGTTGAGTTTCGTGGCGGCGGGGCGGGCGATGGGGGTGTCGGCGTCGGCGATCGGCAAGCAGATTGCACGGCTCGAAGCGACACTCGGTGTGCGGCTTTTCCAGCGCAGTACGCGACGCGTGAATCTGACGGAGGCGGGCCAACTGTATTACGAGCGCTGCCGGCGAGTGCTCGACGAACTGGCCGACGCGCGCGCCATGCTCTCGCAGGTATCGCAGACGCCGCGCGGCAAATTGCGCGTCGGGCTGCCTGTCACGGCTTACCGGTTTGTGATGCCGTTGCTGCCGGCGTTCACCGAAAAGTACCCGGACGTCGAGCTCGATCTGGATTTCGACGACCGCATCGTCGATCTGATCGAAGGCGGTCTGGACGTAGTCATTCGCAGTGGCGACTTACCGGACTCGACGCTCATGTCGCGTCGTGCGGGGCCGTTTCGTTTCGTGCTGAGTGCGTCGCCCGCCTATCTCGCGCGGCATGGCACGCCGCAAACCCCAAGCGATCTCGAAACGCACGCATGCATCCGCTTTCGGTTTCCGACGTCGGGAAAGTTGCAGCCTTGGGCGTTCGTGTCCGAGGTGACGCGCGAGCCCAAGCTGCACACCCACCTCACATGCAACAACATGGAAGCGTTATTGAGTGCAACGACGCACGGGCTGGGCATCGCGTACATGCCTGACTTTCTCGCGCGCGACGGGCTTGCCGCAGGCGACCTTCAGGTGTTTCTCGGCGACTATCTGGAAAACCCCGGCCAGTTCTGGATGCTGTGGCCGTCGAGCCGTCACCTCTCGCCCAAGCTGCGGGTGTTCGTCGACTTCATGTGCGACCGGATGCTGTAGGGAGAAGGCGCTGGCCTTGCGTCAGCGCTTCATGCGGGCTTCGACGGCACGCATGACATCCTCGAGCGTGGTCTCCATCATCCGCACGAGGTCGTCGAGTTGCGCGTTGGGGGCGGCGGCGCGCGGCGTGATGCGCAGCGTGTGAAACGGCATCGACGGCTCGAAGCGGCGCAACACGAGATCGGAGTCGAGAAAATCATAGGCGGACACCGGGTGCAGCAAGCCGATGCCGACGTTCTCTTTGACCATCGTGCCGATATTGACGGAATAACGCGCCGTGGCGACGACCTGCTGATGGAGGTTGCCGTCCGCGAAGAGCTGATCCATGCCCCAGCGCACCATGTCGGTCGGCTCGTACGACAGAATCGGCTGCCCTTTCAGATCGGCCAGACGGATCACTTTCTTGCGGGCGAGCGCATGGCCCGATGGCAGGGCGCAAATCGCGTCGAGCTTGGCGAACGAGACGGCGTCGGTTGCGGCGACATCGATGGTGTTGGTCACGAGACCTAGCGCGAGTTGGTGCGCGACGACCTGATCGCGAATGAGATCCGACGCGCCCGTGGTCAGCGCGAGTTGCACGCTCGGATGCAGCGCCCGGTAGCCGGCCATCACGCGCGCGAAGAAGCCGAGGCCGAACGACAGCACGGACCCCACGCGAATGACGGCCTTATCGGGGTTGCGCAGATTGAGCGCGAATTCACGGATGTTATCGAGCCCGGCGTAGCGGCGCTCGACTTCCTCGAAGAGCGCGAATGCTTTGGCCGTGGGCTCGAGCCGGCCGCGCGCGCGATCGAACAGCGTGAGACGCGTCGAGCGTTCGAGATCGGCCACGAGACGGCTGACCGCAGACTGCGACGTGCCGAGCACCTGTGCCGCTTTGGTGGTCGTGCGCGTGAGCATCAGCGCCCGAAAGGCGTCGATGTGCCGGAAATCCATCGATTCTCCACGGAAGGTTTGCGCTTGTGCCGCACCGCGTGCGGCACTCGCCTTACAGCGCGAAAGCGTGGATTCTACCGCCCTTCATTACCATCGGAATCCGCTCCCCCTGACCGAGCAGGCAGTCCAGCGACGCAAGCGGATTGCCGTCGACGATCAGCACATCGGCGTGCGCACCGGGCACGATCTCGCCCAACTGCCCGGACTGGCCGAGCACCTCGGCGCCGACGACCGTGGCGCTTCGCAGAATCTCCGCCGGGGAGAGCACCTCGGCGCGCAAACGGAATTCGTCGCTTTGCAGACGCTGCGACTCGCCCAGCAGATCCGAGCCGTACCCCATCTTCACACCCGCTTCGCGGAAGATCTCCAGCGAGCGCAGCCCGGCCGCATGCACATCGGCGATCTTCGCCACGCTATCGTCCGGCAGACCGAGCGACTTGCCTTCGTTGGCGAGGGCGTCGTAGGTCACCAGCGTGGGCACCACGTAAGCGCCCTGGCTGGCCATGTAGCGCGCAGTCGGGGCATCGACGAGATTGCCGTGCTCGATGGTGCGCACGCCGCAACGCACGGCGCGCTCGATGGCTTGCGCCGTGTAGGCGTGTGCGAGCACATAGGTGCCCCGTGCGCGCGCTTCGGCGACGATGGCGCGAATCTCGTCTTCGGAATAGCCCCACGCCCCGACGGGATCGGTGGGCGACGCCACGCCGCCCGAGGCCATGATCTTGATCTGGTCGGCCCCCATCTGAAGTTCTTCGCGCACGGCACGGCGCACTTCATCGACGCCGTCGGCCACGCGCGACAGGGCGCCCACGCGCACGCAGCACGGGCAGGGGCCGTCGGTGCCGATGTAGTCGGTGCGTGGGCGTCCGTCGCCGTGTCCGCCGGTCTGACTGATCGCGCGGCCCGACACGAACAGGCGCGGTCCTTCGGCCAGACCGCTGTCGACCGCTTGTTTGATGGCGTACCCCGCACCGCCCGCATCGCGCACGGTAGTGAAGCCGCGACGCAACATGCCTTGCAGTATCGGCACCGACTTGAGCGTGACGAGCACGTTCGGAAGATGCGCTTGCGCAGCGAGATTGAGTTGCGTGGCGTGAACGTGCACATGCAGATCGATCAGGCCCGGCATGACGGTGCGTCCGTGCGCGTCGATCTCGCGCGCGGACTGGGCGCGAATCGGTTTGTCGGACACTTCCTTGATGCGGCCGTCCTCGATCAGAACAGCGTGGTCTTCGCGCAGCTCGCCCTTGACCGGGTCGAGCAACGCGCAATTCGACAACAGAATCGACTCCATGACCTCTCCTCCGGGATGATGTGTCTGGTCTGCCACTCAGGCCACTCGGCCTGGCCAGCAAACGTGTCTTATGCTCAATCGATCGTGGCGTGGGCGAGCGTGCGCGGCGTGTTGGTCAGCATCACGGGGGTGTCGCCTGTGACGACCGAGTCGTCCAGGCGGAAGCCGCCGAGGCCGTAGACATAGATGCCCGGCTCTGCCGAATAGACTTCGTTGTCCAGCAGCGGACGATGATTGAACGCCATGTCGTCCGGGTACTCGTGGCCGATGATGCCCATGCCGTGTCCTGTGCGATGACGGATGTACTCGCCGCAACCGGCCTTCTCGATGACGGCCTGCGCGGCGGCGTCGATGCCGGACACGGGTTTTCCGGTCACGGCGGCGTTCACGGCGGCTTCATTGGCCGCACGCGCGACCTCATAGAAACGTGCCTGCTCGCTCGACGGCTTGCCGCAGAACCATGTGCGTTCGTTCTCGATGACGAGACCGTTCAGGCGCGGGATCACGATGTTGACCATGCCGTCGCCCGCGCCGATGCGCGCGCCGCACGATGCGCCGTCGCCGTGCGGCGAGGCCGAGGCAGGGCCGGAGAGTGTCCAGCAGCGCATGACTTCGAGGTTTTCGCCGGGAAAGCGCTTCGCGCCTTCGGTGACCATCAGTGCGGCCATCGCATAATCGAGTTCCTGCACGAGACGCCCCGGACGAATGTTTTCGCGATAGCGGTCTTGCACCCAGTCGGCCAGTTCGGCAGCCGCGCGCATGACGGCGATTTCCTCTTCGTGCTTGACCCAGCGCAGCGCGCGCATCTCGGCGAGCATCGGCACGAGTTTCGCGTCGGGCAGCAACGCACCGGCGCGCCCGAGCGGACCACCGGCCGCGTCGACACCGATGCGCGAGCCGGCGAGACCGGCAGCACGCAGCGTATCGGCGATCAGGGCGGGAACGTCGGCGAGCAGCGGCTGGCGTTGTGTCACACGCGGATGCTCGGCGTAGAGCGTGACGAGATCGAGATCGAGCCAGAGATGGCCGCGTTCGCGGGCCATCATCAGGTGGTGCGTGGACAGTTCGTTCATTACCGCGAAAGGCTCGCCGTTACGCGGCACGCAAATGGCAATCGGGCGCTCCCATGTCTGCACGTCCACGTGAAAGTTCGTGGCCCACTGGAAGAAGTCTGCGGCGGTAAACACGAGCGCATCGACGCGAGTGCGGTCCATCAACTCGTTCATCAGACTGCGACGGTACTGGCGTGTGGCGTGAGAGAGTGTCGGCATGGCGAAATCCTTGTCTGCAAAATGTTGCGCAATGTCAGGGAGCGCAGGCGCGACGCACGGCGCGGGCGAGATGCGAGCGGGGCCGGCTGGGCGCACGGGGCGGCAAGCGCAGTCGGGGAACTCAGGTCATCATCGTCTTCGCATAACGGCGGTGGATGACCCAGTGCGAGGCGATGGCCAGTGCGAACGTCACGACCATCGACACGATGGAGAGCACCGCGCCGAACGGCCAGTTGTTCGCCTTCGCGATCTGGTCGTAGATCGAGGGCGTCATCATCGTGATGCCGGTGCCGCCGAGCAGCACGGGCGTGGCATAGGCATTCATGCAGAGAATGAACACGAGCATGGTGCCCGCCGCGATGCCCGGCGCCGCCATCGGCAGAATCACGCGCGTGAGCGTCTGCCGGAATGTCGCCCCCAGATTGCGCGCGGCTTCCTCGACGGAAAAGTCCATGCCTTCGAGCACGCTCTGCAACGTGAGGATCATGTAGGGCAGCACCACGGCCGTGGTGCCTACGACAACCGCGAACGGGGTGTAGAGCAGGCGAATCGGTTGCGGCACGATGCCCAACGACACGAGCAACGAGTTGATGAATCCGGCGTTGCCGAGCATGACCATCCACCCGGCCGCGCGCACCACGTTGCCCACAAGCAGCGGGAAGACCAGCAGCATCACGAGCAGGCTCTTGAAGCGGCTTTGCGTGCGGGCGAGCACGTACGCGACGGGAAAGCCGAACACGAGCGCGAGCGCGGTACATAGCGAGGCGACCTTGATCGTCGTCCACAACACCGACAGGTAGTACGGATCGGTGAAGAACTTGAGATAGTTCGCGCCGGTCAGTGCCGCCTGCATCATGTCGACGGGATCGAACCGGTTGAAGCTGTAGCGCACCAGTTGCAGGCCGGGCAACACGATGACGAGCAACACGACAAGCGTGGCCGGCGCGGCGAGCGAGCCGCCCGTGAATGCACCGCGCACCGCGCGTGCGGTGGCGGCCTGGGCGGCTCGGGAGGACGGCGGATGCGAGGTCATCGCGGGCTCGGGAGTGTCGGCAACGTTCACAGCCCCACCTTGAATTCCTTGTTCCAGAAGTCGAGCAGCGCGGGCTTGTCGGCGGTGAATTTCGCATAGTCGAGCTTGACCATCCGGTCGAGTTCGGCATTCGTGAAGCCCACGCTCTGTTGCAGCGACGGCGGCAGATTCGCGTTCTTCACGGTAGGCGCGTAGCCCATCGTCTCCGCGAAACCGATCTGCGCGCGCGGGTCGAGCATCGCGTTCAGGTAGTTGAAGCCGCACGGCTTGGACTGCGAGTTCTTGGGCACAGCGGCTTCGAACGTCACCGGCACCGCGCCTTCCTTGGGAACGACATAATCGATGGGCACGCCGGCCTTCTTCCATTGCAGTGCGCGGGCCTTCCACATGCAGGTGAACCAGATGTCGCCGCTCTTGAGCGCAGAGGCCACCGCTTCGTTCGACGGATAGACCTTCGGTTGCTGCGACTTGCGCAACTCGCGCAAGAACTGCATGCCCCCGGCGGTATCGCCGTCTTTATGGCCTGCGGCGAGCGAACTGCTCACCACGTTGAAGTTGTAGAGAATGTCGGAGAAGCCGACCTTACCCTTGAGTTTGGGGTCGAGCGCAGCCATGAACGAGTCGGGCTTCGTGCCGAGCTTTTCCGGGTTGTACACGATCACCATTGCGCTGAAGATATGCGGAATCGAGTACGGACGGCGCAGCGTTTCGAGCGTGTTGGCAAGGTTCGGCACGAGCTTCGCATCGACGGGTTCGAGAATGCCCGAGCGGTTGATGTCGTACATATCGAGATCGGCCAGACACGCCACGTCGAGCGAGCCGCGACGCGAGGCTTTCTCGGCGCGCAGCTTGGTCATGCGCGCGACCTGATCGGCCGAGTCGTAAGTGACCTTGCCGCCTGCGGCTTCGATGATCGGCTTGCCGATGTTTTGCTCAAGCAGATTCAGATAGTCGCCGCCCCAGGTGCCGACGACCACGTTCGGGCACGCGTCGGCCGCCTGCGCCGAGAGCGCGTCGAGGCCTAGCGCGGGAGCGATCACCAGACCGGAAGCGGTCTTCAGAAACGTGCGGCGATTCAGGGCGTGCGTCATGTCGTCATCCTTCAAAACGTTGGCCAGTTCATAGGCCGAGGCAAGGGGTGAGTGAGGCGGTGTCGTCAGGCGTTGAAAAATAGGCAGTCGGTACTTGCGAAACAGGCTTTGAGCGCACGGCCGGGGGCATAACGGCCCGCGTCGTCGCGTGCGGTGTTTTGCACATGTGCCACGAGCATCTCGCCTTGGGGGCTCTTCAGACGCAGTTCGAGCGTGGAGCCCAGGTAGATCGTCTGATCGACCGTGACCGGCAAGGCCGTTTCGTCCGGCGCGGGCGTGTCGGTCAGGCGCAGGCGTTCGGGACGGATGCCGAGGGTGGTGGCATCCGGCGAGGCGGCCGCCAACGCCAGGTGTTCCCCCTTCGCGGTCACAAAGTGGCCATCCGTCATCCGGCCCGCGAGAAAATTCATCTTGCCGAGGAAGTTCGCCACGAAGGGATTGGCCGGACGTTCATAGAGCGCGTCGGCGGTGCCGATCTGCTGCACGCAGCCGTCGTGCATGACGGCCAGACGATCGGCAATCGCCAGGGCTTCTTCCTGATCGTGTGTCACGAAGATCGTCGTGAGTCCCAGCCGGCGTTGCAATGCGCGGATCTCTTCGCGGACTTCGGTGCGCAGCTTGGCGTCGAGATTGGAGAGCGGTTCGTCGAGCAAGAAGACATCGGGACGGATGGCGAGGGCTCGCGCGATCGCCACACGTTGCTGCTGACCGCCGGAGAGCTGGCGCGGGTAGCGATCCGCCAGCGGCGTGAGACGCACCATGTCGAGCGCTTCACGAATGCGCGTGGTGCGCTCTGCGCTCGACACGTGTCGCATCTCGAGCCCGAACGCCACGTTCTCGGCCACCGTCATGTGGGGGAAAAGCGCGTAACGCTGGAATACCATGCCGGTGTTGCGGCGATTCGGCGGCAGGCGCGAGACCTCTTTGCCGCCGATCCAGATCTCGCCGGCCGTCGGCTCGACGAAGCCTGCAACCATGCGCAGCGTCGTGGTCTTGCCGCAGCCGCTCGGGCCGAGGAACGCGACGAGTTCGCCTTCGGCAATCTCCAGCGAGAAGTCCGCCACGGCAGCGGCATTGCCGTATTGCTTGCGCAGTCCGCGAAGGGAAACGTTGGCCATGTCAGATCACCTGGCTGAGTTTGACGAAGCGATCGGTGATCAGCATGACGATGCCGAGCAACACGATCTGCGCGGCGGAGACCGCTGCAATCGTCGGGTCGAGGTTGAATTCGAGGTATTGCATGATCGCGATGGGCAGCGTGGTTTTACCGGGCCCGACGAGCGGCAGTGTGAGTTCGAGGTTCTCGAATGACACGATGAAGCTGAACAACACGGACGCCACGATGGCCGGTCGCAACATCGGCAGCGTGACGCGCCAGAACGTGCGCCACGGACCGGCGCCGAGGTTGCGGGCGGCTTCTTCGATGGTGTCGTCGATCTGCGCGAGACTCGCGCCCACGAGGCGCATCGTCCACGGAATGGTCAGGCAGATGTGCGCGACCACAAGGCCGCCGAAGGTGCCGACGATGTCCACGTCGAGGGTATTCTCCGCGCGCAGATAGAAGAGGTAAGTGGCAATGCCCGCGACGATGCCCGGCACCACGAGCGGCAACAGCAACACATTGCCCAGCGTGCGGCGGCCCGGAAAGCGATATCGCGCGAGGGCGAGAGAGGCGGCCACACCGAGGATCACACCCCCAACGGCGGCGCAGGCAGCGAGTTGCAGCGACAGCAGGAAACCGTTGGCGAACGCGGCGTTGCGCCACGCATTCAGATACCACGACACCGTATAGCCGCTCGGCGGGAACGTGATGATCGCGTCCTTGAAGAAGCTCAGCCAGACGACGAAGATCAGCGGGCTGAGCATGAACAGGTAGATCAGCGTGACCCCTGCGCGCACCGCCCATTTCGCGACCGGCAAGCGCCGTGATCCGCCTGCCGGCAGCCTCAGCACATCACCCGTCACCCCACTCGGCTCCATCGACGTCTGCGTCATTGGCGTTCATTCCGGTATCGTGGATTCGATGCAAATTTGCATTGGTCGAAACGTTGATATGCAAATTAGCATATCAAAATCATCGTGCAAACCGAAAAGCTGTCAGGGTTTCAACGGAGGCGGGTGCGCGTTGGGGGCGCGTTCGACGCATGCTCGGCGCAGGTTTCGACTGGTGCGAGGCGGGCGCGACGTGTGTGATGAAGCGTGGATGGACGCTTCGCCGCTGCGGCAGCGAAGCATCGATGGCGGTGCTCAGGGGCGCCAGAGGGCGCGCACCGTGGCGAGGGCACGTTGCGCGGCGTCGGTGGCAGTGCAGTCGACGATGTGGCGCTCGGGCATCGAGCGCAGCCATGTGAGCTGACGCTTGCACAACTGACGCGTGGCGAAGATGCCCTTGTCGCGCATGGTGTCGTAGTCGATCTCGCCGTCGAGGTATTCCCACACCTGGCGATAGCCGACGCAGCGCATCGACGGCAACCCTGGATCGAGATCGCCGCGCGCGCGCAGGCGTTCGACTTCTTCGACGAAACCGGCCGCGAGCATCAGACGAAAGCGTTCGGCAATGCGCGCGTGGAGCACTGAACGGTCGCCCGGCTCCAGTGCCACCGGCACGAACGTGTGGGCCGAAGGCGTGTCGGGTGTCTGCGCCTGTTCGGCCAGCCACTGCGACATGGGTTTGCCCGACAGTTCGAAAATCTCCAGCGCGCGCTGAATGCGTTGCGAGTCGTTCGGCGCGAGGCGCGCGGCCGTCACGGGGTCAACGCCGGCGAGCCGTTCATGCATCGCGGGCCAGCCTTCGCGGGCGGCGTCTTCGTCCAGTCTGGCGCGCACTTCGGCGTTGGCCGACGGCAACGGCGAGAGGCCTTGCGTGAGCGCCTTGTAGTACAGCATTGTGCCGCCGACGAGCAGCGGACGATGGCCGCGTGCGGCGATTTCATCGACAAGCCGCAGCGTGTCTTCGCGGAATTGTGCGGCGGAATAGGCGTCGCGCGGATCGATGATATCGATCAGGTGATGCGGCACGGTGGCCCGCTCGGCGGCGCTCGGCTTGGCCGTGCCGATATCCATCTCGCGATAGACGAGGGCGGAGTCGACGCTGATGATCTCAAGCGGTGTGTCTTGCGCCAGCGCGAGGGCGGCGGCCGTCTTGCCGGATGCCGTCGGGCCCAGCAGACAGACGATCGGGGGATTTGCCTTCATGAACCGCTCAACGTCCGCGCATGAACAACTTGTCGAGGTCGCCGAGCGTGAGCTGGTACCAGGTGGGGCGGCCGTGGTTACATTGATCGGCGCGTTCGGTGGCTTCCATCTGTCGCAGCAGGGCGTTCATTTCCTCGTGGGTGAGACGCCGGTTGGCACGCACGGCCGTGTGGCACGCGAGCGTGCCCAGCAATTCGTGCTGGCGCTCCGTGAGCACGCGCGAGCCACCGTACTGACGCAGGTCGGCCAGCACGGCACGCGCGAGCGCTTGCGCATCGGCACCGTCGAGCAGCGCGGGAATGGCGCGCACGGCGAGCGTGGTCGGCGACACGGCGGCGAGGTCGAAGCCGAGTGCGGTGAGCGTCTCCTGATGCTCTTCGGTCGTGCCGATTTCCACCGGGTCGGCGAAGAACGTCACCGGAATGAGCAGCGGCTGCACCGGCACGCTGCGCTCTACCAGGGCCTGCTTGAAGCGTTCGTACAGAATGCGCTCGTGCGCCGCGTGCATATCGACCAGCACGAGACCGTGAGCGTTCTGCGAGAGGATGTAGATGCCGTGCAACTGACCGAGCGCGAAGCCGAGCGGATGCTCCAGCGACATGGCGTCGGGGGTGGCGCCGGCGCTCGCAGGCAATGCCTCGGGCCCGCCGCCCGGCGCCGCGCCGTCTTGCGTCGCACCGGCGGTGCCGTAAGGGGGCGAGGGCGCATCGGTGACGCCCGGCTGACCATACGGACGCGGCGCGGGCGGTGCGGCACGCCCGAACAGGGTGTCGTAGACGGACAGCGGTTGCGCCATCGGCAGAGAACCCTGCTGCATGCGCGGATTCCAACTGCTACCGCCCGGTGTGCCGAAGCCGGCCGCCGGACGCGCGGCCATGAAGCCACTTCCGCTGCCGCCACCGGCGGCACCCGGCCCGGCGGCGAGACCGCCGCCTTCGCTCAGATGCGCCGCGTGCGTTGTGCCACCGCTGCCCGCCGCGCGCGCCAGTGCACGTTGCACGGCGTGGAACACGAACTGGTGGACGCTGCGCGCATCGCGAAATCGCACTTCGATCTTCGACGGGTGAACGTTCACGTCGACCAACTGCGGTGGCAATTCGAAATACAGCACGTAAGCAGGATAGCGGTCGCCGTGAAGCACGTCCTCGTACGCGGCGCGCACCGCGTGAGTGAGCAGCTTGTCGCGAACGAAGCGGCCGTTCACGAAGAAGAACTGCTGGTCGGCGCGGCCCCGGCTGGCCGTCGGCAGACCGACGAAACCGGACAGGCGCAACTCGGCCGCGCCTTCGTCGAGCGCGAGGTGGGCATCGGCGAAATCGTTGCCGAGCACGCGCGAGACACGCGTGGCGGCGCCCGAGGCGTTCCAGTGCTCTACCGCCCGGTTGTTGTGCAGGATCGAGAAGCCGACGTCCGGCCGCGCCAGGGCGCTGCGTCGAATGACGTCCATGCAATGGCCGAATTCGGTTTGCTCGGTCTTCAGGAATTTGCGACGTGCAGGGGTATTGAAGTACAGGTCGCGCACGTCGACCGTTGTGCCCACGGGGCCGGCTGCGGGCGTCAGCGCGCCCGTATTGCCGTCGATAGCGGTCGCATGCGGGGCATCGGTCTGGCGGCTCGACAGGGTGAGCTGAGCGACCGACGCGATCGAGGCGAGCGCTTCCCCCCGAAAACCGAGCGTGAGCACCGATTCCAGTTCGTCGAGCGTGCGAATCTTGCTGGTCGCGTGACGGGTGAGCGCGAGCGGCAATTGCTCGGCGGACATGCCGCCGCCGTCGTCGGTAATCGCGATGCGGCGCACGCCGCCTTCCTCCAGCTTGATCTGGAGGGCTCGCGCGCCCGCGTCGAGTGCGTTTTCGAGCAATTCCTTGACGACAGACGCCGGGCGCTCCACCACCTCGCCAGCGGCGATCTGGCTGATCAACTGATCGGGGAGGACACGGATGGCGCGAGCCGGTGCGAGGCCCGCCGGCATGGGGCCGGGGCGGCGCACGGGGGCGTCGGTGCTGGCGTCGCCGGGCGCGGCGCCCAGGTCTTGCGCCGCAGAGGCGGAGGTCGGAGTGGCAGACATGGGAACCATTATAAAGGTTGCCCTCAAAGACATAAGTCGATCGACGTTTCAGCCTGCAATACCCATCAAAATGCGATTGTCTCCCATCATGGGAATGGTCAAGGGCGCAGGGCGGGCGATCGGCGCGCCCTTGGCAGGTCGAGGCCGGCTGTCACGGGGACTTAACGACGCCCGACGTCTGCGCTGGTATGATGCGATTCGTCGTGCGCCCGCGGGGACGGGCCGGCGTCCTTTATCTTGAGGAATCGTCTTGGATACTCTGTTGCAATTGCTGGAGATGGTGCTCCACATCGATAAACACCTGGGGGTGTTCATCGATCAGTACGGAAACTGGGTGTATCTGTTCCTGTTCACGATTGTGTTCGTGGAAACAGGATTGGTGCTCTTTCCGTTCCTCCCGGGCGATTCCCTGCTGTTCATCGGCGGCGCCTTCGCCGCCACCGGTGCAATGGATCCGTGGCTGCTCGGCGTGCTGCTCTTTATCGCCGCCGTGAGCGGTAATACGCTGAACTTCTGGATCGGCTCGAAGATCGGGCCGCGCGTGTACGAGAAGAACTGGCGTTTTCTCGATCGCGACGCGCTGCGCAAGACGCATGACTTCTATGAGCACCACGGCGGCAAGACCATCGTGATGGCACGCTTCGTGCCGGTCGTGCGCACGTTCGCCCCGTTCGTGGCGGGCGTGTCGGCCATGTCGTGGACGCGCTTCCAACTCTATAACCTGGTCGGTGCACTGATCTGGGTGGTGATGCTCGTGGGGGGCGGCTACCTGTTCGGCAACCTGCCGGTCGTCAAGCAGTATCTGAACATCATCGTGCTGGTCGGAATCTCGGCGGCTGTGGTGCCAATTGCCCTCGGCGCCCTCTGGAAGCTCTTCACGCGCGGTCGCCGCGGCGTGGCGCCGGGCCAGAGCGAGTAAGCTCGACCCCGCCGGGGTCAATAAAAATGGCGCGTCCCGTTACCGGGTCGCGCCATTTTCATTTGGGGCGTGGTTTGTGGCCGACGATCAGGCCGTACGATTTTTCGCGATGGGCGGATTCTTGGCGAAGTAAGCCTTGATGCCCTTGAGGAGTGCGTTGGCGAGCCGTTCCTGATACGCGGGGTCGTTCAGATATTGCTCTTCCTTGGGGTTGCTGATGAAGGCTGTCTCGACCAGCACCGAGGGGATATCCGGCGCCTTGAGCACCGCGAAGGAAGCCTGTTCGACGTTCTTGCTGTGCAGCCGGTCCGCAACCGTGCCGATCTCGGCGAGTAATGCCGAACCGAACACCTTGCTGTCGCGAATCTGCGCGGTCGTCGACATATCGAGCAGCGCGTGCGCCACGGCGCGGTCGTTGGTCTTGATGTTGACGCCGCCGATCAGGTCCGACGCGTTTTGCGTCTTTTCCAGCAGACGTGCCGTCGCACTCGTCGCGCCGCGCTCGGACAGCGCGAATACCGACGCACCGTTCGCGGATGGCGACGTGAACGCGTCGGCATGAATCGACATGAACAGATCGGCGTCCACCCGGCGGGCCTTCTGCACGCGCACGCCCAGCGGCACGAAAAAGTCCGCATCGCGGGTCATCATCGCGCGCATGTTGGGCTGAGCGTCGATCTTCTCGCGCAGCCGCTTTGCGATCTGCAACACCACCACTTTTTCGTACGTGCCGCTGCCGCCGATGGCACCCGGGTCTTCCCCGCCGTGACCGGGGTCGAGGGCGATGGTAAGCAGGCGCGCCGTTTTCGGGCCACGCGACGGCAGCGGCGTGGACAGACCGTCGTCATCGTCGTCCTTGCGCTGGGCGAGCGGCGGTGTCTTGTCCGGTGCCGGCGTGGGCGCCGTGCGCGAAGGGCGTGGCCCTTGTTCGCGCTGTGCATAACGCTGGAAGAACGCTTCGCTTTCTTCCGTACTCGGTGTGCCTGCACCCGATGAGCGCGGTGCGGACGAGGCGGGAGGCGTGTTTTGCGCCAAGGCTTCGGCCTTGTGGCCGGACTTGGCGAGCAGTTCCATGAGCGGATCGGGTTCGACGGCCGGATACAGATCGAACACGGTGCGGTACTTGTAGCCCGCGACCGGCGGCAACGTGAAGGACTGCGGTTTCACGCCGGCCTTCAGGTCGAAGACCATACGCACGACGCCGGGTTTGAACTGCCCCACGCGCACCTGCATGATTTGCGGGTCGTTCGGCTGAATCTTCGAGACGAGGTCGCGCAGCGCCGGATTCAGATCCACTTCGTCGAGATCGATGACGAAGCGGTTCGGACTCTCCATCAGTTGCTGCTGGAACTTGACCGGGTTGTCGGTCTCGAGCGTGACGCGTGTGTAGTCCCTGGCCGGCCAGACACGTACCGCCACGATGGCATTGGCGAACGCGAGGCGGGGGCCGGTGAGGGCGAGAATCAGTGTCGATGCGCCGGCGCGCAGTGCGCGGCGGCGGCCGGCATTGGGCGATGAAGCGTCGTCGGTACGGGCGAAGCGTTTGATCAGCATGAGTTCAGACAAGCAAGACCGGCTGGCGTATAGGCGCTCGTTGTCAGACGGCGGCTATTGCCAACAGGTTCCAGCCAAAGGCTCAAATCGGGGGTGCCCAGGAGACCTTCGGCTTTCTCCGGCCACTCGACGAGGCACAGGGCGTCGCCTGCAAAGTGCTCGCGAAAGCCCGTGTCATGCCATTCGGCCGGATCGGCGAAGCGGTATAGATCGAAATGATAGACCGGCAGCACGCCTTGTGGTGTGTCGATGTTGTATGGTTCACACAGCGCGTACGTGGGGCTTTTGACGCGACCCGTGTGGCCCAGCGCACGCAGTAGCGCACGTACGAGTGTGGTTTTTCCCGCGCCGAGATCGCCCGAGAGCTGCACATGCAGGCCCGCGTGCGCGGTGTCGGTGTGTGCCATGCGCGCCAAAACGGCGCGCGCAAGCGCCGCAGCGAAGGCCTCGGTGGCGGCTTCGTCCGGCAGCGCGAAGACGCGCTCGCCCAGCGGTGACGGCGTCGATGGATCGGGCATTGCGTAAAATGGAGTCAATGAAAGCTTCCGTGATTTTCCCCGCTACCGCCGCACAAGTCGAGCTATCGGCGCTTCCGACTCCCTCGGAAGTGTCTCCCTCGCGCGACAATGCGACGCCTCAGGCGCTCGATGCCGAGCGCCTGAACGCCCTTGCCAACCAGATTCGTGCGTGGGCGGGCGAGCTCGGTTTCGGCAAGGTCGGCATCACGGACACCGACCTCGTGCATGCCGAAGCGGGCCTGCAACAGTGGCTCGACGACGGCTGTCACGGCGATATGGACTACATGGCCGCGCATGGCATGAAGCGCGCTCGGCCTGCCGAACTGGTTCCCGGCACGGTGCGCGTCATCAGCGCGCGCATGAACTATCTCCCAAGCGATACCGATACGGCGAGTTGGCGTCAGCGCGAAGCGGCGCGTGCGGCAATGCCCGCCGAGGCGGTCGTCTCGGTCTACGCTCGCGGACGCGACTATCACAAGGTCATGCGCAACCGGCTGCAACAACTGGCCGATCGCATTGCGCAGGCCGTTGGGCCGTTCGGCTACCGCGCGTTCACCGATTCGGCGCCGGTGCTTGAAGTCGAACTCGCGCAGAAGGCAGGGCTAGGCTGGCGCGGCAAGCACACGCTGCTGCTTTCGCGCGACGCCGGTTCGCTCTTCTTTCTCGGCGAAATCTTTGTCGACATCCCCTTGCCGGTGGATGTCGATGACGCGATGGCGCCGAACGAAGGCGAGCGCGGCATGCAACGCGGCGAACACTGCGGGCAGTGTCAGCGATGCCGGGATGTCTGCCCGACAGGCGCAATTACCGAAGCGTTCCGTGTCGATGCGCGCTTGTGCATCTCGTATCTGACCATTGAGCACAAGGGCGCGATTCCCGAGGGCCTGCGAGCGAAGATGGGCAATCGCATCTACGGGTGCGACGATTGCCAACTCTACTGCCCGTGGAACAAGTTTGCCCAGCCGTCGCCGCTGACCGATTTCGCCCCCCGCAACCGGCTCGACTGCGCCTCGCTCGTCGAACTCTTTGCGTGGAGCGAAACGGATTTCATGGATAAGCTGGCGGGCAGCCCGATTCGTCGCATCGGTCATGAACGATGGCTGCGCAATCTGGCCGTCGGGCTCGGCAACGCGTTGCGCGAGACGGCGGACATCGGCGAGCGCATCCCCCTGCGCGACGCCTTGCTGGCCCGGCGTGATCACCCCTCTGCGCTCGTGCGCGAACATGTCGAATGGGCGCTGGCCCAGGAAGGAGTCACGGTTTGAGCACGCGAGCACGCCAATCGGCCGGTACCGTCGCAACGAGCGACGAGATCGACAACGTGAACGATCGCGCGAGCGATGCCGGTTTCGACACGTTCGACGACGCCGACGAACCATTCGAACAGGCGGCGCTCGACGCCGCTCACGGCCGTGCCGGCGCCCCGTCATCCCCGCTCGAATTCGATCCCGACAGCGCCGCGTTCGTGCGCAGCATCGCGCTCATCGACCCGTTTTGCGACACGATCTGGCTCGAAGATGGGCTCTCGCGCAATACGCTCGATGCCTACCGCCGTGATCTGCGTCTCTTCGCAGAGTGGCTGGCGGCCAAGCGCGAGACCGCACTCGATGGCGTGGACGAGGCGGCGCTCTCCGCCTATCTGGCGTGGCGCCGCGATAGTCTGGCGAGCAGCATGAACCGCCGTCTGTCGGTCTTCAAGCGCTTCTATCAGTGGGCCTTGCGCGAACACATCGTGCAGCAGGACCCGTGCTTGCGCATCGCGTCGGCCAAGCGCGCGCAGCGACTGCCCTCGACGTTATCCGAAGCACAGGTCGAAGCCCTGCTGGCTGCGCCCGATCTGACGCAGCCGCTCGGGTTGCGCGATCGCGCCATGCTCGAGTTGATGTACGCGAGCGGTCTGCGCGTGTCGGAGCTGGTCTCGCTCAAGACCATCGAAGTGGGATTGAACGAAGGGGTGCTGCGCATTTTCGGCAAGGGGGCGAAGGAGCGGCTGGTGCCGTTCGGCGAAGAGGCCAATGGCTGGCTCACGCGCTATCTGGCCGAGAGCCGTGGTGTGCTGCTGGGCGGCCGCGCCTGCGACACGTTGTTCGTCACGCAACGCGGCGAGGGCATGACACGGCAGGCGTTTTGGTATCTGATCAAACGTTATGCGTCGCAGGCCGATATTCGTGCACCGCTCTCACCGCACACGCTTCGGCACGCATTTGCGACCCATCTGATCAATCACGGCGCCGATCTGCGCGTGGTGCAGTTGCTGCTCGGGCACTCCGATATTTCCACCACGCAGATTTATACGCACGTCGCGCGCGAGCGCCTCAAATCGCTGCACGCGCAGCATCATCCGAGAGGGTGATCGTCCTGCGCGGGGGATGCCGCGCCATCAAAACAGCGCTTTGAGCTTGTGCTTGAGCACCTTGCCCGTTGACGCTGCGGGCAGGGTGTCCAGCACACGAATCTGCGCCGGACGCTTGTACGGGGCAAGGCGCGTCGCAGCCCATGCGGCCAGCGATGCCACGTCGATGGTATGGCTCGGGCGCGCTTCCACAAACGCAATGATCTGCTCGTTACCTTCTTCGGGGCGGCCGAGCACTGCGGCCTGAAGCACATCCGGATGGCTCGCCAGCGCCTGCTCGACTTCGAGCGGGTAGACGTTGAACCCGGAGTGGATGATGATTTCCTTGGCGCGTCCGACGAGGAAGAGCGCACCGTCGGCGGCGCGACGGGCAAGATCGCCGGTACGCAACCAGCCGTCTGCCGTCACGGTCGCGGCCGTGAGTTCCGGCGCGCGGTAGTAGCCGAGCATCACGTTCGGGCCGCGTACCCAGAGTTCGCCCACTTCGCCGTCGGACAGATCCTGACCGTCATGACCCACGATGCGTACCGTCACACCGGGGATCGCGGGGCCAACTGCACAATCGTCGCGCGGGGCATCGAGCAGCGTTTGCGAGACGGTCGGACTGCATTCGGTCAGCCCGTAGCCGTTGTGAATCGGCAGGCCGTAGAACGCTTCGACACGCGCCTTGAGCGCGGCGTCCAGCGGTGAGCCCCCCGAGTAGACGAAGCGCAGACGCGGCGCGATGAGCGAGGCGCCTTGCATTGCCACGTAGGCCATCAGGCGGGCGTGCATGGCGGGCACGCCTTGCAGGATCGTCAGTCCATCGTGAGCGAGCGAGTCGAGCACGGCCTCGGGGGTGAAGCGCGCAGCAAGGCGCAGCGTGCCGCCGGCGTACAGCGTGCCGAGACACACCGACGTCAGGCCATAGACGTGCGAGATCGGCAGCACACCGTAAGCGATATCGTCGGCACCGACGCGTCGCAGCGTGCTGGATACTGCCGCGATAAACATCAGATTGCGATGCGAGAGGCGAACGCCCTTGGGCGTGCCCGTCGTGCCCGTGGTGTAGATGAGCGCCGCGCATTGCGCCGCCGGGTCGGCTTGCACCGGTTCGGCGAGACTGTCGGAATTGACGTCGGACGCCGCTATGGCTCCCAGTGCGAGTTCGGTCCAGACGACCTTGGCGGCATCCGCCCGGGCGTGAGCGGCAGCGTCGGGGGACGCGTCGATCGTGTAGACGGTGCAGCGCGGGCGCGCGTGATCGCGGATCACGCTCAACTCCGTCGGCGAGAGCCGCGCGTTGCTCAGCAGCGGCCAGGCGTCAAGCGATGCGACGGCGAGCAGCAGTACCACGTAGGCGATGCCGTTCTCACCGACGATCATCACGCGGTCGCCGCCCCGCACGCCATGCGCGCGCAGACGCTCGGCGCTGGCGGCAACCGCGCTCGCCAGTTCGCCGTAGGTCAGACGACGGAAGTCGTCGATCAGGGCGATGCGGCCGGGCGTTTGCGCGGCAATGCGCGCGGGCAGGGTGTCGATGCGTGCGGGCAGATTCGCGAGCAGCGTGGCCGCGAAGGTGTCCTGAAGCGGGGTGTCGAGAGGGGTAGACATGACCGCATTGTAATGCGGGGGCCGTCATGAGGCCGCGCAGGGGGGGGCTGGCTCGTGACGCGCCGCGCGTATTCCGGGACCGCAGCGCCGGTGCGTTTCATTACAATAGGCGCCCATGAGCAAGACCAAACACGTCTCGGAAACGCCGGCCACGCAGTTTCTGAAGCAAAAGAAAGTGGCTTTCACGGAACATGTCTACGAGTACGTCGATCATGGAGGCACCGGTGAATCGGCGCGTCAGTTGGGCGTTGCCGAGCATATCGTCGTCAAGACCCTCGTCATGGAAGACGAAAAAGCCCGGCCGTTGATCGTGCTCATGCACGGCGACCGGACGGTCTCGACGAAGAATCTCGCGCGCCAGATCGGCGCCAAGCGTGTCGAGCCCTGCAAGCCGGAGGTCGCTCAGCGTCATTCCGGCTATCAGGTGGGGGGTACGTCGCCGTTCGGCACCAGGCGGGCGATGGCGGTGTACGTCGAGGCATCGATTCTCGATCTGCCGCAGATTTTCATCAATGGCGGGCGGCGGGGATATCTCATCGGTATTGCCCCGTCCGTGTTGCTCAATACGCTGGCGGCCAAGCCGGTGTCGTGCGCATTGCGCGACGAGTGACCCCCTAAAACCCTTATCGGACGGCCGCCAGCCCGGCACTTTGCGCCTCGGCGCAACCCCGTGTTTGCCAGAATGGGGTGACCGGGCCGCTCAAGTAGAATGGCGGCCAAGACAAATTCTGCTCACTAACGAAGTTCATGGCCACACTGGTTTTTATCGTTCTCGCGTATCTGATCGGCTCGATGCCGTTTGCGGTGATCGTCAGCCGCACGATGGGGCTTGCCGATCCGCGCAGCTACGGCTCGGGTAATCCGGGCGCCACGAACGTGCTGCGCTCCGGCAACAAGAAGGCCGCGGTGCTCACGCTGATCGGCGACGCCTTCAAGGGCTGGTTTGCCGTGTTCCTCGCGGAACGCTGTGCCGACGCCTGGGGTGTGGGTGACTTCGGTCTGGCGGCCGTGGCCCTCGCGGTCTTCGTCGGCCATCTGTACCCGATCTTCCTGCGCTTCGCGGGCGGCAAGGGGGTGGCGACGGCGGCGGGCGTGCTGCTCGCCATCGATCCGATTCTGGGTCTGGCGGTGATCGCCACGTGGCTCATCATCGCGATCTTCTTCCGCTATTCGTCGCTCGCCGCGCTGGTGGCCGCCGTATTCGCGCCGCTGTACTACGTGTTCATGTTCGGCTTAGGGCCTTATGCGCCGGCAGTGATCGTCATGGCGATTCTGTTGATCTACCGGCATCGCGCGAACATCGGCAAGCTGATGGCGGGCAAGGAAAGCCGCATCGGTCAGAAGAAGTAAGACCGGTATTCCGGCCCGATGCGGGCCGGTTTCGGACAATAAAAAACCCGCAGCGAGTCTGCGGGTTTTTTGTGCCTGCCGCGCGTGTCAGTCGCGGAAGTTGTTGAAGTCGAGCGGGGTGTCCGTCACGTCGCGGCGCAGCAGCGCCATGGCGCTTTGCAGGTCGTCGCGCTTGGCACCCGAGACACGAACGCTGTCGCCCTGGATGCTTGCCTGTACCTTCATCTTGCTGTCCTTGATCAGACGCACGATCTTCTTGGCCAGGTCACCTTCGACGCCTTTCTTCACCTTGACGACCTGCTTGACCTTGTCGCCGCTGATCTTCTCGACCTTGCCATAGTCGAGGAAACGCACGTCCACGTTGCGCTTGGCCATCTTGCTGACGAGCACCTGTGTGACTTGTTCGAGCTTGAAGTTGTCGTCGGCGAAGAGCGTGAGTTCCTGCTCCTTGTGCTCGACACGCGAGTCCGATCCCTTGAAGTCGAATCGCGTCGAGATTTCCTTGTTGGCCTGCTCGATGGCGTTCTTGACCTCTACCATGTTGGCTTCGCTAACCACGTCAAACGATGGCATCTGGCTCTCCTGAAATGCAAAGGGTTCGTGAAAACGGCACGCCGGGCGTGCCGGGATGATACGGCGGCGGTGGCGTGTCCGTCCGGGGGCGCCGAACGGCGCGGGGCACGGCCGCGCGGCCGGTATAATGATGCGCAAAATTCTTTCGCCCGACATTGTAATTCAGCCGTCGGTCCCGCGTCCCTTCCGGACGATGTCCGGCACGGCGGCGCCCACTGGCTTCTCCCTATTCCATGCTCCAGTTGCAACGCGACGTCAGTCTGCGCGAACTCAATACCTTTGGCCTGCCGGCTACCGCCCGCTTCGTCGTGACCATCGACAGCGAGGCGGCGCTTGTCGAGGCACTCGCCATGCCCGAACTGGCAGGCTTGCCGCGTCTGGTACTGGGCGGCGGCAGCAATGTGGTGCTCACGCGTGACTTCGATGGCGTTGTCTTGCGGATGGCCATTCGCGGGCGCGAACGGCTTGCCGATGATGCCCACGCGCGCTACGTACGTGGCGGCGCGGGCGAGGTCTGGCACGAATTCGTCGACTGGACGCTCACGCAGGACTGTCCCGGTCTGGAAAACCTCGCGCTGATTCCCGGCACGCTCGGCGCGGCGCCGATTCAGAACATCGGGGCCTACGGGTTGGAGCTGGCCGAACGCTTGGCTGAAGTGCGCGCGCTTGATACCGCTACGGGGTTGTTCGTCAGGCTTACTCGCGAGGCATGCGCGTTCGGCTATCGCGACTCACTGTTCAAACGCGAACCGGGGCGTTACATCATCGTTGGCGTGACGCTGCGGCTACCGCAGCCATGGCAGCCTGTCACGGGCTATGCGGATGTGTCGCGCACGCTTGCCGAGGCGGGTATCGATCGGCCGGATGCCCGGCAGATCTTCGATGCGGTGGCGGACATTCGCCGTCGCAAACTGCCCGATCCGCTCGAACTCGGCAACGCGGGCAGCTTTTTCAAGAACCCTGTCGTGGATGCGGCGACGTTTGCCGCACTGCGTGAGCGCTTTCCGCAGACGGTCGGCTATGCCCAGCCTGACGGCACGTGGAAGGTCGCGGCGGGCTGGCTGATCGACCAATGCGGATGGCGAGGCAAGTCACTCGGCCAGGCCGGCGTGCATGAACGTCAGGCGCTGGTGCTCGTCAATCGCGGCGGCGCGACGGGGGCCGATATCGTGGCGCTCGCGCGTGCCGTGCAAGCCAGCGTGCAGGAGCGCTTCGGCGTCGCGCTCGAGCCCGAACCGCTCATGCTTTGATGGCGGTGGCGTCGGGAAGACGCTGTAGATAGTCGCGCCGCAAGTCGACGGTGGAGCGCACGCCTACGTCTGCGAAGTGCGCCTCCAGCCATCGGCTCGCCGCCTCACGGCCGCGGTCTCGCAGCGTCGTGAGGAAATTCCAGTCGGTGACGAATTTCGTCGATGAGGACAGGTCGTACAGCTCCTTGTCCGCTCGAATCGAGTGAATCAGCGGGTACTTCAGACGCTTGCGGAACTCCGGCTTGAGCCATCCTTCGTCGAGCAGTTTGTGCACGAACGAGATGGCGCGGAATTCGCGCTGAAGCGACGCGTTGAACGTGATTTCATTCACGCGGTTCATGATCTGCCCCGGCAACACCGGCTTCTCTTTGCGCTCGATCGGGTTGATGTGCACGATCAGAATGTCGCTCGTGACCGTCTCGTAATAGAACGGATACAGCGGGGGGTTGCCGAGATAGCCGCCGTCCCAATAAAAGTCCTCGTCGATCTTCACCGGTTTGAATAGCCACGGCAGACAGGCCGACGCCATCGCAACGTCGAGCGTAATTTCGTGTGTGCGGAAGATGCGAATGTTACCGGTGCGGATGTTGGTCGCGGAGACAAACAGGTGCGTCTCCGTACTTTCGCGCAAACGATCGAAATCGACCTGCGCTTCGAGCACGGTACGCAGCGGGTTGATTTCGGCCGTGGGCTGCGAGAACGGCAGCATCCACTGCTGCATGCTCTGCATCCAGTCGTGCCAGACCGGGTACTCGGTCGGACGGCCGTTGAGCCAACTGAAGACGGTTTGCGCCCACGCCGTGGCCGACGAGCCGGCTTGGGACACGCCGAGCCAGAAACTGTGCAGCGATTCACGCGCTTTCTCGCGCGGATCGACGCCCGGGCGGTCGAGCAGACCGTGCGCGAGCACGACGGCGTTCATCGTCCCGGCGGATGCGCCGCTGATGCCTTCGAACTCGAGACGCCCGTCTTCGAGCAATTTGTCGAGCACGCCCCATGTGTACGCGCCGTGAGCGCCACCCCCTTGCAGACCCAGATCGATGCCTTTTCGCTTCGGGCTGTCGCGGCGGCTGCGCGCGGATTTCGTGGATTTGGCGGGGGCGCCGGCCTGCGTGGCATCGGACGTTTCTGCGCTGCCTCGGGTGGCGATGGTGTCGCCGGTGCCGTCAGGGGGAAGCAGCGGGACATCCGTCGGCTCGAGGTCCGTGCTCGTGCCGTTCGCCGGCGCGGCAACGGCGTCGGCCGTCAGAGAGGGCTGGAATGACGCCTGCGTATCGGCAGGCATTGCAGAAGACTTGTCACCGGCAGCATCGTCGGCGGATTCGGGGGGAAGACGCGACATAGTGAGTAGCGGCGCCGGGCCGCGCTGAACCGGCCGAGAGGGCGATGGCGCGAGAAGTTGCGCGCCATCGCGATGCTGGCCAGTCGGTTAGCCGTAGTGGCAGACGTAATCGAGCGTCTCGACGACCTCGATATCGAACTTGCTATTGCCCGGCACGGAGAACTGCTGACCGGCGGCATATTCCTGCCACTCGGTTTGACCGGCCAGACGGATGTGGCAACGACCGCCCGTGACTTCCATGATTTCCGGTGCATCGGTACCGAACTGGAGCGTGGCCGGGAAGATCACGCCCAGCGTCTTGCGCGTACCGTCCGGGAACAGCACGGTGTGGGAAACACACTTGCCGTCGAAATAAATGTTGGCGCGCTTGATTACGGAAACGTTGTCGAATTGCGTTGCGTTTTGCGTCATGACCGAATGCGGTGTCGAATGCGATGGAAAGTCGCGATGGAAGGTCGATAGGCTTGCCCTGCTGGGACAAGCGTGAATTCATGCTAGCACGTTTCGAACGTCCACTCGTCGCACTTTTGTGCATTGCACAACGAATTTGCCCCGTTGTGGTGCAAATTGCGAAATGTTCTGACGGATGGCCCGAACTGTGTCGCGCTGCCATGAAACGCGCGTCCATGAAGGACGCTGGCGCGTCAGCGATGATAGCGGAACGTCAATCGCGATGGGGGACGGCGGTGTTTCGGGCAGGGAAAGCAGAACGATGGAGGCGAGCGAGGAGGGAGGACGTCTGAGGCTGCCCGGACGACATTGCGTCGCCCGGGCGAGGGCGCGATGGCGATTACACGCGGCCCAGCATCAGGTACTCCATGAGCGCCTTCTGCACATGCAGACGGTTCTCGGCTTCGTCCCAGACGACGCTTTGCGCACCGTCGATGACGTCGGCCGAGACTTCCTCGCCCCGGTGAGCGGGCAGGCAGTGCATGAACAGGGCGTCGGCCTTGGCCTGCTGCATGAGATCGGCATTCACGCACCATTGAGCGAAAGCTGCCTTCCGCACTTCGTTTTCGGCTTCGTAGCCCATGCTCGTCCACACGTCGGTCGACACGAGGTCGGCACCTTCGCAGGCTTTGCGGGGGTCGTCGAACTCACGTACGAACGGACGGCTCGATTCGGCCACCATCGCCTGATCGAGGCGATAGCCTGGCGGCGTCGAGATGTTGAACTGGAAGCCGAAGATCTCGGCGGCCTGAATCCATGTGTACGACATGTTGTTCGCGTCGCCAATCCAGGTCACGGTCTTGCCCTTGATCGGGCCGCGATGCTCGTAGTACGTGAAAATGTCGGCCAGTACCTGACACGGGTGGTATTCGTTGGTCAGACCGTTGATCACGGGCACGCGCGAGTGCTGCGCGAAGCGCTCGATGATCTCCTGACCGAAGGTACGGATCATGATGATGTCGGTCATGCGCGAGATCACCTGAGCGGCATCCTCGATCGGCTCGCCGCGGCCGAGCTGCGTGTCACGCGTGTTCAGGAACACGGCGTGGCCGCCCAACTGGTGAATCCCGGCCTCGAACGACAGGCGCGTGCGCGTCGAGCTTTTCTCGAAAATCATCGCCAGCGTGCGGTCGTGCAGCGGGTGGTAGGTTTCGTAGTTCTTGAATTTCTTCTTGAGGATGCGAGTGCGCTCGAGCACGTAGTCATACTCGTCGAGCGTCAGATCCGAGAATTGAAGGTAATGCTTGATGGGTTTGGCGGTGGTCATTTGGATGTTCTGCTGGAGGCCGATATTGCGGGAATTCGAAGGGAACTCGCTCGCTTACGGCACGACGAACAAGCCTTGAGGCCTGTCCCCCGGGCAGGCTCGTGAAGGTGTTCTACCGGATGCTGGCTTCAGGGGAACAGCCCCTAGTCTACCAAATCGTTTTGCCGTCACACGAAAAGCGTATGATCGAGCCCGCTGCTGCACAGCCGAAAACGGCTGGCAAGACCGAAAAAAACATCTGCAGCAATGGAGGGGGACGGGTTTGAGTCTTATATAAGATATAATACTGTCTCTGTCGGCTGCGCTACCCGCGGTATGGCCGTCCAGGTGTTTTTTGAGGTGATTGAGCGATATGACCGACCAGGTTTCCGCGCGCGAGTATTTCATCCAGGGGCTCACCCGGGGTGGCAAGAAGTTCCGGCCGAGTGACTGGGCGGAGCGTCTGTGCGGCGCCGTGTCGTTCTGCGGCCGGAGTGATACTGGCCCGAACGCATACATGCAGTACTCCCCCTATGTGCGTCCGATTATGGTGGGTGACATCAAATGCGTCGTCGTTGACGAGCGGTTGCGCGACATCGAGCCGATGGCTTTCGATTTCGTGATGAACTTCGCGCGTGACAACGATTTGCAACTGACTGAAGCCTGCTTCGTCCCCGACGTCAAGTAATTCCCCTCGATCGTTTTTCGGCCAGACGTGAGTGCCGGGCCTTAGGCCCTGACTCACCGTCTGGCGCTCGGCCTGCTCCCGTACCCTCCCAAAGTTCTCCCCCCGCCGCCTTTCCAGATTCGCGAATGTGTTACAGGCGTTGATGGCTATGGCGATTTGGGTGCCAACGTTGCGCGGGCGAGCGGTGGCAAGCTGTCGGGCGGGAACTGGACGAAGACGGCAGACAACGTGAGTTTGCCCTCGGCGTTCAAGGCGCGTCCGGCCGTGGGAGTAATCCGCCGAAGCGTGGGGAATCAGCAATGCGCAGGCAGGTCGTGGTCGGTCTCGTCTACGCGTTTTGATCAATTGGTGCACAGACAAAAGAAAAAAGCCCGCATAAAGCGGGCTTTTTAGTGTCCCGACCGTAGTCGGAACCGGCAAGCAACTTGTTCTGCTTTGCAGCTTGCGCTGTCTTAGGCAGCAGCCGACATCGCCTTGATGGCGGCCGACAGGCGGCTCTTTTGACGAGCAGCGGTGTTCTTGTGAACGATCTTCTTGTCAGCGATGATGTCGATCGTCTTGGCCGACGTGCGCAGGACTTCCTTCGCAGCAGCTTGGTCGCCAGTGGCGATAGCCTTGCGGACAGCCTTCACAGCCGTGCGCAGGCGCGAACGCAGTGCCGAGTTGTGGGCGTTGATCTTAACGGTTTGACGCGCGCGCTTGCGTGCTTGTGCGGTATTTGCCATGTTCGGTGAATTCCTTGAATTGCTCCGCCTGATGCGGCTTCTATGCAGTTTGGCTCGGCTCCCTGGGAGACACGGTGGCCAGGAAGCAATCCATTGACTTCGAAACCGTCGATTATAGCCGAAGGTCAACGGAAATTGCAACTTCTTTGCTGCAACGCTGTGCGTATAATACGCGCAACATGAATTTGCTCAAAGCTCTCGCTACGGTCAGCGGTTTCACGATGCTTTCGCGCATCACCGGTCTGGTCCGTGAAATTCTTATCGCGCGCATGTTTGGTGCCGGTCCCATGACCGACGCCTACAACGTCGCGTTCCGCATTCCCAATCTGCTGCGCCGCTTGTCCGCTGAAGGGGCGTTTTCGCAGGCATTCGTGCCGATTCTGGCCGAATTCAAATCGCAGCGTAGTGAAGAAGAGACGAAAACCCTCGTCGATTCGGTCACGACGGTGCTGTTCTGGGTACTGCTGTCGATCACCATTGCCGGGGTGCTTGGCGCGTCGGGCGTTGTCTACGCGGTAGCCACGGGTCTCGCGCACGAGAACGGTACGTTCGACGCCGCTGTCTTCATGACCCGCGTGATGTTCCCATACATCACCCTTATTTCGATCACGACACTTGCCGCCGGGGTGCTCAATACCTGGCGTCAGTTCTCGATGCCCGCGTTTGCGCCGGTACTGCTCAACGTCAGTTCGATCATCGCATCGCTGTGGGTCGCCCCGCATCTGGAGACACCGGTCTACGCGCTGGCCTACGCGGTGATCGTCGGGGGCGTGCTGCAACTGGTGATCCAACTCCCGGCGCTCGCGCGTATCGGCATGGTGCCGCGAATCACCCTCAACGTGGCAGCGGCCCTGCGCAACGCCGGGGTGAAGCGGGTGCTGGCGAAGATGGTGCCGGCAACGCTGGCGGTATCGGTGGCCCAGATCAGCCTGATCATCAATACGAACATCGCGTCGCGTCTCGCGCAGGGCAGTGTGTCGTGGCTGGCTTACGCCGACCGGCTGATGGAGTTCCCGACAGCGCTGCTGGGCGTGGCGCTGGGCACGATCCTGCTGCCGAGTCTGTCGCGCGCTCATGCCGACGGCGACGCCGCAGAGTATTCCGCGCTGCTGGACTGGGGGCTGCGCCTGACGTTCCTGCTCGCGATGCCGAGCGCTGTGGGACTCTTCGTCTATGCCGAACCGCTGACCGCTACGCTTTACCAATATGGCCGTTTCGACGCGACCGACGTCACGATGACGGCGCATGCGCTCACGGCCTATGGCGTGGGGCTGGTCGGCCTGATTCTCATCAAGATTCTGGCACCGGGGTTCTACGCCAAGCAGGACATCAAGACGCCGGTGAAGATCGCCGTTGTCGTGCTCATCGCCACGCAGCTCTCGAACCTGCTTTTCGTGCGCTGGTTCGCTCATGCCGGGCTGTCGCTGTCGATTGGTGTCGGCGCATGCATGAATGCTGCGCTGCTCTTCGCCGGACTCCGCAAACGCGGCATTTACCGACCGGCGCCGGGCTGGCGGCTGTTCTTCGTGCAATTGCTCGCCGCCTGCCTGATTCTGGCCGGCGTGCTGTTGTGGTTCACCCAGAGTTTCGACTGGGTCGCGCTCGGGGCTCGGCCGCTCTCGCGCATTGCGCTGCTTGGCGCCAGTCTGGTTCTATGCGCCGTGGTGTATTTCGGGGCATTATTCCTCATGGGTTTCAATTTCTCGTTCTTCCGCCGACGCACTCGCTAATGCCGCATTAGCGGGCCGCTGAAACGGCAGAATCCACGGATACCGCATGGCAAATCGAATTCTCGAGTATTTTGCTGCGCTGGTTGCGTCCGACGACGGTCTGCCGCTTACCGAAGCGGCCATCGCAATCGCGCAAGACGTTTATCCGGATCTCGACGTGCAGGACACGCTGACCCAGATCGATGCGCTTGCCGCGCGTCTGGCCAAGCGTCTGCCGCCGGATGCCGGGCCGCTGCAAAAGCTCCAACTGCTCGACCATTATTTCTTCCGCGAACTCGGGTTCGCGGTCAACCAGAACGACTACTATGACCCGGACAACAGCCACTTGCATGTTGTGCTGGATCGTCGCCGTGGCATCCCCATCTCGTTGGCCGTGCTCTGCATGGAGATCGGTCACCAGATCGGCTTGCCTTTGCGTGGCCTGTCGTTCCCGGGGCATTTCCTGCTGCGGCTTGCCGTGCCGGCTGGCGACGTGGTCATCGACCCGCTCTCGGGCAATTCGCTCTCGCCGCAACGGCTGCTCGAGATGGTCGAGCCGTATCTGAAGCACTATCGCGACGAAAGCGCCGAGCCGATTCAGGAATTGGCGTTGTGGGCGCTGCTGCACCCGTTTCTGGAGCCTGCGACCCCGCGCGAAATCCTCGCCCGGATGCTGCGTAATCTGCGAGCGATCTACACGCAGAGCGAACGATGGGAGCGTTTGCTCGCCGTGCAGGAGCGCATGGTGCTGGTCTTGCCCGACCAGCCTGTCGAGAAGCGGGATCGCGGGTTGGCTTATGCGCGTCTCGGACTGGTACGTCCGGCACAGGACGATCTCGAACACTATCTGGGCAAGCGTCCCGATGCAGACGACGCCGAAGCCATCCGTCAGGTGCTCGACGACCTGAGCCGTCGTCCGGGAAGCCACGGGTAGCGCTCGAGCGCTCCGTTTTCGTGCGTCGGATGAAGAACGCCAGCCTGACCGGCTGGCGTTTCGCTTTTTCACATCGATGATCGAGGTGTTTGGCTTTTCACACCGACTGCGCCGCGAGTTCCTGAACTCGCCGCTGCAATCCCGGTTTGTAACCGAAATGGAAGAACACTTCGGCCATCAGGAACATCGGTGCGATAAATATCTGAAAGAGGTTGTCGAGCAAGGCAGGCTTACGGCCCTCGAAATGGTGCCCGATCAGTTGGATGATCCAGCCGCCGACGAACAGCACGCCAAAGACGGTCAGCGCCCAAGGCCACGGCAGTCGGGCCAGATGTTGCGTGAGCGCCAGCAGCACGGCGAAAAAAGCGGTCATGGCTAGTGCCAGCGGGACATCGAGCAGGAAGTAATACATCAGCAGCACCAGCACGATCACATGCGTGGCGTTCAGGCCGCTCGGGCCGAGCGGCACCCACGAGAACGCCTGCATCACAGCAAGAATAATCATGGGAACGCCGAAGAAATGGGTAAGACGATTCTTGGGACTGCGGTGATAGCGCTGATAAAACGACATCTGTTGCGCCAGTGATTTCATGCCAGCCTCCTGCCTCGGGGACGGGGACACTGCAAGGGCGCCAGCGATGGAACCGGCGTCTAAGCCGACCGCAAGATGCGGTCGGCATTCCATTGTAGTCACAGTCGAAACGATATTTTGCTGCGCCGCGGCAAAGTGACTCGGATGCCGCGTGCCGGCATTTCCGATCCTATTTCGGCTGCATGCGGATCGCGCCGTCGAGCCGAATGACTTCGCCGTTGAGCATCGGATTGCGCACGATCTGCTCCACGAGCATCGCGTATTCTGCCGGTTTGCCCAGCCGGGGCGGGAACGGCACCATTTGGCCGAGCGACGCCTGCACTTCGGCCGGCATGGCGAGCATCATGGGGGTTTCGAAAATGCCCGGTGCGATAGTCATCACGCGGATTCCGCTGCGCGACAGATCGCGCGCCACCGGCAACGTCAGGCTTGCCACGCCACCTTTGGAGGCCGCATACGCGGCCTGCCCCATCTGACCGTCGAAAGCGGCGACCGAGGCGGTATTGACGATCACGCCGCGTTCGCCTTCGCCGTTCGGTTCGCTCTGACTCATCGCGGTGGCGGCGAGCCGAATCATGTTGAACGTGCCGATCAGGTTGATCTGGATGACGCGGGAGAAAGTGTCGAGCGGGTGGGGGCCGTCGCGGCCGACGGTCTTGCCGCCAATTGCGATACCCGCGCAATTGACGAGGCCGCGCAGTGTGCCGAGAGCGCTAGCTGCTGCCACTGCCGCCTTGCCGTCGTCTTCGCGCGTGACATCGCATTTGACGAACTTGCCGCCGAGCTTCTCCGCGAGCGCTTCACCCTCATCGACGTTTACGTCGGCGAGTACGACCTTTGCGCCGAGTCCGGCAAGCCAGCGCGCGGCGGCCGCACCCAGGCCCGAGGCGCCACCGGTGATCAGAAACACATTGCCCTGAATTTCCATGCGTCATCCTCCTTTGGCAAAAAAGGCGGCACAGTGTGAACTGGCCGCCTTTTTCTAAAGCGTCATTGAGGCTCACCCGACCGGGCGCGCCAAGTGTCGCACCGGGTCATGCGGGGCGGCGCCGACGTGCTTACTTCAGTGCATCGAACACGCGCGCGCGGATGTCGTCCACGCTGCCCTGGCCCGAGATCTTGCGATATTGCGGTGCCTCGACAATCGAGCCAGGGCTGCCATGCTTCGCCCAATCCGAATAGTAGGCGACGAGCGGTTTGGTTTGCGATTCGTAGACGGCGAGGCGCTTCTTGACGGTGTCTTCCTTGTCGTCTTCGCGCTGCACGAGCGGTTCGCCGGTCACGTCGTCCTTGCCTTCCACCTTGGGCGGGTTGAAGGTGACGTGATACGTGCGGCCCGATGCCGGGTGCGTACGACGGCCGCTCATGCGGGTAATGATCTCGTCGAACGGCACGTCGATTTCGAGCACGAAGTCGATGGCGACGCCGGCTTCCTTCATGGCTTCCGCCTGCGCGATCGTGCGCGGGAAACCGTCGAACAGATAGCCGTTCTTGCAATCGTCGGCAGTCAGGCGCTCACGCACCATGCCGATGATGACGCCATCCGGCACGAGGTCGCCTGCGTCCATGAAGCGCTTGGCTTCGAGGCCGAGTTGGGTGCCTTCCTTGATCGCCGCGCGCAGCATGTCGCCGGTCGAGATTTGCGGAATGCCGAATTTTTCCTTGATGAATGTTGCTTGGGTGCCCTTGCCGGCCCCGGGTGCCCCCAACAAAATCAGACGCATTGATGACTCCTGAAAGTTTGTGATTTGTGAATGCTTTGCGTGCGGCAGGCCGGTGCGTCTCCGGCGATCTGCGGCGGTGGCGGGTCCTGTGACCGGCCAGCCGCGCTGCGCGCAGACGCCGCGCTCGGCGGGGCGCGGCGCGCGCGACCGGGGGTCTGCTCGCGAGAATTAGAGCGATTATGCCACGACGCGCCCGCCCGTCGGCGTTTTGCCGCGTCGTGGAAGTCCTGCCGGTGCGATTTCCGGGACACCTGCGTGCGTTTCGCGCCGGTGCGGCAACCCCGAAATTCGCACGAGATCGGACTTCAGTTTTGCAGCAGTGCGCGAACGCGTTCGAGATCTTCGGCGGTGTCGACGCCCGGTAGCGGCGCATCGTCGGTCACCAGCACCGCAATGCGTTCGCCATGCCAGAGCGCCCGAAGTTGCTCGAGCGACTCGGCGGTCTCGATCGGCGCTTGCGGCAGGCTCGGATAGCTGCGCAGAAACTTGGCGCGATAGGCGTAAAGCCCGATGTGACGAAAGATGGGCGTGGTCGCCGCCGGCAGGCTTGCCGCATGGGTAAGCCCGGCGGACCATGCGTCGCGCGACCAGGGAATGGGCGCGCGAGAAAAGTAGAGTGCCCGGCCGTGCACGTCGAGCACGACCTTGACGACGTTCGGAGAGAAAATCTCCGCGTTGTCGGTAATCGGGTGCGCGGCGGTCGAAAGCGCACATTCCGGATGCTCCGCCAGATGCGCGGCCACCGCATGAATCAGCCGCGGATCGACGAGCGGCTCGTCACCCTGCACGTTGACGACGATGGTGTCGTCGGACCACCCCTGCTGAACGGCCACCTCGGCAAGACGATCGGTTCCCGTGGGGTGATCGGCGCGCGTCAGCACCACGTCGAAGCCATGCGCCGAGACGGCATCGACCACGCGTTGAGCGTCGGTGGCGACGACGACCTGGCACGCGCCCGACTCACGCGCGCGCTCTGCCACGCGCACGACCATTGGCTTGCCGCCAATATCCGCGAGCGGTTTGTTGGGCAGACGTGTCGATGCGAGGCGCGCCGGCACCACAGCGACGAAGTCGACGGTGTTGATCGAATCGCTCACGATGCAGACTTGTCGTCGTTCAGGGGAACGGGGGTACCCTCGACTGACTGGCGTGCTTCATCGGCCAGCATGACGGGAATGCCGTCGCGAATCGGATAGGCGAGCTTGTCTGCGTGGCAAATCAGCTCCTGGGCTTTCTTGTCGTACTCCAGGGGGCCCTTGCACAACGGGCAGACGAGAATCTCAAACAGTCGGTTGTCCACGCAATTTCTCCACTACCAGTGATACGAGGCGCGCATCGAGCGAGGCCTCGGCAGGTACGGCCCACACCCGCGGGTCGGACCAGGTGACGCATTTTACTGCATCCTTTTCGGTGATCAGGATGGCGTCGGCGGCCACGCCGTCGAACGGATTCGACGCAAAATCGTAATGATCGGGCAACGCGAGCGTCTCGATTTGCAGGCCGGCGGTCCGCAGCGCGGCGAAGAAGCGCTCAGGCGCGCCGATGCCGGCCGTAGCCAGCACGCGTTTACCTGCGAAGTGCGAAAGCGCCCGGGTGAGCCCAGGCTGGCTCACACACCATGCGTCGCCCAGCGTGAGCGTGAGGCGCCACGTGTGCGGCCATTCGGGCAGCGTTCGGCCGTAGGGATCGTTGATGAGATTGGCATCGCGCTGACGCGACAGCGGTTCGCGCAGCGGTCCGGCGGGCAGCAGGAAACCGTTGCCGCCCAGGCGATGGTCGAAGACGGCGATCTCGACGTCGCGTGCCAGTGCGTAATGCTGTAGGCCATCGTCGCAAACGATGACGTCACACGCCGGATGCGCGGCGAGCAACGCACGGCCACCTTCGACCCGCGACGGCCACACCCACACGGGTGCGCCGGTGCGCTTGGCAATCAGCAGCGGTTCGTCGCCGACGTCTTCGGGCCGTGCCGTCACGCCGACTTCGGTCGGATGAGACAGTGTTGCTCCGTATCCGCGAGAGAGTATCCCCGGCGTATAACCGTGCGCACGCAGCGCGCCGACGAGCGCGATGACGGTCGGGGTCTTGCCCGTACCGCCGACGGTCAGATTACCGACCACGACGACAGGCACGGGCAGCCGCGTCGACGTCCTCCAGCCCTGTCGAAAGCTCAGGCGCCGCCATGCCGCCATGGCGCCGAAAACCCACGACACGGGCCACAATAGCCAGGCAACAAGTCCCCGTCGTTGCCATTGCGCGCTCACCCAATGCACAAGCGAGCCCGACAGGCGCGGCACCAATGCACGCGAACGCGTGCCGTTGGTCTGGCCTGAGGGGGATAGCGGCGTGGTCATCGGGAGCGGGAGGGTGCCTCGCCGCGGGCGGCAGTCGAGCGCGCGGCGAAGGTCAGTCGCGACAGACCGGCCTCGCGGGCAGCTTCCATCACGTTGATGACCGACTGATGGGTGCTCTTGGCGTCGGCGTTAATGATGATGACCGGTGATTCTGCACTGCTATTCGCGGGGCCTGCCGCCTGGCGCAGCGCAGCCGTGAGGCTGGCGACATCGCGCTGCCCGAGCGGGTGCCGGTCGATGGCGTAACTGCCGTCGGCACCGATCGATACCACGATCTGACGCGGCGGCACGACAGCCTTTTCTGCATCGGCTGTCGGCAGATTGACCTTGAGCGCCGTGTATCGCGTATAGGTCGTAGTGACCATCAGGAAGATCAGGATGACGAGCAGCACATCGATGAGCGGGATCAGATTGATCTCCGGCTCGTCGCGCGTGGAGAGACCTCGACGGAAATTCATCGCGTGTCTCTCGGATCAGTGCCGCGGCAGCGTGGCATCGAGAAAATGGACGGCTTGCGTCTCGAGTTCGACCAGAAACGCATCGACGCGAGTGCGGTAGTAACGATAGAAGATCATCGCCGGAATCGCGATCATCAGACCGAAGCCGGTGTTGTACAGGGCCACCGAAATGCCGTGTGCCAGTTGCGCCGGGTCGGTGCCCGTGGCGTCTTGCGCGCCGAAGATCTCGATCATGCCGATGACCGTGCCGAACAGCCCCATCAAAGGTGCGACCGAGGCAATGGTGCCCAGCGCGGGCAGGAAGCGTTCGAGTTCATGCGCGACTGCACGCCCGGTCTCTTCCAGCGCCTCCTTGGCGCTTTCGCGCGGCCCTTGCGGGTTGTGTGCGACGAAACGAACACCGGTGGCTAATACGCGCCCGAGCATCGAGCCGCGCGCCAACGCTTCGGTGGCATCCTGTTTGGCCGAACCGCGGCGGGCAAGGGTGATCGCGTTTTCGAGCACCCCGCTTGGCAGTACGCGCGCGCGGCGCAGCGACAGGGCGCGCTCGACGATCAGGGCAAGGGCGATGACGGAAGCGATGAGAAGTGGCCAGATGGGCCAGCCGGCGGCCTGGATAACGGCGAACAAAGACGACCTCTTGCTTGGTGCGGGGGATGGGGCAAACGAGTCCGAACTGTAGCGTGCAGGGTGGGGATGGGCAAGCACCGTTTTCCACATCATCCGAGCACAAGGATGTGGACAACCTTGGGATACGTTCGGCAACTCTTTGACCCGACTGTACTTTTTAGTTCGTGATTAAAGAATGGGCAGCAATTTGTTTCAGAAATGAACACTGCCGCAAGCTCACGATTCCCAAGAAATGGCGTGCAGCCTGTGGATAACTATGTGCACATGTCGCCTCCTCAGCCTATATCTTGGCGATCCTCCCGGAATGACCTCACGGCATCACGGTAAAGGCGACCGCACAGCCCGATAAATCAAGGGTTTGGCGTCGCGATGCAGGAAATATCGGGCATGTGGGCGCGAAAACCCTTAAATTAGCGGGCCTGTGGACAGCTTTTTTGTCAGCGAATACGTATGAACCCATCTTTCGACGACGCCCGGCCCATTAGTGGTGCGGATCGCGTGCTAAGTGTTTCGGATTTGAACAAAGCCGTGGCCGGCGTGCTGGAGCGGAGCTTTCCGCTGGCATGGGTCAGCGGCGAAATTTCGAACTTCACGCGTGCGGCGAGCGGCCACTGGTATTTCTCGATCAAGGACGCGCAAGCGCAAATGCGCTGTGTGATGTTCCGCGGCCGCGCGCAGCACGCCGACTTCTCGCCGAAAGAGGGCGATCGCGTCGAGGTTCGTGCGCTGCTCTCCATGTACGTGCCACGCGGAGAGGTCCAGCTCAATGTCGAGGCGATCCGCCGCGCAGGGCAGGGCAATCTGTATGAGGCGTTTCTGAAACTCAAGGAGAAGCTCGCCGCCGCAGGGTTGTTCGACGCCCAGCGCAAGCGTGCTTTGCCGAGGTATGCCCGCCGGGTAGGCGTTGTCACGTCGTTGCAGGCCGCCGCGTTGCGCGACGTGCTGACGACGCTCGCCCGGCGTGCCCCCCACGTTGCGGTGGTGGTCTATCCGGCGCCCGTGCAAGGGGCGGATGCGGCGACACGGCTGGCGGCGGCGCTCGATACGGCCAACGCCCGCCGCGAGGTCGACGCCCTGTTGCTGTGCCGTGGCGGTGGTTCCATCGAAGACCTGTGGGCGTTCAACGAGGAAGTGCTCGCCCACGCCATTGCGCGCAGCGAGCTACCCGTTGTCTCCGGTGTGGGGCACGAGACCGATTTCACGATCGCGGATTTCGTGGCCGACGTGCGTGCGCCAACCCCGACGGCGGCTACCGAACTGATTAGTGCGGCCCGTGACGAATGCCTGCGCGAGATCGACCGGGAACGCCAGCGGCTGACCCGGGCGATGTGGCGCATGCTGGAACAGCGTGGCCAGCAGCTCGACAGTTTGTCTCGCGGGCTGGTGTCGCCTCGTGAGCGTCTGGCACGTCAGCGCGGCGAACTGGCGCACTTGAGCGACCGGATGCGACACGCGTTGGAACGTCCGCTGGCCCAGCGCCGTGGCCGTTTCGAGATGTTGCGCCTTCGCCTGACGCGTGCGGTACCCGATGTCGCGCCCCAGCACGAGCGTGTCTCGTTACTCTTGCAGCGCCTGCAAAACACAATGTCGCGCCGGGAAGAGCGCGCTGCCCAACGACTCGCCGATGCCACAGCGCAGCTCGAGTTACTCAATCCGCGCCGCACGCTACAGCGCGGCTATGCCGCCGTGCTCGATGGGAAGGGCCAGCCGGTTCGCGATCCGAGAAAATTGCATCGGGGCCAGCAAGTGACGATGCACTTGGCCGATGGTGCCGCCGACGTCGGCATTGGTGATGTTCAGGTCAGGCTAGACGATACTTTTTAGCGGGACCCGGTTCGACAATACTGACAAATCGCAGCCATCGTGCGTCGATTAGCCGGGATTGGCAAACAATCGTCACAGAGATATCGCATAGTGGGGTAAATCAAGTAACCGTGCGGTTTGCGGGGTTTTCGCATCTGCCCTAGAATCGATGGCTCCGGATAATGCAAAATCGGGTTCCCCTCAGAGCACAAAGGACAATTGCCATGGAACACAAGCTCCCTGAACTGCCGTACGCCATCGATGCACTGGCGCCGACCATCTCCAAGGAAACGATGGAGTATCACTACGGCAAGCATCACCAAGCCTATGTGACCAACTTGAACAACCTGATCAAGGGCACCGAGTTCGAAAACGCCAGCCTCGAAGACATCATCAAGAAGTCGTCGGGCGGCGTGTTCAACAACGCAGCACAGGTGTGGAACCACACCTTCTTCTGGAGCACCCTGTCGCCCAAGGGCGGCGGTGCACCGTCGGGCGATCTGGCCAAGGCCATCGACGCCAAGTTCGGTTCGTATGACGCCTTCAAGGAAGCCTTCTCGAAGTCGGCCGTGGGCAACTTCGGTTCGGGCTGGACGTGGCTCGTGAAGAAGGCCGACGGTTCGGTCGACATCGTCAACACCAGCAACGCCGCCACACCGCTGACCGGCGCCGACAAGCCGCTGATCACCATCGACGTGTGGGAACACGCCTACTACATCGACTACCGCAATGCCCGTCCGAAGTTTGTCGAGGCATTCTGGAATCTGGTCAACTGGGACTTCGCCGCGAAGAATTTCGCGTAATCGAGCCTCCCGGACTTTGCCGGCCGATACAATCCACTTCAGTGAAACTCGCTGAAGGGAACGTCAGGCGCCCAACCCGAGCGTCTGGCGTTGGCGGCGAAACGAAAACCCACCGCTTGCGGTGGGTTTTTTGTTTTCAGCGGTCACAGGATTACCGTCTCGTGCGTTTTGCTTGACCGCCATCAAGATTTGCGTATGTCGCCGTCGTTAGAGTAAACACTTCAAACAGAACGGACAACGTATGCCTGACCCTGCGCCAGCGCGCGACATCTGCGCCACCACTCTTTCGCTCGCCCCTGACGCCTCGCGCGACACCTGTCGCCCCGAATCCCGTAACAACGATCCCCATCATCGCTACTGGCTCGCCGACGCCCGGCTCATGAGCAGCCTGCCGCCAGCCACATGGACACTCTTCCGTCTGGCCGAACAAAAGCGGGGTAGCACTGCCACGCATATGTGGCGCGTCGGCGCGCTGGCCTGGCGTTTCGCGCAAGCGCTCGGCATGCCTGCCGTTAAAGCGCAGGCCCTCGGGCTGGCAGCGGCGCTGCACGACACCGGCAAGCTTTGCATTTCAAACGCGATACTGGAAAAGCCGGGCAGGCTGACGCCCGATGAGATGGATGTGATGCGTATGCATCCGCAATTGGGGGCCGATATGTTGGGCGCTATCGGCGGTGCGGCATGCACGTTGGCGGCAACCGTCGCTCGCACGCATCATGAACGCTATGACGGCGGCGGTTATCCGTATGGTCTGTCGGGGAATCGTATTCCGTTGGCGGGACGGATCGTCGCGTTGGTCGACGTATTCGACGCGCTGGCGAGTCACCGGCCGTATCGATCGGCACTGCGTCCGGCCCAGATTGTTGCGGCGATGCTCGCCGAGCGGGGGCGTCACTTCGATCCGTGGCTGCTGGATCGATTTCTCGAGCGTTCGCTTGGGTCCGCGTTGGAGATATCGGGCGGCGCCCGTTGAGCGCGCGCCGTCGAATGCACGGGGTCAGCGCGGCAAGCCCGAAATCTTCGCGCCCGGGCCGAGATTCTTGCTCTTGAACCAGCCCAGATTCATTTCCAGCGCATAGCGCACCGCCGCACGCGGGCAGTGATTGTCTTCGGTCTGTGGCGCCATGTCTTCGATGTTCACGATCGTGCCATCGTCGGCAAGAAATGCGATGGACAACGGCAGATTGGTATTTTTCATCCAGAAGCAATGACCGGCGCGTTGTTCGAACACGAACAGCATGCCGGCGTTGGCGGGCATTGTCGTGCGATACATCAGGCCTTGTTCGCGGTCTGCCTCATTGGCGGCGACTTCGGCCTTGATGAGGTACATGCCGGCAGAGAGCTGAACGGTCGGGAACTGCCCGGGCTGCTTGATTTGCGCGGCGGCGCTCACTGGCGCGAGTGCCATGACGGCAGCGGTGGTGGCAAACGTGGCGCTGGCGGCGAGCGCGGCCAGTTGACGCGAAATCCGGATCACAAACGGCTCCTGGGACGATCGGGGGAACGTCAGATACGTGGCGGATCATTGTAGCCGCCGGACGAAAAAAAAGCAGGTTGCATAAGCAACCTGCTTATTACCGTACGTTGCGCGGCAAGCCGCGCAGCGCGGTACTTACTTGCTGGCAGCAGCCGGAGCTTCAGCAGCGGCAGCCTTCTTAGCCGACTTCTTGGTCGACTTCTTGTGCGACGACTTCTTCTTGGCAGCCGGCTTGCTAGCAGCGGCCGGAGCAGCAGCAGCGTCAGTGGCCGGAGCCGATGCTTGGGCGAAAACGCCAGTTGCGAAAAGGCCAGCGACCAGGGCAGCGATCAGTTTTTTCATGACATTCCTCGTTGAAGCTCGATGTTGGGGTGGTGTACTCGTTGACCCGCGAAGTGAGTCATTTCCTTTAACGTCCGTTCAGGACATCGGTTGACAACTCACCTGCGGATTTTTTCAAAAACTAGTATTACGGCTTGTTACCGACGGGCGGCTGGGTCATCGCCTTCTTGCCCGACTTCTTGTGATGATGCTTCTTGTGTGTGGCCTTCTTCGCCGGGGCAGCCTGATCAGCAGGCGCTGCTGCTGCAGGCGCCGCCGGGGCGACAGGCGCCGTAGCCGGCGCCGATTGTTGGGCCATCGCGGCGCCGGACACAATCAGGCCGGCGGTCAGTGCGAGCAGCAGTTTGTTCATGACTTGGTTTCCTCGTTTCAGTTAGTGGTGCGTATGTTGCGCACCTGTTCCCTCAACGAGATGAACGACTGCGAGGTTGACCGGAAAGTGTAAGTATTTGTTGCGGTAGTTCGCACCATTGGCCCGGCGCGAGGTTCAATGCAAAGACGTCGACCGGACCGATGGCGACGCGGACCAGCCGCAGGGTCGGTTTGCCGACGGCGGCGGTCATGCGTCTGACCTGACGGTTCTTGCCTTCCACGAGCGTGATCTCCAGCCAATGCGTCGGGATGTTTGCCCGATAGCGGATCGGTGGATGACGCGGCCATAGACTGGCTGGCTCAGGGATTTCCCGCGCCTGGCACGGCAGTGTGACGAAGTCACCCAGATCGAGACCGCCACGCAGCCGCGCAACGGCCGCTTCGTCGTACGCACCTTCCACCTGCGCCCAATAGGTCTTTGGGAGCTTGCGTTCCGGCTCGGCGATGCGTGCTTGCAGGCGGCCGTCGTCGGTGAGCAGCAGGAGTCCTTCGCTGTCGGCATCCAGGCGTCCCGCCGGATAGACCCCCGGACGTGTCACACATTCGGCGAGCGTGGAACGCGTCGGGTGCGGCGAAAACTGGCAAATCGTACCGAAGGGCTTGTTGAGCGCGAGAAGTGTCATACCGGGGGAAGAAAATCGGAAATTGCCGAGACAGCGATGTGCGATATTGCATGGCGTCTCCGAATACCCGAACGCATGACGCGATGACTCGCTCCTCTGGTCAGCCCCGACATGTTAATGCATAATCGAAAACATAAGTCTTATATCTTATATAAGACTTGATCTGCGTCACATGCATTCACTGGCGCTATGACTACAATAGGGCGGAGATGCGTCGAGCGGTCACTCCTCATCCGGTTCGATGCGCGCAGTCCGATCCATCAATTGGAGCCCCACCATGTCGTATCAGCACATCAAGGTCCCGGCAGGCGAGAAGATCACGGTCAACAAGGATTTCTCACTGAACGTGCCGGACAATCCGATCATCCCGTACATCGAGGGCGACGGCACGGGCGTGGATATTACGCCGGTAATGCTCAAGGTTGTCGATGCCGCCGTGGAGAAGGCATACGGCGGCAAGCGCAAGATCCGTTGGATGGAAATCTATGCGGGCGAAAAGTCGACGCGTATCTATGGCCCGGACGTGTGGTTGCCCGACGAGACGCTTCAGGCCGTGAAGGACTATGTCGTGTCGATCAAGGGGCCGCTGACGACGCCGGTGGGGGGCGGTATCCGTTCGCTCAACGTGGCAATGCGTCAGCAACTCGACCTGTACGTGTGTCTGCGCCCTGTGCAGTACTTCAAAGGGGTGCCGTCGCCGGTGCGCCACCCCGAGAAGATCAACATGGTGATCTTCCGTGAGAACTCCGAAGACATCTATGCGGGAATCGAATGGGAAGCGGAGTCGGCCGAGGCGAAGAAGCTGATCGCGTTCCTGCAAAGTGAAATGGGGGTGAGCAAGATCCGCTTTCCGCAGACCTCGGGCATCGGCATCAAGCCGGTGTCGCGCGAAGGCACGGAACGATTGGTGCGCAAGGCCATTCAGTACGCGATCGACAACAATCGCGACACGGTCACGCTCGTGCACAAGGGCAACATCATGAAGTTCACGGAAGGGGCGTTCCGCGATTGGGGCTACGCACTTGCCAAAAAGGAATTCGGTGCGACGGAGATCGACGGTGGCCCGTGGTGCAAAGTGAAAAACACCAAGACGGGCAAAGACATCATCATCAAGGACTCGATTGCCGACGCCTTCTTGCAACAGATTCTGCTGCGTCCGGCCGAGTACGACGTGATCGCCACGCTCAACCTGAACGGTGACTACATCTCCGACGCACTTGCGGCGCAGGTGGGCGGCATCGGTATCGCACCGGGTGCGAATCTGTCCGATTCGGTCGCGATGTTCGAAGCGACGCACGGCACGGCGCCGAAGTATGCGGGCAAGGACTACGTGAATCCGGGGTCGGAGATCCTCTCGGCAGAAATGATGCTGCGGCATATGGGCTGGACGGAAGCGGCGGATCTGATCATCGCGTCCATGGAAAAGTCGATCCTGTCGAAGAAGGTGACCTACGACTTCGCTCGCCTGATGGAAGGCGCGACGCAAGTGTCGTGCTCGGGATTTGGCAGCGTGATGATCGAGAATATGTGACGCGTTGCGGGCCTTGTGCCTAACGCGTTAACCCTCGGAAAACCCGGTGTAGCGATGCTTGCCGGGTTTTTTTATTGTCACCCTGAGAGGGGCTGCCCGCTATCGCACGACGATGGTGGTAGTTACGCGATGATCACCCGAGCTGGGCACACGGCTGGTGAATTCACGCGGGAATCCGACGGTCCAGACAACGACGTCCGTGCCTGGCACCTGCCCAGCCTGATACCAGACGATCAGGCCGGGAAAACGCATGGTCTCGCAACGCCGCCCGTCGGGCACCGTGTAGTCGACCCATTCCGGCAAGACTTCACCGAGCGTTGGTGTCGAATCGAGTTGGAATGTCGGCTGGCCAAGAGAGCGGCACAGCACGCTGTAGTTGGGCTGTATCCAGATCGCGATCTTCTGGCCAACGGCAACGCTGACCTCAAGGGTTGGCGGAGGGTATGCCGCTTGCGCCTGCACCGCGCTCGCGCTCAACACGCACGCGATGAACGCCATCGTGCGCAACGTCATTCCTGTGGTGTCCATGGTGGACCTCCCACCCCCTCTGCGGCCGACACGTAGACCTCTTCTCTTGGCCTCTACCAACCATCGGCACGACGCTTTTATTACAGTGCATGCGTGCATGCAACGCAAGGAGCGGATGCGCTAGGTCAGCGTGCCAGGCTTCTCGCGTGTTTTCCATACGTCACTCCGAAAACAGATCGAATAGCAGCGTACGCATCCACTGACTCGCCGGTTCCTGGTGATAGCGTGCATGCCAGAGCAGGTTGATCTGCACTTCCGGCAAATCCAGCGGATGGTCGACGTAACGCAAGCCGAAGTGCCGCGCGCTGCGCTGCGCGAACTTTTCCGTGACGGTCGCGATGAGATCCGTGGCATGCAGGATGTCGGCGAGCGCGACGAAATGCGGCACGCGCAGCCGGATGTTGCGTTGCACGTGGGCGCGCGCCATGAGGTCGTCGACCTGCCCGTGCCCCGTACCAGCGGCGATCACCATGACCTGTTCCGCCCGCTCGAAATCCTCCCGCGCCATGCGTGTCCTTTTCGGTTTGTCGAGCGGATGCCCCGGACGAAACATACACACATACTTCTGCCGGAACAGGCGCCGCTGGAAGAACTCGGCCGTGAGATCGGGCAGATGCCCCACGGCGAGATCCACCTGACCTGCCGCCATCTCTTCGCGCAAATTGACGGCCGTGTTGCGCACCGTGCTGACCGTGATGCCAGGCGCCCGCTCACCGAGCGCGTGCATGAGCTTCGGCAGAAAGTGCACTTCGCCGATGTCCGTCATGGCGATCTGAAACGCGCGCTGACTCGTTGCCGGATCGAAGGCTGGCTGGCGGTTGAAGACACCATGCAACGCGTCCAGCGCGGTTGCCACCGGAGCGGCCAGTTCGATCGCCATCGGCGTTGGCAGCATGCCCCGCGAAGTACGGATGAATAGCTCGTCGTTGAACAACTTGCGTAGCCGCGCGAGCGAATTGCTGACCGCAGGTTGCGTAACGCCAAGGGCTTCCGCGACGCGGGAAACGCGTCTCGCGTTGTACAGATGCTGGAAGACCACCAGCAGGTTCAGGTCGACGGAATGCAGGTCCATGGGGCGACATGTCTCGGCGAGCAGTGAAATCACTGAAATTTATGGGCGATATAAACGAGATTCTATTGGCTTATATCGCGGGTTGCGCGATGCTTCCTGAAAACGGCGTTTGAACGCCAGATGCGGCGCCCGGCGAGCGCTGTCATAACGGAGACAATCCCCATGCAAGTACACGTGCAGCCGCTTGGCGAGCGCCTTGACGTCGCGCCCGGCGACAACCTGCTGAAAGCGCTTACCGATCGTCAGATCCCGATTTCGTACAGTTGTTTGTCCGGGCGCTGCGGCACTTGCCGCTGCCGGGTGATCTCGGGGGACGTGCAGGAAGCCAAAGGCGTTGAATACCGTCACCACGACGACAATGCGGACCCGGCGCGGTATGTGCTGGCTTGTCAGTCCACCTTGCATGGCGATTGCGAGATCGAGTTGCCGGAGGTGGACGAAGTCGTCGTGCATCCCGCCAGGATCCTCAAGGCGACGGTGCTCGCCGTCGAACCGCTGACGCACGACATCAGGCGTCTGGTGCTCAAGCCCGCGAAGCCGCTCAGTTTCTCGCCCGGTCAGTACGCCACGCTGCAATTCACGCCCGCGCATATCCGCCCTTACTCGATGGCCGGACTCGACGCCGACGACACGCTCGAATTCCACATTCGCCGGGTGCCTGGCGGTGCCGTCACCGGCTACGTAGACGAGCAACTCAAGGTGGGCGATGCCGTGCGGGTGTCGGGGCCGCTTGGGACTTCGTATCTGCGTACGCGTCACGACGGCCCGATGCTCTGCGTTGCCGGGGGCACCGGGCTTGCGCCTGTGCTGTCGATCGTGCGTGGCGCGCTCGCGCGTGGCATGACCAACCGCATCGAAATCTATGTCGGTGCGCGCTCGCTGGCAGACGTGTACGGCCTCGCGTGGCTGCATGAACTCGCGTCGCAACACGACGGCATTCGTCTGCATGTCGTGACGACTACCGGTACGCCGGGGCAAGCGGATCACGCGTTCCGTCTGGGGCATGTCACCGACGCGCTCGCGGCCGACTACACCGCACCCGATGCGCTGGCCGGCTGGCGTGCGTACCTCTGCGGTGCACCACCGATGGTCGACGCCGCCACGCGGCTTCTGCGCAAGCGCGGCATCGATGGTGCACATATCTATGCCGACGCGTTCTACGCGAAGGTGGCATGACGGAGCGGGCATTTCCCGCAGGTTCATGTGCCTCCCGTTCCCTTGTATTGCCCGCATTCCCCGCATCCCCCTCAGGAGACGATCGTGAGTACAACACCGCAGACCGGGTTCGACCCGGCGCAGTCCGCCGGCGCTGAGCCTTCGGATCTCTGGCCTGCCGAGGGCTCGAGCCGCATTCCCTTTCGCGTCTACACCGACGCGCAACTCTATCGGCGCGAGCTGGACGAGTGCTTCTATCGCAATCACTGGAACTACGTTGCTCTGGAAGCCGAAGTGCCGAATCCGGGCGATTTCAAACGCACGGTGATTGGCGAGCGCTCCGTCATCGTGACGCGCGACGCGTCGGGTGAGGTCAACGTCGTGGAAAACATCTGTGCGCATCGCGGTATGAAGTTCTGCCGCGAAAAACGGGGTAATCGCACGGACTTTCATTGTCCGTATCACCAGTGGAACTACGACCTGAAGGGCAATCTGCAAGGTGTGCCGTTCCGGCGCGGCGTGAAGCAGGACGGCAAGGTCAACGGCGGCATGCCGAAGGACTTCAGGCCGGAAGATCACGGCCTTACCAAACTGAAGGTCGCCACGCGTGGTGGCGTGATTTTCGCGTCGTTCGATCACGACGTGGAATCGCTCGAAGATTTTCTCGGCCCGGATATCTGCGCGTACTTCGACCGTCTGTTCGATGGCAGGAAGCTGAAACTCCTCGGCTACAACAAGCAGCGAATTCCGGGGAACTGGAAGCTGATGCAGGAGAACATCAAAGATCCGTATCACCCGGGCCTTCTGCACACATGGTTTGTGACGTTCGGCTTGTGGCGTGCGGATAACAAGTCGCGTTTGGTGATGGACGAACACGGACGGCACGCCGCAATGATCTCCACGCGCGGGCAGGGCGGTGGCGGCGAGGTGACATCGGGGGTGTCGAGCTTCAAGGCGTCGATGTCGCTCAACGACATGCGCTTTCTCGACATCGTGCAGGAAGACTGGTGGAAGGGGCCGACGGCAGTGCTCATGACACTCTTTCCCGGCGTGATCCTGCAACAGCAGGTCAACTCGGTGTCGACGCGTCATATCCAGCCGCGCGGACCCGATGCATTCGATTTCGTCTGGACGCATTTCGGCTTCGAAGACGACACCGAGGAAATGACGCAGCGCCGTTTGCGTCAGGCAAATCTGTTCGGGCCGGCCGGCTTCGTGTCGGCCGACGACGGCGAGGCGATCGAGTGCTCGCAGGAGGGCTTCGCGCAAAAGCCATGGCATCGCGCGATCGCCGAATTGGGCGGCACCGGTGTGGAGAACACCGACCACATGGTCACGGAAACCCTGATTCGCGGCATGTACGCCTATTGGCGCCGCGTCATGGGCGTTTGAGGAGGCGACACGATGGTGGACTTTGCAACGTTTCAGGCCGTGATCGAACTCAATGCCGCCTATGCGGCGGCGCTCGATGCGCAGCAATGGGATGCCTGGCCCGACTTCTTTCTCGACGACTGCGTGTACCGCATTCAGCCGCGCGAGAACTTCGACATGGGGTTGCCGCTGGCCACGCTGTCGTTCGAGAGCAAGGGGATGCTGCGCGATCGCATCTACGGCATTCGCGACACGCTGTTTCACGACCCGTACTACCAGCGTCACGTGATCGGACTGCCCGCCATCCGGCAGCTTGATGACGACACGCTGCGCGTCGAAGCCAACTACGCGGTGTTTCGCACGAAGCCGGATCAACTCACCGACATCCTGTCGGTCGGGCGCTATCTGGATGTGCTCAAACGAACCGGCGACGGATGGAAGTTCGCGTCGCGCCAATGCATATTTGACAGCGAGATGATTCCTAACTCGCTGATCTACCCCATTTGAAGCGAGGAACATCATGAGCGGTAACTGGATCGAGGCGGCGTCGCGTGACGCGATTCCCGAGGACGATGTGATCGGCGTGATCGTGGCGGGGCGGGACGTTGCCCTGTACGGGGTAGACGGCGAAGTGTTCGCAACCGATAACGTGTGCACTCACGGAAACGCGCGTCTGTGTGATGGGTTTCTGGAGGGGCATGAGATCGAGTGCCCGCTGCATCAAGGGAAATTCGACGTGCGGACCGGCGCAGCCATGTGCGCGCCGCTCACTGAGGCCGTGAAAACCTATCCGATTCGGATCGAGGCCGACAAGGTCTACGTCGATCTGGGCTGACGGGACTGCCGTCGCTGGGCTGGCGTCGTGTCCACATTAGTGGAAGCCGTCCAAACGGGGCGCCTGCGGGCGGCCCGTCGCATTTGCACGACGGGAGGCGGCCGTCTGTGGGGGCGGCCTGATGCGTGTCCGGGCAGGAGGATTCGGCTGGATCATTTGTGCCATATGTGAAACAAACGGTCAGTCTTGCCGTGCCCCCGGCCGCTGCCGGTTTCGCTTTGGGTGTCGTTATAAAGACGATTTCTTCGCGGTGCCCGGTGTATGACTTCATGAAACCGGTTGAGCATGCGACTGCGTAGGAATACTTAGTCGGTCCGGCGAATTGCGTAATTGATTTCCGCAACTCAGGAGTGCCGGGCATTATTTTAATAACGGAGTGGAATATTGCGGTTAATGAAAATTTATAAGAGATTAAACGCAGTTAAATTTCGAGAAGTTCAGGGGGCGGAGCGGAAAGTTGCGTTCTATTTTGCATCCAAAAACGGATCCAAAATGTTTCACCATGGTGCGTGCATTGTTGCGATGCAATAAAAAACCCGGCCGAAGCCGGGTTTCTAATGCATCGAACGGCGCTACTCTCAGGCAGCCGCCTGGATGTTCGAAGCCTGCTTGCCCTTCGGGCCTTGGACGACCTCGAACTGCACCTTCTGACCTTCCTTGAGGGTCTTGAAACCATTCATCTGGATCGCCGAGAAGTGAGCGAACAGATCTTCGCCACCCTCATCCGGCGTGATGAAACCAAAACCCTTGGCGTCGTTAAACCATTTGACCGTACCGGTTGCCATACAAACTTCCCCTAAACAATTACGACTACTACATATCACCGCAACAACGAGCACATCTGAAAAACCCGCCGGCTGGCGGCGGCTTCTTAGGCTCACCCAGGCATCTTTTCTTTTAAAACACTTATAGAGGAAAAGCGCCACGATGATTGTTTTCGCTAACTGCCAATAGTGTCAAGCCCTTTTTGAACGATAGAAGTTGTGTTCGATCAGGTTTTACCCTTATGCCTGGGCGTGTATATAGCGTGCAGAGACACGCCCTTGAAATTTGGGTTAAGCTGACTCATATGGGTGTGGCACCCCCGATGGTCGGGGCTGCGGCGCCTTGCTGGACAACGCGCGCGCCGATCGGCGAGTGTTGGCATTCCGGTGGACTACCGGACGGCAGGCGGCAATAGGGGCTCCGATTGCTTCCTGCGCCCGGGAGTTGTTTAGAATCCACGTATGGCAACCTTACCGACAACGCATGACGACACCGTACAGGAGCGGCAAGAGCAGCAGCTCAAGCCGCCATCGATGTACAAGGTGGTACTGTTGAATGACGATTTCACCCCGATGGAATTCGTGGTGATGGTCATTCAGGAATATTTTAATAAGGACCGGGAGTCTGCAACGCAGATCATGCTCAAGGTTCACCGTGAGGGCAGGGGAGTTTGTGGGGTCTTTACGCGCGACGTCGCGGCGACCAAAGTTGAGCAAGTTGTTAGCCATGCAAGGCAGTCCGGGCACCCGCTGCAGTGCGTGATGGAGGAAGCATGATTGCCCAGGAATTGGAAGTCAGCCTGCACATGGCGTTTATGGAAGCGCGCCAGGCACGACACGAATTCATTACGGTCGAGCACCTGTTGCTTGCCCTCTTGGATAACCCGACCGCTGCCGAAGTGTTGCGCGCCTGCGCGGCAAATCTCGACGATTTGCGGCAGAACCTGCGCAACTTCATCGCCGACAATACGCCGACGGTGCCGGGTAGCGATGAGGTCGACACACAGCCCACGCTTGGTTTCCAGCGCGTGATTCAACGCGCCATCATGCACGTGCAATCCACTTCCAACGGTAAGAAGGAAGTCACGGGTGCGAACGTGCTGGTCGCCATCTTCGGTGAAAAGGACTCCCATGCCGTCTACTACCTGCAACAGCAGGGCGTGACGCGTCTGGACGTCGTCAATTTCATCTCCCACGGCATTACCAAGACCGGCGCGTCCGGCGAGTCGGCCAAAGCCGGCGAAGGGAGTGCCGAGGGTGAAGAGGGCGCCAACACCAAGGAAAGCCCGCTCGCGCAGTACACCCAGAACCTTAACCAGATGGCGCGCGACGGCAAGATCGATCCGCTCATCGGCCGCGAACCGGAAGTCGAGCGCGTGGTGCAGGTACTGTGCCGCCGCCGCAAGAATAATCCGCTGCTCGTCGGCGAAGCCGGTGTAGGCAAGACGGCCATCGCCGAGGGCCTCGCCTGGCGCGTGACGCGCGGCGAAGTGCCCGAGATTCTGCAGGACGCCACCGTCTACTCGCTGGACATGGGCGCGCTGCTCGCCGGCACCAAGTATCGCGGTGACTTCGAGCAACGCCTGAAGGCCGTGCTCAAGGAACTCAAGGAGCGCAACAATGCGATCCTGTTCATCGACGAAATTCACACGCTGATCGGTGCGGGCGCTGCATCGGGCGGCACGCTCGATGCCTCGAACCTGCTCAAGCCGGCGTTGTCGTCCGGGCAGCTCAAGTGCATCGGTGCGACGACCTTTACCGAATATCGCGGCATCTTCGAAAAGGACGCGGCACTGTCGCGCCGTTTCCAGAAGATCGACGTGAACGAGCCGACCGTCGAACAGACCGTGCAGATTCTGCGTGGGCTGAAGTCGCGTTTCGAAGAGCACCACGGCGTGAAGTACTCGTCGAGTGCGCTTTCGGCGGCTGCCGAGTTGTCCGCCAAGTTCATTACCGACCGTCACCTGCCTGACAAGGCCATCGACGTGATCGACGAAGCCGGTGCCGCTCAGCGCATTCTGCCGAAGTCCAAGCAGAAGAAGACGATCGGCAAGGGCGAGATCGAAGAGATCGTCTCGAAGATTGCGCGTATTCCGGCGCAGAGCGTGTCGGCGGATGACCGCGGCAAGCTCCAGACGCTCGACCGCGACCTGAAGAGCGTGGTGTTCGGTCAGGACCCGGCCATCGACGCCTTGTCCGCCGCGATCAAGATGTCGCGTGCCGGGCTGGGCAAGACGGATAAGCCGATCGGCGCCTTCCTGTTCTCGGGTCCGACCGGTGTGGGCAAGACCGAAGTCGCCAAGCAACTCGCGTTCACGCTGGGCATCGAACTGATTCGCTTCGACATGTCGGAGTACATGGAGCGTCACGCGGTGAGCCGTTTGATTGGCGCGCCGCCGGGCTATGTCGGTTTCGATCAGGGCGGCTTGCTGACCGAGGCGATCACGAAGAAGCCGCACTGCGTGCTGTTGCTCGACGAAATCGAGAAGGCGCATCCGGACATCTTCAACGTGCTGCTTCAGGTGATGGATCACGGCACGCTGACGGACAACAATGGTCGCAAGGCAGATTTCCGCAACGTCATCATCATCATGACGACCAACGCGGGCGCCGAGACGATCAACCGGGCGAGCATCGGCTTCACGAACGAGCGTCAGGCCGGCGACGAAATGGCCGATATCAAGCGCATGTTCACGCCGGAGTTCCGTAACCGTCTGGACGCGATCATCAGCTTCAAGCCGCTCGATGAGCAGATCATCCTGCGCGTGGTCGACAAGTTCCTCATCCAGTTGGAGGACCAACTGCACGAGAAGAAGGTCGAAGTGGTCTTCAGCGACAAGCTGCGGGCTTTCCTCGCGAAGAAGGGCTTCGATCCGCTCATGGGGGCGCGTCCGATGCAGCGTCTGATTCAGGACACGATCCGTCGCGCACTGGCCGACGAATTGCTGTTCGGGCGTCTGACCAGCGGTGGCCGGGTCACGGTGGATCTGGACGAGCACGATCAGGTGCAACTGTCCTTCCCCGAGGACGGCAACACCCGTGCACAGCCGGAAGCTGCCGAAGTCGAGTAATCCTCAACGCTATTTGCAGCAAAAAAAGCGCCGCTTCATGCGGCGCTTTTCTTTTTGTGACGGCGTGCGGTTGACGCAGCGGCGTGACGTCAGTGCTTGCCGGTGCTGCCGAAGCCACCGGCACCGCGATCGCTCTCGGGAAATTCATCCACGATATTGAATTCGGCCTGTACGACCGGCACGATCACGAGTTGCGCCAGACGCTCGAACGGATTGAGCACGAAGGGCTCGTTGCCGCGGTTCCAGGTCGAGACCATCAACTGGCCTTGGTAATCCGAGTCGATCAGCCCGACCAGATTGCCAAGCACGATGCCATGCTTATGGCCGAGGCCCGAGCGAGGGAGAATCAGCGCGGCATAGCCCGAATCGGCCAGATGGATCGCCAGCCCGGTGGGCACGAGCACGGTCTGTCCGGGGGCGATGGTCAGCGGCGCGTCGAGGCAGGCACGCAGATCAAGCCCGGCGCTGCCCGGCGTGGCATAGGCGGGCAACTGCGAGCGCAGGCGTTCGTCGAGAATCTTGACGTCGAGTTTCATGGCGTTATGGCGTTGGAAAAGGCGTAATCGGTCGAAAATTCGTTCGGGGAGGCGGCGCGCTCAGAGGGCGCTCAATCGCCATCGGGCGCGCGCAGCGAGAACGCTTGCGCGAGTAATTCGTGAGAACGCAGGCGGGCACGGTAGCTACCGGCCACGGTCAACACGACGATCTCGTCGGCCTCGAACTGTTCCTGCAATTCCATCACGCGCGCGGTGACGCGCTCCGGGGTGCCGATGATACTACGCGGCTTCTCACGCGCGATGACGGACAACTCCCGGTCACGATATTGCGGTTTCGCTTCGGCACCCTGTTCGATGCTCGGAATCGGCTCGTTCATGCCGTACGCCATCTGCACGCGACGCAGATCGACACCGGCTTCCAGTGCTTCGGCCTCTGCGTCGGTATCGGCGCAGATGACAAAGAGCGCCACTGAGCAGTAGGGTTTTTCAAGTTGTCCCGGCGTGAAGCGTTCGCGATACGCCTGTGTCACGCGATGGCCGTAGTGCGCGTTGATGAAGTGCGCGAAGCAGTATCGCAGGCCAAGCTGTGCGGCGAGCAGGCCGCCGAATTCGCTCGATCCGAGCACCCACAACTCGGGGCGCGTTTCTATCGCCGGTTGCAGCAGTACCCCACGGTAAGGATGATCGTCGGCCAGTGTGCCGCCGAACAAGCCCGCCAGCTCGGCGACCTGTTGCGGGAAGTTCTCGCCTGCATCGTAAGGCCCTTTCGCGACGGCGCGCGCCGTGCGCATGTCGCCACCGGGCGCGCGTCCTACACCCAGGTCGATTCGATTCGGGAACAGCGCCTCCAGCATCAGAAATTGTTCGGCCAGCTTGAACGGGCTGTAGTACGGCAGCATGACACCGCCGGAGCCGACCCGAAGGCGCTTCGTCACGCTGGCCAGCCGCGCGATCATGACTTCCGGCGCCGGGTTTGCAACACCGCGCAGGCCATGATGCTCGGCGCACCAGTAGCGTGTGTAGCCGAGGTCGTCGGCGGCTTGTGCCAGTTCGACGGTCGCCGCGATGGCATCCGCCACGCTATGGCCGTGAATCACAGGTGTCTGGTCGAGGATCGACAGCTTGATACGTGCAGAAGTCGTTGGTGTCATGAGTTCGATGCTCCAGGTCGACGGCACCCGCACGTCGACACCTAGTCGTGAAAATCAGTGACCGCTCCCGGCGGACGCGTCCACCGGTGCCGTGCCGGGGCCTGCATGCGGCAGGCGCGCAATCATCACAATCGCCACGATCCCGCCGAGTGCGCCGCACAGGAAGATCGAGGCATAGCCGAAATAGTTGGCGACAAGGCCGGCCATCGGCCCGATCAGGCCGAGGGCCAGATCGAAGAACGCCGAGTAAGCCGCCAGCGCCGCACCACGATTTTGCGGCGGCACCTGTCGCAAGGCTTCCACGCCCAAGGCGGGGAAGACCAGCGAGAAGCCCACCCCCGTCAGCCCTGCCCCCAGGAGGGCCATATTCGGGCTCACCGCACCCCACAGCAGGAACTGGCCGAGGGCACTGAACACGAGCGAGCCCATGGCGACGCGGCGTCCGCCGAAGCGATCGACCGCGTGCGCTAGCAGAATGCGCATGCCGATAAAGCAGGCGCTGTAGAGCGTCAGCGCGTAGGCGGCCCCGGACCAAGCGTGGCTCGCATAGTACAGCGTGATGAACGCGGCGATGACAGCGTAGCCGATACTCCCCAGCGTCATGGCCAGACCCGGACGCCACACGAGGCCCACGACGCGCAGGAACGGCAGGCGGTGCCCACCGACAGGGGCGGCGGCCGGCAGACGCAGCGCGATGAGGAACGCGACGGCGGGCAGGGCGATATTCACGAGAGAGACCACGGTGAAGCCCGCCGCCTGTAGCAGGTAAGCCCCGAACGGCGCGCCGATGGCGAGCGCCGTGTACATCGACACCCCTTGCCACGAAATGGCCTTGCTCGCGTGAGCCGCACCCAGCAGACCGATGCCCCACGACATGCCACCGGTCAGGATCAGGCTCTCGCCGAAGCCCAGCATCACGCGTCCGGCGATGAGGATGCCCAGCGCGAGCGCGGGGTCCGGCACGATCGACGCGACGAGATACAGCACGCCCGCTGCGGCGCACCCGCACAGGCCGGTGAGCACCGCGCGGCGCGGGCCACGGGTGTCGACCGTGCGTCCGGCGTAAGAGCGCAACAGCAGCGTGACGACCGACTGAATGCCGATGGTCACACCGACAACGAACGAGCCGTAGCCGAGCGTTTCATGGACGTAGACCGGCAGCACGGGCAGCGGCATGCCGATCGTCATGAAGCCGAAGAACATGATCGCGGCGAGCATGCTCAGTGTTCCGTAGACACTGACAACCGGCCGCGCGGTCGTGGGAGGTTGCGTCATTTTGATTGTTATCGTGTGCAATGGCCCGAGGGCCGAAATGCTGAAGGCGTCAGGTCCTGATGCCGTGATGCTGTGGTGCCGTGATGCGCTGATTCGGTAAAGCCGTGAGCCGGACGTTCCCGGCAGTCTGCCAGCGTCGCCGGACAACGACGATGACAGACGGAAAAGCGGGAGAGCGGTGCGATGGTGCGCGCGTCAATCGGGCGTGCGCGAGGGCAGGCGCGCGGCGATTTCGGCGATCAGGCTGCGCGCGAGCGACTGCTTGTCGGCGCGCGGCAGGCGTTTCTGCCCGGCGTCGTCGAAGAGAATGACTTCGTTGTCGTCCTGCCCGAACGTGGCGGGACCGAGATTGCCGACGAGCAGCGGCACCTGCTTGCGTTTGCGCTTTTGCGCGCCGTGCGTTTCCAGATCGCCCGATTCGGCGGCGAAGCCCACACAATACGGCGGCTTCGGCAACTGCGCCACCGCCGCGAGAATGTCGGGGTTCTGGACGAATTCGAGCGTCGGCACATCGGCATCGCCAGTCTTCTTGATCTTGTCGTGCGCCACTTCGCGCACACGCCAGTCGGCCACGGCGGCCACGGCGATGAAGAGGTCGCGATGCGCCACGTCGGCCATCACGGCGTCGTACATCTGCTGCGCCGTTTGCACGTTGCTGCGCGTGACACCGTAGGGCGTCGCCAGCGTGGTCGGGCCGGCGATCAGATGCACGTCGGCGCCCGCCTGCGCGGCGGCACGCGCGAGCGCGAAGCCCATCTTGCCGCTGGACAGGTTGGTCAGGCCGCGCACCGGATCGATGGGTTCGAAGGTCGGGCCGGCGGTGATCAGCACGCGGCGTCCGGCAAGGCGTTTCGGTTGAAAGAAACCGACGAGTGCCTCGAACAGGTCTTCCGGTTCGAGCATGCGTCCGTCGCCGATTTCGCCACATGCCTGATCGCCGCTGCCGGGACCGAGAATCGTGACGCCATCGCCGCGCAGTGTCACGGCATTGCGCTGGGTTGCCGGGTTGGCCCACATCTGGCGATTCATCGCCGGCGCGACCAGCAGCGGGCAGTCGCGCGCCACACACAGCGTCGAGAGCAGATCGTCGGCCATGCCGTGCGCAAGCTTGGCGAGGAAGTCGGTGGAGGCGGGCGCGACGATAATGGCGTCGGCCTCGCGCGAGAGGTCGATGTGCGCCATGTTGTTATCGACGCGGTTGTCCCACTGGCTGGTGAAGACCGGGCGCCCCGAGAGCGCCTGCATCGTGAGCGGCGTGATGAATTGCGTGGCGGCTTCGGTCATGACGACCTGCACCGTTGCGCCGGCCTTGATGAGCAGCCGGGCGAGTTCGGCCGACTTGTAGCAGGCGATGCCGCCCGTCAGGCCGAGAACGATGGTTTTGCCCGCAAGTTCACCGCGTTCCATAGGGAAATGCCTCCTCCAAAGTGCCGCGCGGCGCCTCCGGGGCGCCGCGACGGTGTTTGCTTCGAATCCGCAACACGTGCCGTGGCAGCGTGAGCGAATCGCACCGCAGACGCTGCGGTGCCTATGCCAGGTGCACTACTTGCCGCGCCGCACGCGTCGCAACTCGTCGATCACCAGCAGCACTGCGCCCACGCAAATGGCCGAGTCGGCCACGTTGAACGCCGGCCAGTGCCAGCCGCCGACGTGAAAGTCCAGAAAGTCCACCACATGACCATAAATCACGCGATCGATCACGTTGCCCAGCGCGCCGCCGAGAATCAGCGAGAGCGACAGACAGAACATCTTCTGGCCGTTATGACGCTTGAGCAGCCAGATGATGACCGTTGCCGCGACGATGCCGAGCAGCGTGAAGAACCAGCGCTGCCAGCCGCCTGCGGTCGCCAGAAAGTTGAACGCCGCGCCCTTGTTGTACACCAGCACCAGATTGAAGAACGAGGTCAGAGGACGGAATTCGCCGTACTGGAACGTCTTCAGAATGGTGAGCTTGGTGACCTGATCGAGCAGGATTGCAACGATCGCGATCCCGAGCCACGGGGCCAGGCCGTACGTGGCGCCCCCGCGGGCGCCACCGTTGTTGCTACGTCGTGCGCCCGTACGAGCGCCTGCTTTGCCTGCCATTATGCCGCGCTCCGGTGTTCGCCGCTGCCGAAGAGATTCGACACGCAGCGCCCGCAAAGGGTCGGGTGAGCGGCGTCTGCCCCCACGTCTTCACGATAGTGCCAGCAACGCTCGCACTTCTGATGCGACGACGGCGTGACGAGCACGCCTTCCTCGGCCTCGGTGGCAACCTGCGTGACGGCCGCCGCCGACGTGATCAGCACGAAGCGCAGATCGTCGCCGAGGCTCGCCAGCACTTCGAACTTGCGGCCCGAGACGCGCACGTCCACTTCCGCTTGCAGCGACGAGCCGATCTGCTCGGCCGCGCGGGCTTCTTCGAGCGCCTTGGTGACGTCGCCGCGCACCGCGCGCAGCAGATACCACTTCTCGAGCAGGCGCGTGCCTTCCGCGACTTCCGGATAAGCGTAGTACGTCTCGGTGAAGATCGTGTCGTTGCCCGGCTGGAACACTTGCCACGCTTCTTCCGCCGTGAACGACAGGAACGGCGCCATGAGTTTGAGCAGGCCGTGCGTGATGTGGTACAGCGCGTTCTGGGCGGCGCGGCGTGCCGGGGCGTCCGGTGCGCTCGTGTACAGACGATCCTTCAGGATGTCGAGGTAGAAGCCGCCGAGATCCTCCGAGCAGAACGTCTGGAGCTTGGCCACGACCGGGTGGAATTCGTAGCGGTCGTAGTGGCTCAGCACTTCGGTTTGCAGCGACTGCGCCAATGCCACGGCGTAGCGGTCGATTTCCAGCCATTGGTCGGCCGGCAGCGCGTGCTTCGCGTGGTCGTAATCGGCCAGATTCGAGAGCAGGAAGCGCAGCGTGTTGCGGATACGGCGATACCCTTCGGTCACGCGCTTGAGGATTTCATCCGAGATCGACAGCTCGCCCGAGTAATCGGTCGACGCCACCCACAGGCGGATGATTTCGGCGCCGAGCTTGTCTGCGATGTCTTGCGGCAGAATCGTGTTGCCGATCGATTTCGACATCTTGCGGCCCTGACCGTCGACCGTGAAGCCGTGCGTGAGCAGCGCCTTGTACGGCGGGCGGCCATCGATCATCGAGGCCGTGAGCAGCGACGAATGGAACCAGCCGCGGTGCTGATCCGAGCCTTCCAGATACAGATCGGCTGGGAAGCCCAGCTCATGCGCGTGCGAGCCGCGCAGCACGTGCCAGTGCGTCGTGCCCGAGTCGAACCACACGTCGAGCGTGTCGCGGTTCTTCACGTAATCCTTGGCCTCGTCGCCGAGCAGTTCCACCGGGTCGAGCGTTTGCCACGCTTCGATGCCTTCGGTTTCCACGCGCTTGGCCACCGCTTCGAGCAGTTCCGGGGTGCGCGGGTGCAGCGCACCGGTTTCCCTGTGCACGAAGAAGGCCATCGGCACGCCCCATTGGCGCTGGCGGGAGAGCGTCCAGTCCGGGCGGTGCGCGATCATGTTGTGCAGACGCTGCTTGCCCCACGCTGGGAAGAACTCGGTGGCCTCGATGCCGGCGAGCGCGATCTCGCGCAGGGTCTGTCCCTCACCCGGTGCGCCGTCGGCCGGCTTCACGTCCATGCCGGCGAACCACTGGTTGGTGGCGCGGTAGATGATCGGGGACTTGTGACGCCAGCAGTGCATGTAGCTGTGCGTGTACTTGAACGAGTGGAACAGCGTACCGGCTTCGCGCAGGGCTTCGACGATCTGCGGGTTGGCGTCCCAGATCGACTGGCCGCCGAACAGCGGCAGGCTGTCCTGATAGCGTCCGTCGCCCAGCACCGGCATGCGGATATCCGCGTCGGACATGCCATGCGCCTTGCACGACACGAAGTCTTCCACGCCATAGGCGGGGGCCGAGTGGACGATGCCCGTACCCGTCTCGGTCGTCACGTAGTCGCCGAGATAGACCGGCGAGGTGCGCTCGTAGCCGGCGTCGGCCGTCGACAACGGATGACGGAAGCGGATCAGCGAGAGCGCTTCGCCCTTCGTGCGGGCGATGATGTCGCCGTGCAGGCCGTAAGTCTTCAGGCAGTCTTCAACGCGTTCGCTTGCCAGAATCAGCAGACCGCGCTCGGTCGAGACCAGCGCGTATTCGACTTCCGGGTGAACGTTGAGCGCCTGGTTCGACGGGATCGTCCACGGGGTGGTCGTCCAGATGACGATGTGGCCGGCTTCGTGCGGCAGCTTCGGCAGGCCGAAGGCCTTTGCGACTTTCTCCGGCTCGGCGAAGGCAAAGCCGACATCGATGGCCAGATCGGTCTTGTCCTTGTACTCGACTTCCGCTTCGGCGAGTGCCGAGCCGCAGTCGAAGCACCAGTTCACCGGCTTCAGTCCACGGTAGACGTAGCCGTTCTCCATGATCTTCGCGAGCGCACGAAGCTCGTTCGCTTCGTTCGAGAAGTTCATGGTCTTGTACGGATTGTCCCAGTCGCCGAGCACGCCCAGACGCTTGAAGTTGGGCTTCTGGCGTTCGATCTGTTCCGCCGCGTAGGCGCGCGCCTTTTCCTGCACTTCGCGCACCGGCAGGTGCTTGCCGAACTGCTTTTCGATCTGGATTTCGATCGGCATGCCGTGGCAATCCCAGCCCGGCACATAGGCGGCGTCGAATCCCGCCAGGCTGCGTGCTTTGACGATCATGTCCTTGAGGATCTTGTTGACCGCGTGGCCGAGGTGGATGTCGCCGTTGGCATACGGCGGGCCGTCATGCAGGATGAACTTCGGACGGCCTTTGCTTGCGCGGCGGATCTTGTCGTAGATCTTCTTGTCCTGCCATTGCTTGACCCACTGAGGCTCGCGCTTGGGCAGATCGCCGCGCATCGGGAACGGCGTGTCCAGCAGGTTGACAGGATATTTGCTCGGGGCTTTCTTTTCGCTCATGGTGAGTCGCTAGGAATTTGGAATGTCGGGTGTAGGGCGCTCGCGCCGGTGGCGTCAACGTCAGGCCTTGTGGGCCGGGGGGGCAACGCTCGGGCAGGTGCCAGTGGCGCACGCGGGCCGCGCGCGAGGCGCTGGGCGCCGGCGCACGCGGGCGAAGATCAACTAATTCGGTCGGTCGCCGAGGTGGCGAAGTCGCGCCGGGCACTCGGGCTGTTGGCGTCGAGGGCGTGTGCGAAGTAGGCGCGGGCCTCGCGCGTGTCTTGCGCGATGGCGGCTTCGAGTTCGGCCAGTCCGTCGAATTTGGCTTCGTCGCGCAGCTTTTGCAAAAACTCCACGCGCACCAGCTTGCCGTAGCAATCGCCCGAGAAGTCGAGCAAATGCACTTCGAGCAGTACGCGCCCGGAGTCGTCCACCGTCGGGCGCAGGCCCAGACTGGCGACGGCGGGCAGCGGTTTGTCCGCCAGACCGTGCACCTGCACCACGAAAATGCCCGTGAGGGCCGGATGCTTGTGGGCGATGCGCAGGTTGAGCGTCGGAAAGCCCAGCTTGCGGCCGAGCTTCATGCCATGCACGACGTGACCGGTAATGGCATACGGACGGCCAAGCAACGCGTGGGCGCGCTCGAAGTTGCCGTCTGCAAGCGCGGTGCGCACTTCCGAGCTGGAAATGCGTACGCCGTTGTGCGCGATGGTCGGCATCTGTTCGACGACGAAGTCGAAGCGGCGACCGGCCTCACGCAGATATTCGATGTCGCCCGCGCGTTTCGCGCCGAAGCGGAAATCGTCGCCGACGAGCAACCAGCGCGTGTGCAGGCCGTCGACGATGATGTTGCGAACGAAGTCTTCGGGGGACTGGCCCGCGAAATGCGCGTTGAAGTGTTCCACCACCAGACGGTCGACGCCTTGCGAGCGCAGCGCCTCGAACTTGTCGCGCAGATTCGAGATGCGCGCGGGCGCCCGGTCGGGCATGAAGTACTCGCGGGGATGCGGCTCGAACGTCATCACGCACACCGGCAGGCCGCGCGCGGCCGCTGCGGCGCGCACGCGCGCGAGCAGTGCCTGATGGCCCAGGTGCACGCCGTCGAAGTTGCCGATCGTCAGCACGCAGGGCGCTTTGCTTTGCGCGTTGGGTAGACCCCGGAAGACTCGCACGATAAAGGAAGCGTCAGTTCAGGACGTTGAGTGAGCGTTGGTGGAGGAACCGTGCGGCACAGTGGTGGGGGACCCGGTGGCCTGCGATGGCGGGCCGGGCCCGATGCGCAGGACGGCCGATCCGACATTGCGGCGCCGCAGAACGTTGAATTATAAACGCTTCGGGGCCATCGCGGCGTGGATCGGATGTCTGGTGCGCCGCGCCAATGATAAAATCCGGCGATGAAGAACATTGTCATCCTGATTTCCGGACGAGGCAGCAACATGCAAGCCATCGTCCGGGCTTGTACCGCAGAAGGCTGGCCGGCCCGCGTGGCCGCTGTCATCGCCAATCGCCCCGAGGCCGACGGTCTCGGATTCGCGCAGGAAAACGGTATCGCCACGGCCGTGGTGCCCAGCCGCGGCAAGACCCGCGAGGCATTCGACGCCGAACTGGCCGCGGAAATCGACCGTCACCAGCCCGATCTGGTCGTGCTCGCCGGCTTCATGCGCATTCTCACGCCGGAATTTACCGAACGTTACGCCGGCCGGCTCATCAACATCCACCCGTCGCTGCTGCCCGCCTTTCCTGGCCTGCAAACGCACGCCCGTGCCCTGGAAGCCGGCTGCAAGGTTGTCGGCGCCACGGTGCATTTCGTGACGGCCGAACTCGATCACGGCCCGTACGTGCTGCAAGCGGTCGTGCCGGTGCACGCAGGGGACACGCCCGAGACACTGGCCGAGCGCATCCTGCCGCTGGAACACATCATTTATCCGCGCGCCGTGCGCTGGTTCGTGGAAGACCGTCTGGTCGTGGCCGATGGCCGCGTGACGGTGACACCCGCGGCCGACGGCACGCCCGATCCGCAGTGGTTTTTTGGTGACGACGCATGAGCACACGCCCGACACAACGCCGCGATGGCGCGAATCAATCCGGTCACCGCTCCGGCGGCCGATCCTCCGATGCCCGTCAACCGTCCAAGGGGGGGCAGACGGGAGAGCGCCAGGAGCGTTACGTCCGCCCCGACCGCTACGACCGTTCGCGCAACGATCGCCGCCCGGAGGCCCCGCCCGCCGAGACGGCCCGCATGCGCGGCGAGCACCTGTCGCCCGCACTCTTCGAGCACACCCAACGCCTGCTCGGCAGCGTGCTGACGTTCAGCGGCCCGGCCGATACGCTGGTGAGCACGTACTTCCGCGCCAACGCCAAGCTGGGCCATCGCGAACGTGGTGTTCTGGCGGAGACGGTCTTCGCCATCCTGCGCCGCAAGCTCGAATTCGGGCAGCACGCGGGAAGCGGCTCCGGGCCGCTGGAACGCCGTCTGGCACTGCTCGGGCTGGCGTTCACGCGCGGTCTGGCATCGGTGCAACTGGTGGCAACACCCGATGAACTCGCGTGGCTCGAACACGTCGGTCAGATCGATCCGGCAAGCCTTTCCGCACGCGTACGCACCAATTTGCCGGAATGGCTCTACGACCGGCTGGCCAAGCGGTTCGACAGCACCGAACTCGAAGCGCTTGCCGCCGCGCTGAATCAACCCGCGCCGCTCGACTGCCGCGTGAATGTGATCAAGGCGAATCGCGACGACGTCCTCGCGAAGCTGCGTGAAGACGGCTTCTCGGCCGAAGCGACGCCGTTTGCGCCCAACGGCATCCGTCTGGCGGGCAAGCCCGCGTTGCAAAAACATCCGCTGTTCATCTCTGGCGCGATCGAAGTGCAGGACGAGGGCAGCCAGTTGCTGTGCCAGTTAGTCGCACCGCGTCGCGGCGAGATGATCGTCGACTTCTGTGCCGGGGCCGGCGGCAAGACGCTCGCCATCGGGGCGCAGATGCGCTCCACGGGGCGTCTGTATGCGTTCGACATTTCCGAGAAGCGTCTGGCCAAGCTCAAGCCGCGTCTGGCGCGCAGCGGCCTGTCGAACGTCTATCCGGTGATGATCGACAGCGAGAACGACAGCAAGATCAAGCGTCTGGCGGGCAAGATCGACCGCGTGCTGGTCGACGCCCCGTGCAGCGGGCTGGGCACGCTGCGCCGCAATCCGGATCTGAAGTGGCGTCAGTCGCCGCAATCGGTGCAGGAACTCACGCAGAAGCAGGCGTCGATCCTCGCGAGCGCTGCCCGTCTGGTGAAGCCGGGCGGGCGTCTCGTGTACGCCACGTGCAGTCTGCTGACCGAAGAGAACAGTGCCATTGCCGAGGCGTTTGCGGCCGCGCATCCCGATTTCGTCCTGTTGCCGGCGAACGAGTTGCTCGCCTCGCAGAAAATCGACCTCGACACGGGCAAGTACCTCGAATTGCTGCCGAACCGTAACGCGACCGACGGCTTTTTTGCCGCCGTGTTCGAGCGCCGTGCGGCGTAAGTCGATGCTGGGCCTCGGCTAACAACAAGAAACAAGAAGAGAGATCGCAATGCAGGAAAGTCCGGCTTTTGCGAGGTTGGTGCGCGACGTCGTTCGCGACTTCGGTGACCCGCAGATCATCTGGCAGTTCGTGGCGCTGGCGGGGGCGCTTGCCGTCGCCTTCGTGCTGCGGCACTGGATGATTGGCCGGCTCGAACGTCATTTCGAGCGTGTCGCGCCCTCGCGCCGGGCGGGCTCGTCAAGCCTGCGCCGTTCGTTCTTCCCGATGTTCGGCTGGATGTGTGTGGCGCTCACGCGCGTGGTGCTTCAGGAGTCCATGCGTGTCTCGCTGCTGAGGCTGGCCGAGGTGCCGCTGTTCGGCACCGCGCTGATCTATCTGGCGTTCTACGTCGCGCGACGACTGTTCGCGTCGTCGCCGCAAGCCTACGGGCTGTTGAGAGTCTTCGAGCGCGTGCTCACGACGTTCGCCTGGCTGTCGATGCTGGCCTACGTGCTGGGCGTGCACGACGACATCCTCGGTTGGCTGGGCAGCGTGCGCTTCGCGGTCGGCGCGAGCCATCTGACGTTGCTCTCGATGCTCTCCGGCTTGCTCTGGATTGGCGTGACGCTCCTGCTGGCGATGTGGGTCGGTTCGCTGATCGAAGACCGGATCATGCGCACGACCACGCTCGACGGCAATCTGAAAGTGGTGATGTCGCGGCTGGTCAAGGGCGTGCTGACGTTGATTGCCGTGCTCACGACGCTATCGTTCGTGGGCATCGATATCACCGTGCTCGGCGTGTTCGGTGGTGCGTTAGGCGTGGGGCTGGGCTTTGGTTTGCAAAAGATCGCCTCGAACCTCGTATCGGGCTTCATCATTTTGCTCGACCGTTCGGTGCGCATCGGCGACCTCATTACGATCAGCCCTTATCATGGCACCGTTTCGCAGATCAATACGCGCTATACGGTCGTTCGTGGGCTGGATGGCGTCGAAGCGCTGGTGCCGAACGAACAACTGGTGACGAATGTGGTGCAGAACCACTCGTTCACCGAGACTCGCGGGCGCGCCAAGGTCAATGTGCAGGTGGCCTACAGCGCCGATGTGGAATTGGCGATGTCGCTGATGCTGAAAGCGGCGCAGGACATTCCCAGGGTGCTGACGGACCCGCCGCCTTCGGCTTTGCTGCTTAACTTCGGCGCTGATGGGATGGATCTTGAAATGGGCTTTTGGGTGCAAGATCCGGCCCAGGGCACCGGAGGCATCCGATCGGCGATCAATATGCGCATTTGGCGCACTTTTCGCGAACACGGTATTGAAATTCCGTATGCGCAGCGCGAAATACGCATTTTGAATGACTGGGCTGATGGTGTTCCCGCTGCCAGCGTGAATCGTCCGGATTTGCCGGCCGATACGCCGAAACCCGCGCTACCACAGGCCGATGACGGCGAGAAGAAGCCGTCGTAGACCGTTTTGCCAAGGGCCGCGGGTTGACCTGCGACAAAATGCGTGGCGGGCAGGTTACACACGGGCAACAGTCCGTCAGGTAAAATGCCCGCCAAACCAATAACAAACCGACGTTCACCGGCACGTTTCCCGCCCATCTCGCCCCGGCATTCAGCAACTTGCCGAACTCCAGCGAATCCGAGCGTCAAGCGAGCGTAAGAACGAGACCTGACGCGACGGCCATCGATGCCGCATCGGCCCGACAAGACAAGACACGGCGGTGTTGCCGTGATTGCTACCGTATTGATTAGTTTGGAGTGATATTTTGCTGGACAGTCTGCTTGGATTTATCTCTAACGGCCTGCTCGACTGGAGCGGCTGGGAGATCACGTTGTTCACGCTGGCCGTCACCCATGTGACGATTGCCGCCGTGACGATCTATCTGCACCGTTGCCAGGCGCACCGCGCGCTCGACGTGCATCCGATCGTCGCCCACTTTTTCCGTTTCTGGCTGTGGATGACCACGGGTATGGTCACCAGCGAGTGGGCCGCCATTCACCGCAAGCACCACGCCAAGTGCGAAACGCCGGAAGATCCGCACAGCCCGCAAACGCGCGGTCTGTGGAAGGTTCTTGCCGAGGGTGCCGAGCTGTATCGCGCCGAAGCGAAGAATGAAGAAACGATTCGCAAGTTCAGCCACGGCACGCCGAACGACTGGCTCGAGAATCACGTCTACAGGCGTTATCCGATTCTCGGCGTGAGCTTCATGATGATCATCGATATCGCGCTGTTCGGCGCGATCGGTTTGACCGTGTGGGCCGTGCAGATGGTGTGGATTCCGTTCTGGGCCGCCGGCGTGGTCAATGGTCTGGGCCACTACTGGGGCTACCGCAACTTCAACTGTGCCGACGCGTCGACGAACCTGCTGCCGTGGGGCATCATCATCGGTGGCGAGGAACTGCACAACAATCACCACACGTACGCGACGTCGGCCAAGCTGTCGAACAAGTGGTACGAGTTCGATATCGGCTGGCTGTACATTCGCCTGCTGTCGATGGTGGGGCTGGCCAAGGTGAAGAAGATTGCGCCGACGCCGAAGCTCGCGAAAAACAAGGCTGCATGCGACGAGGATACGTTGCAGGCTGTGCTCTCGAATCGCTACGAAGTGATGGAGCGTTACGCCAAGACCTTCAAGCGTGCCTATGGCCAAGAGCTGGCGCGTTTCAAGGATAAGCATCAGCATGGCGAGTACCAGTTGTTCCGTGGCGCGCGCAAGTGGCTGCACAACGACGAAGCTTCGTTGCAAGAGCCGCAGAAGCAGCAACTGGGCGAGATCTTTGCGCACAGCAATGCCGTGAAGACGTACTATGAATTGCGTCGTGAACTGGCCGGTATCTGGGAGCGTTCGAACGCATCGCGCGAACAGCTTCTGAGCCAATTGCAGAATTGGTGCCACCGTGCCGAACAGAGCGGTATCCACGCGCTGCAGGAATTCGCTTCGCGTTTGCGCCGCTACGCGTGAACGGGGTAAGCCAGAAATCCATTTTTGACGCATAATCAAAACCCCGCCACGGCGGGGTTTTGTCATTCCCGGCCCCTCACGGGGCAAGCGAAAATGAATGCCTCACTCAAATCCGTAGAATTCGAGCGCCCCGCACCGAGCGGCGCCACGTGCGTTGCCCACGCTTGGGCGCGCGTCCCGGATGCGCCGTCGCAGGAGGAGCGGGCGGCGCTCAAGGCCCGGATCAAGCGCCTGCTCGTTGAGCAGGACGCCGTTCTGGTGGCCCATTACTACGTCGATGCCGATTTGCAGGACCTCGCCGAGGAGACCGGCGGTTGCGTGGCCGATTCGCTTGAAATGGCACGCTTTGGCCGGAATCACTCGGCCAAGACGCTAGTGGTGGCCGGCGTGCGGTTCATGGGCGAGACTTCTAAGATTCTCAGTCCCGAAAAACGCATTTTGATGCCGGATCTCGACGCGACCTGCTCGCTTGATCTTGGCTGCCCTGCCGACGAGTTCGCTGCATTTTGCGATGCGCACCCCGATCGCACGGTTGTTGTCTATGCGAATACCAGCGCTGCGGTAAAGGCACGGGCCGACTGGATGGTGACGTCGTCCATCGGGCTGGAAATCGTGGCTCATTTGCACGCGCAAGGGAAAAAGATCCTCTGGGCACCGGATCGCCATCTGGGCAGCTACGTCCAGAAGCAAACGGGTGCCGATATGTTGCTGTGGCAGGGCGCTTGCCTGGTGCACGACGAATTCAAGGGCACCGAGCTTGAGTTGCTGCGCCGCGAGTTTCCGAACGCCAAGGTGCTTGTGCACCCGGAGTCGCCCGCGTCCGTGGTCGAGCAGGCGGATGTGGTCGGTTCGACGTCGCAGATGATTGCGGCCGCCCAGACGATGGACGCGACGGAATTCATCGTCGCGACAGACAACGGCATTCTTCACAAGATGCGCGCGGCAGCACCGGGCAAGCGCTTCATCGAAGCGCCGACAGCCGGAAACAGCGCCACTTGCAAGAGCTGCGCGCATTGCCCGTGGATGGCGATGAACGGTCTGCAGAATCTGGCCGACGTGCTGGCGTCCGGGCGCAATGAGATTCACGTCGATGCGGAGATCAGCCGTCGCGCCCATACCTGTATCGACCGTATGCTGAAGTTCGCCGAAGCGCGCAAACAGAATGTGCGCGCCAGCGGCGATTTTGCGCGCGATGGCGCGCTGTTTGCCGGTGTAGGTCCCGCATGATGACGCAATCTAAAATGCTGAGCACCGACGAGGCGCTCTCCCCGGATTTCGCCGAGTTCGGCGAGCCGCTCGAGGCGGCGCTTTCGCGCAACGTCCGTGAGGCCCTTGCCGAAGACATCGGCAGCGGTGATTTGACGGGGCTGCTCGTACCGGCCGACGAAATGGCGCATGCGCGCGTCATCGTGCGCGAATCGGCGGTGCTATGCGGTGTGCGTTGGTTCGAGCGCTGTATGCAAGGCGTGAACTCGGAAGTTCGCGTGCAATGGCACTACCGCGAGGGGGAGCGCATGACGCCCGATTCGGCGGTGTGTGACATTTATGGACCCGCGCGCGCGCTGTTGACGGGCGAGCGCACATCGATGAACTTCCTCCAGTTGCTCTCCGGTGTGGCGACGACAGTGCGCCGCTACGCCGATATCGTCGAAGGGACGAAGGCGCGCGTGCTCGATACGCGCAAGACGCTGCCGGGGCTGCGTCTCGCGCAGAAGTTCGCGGTACGTGTGGGCGGCGGAGCGAACCAACGCCTTGCGCTCTACGACGGTATTCTCATCAAGGAAAATCACATCGCGGCGGCTGGCGGTATTCGTGAGGTGCTGGCGAATGCCCAACGTCTGGCGGATGGTGCGCCGGCACAGATCGAGGTGGAGTCGCTCGAGGAACTCGAGATGGCGCTTGAGTGCGGCGCGAAGTCGATCCTGCTCGACAACTTCACGCTGGAAATGATGCGCGAAGCCGCACGAGTCACCGATGGCCGTGCCGTGCTGGAAGCGTCGGGTGGCATCAATCTCGAAACGCTGCGTGCGATTGCCGAGACGGGGGTCGACCGAATTTCCATCGGCGGACTCACGAAAGACGTTCGTGCCACCGATTTCTCGATGCGGATTCTGGAGACAGTGGGCTAAGCATCCCGTTGTCATGACGGAAAATCAAAGGCCGCAAGGTAAAACCTGCGGCCTTTTGTTTGCCTTGGTCCCGGCGAGGCTGGCTTCGGATTAACGAACGCGTCGCGGTAATGCCGGCGACAGTACTGTCGGCAGGGCTTTGGGCAGGGTATCCGGAAAGTCCCGGGAAAAGTGCAGCCCCCGGCTCTCGTGACGGTCCAGCGCGCTGTCCACGATCAGCGATGCCACGTCCACCAGATTCCGAAGCTCGAGCAAATCGCGGCTCACGCGGAAATTCGCGTAGTACTCGGCAATTTCTTCGCGCAGCAGGGCAATTCGGTGCTGCGCCCGCTCCAGCCGCTTGGTCGTACGGACAATGCCGACGTAATTCCACATCATGCGGCGCAACTCGTCCCAGTTGTGCGCGACAACGACTTCCTCGTCGGCGTCCGAGACGCGGCTTTCGTCCCATGCGGGGACATCCGTTGCAGCAGCATGCGTCGATTCGCCGCGTTGGATATCCTCCGCCGCGGCTTTGCCAAGTACGAGGCATTCGAGCAGCGAGTTGCTGGCGAGGCGGTTGGCGCCGTGCAAGCCGGTATAGGTGGCTTCGCCAACGGCATAAAGTCCGGGCAGATCCGTGCGGCCGTGCATGTCGGTGACAATACCGCCGCACGTATAGTGCGCTGCCGGTACGACCGGGATGGGCTGCTTTGTGATGTCGATGCCCAGTTCGGCGCAGCGCGCCAGAATCGTGGGGAAATGCTCGCCCAGAAATTCCGGACTCTGATGGCTGATATCGAGATACACGCAGTCCAGGCCGTGTTTCTTCATCTCGAAGTCGATGGCGCGGGCGACGATGTCGCGCGGTGCGAGTTCGGCGCGCGGGTCGTGTTGCGGCATGAAGCGCGTGCCGTCCGGCAGTACCAGACGCCCACCTTCACCGCGCACCGCTTCCGTGATCAGGAATGATTTGGCGTAGGGATGATAGAGGCAGGTCGGGTGAAACTGAATGAACTCCATGTTCGCGATACGGCAGCCGGCACGCCAGGCCATGGCGATACCGTCGCCGGTCGCAGTGTCGGGGTTCGTGGTGTACAGGTAGACTTTGCCCGCCCCCCCGGTGGCCAGCACCGTGTGCCGTGACGTCATGGCGTGCACTTCGCCGGTGCCCAGATCCTGAACATACAGACCTTGGCAATGACGCCCGGCCGTCGGTGCCGAGTCGGCTCGGTCTGACGTAATCAGGTCGACCGCGAAATGATTTTCAAAGAGGGTGATATTCGGATGCTGGCGCACGCGTTCGGTGAGCGTGGCGATCACGGCGTGTCCGGTGGCGTCGGCGGCATGGATGATGCGTCGATGGCTGTGGCCGCCTTCGCGCGTCAGATGGAAACCGAGTTCGGCAGCGTCGTCGCGCGTGAAAGGCACACCTTGAGCGATGAGCCACTCGATGGCTTCGCGGCTGTGTTCGACGATGAATCGCGTAGCTGCCTCGTCGCACAGGCCGGCACCGGCAATGAGGGTATCGGCGACATGCTCGCCGACACTGTCGGTCGAGTCGAGTACGGCGGCGATGCCCCCTTGTGCCCAGTCGCTCGCCCCTTCGGGCATCGGGCGTTTTGCGACCAGTGCTACGCGGCAGGTGCTGGCCAGATGCAGGGCGACGGACTGGCCGGCGAGCCCGCTGCCGACGATGACGACATCGAAATTCATGATACGCGCAGTCTCTGGAATCGACGCCACGGCGGCGGTGCGATCCTCGTTATGGGAAGTAAGCCAGTATAGCGAGTGAATACGCGCTTGACATATGACCCTATGCGCACTTCGATGAAATTGTGCCTTGCGTAACTACGCATAGCGTAGTGTTGCAGATTTCGGGACATCCAAATGAAAAACCCCGCCAATGGCGGGGTATCGAACGCAGCAGAGCACTGCTGCGAGAAAACCTGTTGATCTTATTTGATCTTGGTTTCCTTGTAGGGCACGTGCTTACGAGCCACCGGATCGAACTTGCTGATTTCCATCTTTTCCGGATGGGTACGCTTGTTCTTGGTGGTCGTGTAGAAATGACCCGTACCTGCGGTCGATTCCAGCTTGATCTTGTCGCGAGCGCCTTTTGCCATGATGAGCTCCTAAACTTAGACTGCGTTGCGCGAACGCAGATCTGCCAGAACGGCGTCGATACCGTTCTTGTCGATCAGGCGCAGGCCAGCTCGCGAAATACGAAGACGAACAAAGCGGTTTTCACTTTCAACCCAGAACCGGCGATTTTGCAAGTTCGGAAGAAAACGGCGCTTGGTTTTGTTATTGGCGTGGGAAACGTTGTTGCCGACCATCGGCGCTTTCCCGGTCACTTGACATACGCGTGCCATGAAGCACTCCTAACCCAGAATTCTGTGTAAAAAAAGGTGAGTCGAAAAGACAGACCGCGATGATACCACAAAAATCCCAGACAAATCAATCGCTTTAGTGATTAGGATGCGAGTCCCTGGCGGGAAACGTCTGTCGGAGATTCGGGGAAGGGACGGATTATAGCGTAAGCGCCACGAGAACGCGACCCGAATGCCAAAATCTTGGGCAAATGTTGTAGCGAATCACAACTCGCCGTGCTCTGCGAGCGAGTACACGCTGTCGCCAGCCACGATGAAATGATCCAGCAGACGGATCTCGAGCAAGGCCAGCGCGTCGCCCAACTGGCGGGTCAGCGCCAGATCTGCCGCGCTCGGGGTGGGCACGCCCGACGGGTGATTGTGCGCGACGATGACGGCTGCGGCGTGGACCTCAAGCGCAGCGCGTACCACCTCCCGTGGATACGCGCACGTTTGCGTCAGCATGCCTTCGAACATCACACGGGTGCTGACGAGCCGGTGTGCCGCGTCGAGAAACAGGCAGGCGAAGCGCTCACGCGAGCGATCCTGCAGCGTGAGGCGAAGATAGTCGCGCACGCGGGTTGGGGAATCGAGCAGGCTGCCCGACTGCATCCCTTCGCCCAACATTCTGCGCGCCACTTCAAGCGCGGCCTGGAACTGCAGGCATTTGGCCTGCCCCAGTCCGGGGATCTGGCGCAAACTCTCGAAGGGCATGGAGAGCAGACGGGTGAGCGATCCGCTGCGAGCGAGCAATTCGCGCCCGAGATCGACGGCATTGCGTCCTTGCGAGCCGGTGCGCAGCAGAATCGCGAGCAATTCGGCATCGGAAAGCGCATTGGCGCCTCGGGCCAGCATTTTTTCACGGGGACGCTCGGCAAGCGGCCATTGAGCGATGGACATGACGACTCCAGAGGCGGACACGTTCGCGCGCATGATCGCGGGTGTCACCTACTAATATGGAACGCAGCCGCCGACGGGAAAAAATCGGGGCTGCTTTGCTGGGGAGCCGGACGCGCAACGCGACGTCATTTACAATAATAGCTTGACCTTGCTGTGAGACCCTCATGAGTTCTGTTGCAACCCCCGTGGTTCAAGACGATTCCTATCTGACGCTCCACTACCGGATCGCCGCGCCCGACGGTGCGGACATCGTCAACACCTTTGAAGGCACGCCGGCGACGCTACAGCTCGGTGGCGGCCAGATGGCCCCGACGCTGGAGCAGGCGTTGCTGGGAATGTCAGTGGGGGAGCGGCGCCAGATCGGGTTGGCACCCGAGCAGGCTTTCGGCCCGCGCAATCCGGAACTGCTGCAACGCGTCTCGATGAAGACGCTGCAGGAAAACAGCAACTTTGGCGAAGAATATAGCGTTGGCGATCTGGTCGAGTTCAACGCGCCGAGCGGTGGCCGCTATGCGGGCATCCTGCGCGAACTGGGCGACGGCTGGGCATTGTTCGACTTCAACCATCCGCTGGCCGGCCAGCCGATCGTGTTCGAAGTCCAGATTATCGGCATTCTGTAGGAATCGAAATGAGCGCCACCCAAGTCGTAGCACCGACGTTGTCGGATGCGGAAATCCTGCTGGCCCAGCCGCGCGGCTTTTGCGCGGGTGTCGACCGCGCCATTGAGATCGTCGAGCGCGCGCTTGCGATGTACGGTGCGCCGATTTACGTGCGCCACGAGATCGTGCACAACGCGTATGTCGTCGAAAACCTGCGCAAGAAGGGCGCGATTTTCGTCGAGGAACTGACGGACGTGCCGTCGGGCAACACGCTGATCTTCAGCGCGCATGGCGTGTCGCAAGCCGTGCGTACAGAAGCGGAAGCGCGCGGTCTGCGCATCTTCGACGCGACATGTCCGCTCGTCACGAAGGTGCATGTCGAAGTGGCGAAGATGCGCGGCCAGGGGCTCGAGATCATCATGATCGGCCATAAGGGACACCCCGAAGTGGAAGGCACGATGGGCCAATCGGGCGAGGGCATGTTCCTCGTCGAGACGATTGAAGACGTGCTGGCGCTGCAGGTGGCGAACGAAGACAAGCTCGCGTACGTGACGCAGACTACGCTGTCTGTCGACGATGCCGCCGAGGTCATCAACGCACTCAAGAAGCGCTTCCCTTTGATTACCGAGCCGAAGAAGCAGGATATTTGCTACGCGACGCAGAATCGTCAGGACGCTGTGAAATTCATGGCGCCCCAGTGCGACGTGGTCGTGGTTGTCGGCAGCCCGAACAGTTCCAATTCGAACCGCCTGCGCGAAGTGGCCGAAAAGATGGGCGTGCCCGCCTATATGGTTGATTCGCCCGATCAGCTCAAGCCGGAATGGTTCGATGGCAAGCGCCGTATCGGTGTGACGGCAGGCGCCTCGGCGCCGGAAGTGCTGGCGCAATCGATCGTGACGCGCCTGCGCGAATTGGGCGTCAATCAGGTCAAGGTGCTCGACGGCGTGGAAGAAAACATCGCATTCCCGCTGCCCAAGGGCCTCGCGCAGGTCGCCGCCGGCTAAGCGCCGTCCGCGCAACCAGACCAAACGGCCAGCGGCAACGCCGCATGGCTCGCAAACCGGGTGTCGCATCCTGCGGCCCCGGTTTTTTTGTGCCCCCTTCCTCGCTTCCCCCTTCCCCGTATAAGACCTCCGTCGGCGGCCAGCCTCAGGCCACCTGACCGCGATGAGCATCCGGCCATTCTCCCTGTCACGCACACAGGGAATTCGGCTGCGGCATTTTTGCATCGACGTCACTAATTCTGCAAAAACTCCGCGCAATGAGTTTCACGCTTTTCCGCGTCTTGTCAGCCAAAACCAATTACACCAATTGCTAATTCAACGAATAAAGAATTGGCGTAGACGGATGATTTCTGATTTTCCGGAATCTAATTATTTATATATTCACTTAATTAGAATGAAGGTTCCAATTGTGATAGGCATGCTAATTGCTTATTAGCTTGATGTGGCGGTCTAGCCCATCAATGGTGCATGAGTTGCACCATGAAGCCGCCCGGGCCGGTGCGGACGGGTGCGTAAAACTTTTAACAAATCCGGGGTTGCGCTTTTGAAAAAATAGGGTTGCACAAGTTGGTATAAACCTTAGTCCTCCATTATGGAAAACCCTGTGGCGGCGGGCGTCGCAGCCGCAAAGAATGGAGTTACAATGCGCGCGTTTCGCATACGAAACATTGAATTGGCGTTTTTGGCGTTATTGAACCGCCGACAATCAGGAGATAATCAAATGCAACTCAAGTTCGCGAAGGTACTGCCCGTCGTCGCCGCAGTGACGCTGTTGGCGGCATGCGGTCAGAAGGAAGAAAAGCAGGCCGATTCGGGTGCCGCTTCTGCACCTGCCGCGACGACAGCCGCCAGCGGGGGCGGCGATGCGGTTGTTATCAAGATCGGTCACGTTGCACCGCTAACGGGCCAAATTGCTCACTTGGGCAAAGATAACGAAAATGGTGCACGCCTGGCTGTCGAAGAAGCCAACAAGGCTGGCCTGACCATCGATGGCAAACCGGTCAAGCTGGAACTGGTAGCCGAAGACGACGCAGCCGATCCGAAGACCGCCACCCAGGTTGCCCAGAAGCTTGTCGACGAGAAGGTCGTCGCCGTAGTGGGGCACTTGAATTCAGGTACGACGATTCCGGCCTCGAAGATCTATAGCGATGCAGGCATCGTGCAGATCTCGCCGTCGGCAACCAACCCGGCCTATACCCTGCAGGGCTTCAAGACCGCCTATCGTGTGGTCGCGACCGACGCTCAGCAGGGCCCGGCACTGGCCAACTACGCCACCAAGGCGCTGGGTGCCAAGTCGGTGGCCATCGTCGACGACGCGACGGCCTACGGCAAGGGCTTGGCCGACGAGTTCGAGAAGACTGCCAAGGCCAATGGCCTGAAGGTGCTCTCGCACGATGCGACCAACGACAAGGCCACGGACTTCCGCGCCATTCTGACGAAGATCAAGGGTGAGCGTCCGGACATCATCATGTACGGCGGTATGGATGCCACTGGCGGCCCGTTCGCCAAGCAGTCGAAGGAACTGGGTATCGGTGCCAAGGTGCTGGCCGGCGACGGTGTGTGTACCGACAAGGTGGCCGAACTGGCCGGCGATGCCATCGACAACATCGTGTGCTCGGAAGCGGGCATGGCGCTGTCGAAAATGGAAGGCGGTGCAGACTTCGCGAAGCGCTACGAAGCCCGTTTCAGCCAGCCGATCCAGATCTACGCCCCGTTCACGTATGACGCCGTCAACGTGATCGTCGACGCCATGAAGCGTGCCAACTCGACCGATCCGGCGAAGATCCTCGCGGCGATGCCGGCGACGGACTACAAGGGGGTTATCGGTCACATCGCTTTCGACAGCAAGGGCGACATGAAGGAACCGGTCATCACGCTTTACAACTACAAGGACAAGAAGAAGAGCGTGCTCGACGTGGTGAAGATGTAACTCCCGGGCGCTTGCGCCATGAAACGGCACCGGTGCCTACCCGTTCGGTGCCGTTTCTCTATCTGCGGAACGATGCCGTGCCCGCATGACGGGCACGGCCCTCCTCCTGACACAGGATTACGCCTCATTACCCGCAGTTCTCTCGACCCCCTCGTGCGCCCTATCGGGCAAGCGTGTCGAGAGCCCGTTTTCGGGACAAGGAGTTAGCTTCATGGATATTTTTATCCAACAAATCTTGAACGGCCTCGTGCTTGGTAGCGTCTACGCGATCATTGCGCTGGGCTATACGATGGTCTACGGCATTCTGGGCATCATCAACTTTGCCCACGCCGATGTGATGATGATCGGCGCGATGGTCGCGCTATCCACCATCAACCTGTTGTTGAAAGTGGCGCCGAACATGCATCCGGCGCTCATGCTGGCCATCGCCACACTCGTGTGTATGCCCACGTGCGCCCTGGCCAACTTCGTGATCGAGCGCGTGGCTTACCGGCCGTTGCGCAATGCGCCGCGTCTTGCGCCGCTGATCACGGCCATTGGCGTGTCGCTGCTGTTGCAGACGATCGCCATGCTGATCTGGTCGCGCAATCCGCTCTCGTTCCCGCAACTGCTGCCTACCGACGCCATGACGATCATCCCGCAACGCGGCGATCATCCGGGCGCCGTGACCAACGGCACCGGTATCGTGATCGTGGTGGTCGCGTTCCTCGTGATGTTCGGCCTCACGCAGCTCGTGAACCGCACCAAGCTGGGCCGCGCCATGCGTGCGACGGCGGAGAACCGCAACGTCGCCGGTCTCATGGGCGTGAACCCGAACTTCGTGATCTCGGCCACGTTCGCGCTGGGCGGTGCGCTCGCAGCGCTCGCGGGCGTCATGATGGCCTCGAACTATGGCAACGCCCACTTCTACATGGGCTTCATTCCCGGCATGAAAGCGTTCACGGCGGCGGTGCTCGGCGGTATCGGCAACCTGCAAGGCGCCATGGTCGGCGGCGTGCTGCTGGGCCTGATCGAAGCGCTGGGCGCGGGCTACATCGGCGATCTGACCGGTGGGGTGTTCGGCAGTAACTATCAGGACGTATTCGCTTTTGTCGTTCTGATCATCGTGCTGGTGTTCCGTCCGAGCGGTCTGCTCGGCGAGCGCGTGGCCGATCGTGCATAAGCGGGGAGGAGCCACACGATGAATCAACCTGTGCAAACCTCCACGCCGGCCACGCAGATTTCTGCGGCGGCTGCCACCCGCAAGGCCTATCGCGGCCTGGCGATCTTCCTGATCGGCGCCATCGTCGCCCCCGTGCTGGTGGGCTACGCGGGCGGCAACTACTGGGTGCGCGTGCTCGACTTCGCGCTGCTCTACATCATGCTCGCGCTGGGCCTGAATATCGTGGTGGGCTTTGCCGGCCTGCTCGACTTGGGTTACATCGCGTTCTATGCGGTGGGCGCGTACGTCACGGCGTTCCTCAGCTCTCCCCACCTCACGACGCAGTTCGAGTGGATCGCGCATCTGTTCCCGGCCGGGCTGCATGTGCCGGTGTGGTTCACGATACCGATAGGGGCGGCGGTCGCGGCGATCTTCGGCATCTTGCTGGGCGCGCCGACGCTGCGTCTGCGCGGCGATTACCTGGCTATCGTGACGCTGGGCTTCGGCGAGATCATCCGTATCTTCATGAACAACCTCGACCGGCCGGTGAACATCACCAACGGCCCGAAGGGGATCACCGGCATTCAACCTGCATCGCTGTTCGGCTTTGATTTCTCGAAGGCGCACGAACTCTTCGGATTCAAGGTCAACTCGGTGTACATGTACTACTACCTGTTCGTGTTCCTGGCGCTGCTCATCGCGTTCATCTGTGTGCGCCTGCAACACTCGCGCATCGGACGTGCGTGGGTCGCCATTCGTGAAGACGAGATCGCCGCCAAGGCGATGGGCATCAACACGCGCAACATCAAGCTGCTCGCGTTTGCCATGGGCGCGTCGTTCGGCGGCGTGGCCGGGGGCATGTTCTCGGCGTTTCAGGGCTTTGTCTCGCCCGAGTCGTTCACCTTCTGGGAGTCGATCGTTGTGCTCTCGATGGTGGTGCTCGGCGGCATGGGCCACATTCCGGGTGTGATTCTGGGCGGTGTGCTGCTCTCGGCGTTCCCCGAGATTCTGCGCTCGACCATGGGCCCGTTGCAGATGAAATTGTTCGGCAGCGTTATCGTCGATCCCGAAGTGATCCGGCAGTTGCTGTACGGTCTGGCCATGATTCTGATCATGCTGTACCGTCCGGCCGGCCTGTGGCCGTCGCCGCGTCCGGAAGAGCGGACTCTGTAAGCCGAGGGAGACGACCTGATTATGAGCGAACAAATTCTTCTGTCCGTCAAGGGCGTGAACAAGCGCTTCGGCGGTCTGCAGGCCCTCACCGATGTGGGCCTGGAGATCAAGCCGGGGCAAATCTATGGACTGATCGGCCCGAACGGCGCTGGCAAGACCACGTTCTTCAACGTGATCACCGGGCTTTACACGCCGGATTCCGGCGAATTCACGCTGGACGGCAGCACCTACAAGCCGACCGCTGTACATGAGGTGGCCAAGGCGGGCATTGCCCGCACGTTCCAGAACATCCGCCTGTTTGGCGGCATGACGGTGGTCGAGAACGTGATGGTGGGCCGCCACGTGCGCACGAAGATGGGAGTGATCGGAGCGATCGTGCGTTACCCCGGTGCGAAGGCCGAGGAGCGTGCCATTCGCGATCGTGCGATGGAACTGCTCGAGTATGTGGGCGTAGCGAAGTACGCCAACTACACGGCGGCCAATCTCTCGTACGGCCACCAGCGCCGTCTGGAGATTGCGCGCGCGCTGGCGACCGATCCGAAGCTGTTGGCACTCGACGAACCGGCGGCCGGCATGAACGCCACCGAGAAGGTGGAGTTGCGCGGCTTGCTCGACAAGATCCGCAGCGACGGCAAGACGATCCTGCTCATCGAGCACGACGTGAAGCTGGTGATGGGCTTGTGCAACCGCATGACGGTGCTCGATTACGGCAAAGTGATTGCCGAAGGTTTGCCGCAGGATGTGCAGAAAAATCCGGCGGTGATTGAAGCGTATCTCGGTGCAGGAGGCCATTGATGAGCGCAATGTTGACGATCAAGGGCCTGAAAGTCGCTTACGGCGGGATCAAGGCGGTCAAGGGGATCGACTTGCATATCGAGCCGGGCGAACTGGTCACGCTAATCGGCGCGAACGGTGCGGGCAAGACGACCACGATGAAGGCGATCACGGGGCTGCTGCCGTGGGCCGATGGCGACATCGAGTATCTGGGCAAGTCGATTCGCGGCGTGAAGGCGTTCGATCTGCTCAAGCAGGGTCTCGCGATGGTGCCGGAGGGGCGTGGCATTTTCACGCGCATGACCATCCTCGAGAACATGCAGATGGGCGCTTATCTGCGCAACGACAACGCGGGCATCAAGCAGGACGTCGACAAGATGTTCGGCATTTTCCCGCGTCTGAAGGAGCGCAAAGACCAACTCGCGGGCACGCTCTCGGGCGGTGAGCAGCAGATGCTGGCGATGGCGCGTGCGCTGATGAGCCAGCCAAAGCTGTTGCTGCTCGACGAGCCGTCGATGGGTCTCTCGCCGATCATGGTCGAGAAGATCTTCGAAGTCGTGCGTACGGTGTCGGGCGAAGGCGTGACGGTGCTGCTGGTGGAGCAGAACGCGCGCCTGGCACTGCAAGCCGCACACCGTGGCTATGTGATGGACAGCGGACTCGTCACCATGACAGGGGACGCGAAAGACATGCTCGACGACCCGAAGGTGCGCGCCGCGTATCTCGGCGAGTAAGAACCAGGCGGGCATGAACGTCTGACACAAGCCGGACGATAAGCAAAGGGCGCCGAAGGCAACTCCGGCGCCCTTTGTGTTTTTCGTCGACCGGCGTTACTGCGACATCGGCACGTTGGCGGACGTAACGGGGGGCAGCCGCTTGCCGAGACTCACGACATTGTCTGCGGCATAGCCGTGCGCGGTGTAGAACGCCAGCGCTTCGCGCGATTGCGTGAGCACTTGCAGATTGAGCTTGAGGCACCCGCGCCGGGCCAGTGCGATTTCGGCGTGACGCAGCAACGCGCTCGCCACGCCGCGACGCCGCAGCATATGCGCGACCGCCAGCGAGTAGACCCAGCCGCGATGGCCGTCGTACCCGGCCATGACTGTACCCACGATCTTGTTGTCGCGCACTGCGACGAAGAACAACCCGTCGCGCATGGCCACCTTGTTCGCAATCGAGCGGCGTGGTTCGCGATGCGGCTTGTCCGCCGCGTTGTATTCGGGGAACGCCTCGCGCCAAAGCGCGATCACGGCCTCGGTATCCGCGTTGTCGAACGTTCGGATGTGGATGTTGGTGGGCGTGGCGATCATGGCGCTTCCTGTTTGCCTGTGTAGATGTCGGGCCGATGAATCTGCATCATCTTGTTCACGGGGCCGAGCGGTTCGAAGCCGTACCGGGCATAGAGACCTGCTGCGTCGGTGGTGGCGAGCAGAAAGCGCCGCAGTTGCTGCAGCGCAGGGTGCACCAGTACGCTCTCGCACAGACGCTTACCGATGCCGAGCCCGCGCATCGATGGGTCGACGAACACGTCGGCCAGATAGGCGAACGTTGCGCGGTCGGTGATCACGCGTGCGAAACCCACCTGCTTCGCGGGGCCACCTTCAACCTGTGTCGCATAGGCGCCGAAGCACAGCGAATGGGAGATGGCGCGCACGAGCGTGTCCCTGGGAATGTCCTTGGCCCAATGGGTTTGCGTCGAGAGTGCGTGATGGATGAAGCCGATATCGAGCCGTGCCGGATCGGCGGAAATCTCGACGATGGCGTCGGCGGGCGGTGTGGGGTGCCCGTGACTCAGGTCGTTCATGGAAAGGGTCTCCTTTGCGATGGCACACGCACCGCGTCGCCCGGGATTGGCCGGGTGCGCGGCAGGCGTATGTCCGGCGTGCGTGCCGGACGTCGTCATGTCTTCGTCAGACGTGTTTGGCGAGGAGCGTGTCGAGCATCGACAGCATCTGGTCGATCTCGTCGCGGCTCACGTTCAGCGCGGGCATGAAGCGCAGCAGGTTCGGACGCGCGGAGTTGAGCAACAACCCGTCCGGCGTCATGTCGCGGGCGGCTTCGACCAGTTGCGGACCGATGTCGCGGCCGAGCAGCAGCGCGCGCAGCAAGCCGGCGCCACGCTCGCCCTCGCCGCCGTAACGCGACGACAGATGCTGCAACCCGGCGCTCAGATAGTCCGCCTGCGCGCGCACGAACTCGAGGAAGCCCGGGGCGCTGACCGTCCGCATGACTGCGAGCCCGACGGCACACATGAGCGGGTTACCGTTATATGTGCCGCCCTGATCGCCCGGTTGGAATACGGCGAACTCGTCGCCGCACAGCATTGCGGCCAGCGGCACGCCGCCGCCGATTCCCTTGCCGAGCGTCATGATGTCGGGGACGATGCCTGCCTGCTGATGCGAGAAGAGGGTGCCCGTGCGTCCGCAGCCTGTTTGCACCTCATCTAGGATTAGCAGGAGCCCGCGCGCTTTCGTGAGCGCGCGCAGTTCCTTCAGGAATGCTTCGGTGGCCGGCACGACACCGGCTTCGCCCTGAATCGGTTCGAGCATCACGGCGACGGTATCGGGGCCGATAAGGGCCTCGACCGACGCGATATCGTTCAGGTCGGCCTTCGGAAAGCCCGGCACTTGCGGGGCGAAGATCGTGTCCCATCCCGGCTTGCCGCTGGCGGACATGGTGGCGAGCGTGCGGCCGTGGAAGGCATTCTTGAACGTGATGATCTCGAAGCGCGCACCGCCCGAGGCGTTCGGATGCAACTGGCCCCACTTGCGCGCGAGCTTGATGGCGCTCTCGTTGGCCTCGGCGCCGCTGTTGGCGAAGAAGACCTTGCCGAGCCCCGAGAGCCTGGCGAGCAGGTCAGCCAGCTCGATCATCGGCACGTTGTAGTACGCGGGGCTGGGGTTGAGCAGCATCCCGCTTTGCGTGGCGAGTGCGTCGCGCATGACGGGATGGCAGTGGCCCAGGCTGTTGACGGCCCAGCCCTGAATGAAGTCGAGATATCGCTTGCCGTCGTGGTCGTACAGCCAGCCGCCCTTGCCGTGCGTGAACACGAGGTCGGGGCGCGAGGTGATAGGCAGCAACGCCTGCGTGGAGAACTCGGCGAACTTGGCGTTGCGGGCCCCCTTGGGCGAGGGGATGGCGGACGAGGTGGACGCGGCGGACGAATGGGCAAGCGACATAACGGTCTCCGAAGGGCAAGGGTGAGAGAGACGGGAAATAAAAAAAGCCACGGGGGTTGCCCGTGGCTTCGCTGTGCTTGAGAACTTGCGTGTTATCGCAGTCGATAGCGTGCCGCGCGGCATCCCGGTTGGGGCAGCGTACGGCGACGTCGGATCGAGGCGATGGCAATCAGGTTCATGTCGGCAAGCATAAGGTGATGATGCGGCGCTTGTCAAAGGGTACGCGTGCACTGTGGCGTGCGTGCATCTCTGCGGGCGGCTCGCGTCGTCCGGTTCACTGACCCCCGCCGGGGTTGTCGGCTTCGGTGGTGAATGCATCGGCGAAGAACGCGTCCTCCGGCAGATGGTGATGCGCGACGAAGTCGCGGCGTGCCGACTCCACCATCACGGGTGCGCCGCAGGCGTAGACTTCGTACCCCGACATATCCGGCAGGTCTTCCGCCACGGCGCGATGCACGAAGCCCGTGCGGCCTTGCCACCGATCTTCCGGCGCGGGCTCGGAGAGTACCGGCACGAAACGGAAGCCCGGAATGTCGCGCGCCCACTGTTCGGCCAGTTCGCGCAGGTAGATGTCTTTCAACCGGCGCGCGCCCCAATACAGCGTCATCGGCCGGTCGAGGCCCTTGTGAACGGCGTGCTCGACGATCGCCTTGATCGGCGCGAAGCCGGTGCCCGAGGCGAGCAGCACGATGGGTTTGTTCGAATCTTCGCGCAGGAAGAACGTGCCCAGCGGCCCTTCGAAGCGCAGGATCTCGCGCTCCTTCATGTGATTGAAGACGTGATCGGTGAACACGCCGCCGGGCATGTGACGCAGATGAAGCTCGAGGATGCCTTCTTCGTGCGGCGCGGTCGCCATCGAATAGCTGCGACGCCTGCCGTCCTTCAGGATGAACTCGATGTACTGGCCGGCGAGGTACTGGAAACGCTCGTTGGCAGGCAATTGCAGACGCATCACGATGACGTCGTCGGCGCGCCGCTCGAGTGCGTTCACGCGGCACGGCAGGCGCTTGACCGGAATGTCGCCGATGCCTTTGACTTCGCGCGATTCGACGACGAGGTCGCCTTTGGCGTGGGCGCAGCACAGCAATGCGAAGCCGCGTGTTTCTTCCTCTTTGGTGAGTGCAGAGCTGGAGTGCGCGCCGTGCTCGACGCTGCCTTCGACCAGCTTGGCCTTGCACGAACCGCAACCGCCATTCTTGCAGCCGTAAGGCAAACCGATGCCCTGACGCAACGCTGCGGAGAGCACGGCCTCGCCGTCTTCGATCTGGAACTCGCGCCCGCTCGGCACGAGGGTAACGTTGTAAGCCATACTACAATCCAAAAAATGAAAAATCCGTCGAAATCCTTCGGTCGCCCGCGCCTGTTGATCGTGGGCTGCGGCGACGTCGGCATGCGCGCGCTGCCGGCCCTCGTCAAACGCTTTCGCGTCTTTGCCGTGACCTCCAGCGATGCCCGTCATGCGGCATTGCGCGCAGCGAGCGCCATACCCGTCGTCGCGAATCTGGACGACGCGGCGAGCCTGCGTCGCATTGGCCGTCTGGCCCCGCGCGTACTGCATCTCGCTCCGCCTGCCGGGGCCGCCGGCAGTGGCTCGCTGGATCTGCGCACGCGCCGTTTGCGCGCGGCGCTGACCCGTCCGCCGAAGCCGGTTATTGTACCTGAGGGGGGCGCTCGCGCCTTGTCGCGCCCGCCCCGGCCATCCCGCCGCCTGCTGGTCTACGCGAGCACCAGCGGCGTCTACGGCGACTGTGGCGGCGCTTACGTGGACGAGACCCGCGCGCCGCAGCCGCGATCGCCGCGCGGACAGCGTCGTGTCGACGCGGAGAGGACGATACGCTCGCTTGGCCGCCCGTCGGCGCATGCTCGCCACCGCCGCCGTGTGCTGAGCGCAGGCCCGGCCCGCGCGAGGGTGCCAGCGGTGGCGGGCGCGCGTGCGGCATGGCGCCATGCCGAGCGCGCCCGAGCCCCCTGGCGGGCCTCTATCGTGCGTATTCCGGGCATATATGCGGCAGACCGTCTTCCCGTTGTGCGTTTGCAGCGTGGCACGCCGGCGTTGCAGGTGTCCGATGACGTTTTCACCAACCATATTCATGCCGACGATCTGGCCGCGATCCTGATTCGCGCGATGTGGCGCGGCAAGGCGCAGCGGGTCGTGCACGCGAGCGACGACACCGAGTGGCGTATGGGGGAGTATTTCGACCATGTGGCCGACGCGCTGGGCCTTGCCCGGCCGCCGCGCATTTCGCGCGACGAGGCGGCCCGTGTGCTGGCGCCGACGCTGCTGTCGTTCATGTCGGAGTCGCGGCGTCTGGACAACACTCGGCTCAAGCGCGAGTTGCGTTATCGGTTGACGTACCCCGACGTGGCGGCGCTGCTCGCCACGTTGCCGCCACCGTCACCATCGAGCGAAGCCGCCTGAGTCTCGTCGTGCCGCTCGCGTTTCAGCCGGCGGGTTCCAACGTACCGCCCAGCGCCTTGACGAGCGAGAGCATCGCGTCGATCTGATCGAGGCGTGTCTGTGCGGCATTGCGCCGGGCCTGACGGGCGAGCCGCTGTGCGTCGAGCCAGCTTTGCAGATCGACATCCCCTGCGCGATAGCGCGCACCGGATAAATCCGCCGCACGCTGCGCCAACGCCGCCGCGCGGGCGAGCGACGCGTATTGCGATGTGGTGCGCTCGCGCGCTGAGAGCGCGTCTTCGACTTCGGTCAGCGCGGTGAGCAGGGTGCTGCGGAACGTGGCGACCGATTGCTCGTAGTCGTTTCGGGCGAGCGCGGTGCTGAAACGTGCCGTCTGTACTTGCAAGAACGGCATGGCGATGGTGGCAGCGAGCGTGCCTACGGGATTGGCCAGCAGCCGCGAGAGCGAATCGCTGCTGGTCGCGGCCGTGCCGTTGAGGGTGATCGACGGATAGAACGAGAGCCGCGCGGCATCGACATCGGCCAATCGCGCCCGCACGCGGGTCTCGGCGGCGGCGAGATCGGGGCGCCGCGCGAGCAGCGACGCGGGCAGGCCTGGCGCGACGTCCGGCAGATAGACCGGGGCGAGCGAGGGGCTTTCGGCAAAGCGCGTCTGCGCAGGCAGGCCCAATGCGTTGGCGAGCGAGTGCCGCGCGATGTCGCGCCGCCGTTCCCAGTCTGCCAGTGCGCCGGCCACGGCGTCGCGATCCTGCTGCGCCTGCACCGGATCGATCGCCGAGACGGCCCCGGCGCGCCGGCGCGCATCGACTAGCGCCACGGTCCGCTCGGCAGCTGCCAGATCCTCGGTGGCGCTGCGCACGTTCTCGTTCAGATACGCCACGCGCCAATAGAGCGACGCCACCTGGCTCGACAGCGAGAGCGCGGCAGCGCGTCGATCCCATGCGCTGGCGGTGGCCTGCCAATGCGCGGCATCGCGTTGCGCGGCGAGTTTGTTCCACAGATCGATCTCGTAGCTGATACCGAGGGCGGCGCCGGAGGCCGTCTGCGTCTGGCCGTTGTAGGCAATCGCAGCCTTGCCGCCATCGAGCGCGCGCGACTTGGCGCCGGTCACGGAACCGGTGAACTGCGGCCAGCGATTCGCGCCGGTCAGACCGGCTTGCAGCGCGTCGCGATCTGCCTGCAACGCTTTGAGGGCGAGTCCGGGGTTAGCCTCCAGTGCTTGCCGGACAAGCGTGTCGAGCTGCGGCTCGCGGAACGCTTGCCACCACGGATCGATGACGTCGCCGGCACGCTGCGATGGGCTCGCGGCGGTGTTTTGAGCGCCATCGAGTGGCGTGTGAAATTGTGCGGGAACGGTCAACGCGGGGCGCTCATAGGCAGTGCGTGTGAGGCTGCATCCGGCGAGCAATACGGCGACGGCGATCGCGCAGAGCGGCGGCAAGATCGGCCGTTGCGCCGGCGTTGGCAGCGTCGGTGCCGCGCAGCGCGTGTGAAGAGATCTGGAAGCGCGAATCATCGAATCTTTCAAAAAGACCCCCGCGCGCGACACCGAATCGCGCGCGGGGTATAAAGCCGTCCCGAGCCATAGGGGGGCACTGCGGGACGGTGGGAGGCGAATCATTCGCGAGCCAGGGCATCGACCGGATCGAGCCGTGCGGCGCTGCGCGCAGGCCACCAGCCACTCACGACACCGATGACGCACGCGCACGCGACAGCGGCCGTGAACGTATGGGCGGAAAACACGACGGCGACCTGCGGCACGAAGGTCGCAACGAGCCAGCCGATGGCATACGACAGCGCCACACCGACGGCGCCGCCCATCAGGCAGACGAGCACCGCTTCGATCAGGAACTGCCGGAGAATGTCTTGACGCCGCGCGCCGATGGCGCGTCGAATGCCGATCTCGCGTGTGCGTTCCGTGACCGAGACCAGCATGATGTTCATCACGCCGATGCCGCCGACCACGAGCGAGATCAGCGCCACGAACGAGAGCAGCAGCGTGAGCATCTGACTGGTGCGCGAGATCGACTTCACGATGGTGTCCATGTTGAACGTGAAGAAGTCCTTCTGACCGTGCGCGCGCGTGAGCACGCGGATAATGCCCGCCTCGGCCGCCGCAGGAGGATGCCCATCGAGAATGCGCACCGTGATCGACTCCAGATGCTGCTGTCCTGCCAGACGGCTCGCCACCGTCGTCCACGGGACATAGACGTTGAGCGAGCGGCTCACGAACATCGATGAACGATCGCGCACCACGCCGATGATTCGCAGTGGAAGCGACCCCGCGAGCACGATCTGACCGACCGGATCGCCGCCGTTCGGCATCAGCTTCTTGAGGGTGTTCTCGCCGAGCAGCGCAACCTGCGCCTGACGTTCGACTTCCGAGGCATCGAAGCTGCGTCCGCGGGCGAGATTCAGACCGTTGGCGCGCATGAAATCGGCGCCTTCCCCATGCACTTGCGCATCGGTGTCCAGGCGCCCGAAGCGCATGCGCGCCGTGCGCGGGCCGAGCTGCGGCGTCACGCTGTCGGTGTACGGCTGGGCGGCGAGCAGGGCGGCGTCGCGCGGCAGCAGGGTGCGAATCTCGGCGGCCTTGTCGTCGTTGAAGTCCTTGCCGCGCAGCACGGTGATCGTGTTCGGCGCGATGTTGCCGATGTCGTTGAGCACGCGCCGCTTCGTGCCTTCGCCGATGGCCGAGAGCGACACGACCGACGTGATGCCGATGATGATGCCGAGCATCGTCAGCCCGGTGCGCAAGCGATGCGACGCCAGTGCGTGCCACGCCATCGACAGGCTTTCGGAGAACGTCGGCCAACCGCTCATCCAGCCGGTCGAGCTGCGGTGGGGCTCGGTTGCGGCGGCGACTGGCGTCCGGTCGTCGAGGTTATCGTTGTGCGACGGCGCGCGTTGCGCCGTTGCCGCTGCATCGGGCAGCGTCGCTTGAGGCGTATCGTTCACGCGATCGCGCACGATGCGTCCGTCGGCAATCTCGATGACGCGTTGCGCCCATGCCGCCACACCGGGATCGTGCGTCACGAGAATGATCGTGTGCCCGCGTGCGTGCAATTCGCGCAGGATCTGCATGACTTCGAGCCCGCTGCGGCTGTCGAGTGCGCCGGTCGGCTCATCGGCGAGGATGATGTCGCCACCGTTCATCAGCGCCCGCGCGATGCTCACGCGCTGTTGCTGTCCACCGGACATTTGCGACGGCCGGTGCGATAAATGCTTGCCAAGTCCGAGGCGCTCGAGCAAGGCTGCCGAGCGCGACGCGCGGATCGCCTTCGGTGTGCCTGCGTATACGGCGGGCACTTCGACATTGCCCTGCGCCGTGAGATGCCCCATCAGGTGATACCGCTGGAAGATGAAGCCGAAGGACTCGCGCCGCCGAGCGGCGAGCGCATCGTCCGAGAGCGAGGCGACGTCCTGCCCGTCGATTTCATAGCGTCCGCCGCTTGCCCGGTCGAGGCAGCCGAGCACGTTCATCAGTGTCGACTTGCCCGAGCCGGACGGCCCCATGATCGCGACCATCTCGCCGCGCCCGATCTCGAGTTCGACGTCGCGCAGTACGGTGACGGTACCCACGCCCTCGCCGAAGGTGCGCGAGACGCCCGTCAGGCGAAGCAGCGGTGCGGCGGCGCTTGTCACAGCAGGGCTCCGGTATCGTTGCTGCCGGGGGGCGGCGCGTCGGTCGGGTCGGCAGTCACGACCCGATCGCCTTCGGACAAGCCGTCGAGCGCCTGGGCCATGAGTCGATTGTCGAGCCCGACTTTCACCCAGCGCACTTGCGCATCGCCCTTCTTGTCGAGCACGCGCACGCGATAGCGGCCGTCGGCACGTTTTTCGCCGAGGGCGGCGGACGGAAACGTCAGTGCGTTTTCGATGTGTGCGCGCACGATCGAGACCTGCGCGGTCATGTCGGGACGCAGCTCACCGGTCGGGTTCGGCACGTCGAAGAGCGCGTTGAAGAAGATCGCGTTGTTGATCTTCTCGGGCGACGGTTGAATAACACGCAGCTTGCCTTCGTAACGGGTCTCGGCCGAACCGAGAATCGTGAAGTACACATGCAGGCCCTCGCGAATCCGCACGACGTCCGCTTCGGAGACTTGCGCGCGAACCGTCATCATCGACAGGTCGGCAACTTTCAGAATGGTGGGGATCTGGTAGATCGCCGTGACCGTCTGACCTTCCTGTGTGGTGATCGACGTGACCGTGCCCGTGATCGGCGAGGTGATGCGCGTGTACGACTGGTTCGTGCGAGCCTTGTCGACCTTCACGTTCTGCTGACTGATCTGCGAATCGAGCGAGGCGAGTTCGGCGCTCAGTGCGTCGGACTCGGTACGAGCCTTTTCCAGATCGCGCGGCGACGTCGCGTCGTCGCGCGCCAACTGTCGTTGACGTGCCAGCTCGCGTTCGGCTTGCGCGTGACGAATCGCCTTGGCGCGACGATCTGCCGCCAGCGTGGTGAGTCCGGCATTCGCCTCACGCAGGTCGTTATCGCTCGACGTCGGATCGATTTCCGCGAGCAACTGCCCCTTGGTGACGCGATCGCCGAGCACCACCTTGAGCGAGCGCAACTGACCGTTGGCCTGCGAGCCCACTTCCACTTGTTTGATGGGCTGGAGCACACCCGTGGCGAGCACGGCGTCTTCGAGATCGCTGCGCGTGACTTTTGCGCTGAGATACGCAGGCGGCTTCGGGCGCGGCCACTGCCAGATGGCGAGGCCGCAAAGCACAACGAGAACCGCCGCGCCGATCTTGCGGCGGCGCGTGAGAGGGAACGGGGAAAAGCGCTTCATCGATCAGGGAATAGGCCAATAGCTGCCGCAATGCGCGGACCTGTGGCGATCCTAATCAAATGCGGTGTCGCAAACTGTTTTCAGTTGTTGGCACTTTGTGAACAGAGTTGACCGGCCCGTGGCGTCAGGGCAGTGCGTGCGCCCCGGCGGGCAGGTCGGGGTGCGCCGGTGTCGGGTAAGTCAGGCGCGGCATGGGCGCGCCGGCACGGCGCACAACGACCTGATCGACCACGGCTTCCACGTCGGCCGTCTCGCCCAGCGCCTTGAGAAATTTCGAAAGGGCGAAACCGGGGGCGACACACCCTTGCACAACGATGATGCGCCGCTGAAACGTGAGCCAGAGCGACGTCTGCGCAGCCCATGGAATATCGGTGGCAATGGCCGAGAGACGCCGTTGGGCGGATTCAGCGATCTCCACGTCGTAGCGATAGCTGTTCGACAACCGGCAGCGCCCTTCCAGCCAGCAATGGTTGCCTTTTTCGATCCGGTGATGGGCATCGGCGAGCCAGTCGGATTCGCGCATGGCGGGGCCGAGCGGCGTGGGGCAGTCGGCAATGGCGGTGGAAATGTGGAGGAAGGGATCGTGACCGAAATTCTGCACGATTGCCGGGGCGGGGGCACCCGAAACGGCGCTGGACGAGGCCTCAGCCTCGCCAGACAAGGCGTTCGGGGCGGCCAGGGCGGAGGCGCTCAGCGAGAGCGCCGTCGCCAGGGTCGCCGTCGAGCGGCTGCACAGTGTGAAGATTGCGCGGCACATGCTGCCTCCCATGCCCCTCGCGGGCGATGTGGACAACGTTGTGGTGTCGGCGGGCACGCGGAAAAATGAAGGCAAATGTGCGCTATGCCGCCTAACGTCGCTTAAATATCGCTCTCATGGACGCTTGGCGGACTGCCGTACCGACGTCTGGCGTCGATCTGTCTTACCTATCCTTTCTGAAATAAGGATTAGGCGCCATTCTATAAGATGCTTCGGCTAACGCGACACTGGACGGGCGCGCAAACTGCCGTGTATCTCTTTCATGACCGGGAAATTTTCATGAGTCTGCATGTTCTTCTGGTCGACGACGATCCTGTCGCTCGTGACCTGTTGCGCGAATTGCTGCACGCCAATGGGATGCAGGTCTCGGCACTTCACAACGGCGCGTTGCTGCTGCGCCGTCTCGAACTCGAGCGGCCGTCGGTGATTCTGCTCGACACCATGATGCCGGAGCGCGATGGCCTGCGTGCGTTGCAGGATTTGCGCGCGACCGGTGACGACATCCCGGTCATCATGCTGTCGGCGCGTGGCGGCTCGCTCGACCGGGCGCTCGGGTTGGAGCTGGGCGCGGACGATTACCTCACCAAGCCGTTCGATCCGCGTGAGTTGCTTGCCCGCATTCACGCGGTGCTGCGCCGTCGCGGACCGGTGGCGGCCAGCGCGCCCGATGCACGCGCTCCCTACCGCTTCGGCCCGTTTGCGCTGGATTTCTCGCTACGCACGTTGCAACGTGAGGGCGAGCGTCTGCCGCTGCGCGATACGGAATTCGCCATGCTCAAGGCGTTCACGCAACATCCGATGCAGGTGCTGCCGCGCGTGAAGCTGCACGCCATGCTCTACGGCGACGGCATCGCATTCCGTGACCGCAGTCTGGATGTGCCGGTGTGGCGTTTGCGGCGTCTCATCGAAACCGACCCGTCGGTGCCGCGTTACATCCAGACGATTCGCGGTACGGGCTACGTCTTCGTGCCGGGTGGCGAATTGCCAGAGGGCGCGACGGCCGGTGTGCGGGAGCGATCCGGTGGCATTGACGGCAGCGACGATGCATTGTCGCTCACCTCGTCGGCATCGGTTGGCATCGGTCGGCAAGCGCATGGTGCGCGCATGGCGGGAGTCGGTTGCGTGAATCGGCGCTGACTGCCGCGCGACTCGTGGTTCGCGCGACGGATTCGCGGGCGAGACCGGGCGCAGGGCGGCGTGCTTCGGATCACGCTGCGCCTGCCGCCGAGCGCGGCAGGCGGACTTGCAGGTGTTCGAGCCCGCGTAGTCAGTAAATCTCCGGCACGATCATCTCATCTGCCACCGGATGGCGAATGTAGTCCTCGCTGCGCGCCCGCTCGGGCAGCACAACGGGCGAGCGCTCCACGTCATGATACGGCACTTGCGCGAGCAGGTGATGAATGCAATTCAGACGCGCGCGCTTCTTGTCGTCGGCCTGCACTACCCACCACGGCGCTTCCGGAATGTGCGTGCGTTCGATCATGACTTCCTTGGCGCGCGTGTAGCTTTCCCAGCGACGACGGCTTTCGAGATCCATCGGGCTGAGTTTCCACTGCTTGAGCGGGTCTTGAATACGTGCGAGGAAGCGCGCTTCCTGCTCGTCGTCAGAGATCGAGAACCAGTATTTGATGATCTGGACGCCGCTGCGCACAAGCATCTTCTCGAATTCGGGTACCGAGCGGAAGAACTCTTCGTACTCGCTCTGCGTGCAGAAGCCCATGACATGCTCCACGCCCGCGCGGTTGTACCAGCTACGGTCGAACAGCACGATTTCGCCAGCGGCGGGCAGATGCTGCACGTAGCGCTGAAAATACCATTGCGTGCGCTCGCGATCGTTGGGCGCGGGCAGGGCCGCCACGCGGCACACACGAGGATTCAGGCGCTGCGTGATGCGCTTGATCGCGCCGCCTTTGCCGGCGGCGTCGCGGCCTTCGAAGATCACCACGAGCCGGTGACGGCTGCGCATGACCCAATCTTGCAACTTGACGAGTTCGCCTTGCAGGCGGAACAACTCGCGGAAATACTGCAGACGGTCCCCGCGCGCGGTGTCGCTCAGGTCGTTCAGGCCGAGCAGGCGAAGATCGTCAATCTCCATCTCGATCTCTTCGTCGTAGCTGTCGATCAGATCATCTTGGAGACGACGCGTAAGCGAGGCGTCGTGGTCGGCGTCGGAATCGAATTGGGTCATGGCGACGATCTCTTTCGGGCCAGAAAACACAAAGGGCACCCGTATAACGTGGGTGACGACAGGCAGACGCTGCGCGATACCGCGCGCAAGGCGCGCCCAGGAGTGGAATCCCGAGTATGCGACGATTTTATGACACCTGCGTGGCGTTGGCGAACACTGCTGCGGCGCGTTCTCCTGGGTGGCCCGCCTGGCGGGCGTGAGCGGCGCTGGCGGCGTGGGATTTTTCTGTCACGAAAATGAAATGTGACATTGTCATGATGGTCGATCCCACCGTGCTGCGGCGCGATTCAAGTCATTGCTCACGTCCGTTCAGACTCCGCGCGCATGTTTGCCGATCTAGTTCACAACGCTTACGGCTGCGATCAGGCTGGCCTGATCTACGGCTACCGCTTTACCGACGGTGCACCGCCCGAACCCATCGATTCGGCCGAGGCGCTCGAGTGGCTGGCGCAAGGCGAGCGTGCGGAAGGTTTTGTGTGGCTGCATTTCAACTTTGCGCACGCCGCGTGCGAGAAGTGGCTGCAACAGCATCTGAGCTTGCCCCACGAGTTCTACGAGAGTCTGAGCGAAGGCTCGCGTTCCACGCGCATCGAACATTCCGACGATTGGCTGCTTGCCGTCATCAACGACGTGATTTTCGCGTTCGACATTGCGCAGTCGGAAATATCGACGCTGCGTGTGGCTGCCAATGCCCGGCTATTGGTGACCGGACGTGTGAAGCCGCTCAGATCGATCGACAAGTTACGGGCATCGGTCAAGCGTGGCGACGCTTTCCGGTCGCCGCTCGCGCTGCTGGTGCATCTGCTGCGCGATCAGGCGGACGTGCTTGAGCGTATCGTGCGTGAAACGAGCCGCCGTGTGGATACCGTCGAGGACAGGTTGTTGCAGCAACGCATCGAGAGCAACCGAGCGGATTTGGGGTCTTTGCGCCGGGTGCTCGTGCGGTTGCAGCGCCTGCTGGCGCCGGAGCCGGCGGCGCTCTTTCGGCTGTTGAGCCGTCCTCCCGTGTGGGGACATGCCGAGGACGTGCAGGAATTCCGTCAGGCCACGGAAGAGTTTGCGGTGGTGCTCAGCGATCTGTCGGCGTTGCTCGAGCGGATCAAATTGCTGCAGGAAGAGATCGCGGCGATGGTCAGCGAGCGCACCGAGCGCACGATTTATACGCTGACGGTCGTGACGGTACTCGCGTTGCCCATCAATATCGTGGCGGGCTTTTTCGGCATGAACGTGGGCGGCATTCCGCTCTCGGACCATCCGCATGGCTTTTGGGTACTCGTGGCCATCGTGGCTACCGGGACCGCTGGTGCCGGCTGGTGGGCATTCCGCCGGCGTCCGGATTGAGTGCGCCGGGACGGCGCTCGGATCGCCGTCAATTCACACGATGGGGCGCGTGAGGCGGTTTGCAGTCCCCATCGCGGTGCCTCTCTATACCGTAGCGCTATCGGGCACGCTGCTATCGCGCCGATGTTGTGCGGCGAGCCTCCGGATTTGCTGCGCGACGTTGCTATCGAGCGGTGTATAGACGATCAGGCCCAGATCGGGCCGCCCATCGACGGAAAAGGCCGAGTATTCCAGCTCGACGGTTCCCAACACCGGATGCTTGATGTGCTTGATGCTGTGTCCTTCGTTGTAACCCAGCACCTCGTTTTCTTGCCATAGCGTGTCGAACTCTGCACTGACACTGCGCAGTTCTGCGACCAGTTCGCCGACTTCCGAGGCAAGTCCCGCACGCGCCGCATCCGCGCGGAAGGCGCCCACGACATAGCGGGCGACGCTTAGCCAATCATGCTGCTTCGCCCGCACGTCGGGATTACGGAATAGGAAGTGGAGAATATTGCGCTCGCCGGGCGGCAAGGTCTGATAGTCCGTCAGAACTACGGCGGCGGCGTGGTTCCAGGCGACGACATCCCAGGTCGCGGTTTTGATGATCGCCGGGCTGGCATCGAGCGAGTCGAGCAGCCGTTGCAGGCGCGGACTGACACTGTCGATGCGGCTGTAGCGGACTTCGGGCGGCCGTCCGAGCCCCAGCATGAATAAATGCTCACGCTCCGTATGCGTGAGCATCAATGCCCCGGAGATCCGGTCCAGCACTTCCGCAGAGGGGGCGCCTCCACGGCCTTGTTCGAGCCACGTGTACCACGTCGGGCTGATGCTCGCGCGCTGGGCCACCTCTTCGCGGCGCAGGCCCGGCGTGCGCCTGCGCCCGGTAAAGCCGAAGCTCGCCGGATCGAGTCGGGCGCGACGGCTTCGCAGGAAGTCGCCGAGCGATTTGGCGGTGTTGACTGACATGGTGAGCCTGTTAGTCGCTTTACTATGATGTGATCACTACTTTAACGGGATAGCGAATGATCGGATAGTAAGCGCCTGATGACCAAGGAGGTTTCACCATGCGTATCTTTCTGACAGGCGCGACCGGTTTCGTCGGCTCGGCGCTCATTCCCGAACTCATTGCCGCCGGTCACGAGGTGATTGGCCTGACGCGCTCGGACGCGGGAGCCCGCGCCCTCATCGAGGCGGGTGTCGAACCGTACCTTGGCACGCTGGAGGAACCCGTGAGCCTGGCGAACGGTGCCGCGAAGGCCGATAGCGTGATCCACACGGCGTTCGATCACGATTTCAGTCGATTCGTCGAGAATTGCGAGAAGGACAGGCGAGTGATCGCGGCCCTCGGTGCCGCTCTCGCGGGCTCCGGCCGTCCGCTCGTTATCACCTCGGGGGTCGGCATGGGCAACGGCCAGCACGGCGAACCGGCAACGGAAGACGTCTTCAATCTCGCCCATCGCAACCCGCGCATCGCCTCGGAACTTGCGATGCAGGACTTGCTGCAAGACGGTATCAACGTGTCAGTGGTGCGACTGCCGCAAGTCCACAATCTCTACCGGCAGGGCCTCGTTACGCCGCTCATTGGCGTGGCCCGTGAAAAAGGCGTCGTTGCCTATATCGAGGATGGCCGCAACCGCTGGTCGGCGGGCCACGTTTCGGATGTCGCGCGTCTCTATCGGCTCGCCGTCGAGGCCGGAGAAAAGGGCGCTCGCTACCACGCGGCCGGCGAGGCGGGCGTTACCAGCCGCGACATCGCCGAGTCGCTGGGGCGCGGCCTTGGCCTGCCGGTGACGTCAATCGCTCTGGAGGACGCTGACGCGCATTTCGGTTGGTTGTCGATGTTCGTGAGCCTGGACATGCCGGCGTCAAGCGCCTTGACGCAGGCGCGGCTGGGTTGGCATCCGACCGGGCCGACGCTGATCGCGGATCTCGACGAAGCGCGCTACAACGCTTAAGCGCGGTTTGTTGCGTTCTCCGCGATTCCCGGCACCCGATCCAACGCTGCCAACACATCTTCCGGGCGAATCTCTCGCGAGCATTCGAATGCCCGCGGGGTGCCCGTGTGCCGTGGGCACCAGTGAAAGTCGTCGTGGTCGTAGCGTAGCGCCGGGTCATGCCAGCAGCCGGTGCAGACGTCACGCGCGATCACACGGTACGGTGTGGCGAACTCATTGTGCGGCAGCGTGAAGCCCGAGATCAGCACCGTGGGAGTGCCCATCGTCCACGCCAGCCACGCCAGCCCGCTCGACAAGCCGATGAACGCGTTCGCGTGCATCAGCCAGCGCGCGCGTTCGGTCAGCGGCAGATTGCCCGTCGCATCGATGGCGCCTGCCGGGATCGACTGCCAGAAATCTCCTTTGCCGTGCCGTGCGTTCTGATCGATGCACACCACGTGTACGCCGCGCTCGCGCAGACCGGCCACGACCGTCTCCCATCCCTGCGGCCGGTTCCAGTACTTGCATTGCGCCGTGCTCTGCACCGCGATGCACACGTACGGCTCGGCCATCGGGCGAGACACGTCCGGCAATGCCGTCTTCGCAGGCGCCTCGGTGTCGTCGACGCCGAGAATGTGTGCCGCCGTACGATGCAACCCGGTCTCGCGGAAGTCGCGCGGCTGCTGGACGAGTTCGTGATCGTCGAAGAACAGGCCGACGTTGTACGTGGCGTAATACTTGCGCCGCTCGACCTTGTCTTGCGCCACAAAATCCACGTCGGGATAGGCGTCGCGAAAGAGCGCCGCTACCGCAGGTGTGACCACACAGGCCAGGCGGCAACCGTGGGTATTGGCGAAACGCAGCGCATAGGGCAGCCAGCCGAGTACGTCGCCCAGTGCCGCGAGCGGGAACTGCACGAGCACATCCTGATCGCGCGCCTCGTAGCGATGTTCGAAGACCACCACGTCGTTCAGCCAGATCGTGATGCCATACGGCACAAAGTACTTCGCCGGACTGCGCACGACCCCCGATGACAGCGAGACCTCGGTGAGCGTGGTGTCGTCGCGCAAATCGCTGATGCGCACGCGCCACGGCAGCGGTTGACCGAAGTCGGGAATGACCACGCGCGCGCCCTCGTTGAAGTCGAAGCGCAGGCCGGCCGGGCCGACTTGCGTGGGCAGCAGCGCGGGCGCCAGAAAGATCTGGTGCGGTGAGGGGATAAACGGCGTTACCACCGGGGCGTTGGCGGTGGTCGTCACGTCGGTTTGTGTGGGGGCAGGGACGGCATCGTTCATGCACGACACCTTACGCTGTACGTTGCACGATCAATCGCGTGGCAAACGAGCCGAAAGGGGTCTATTTCACGAAATTGCGCGGTATTGACGTCAGAAGCCCTTCCAGCGTCCTTCTGCAAGACGAAAAATGCTTACGTCCCGCCGGTCATCGCCTGGTATTGCGTGCGCAGTGCCTGCGTGAAGCGCAGATGTGTTTCGCGAGGGTTTTCGCGACGGGTGAACATCGCCACCGGCGGCAGCGTCCACGTGAGCGACCATGGCACGACGGCCACGCCCGCGACACGCACCAGTTCCTCTGCAATGTCGGCGGGCAGCAGCGATACCGCGCGCTCGCTGCTCGCGAGCAATTCGCCCGTCAGGCGCGACGAGAAACTCTCGACGACCGGCACCGGCGGCACCACGCCCGCGTGCAGGAACAGGTCGGATAACTGGTCGCGCATGGGCGTATTGGGTGCGCCCATGACCCAGTCTAGTTCGGCCAGTTGCGACCATACGGGCGCGCTGCGTCCGAGGCGGGCGGCCAGACGGCGGCTGGCCACCACGCGCGGCATTTGATGATGCAGGACTTCGAACTGCACCTGGGTGAGGTCGACATTGGCGGCGGCGCGTCCGATCACGACATCGAGCGTGTGATCGCGCAGTTGTGCCATCAGCGCTTCGCTGGTGCCTTCGTGCAGGGTGACGGTCAGCCGCTGGGGAATCTGGGCGAGCGTTTGCTGAATGGCGGCGGCGAGCGTCTTGCCTGAGATGTAGGGGATCACGCCCACCTGAAGCCTTGCGGCGTGCCCGGCCATCACCGCCTCGATGTCCCGGGTCAGATGATCCAGATCGTGCACCATCGCCTGCGCATGGGCGAGAACGACCGCGCCCAGCGGCGTCGGCGTCATGCCGCGCGGGGTCCGGTCGAACAGCGGGCCACCGAGCATGCTTTCCAGCTCCGCGAGGGAGCTTGTCACGGCCGGCTGGCTCGTCGCCATATGCTCCGCCACCCGGGTGAGCGAGCCGTGCTGCTGAATTTGCAGCAACAGCACGAGATGACGCATCTTGAGCCGGGTCGTCAGCCGCCGAACCGCCTCTCCCGTATCGAATGGCATCGCCCCCATCTGTCCTCAATCCCCTGAAACCCCCGATGTTCCGGGCTTATATCGAAAATATGATGCCCCCATAGTAATTCAGAATCGCCCCCCGCTGGCGGCTGCCTAGAATGGCCTGACACCCGATGCGCCAGGGCGGCAACCGTCTTCAGAACGGTCCGCGGCGCTTGGTATTGCCGAGACATTCACCGAGGACGACACGCCATGAGCAACAACAACGATCACCAGGCAGCCCTGGAATATCACCAGTTCCCAACGCCGGGCAAGATCTCCGTGACCGCCAGCAAGCCGCTCGTCACGCAACGCGATCTGGCGCTCGCCTACACCCCGGGCGTTGCCATCCCGTGCCAGGAGATCGCTGCCGATCCGGCGCAGTCGTTCAAGTACACGGCGCGCGGCAACCTGGTCGGTGTGATCACGAACGGCTCGGCCGTGCTCGGCCTGGGCAACATCGGCGCGCTCGCGTCCAAGCCGGTGATGGAAGGCAAGGCCGTCCTCTTCAAGAAATTCGCCGGAATCGATGTGTTCGACATCGAAATCACCGAGAGCGACCCGGACAAGCTCGTCGAAATCATTGCGAGCCTCGAAGCCACGTTCGGCGGTATCAACCTCGAAGACATCAAGGCGCCCGAGTGCTTCACCGTCGAGCGCAAGCTGCGCGAACGGATGAAAATCCCCGTCTTCCACGATGACCAGCACGGCACCGCCATCACGGTGAGCGCTGCGTTCATCAATGGCCTGAAGGTCGTGGGCAAGGACATTCGCGACGTGAAGGTGGTCACTTCGGGCGCCGGCGCTGCCGCACTCGCCTGTCTGGACCTGATGGTCGATCTTGGCCTGCCGGTCGAGAACGTCTGGGCGACGGACATCGATGGCGTGGTCTTCGAGGGCCGTGCCGTGAGCATGGATCCGGACAAGGCCCGTTTCGCGCAGAAGACCGACAAACGCACGCTCGCGGAAGTGATCGAGGGCGCCGACGTGTTCCTCGGCCTGTCCGCCGGCGGTGTGCTCAAGCCGGAAATGCTGGGGACGATGGCGTCGCGTCCGCTGATTCTGGCGCTCGCCAATCCGACGCCGGAAATCTTCCCGGAAGAGGCACGCGCCGCGCGCGAGGACGTGGTGCTTGCCACGGGGCGCTCCGACTTCCCGAATCAGGTCAACAACGTACTTTGCTTCCCGTACATCTTCCGTGGCGCGCTCGACGTGGGCGCCACCACGATCACGCGCCGCATGGAAATCGCCGCCGTCCACGCCATTGCCGGTCTGGCGCAGGAAGAGCCGAACGACTCCGTGGCCACCGCGTACGGCGCGTATGACCTGTCGTTCGGGCCGGAATACCTGATTCCGAAGCCGTTCGATTCGCGCCTGATCGTGCGTATCGCCCCGGCCGTGGCGCGCGCCGCCATGGAAGACGGTGTGGCTACCCGCCCGATCGCCGACTTCGACGCGTACGCCGAGCAGTTGCAGCAGTTCGTGTATCACTCGGGCGCGTTCATGAAGCCCATCTTCTCGGCGGCCAAGCAACTGGTGCGCGATGGTGGCAAGGCGCGCATCGTGTTCGCGGAAGGCGAGGAAGAGCGCGTGTTGCGTGCGGTGCAGGTGATTGTCGACGAGAAGCTGGCCCGTCCGATTCTCGTTGGCCGTCCGGAAGTGCTGCTCGCGCGCATCGAGAAGTTCGGTCTGCGTCTGCGTTTGGGCGAAGACGTCGAAGTCACCAATCCGTACTACGACGAGCGCTTCCATCAGTACTGGACGAACTACTGGGAGCTGCGCTGCCGCGACGGGATCACGAAGGAAATGGCGCGCGTCGAGATGCGCCGCCGTCTCACGCTGATCGGCGCGATGATGGTGCGTCTGGGCGACGCCGACGGCATGATCTGCGGCACCGTGGGTGCGTATCACGATCACCTGCGCCTCGTCGACGAAGTGATCGGCAAGCAACCGGGCGCGAACACCTATGCGGCGATGAACATCCTGCTGCTCGACAAGCGCACCGTGGCCCTCGTGGACACGCACGTCAACGACGACCCGACGGCCGAGCAGATCGCCGAGTTCACGCTGGCGGCGGCCAAGCAGATGACGTGGCTGAACCTCAATCCGAAGGTCGCGCTGCTCTCGCGCTCGAATTTCGGCTCGGGCAGTGCGGCGTCGGGCACGAAGATGCGTCGCGTGCTGGAGATGGTCACGGCACAGGCGCCGGGGCTGGAGATCGACGGCGAAATGCACGGCGACTGCGCGCTCGACGAAGGACTGCGCAGCCGCATCCTGCCGCATTCGCGTCTGAAGGGCGCGGCCAACCTGCTGGTGTGCCCGAACGTGGATTCGGGCAACATCGCCTACAATCTGCTCAAGACGGGCGCGGGCAGCAATGTGGCGGTGGGGCCGTTCCTGCTGGGCGTGGGCGCACCGGTCAACGTGCTCACATCCAGCTCGACAGTGCGACGCATCATCAACATGACGGCGCTTACCGTCATCCAGGCCAATCGTGACTGAAGTCCACACGGCGCTCACGCTCGGGTGACGTTCCCGGCGCGCGGCACCGGTCGCGGCGGCTCAGGCGGTTGAGACCGTTCGTAAGCCCCGGCAGGTTCGGCAGACGCATCGACGTGATGCGCCGCCAGCCGCGCCGGGGCTTTTCCGTGGTATCTGCCGCCGGTCGCAATGGCTTGCCGAGCCACTTCGTGCAGAGCCATTCGAGCGCGCTGCACATCACGAAGTAGATCAGCGCGACGAACGCGAACACCTCGGCCGGATAGACCATCAACCGGCTGTTGACCTGCGTGGCGACGAAGGACAATTCCGTCACGCCCACGATGTACGCGAGCGACGTGTCCTTGACCAGCGATACCCACTGATTGACGAATGATGGCGTCATGATGCGCAGCGCCTGTGGCAGTACGATATGGCGCAGCGTCTGCACGCGCGTGAGCCCGAGCGACATGCCCGCATGCCACTGTGCAGTGTCCACGCCGCGAATGCCCGCGTAGACCGTATGCGAGAGGTACGCACCACCGATCAGTGCGAGCGCACAGACGACCGTGGCGAGTCCGGGCACATTCACGTTGAACAGGATCGGCAACAGAAAGTATGTCCAGAAGATCAGCATCAGTACGGGAATCGCACGGAAGACGCCGATCACGAACGTGAGCCCCCAGCGGGCCGGGCCGCCGAGCATGGCGAGCGCGATGCCGCCCGCCAGTCCCAGCACCCCGGAGGCCAGCGCACTGATCGTGGCGAGCACGAGCGTGAGCGCAGCCCCCGAGAGGGGGCCATCGGGAAAGTCGCCCCACAGCAGATAGGGCAAGTTGTCGAATACGGCGGAGACATTCATGAGGCGCTTCCGGGAGGTTTCTCGGGCGGCTGTCTTAGCGCGACGGCGCGCCCGCGTGACGATGCGTGGTGGCGACGCTCACCGCCTCGATCAGTGCAATCGCGCCGACGTACAGCAGCGTGGCGATGCCGAACGCCTGAAACGTCTTGAACGTTTCGGTTTCCACCTGACGCGACGCGTACGACAACTCGGCCAGCCCGATGGCCATCGTCAGCGACGAGTTCTTCACGACATTCATGTATTGGCCGAAGAGCGGCGGCATGGCGATACGCACCGCCTGCGGCAGCACGACGTGACGGAAGACGGCTATGCGGTTGAGTCCCAGGGCAGCGGCGGCCTGTGTTTGCCCGGCGGGCACGCCACGGAGTCCGGCGCGAATTTCCTCGCCGATGAACGCCGTCGTGTAGACCGTGAGGCCGATGAACCCGGCGAGCGTCTCTAGCGCCGGCCAGCGAATGTCGAACAGCACGAGATGCCAACTGTGGGGTTGCGAGAGCCATAGCACGGCACTGGCCGGCACCAGAGCCGCCACGCCGAAATACCAGAAGAACAGTTGCACCAGCAGCGGGGTGTTGCGCATGAGCGCGACGAAGGCGATGGCGGGGCGCGCGAGCAGTGGGCTGCGGGAGTCTCGTGCGAGCGCCAGTCCGAAGCCAAGCCAGGTGGCGGCGGCGCTCACGGCAATCGCGAGTGCAAGCGTGACGCCGAAGCCCTGGAGTAGCCAGCCGACATATTTCGGGGCGAGCCAGTCGATCATGACGGGATTTCCAATGCGAAACACCGGGGCGTACGAGGTTGTCACCCCGTGCGCCCCGGTGAGGCCAGCGGGCAAGCGTCAGGCCTTGTCGCCGATCTTGAACAGACGCGGCAACGGCTGAGCCGTGTTCGGGCCGAACCAGCGGTCGTAAATGTTGGCGGCGGTGCCGTCTTTCTCGAGCCCGCGTAACGTGTCGTTCACAAACGCGCTCAGGCGCGCCTCACCCTTGGGAACGCCGACACCCATGTAGTCGTTCGAAATCGTGAACGCCGGGATCTCGTAGTTTTGCTTGTCCGGCACGTTGGCCAGCAGGCCGACGAGCTTCGGACCATCCTGCGTAATCGCCTGAACCGTGCCGGTGCGCAGTGCGGCGAACGCGAACGGTGTGTCGTCGAATGCCACGATCGTCGCTTTCGGGAATTTCTCGCGCAGCGTGATCTCGTTGGTCGTACCCTTGTCGGCCCCGATGCGCAGCGCGTTCAATTGATCTGGCGAGGACAGCGTGCCCTTTTTCGCGAGGAACTGCTGACCCGACGAGAAGTACGGAATGCTGAAGTCGATCTGCTTGGCGCGCTCGTCCGTGATGGTGAAGTTCGCCAACACGAGGTCGACCTTCTTCGACGTGAGGAACGGAATGCGGTTGGCCGGGTTCGTCGGCTGGATTTCGAGTTTCACGCCGAGCTTGTCGGCCAGCGCCTTCGCGTAGTCGACGTCGAGGCCGACGATCTTGTGCGATTTCGCGTCGACATAGCCGAACGGCGGATTGCTGTCGAACGTGGCGACGCGCAACACGCCGGCCTTCTTGATGTCGTCGAGTTTGTCGGCGTGAGCGGTAAGGGGGGCGAGGGCAGCGACCGACAGCAGCGCTGCGGCGAGGGAGAAAGCAGCGCGTTGTGGGCGTGGTTGGCGAATTGGTTTTTGCATGGCCTGTTGGGCTCCGTTATGCGTAGATCCGTCTCGGGTCCCGGTCTCGCCAACGCAAATGATGGACAGGCGTCGGCGGCGACCGGCTGCGGGTAGCAGCGAACGGGGTCTCTACGATAACGGCGCACCCACGTGCGCCCAACCAATCGATTTTTCTTAGCAAAACGCCGGCGCTGATAAGCGCCGGCGTCCCTCTCGATAAGCGGCGAGTGTGCGTCGGATCAGTCGTGGCGATCGTGGCCGTAGCCGTGACCGTGACCGTGACCGTGACCGTGGTCGCGGTCGTGGTCGTGGTGGTCGTCGTCATGACGATCCCGTCCCCGGTCGCGATCCCCGCGATCCCCGTGATCCCAGCCGCCACGGTTCAACTCCCAGCCGTGCGGACCCTGATGCCAGGCCGGTGCGCGATACGCATAGCCCGGGCGCTCACGTTCCCAATGACCGGCGCGCCACTCGTGGCGATGGCCATCCCAATCCCAGAAGCCCGGTGCCCACACGTATCCGACGCGCGGCGGCGGTACTGGCTCATAGCGCGGTTCCGGCGGTGCGCCAATGCTGATGGAAATACCCACCTGGGCATGGGCCGGAGCCGTGGCAATACCGCCGAGCGTGGCAGCAACGAGCGCAATGGTCAGCGTCAGTTTTTTCATATTCGTCTCCCCTTGGAAAGCGATGTTTTGGTACATCTTCATCGTATGAGGGAAACGGGGCAGTTATGAAGTAAATAGTCGTAAAAAAGTGTTGGAAGTGTTTCGTTCCATTCTCCGAAAGGCCGCCTGAACAGGACGTTCGCGCCCGCTGGCACGCGCTCGGGATGGCTTGCCGCACGGCGCGAACGCCACGCGTCACGCCTTTGACGCGTGCTGATGACGGTATTCCTGCGTGCGTCCGCCATAACCGTAAGCCGCAGCGCGAGCGTCGATGACATGAATGTACGAGCACGCGTGCACGTTGCCGAGCAGCCCTGACAGGGCTTCGAAGACTTGCGCGATGAACTGTGCCTTCTCCGCTTTCGTGTTCGTCTCGTCCGTCACGCTGATATCCAGATGGAAGGCGTTTTTCCCTTGCTCCGAGAGGGGCGCACCCCCGATGAACCAGCGCGCGTGCGCAATGTAGTCGACGGTCACGGCAATCACTTCCGGCACCTTGTGCAGCGTGTCGACCGTGAGTTGCGACACCGCACGCACGGCCTCGCGGGTGAGCGTGTCGTCAGGGGTTCCGGAGAGTTGCAGAACGATGTGCGGCATGGTGTGGTTCCCAAACGTTGAATCGTTGAATCGTTGAGTGATGTGGACAACGACTTCAGTCTAGGGAGATGATTGACATCGGAAAAGCGGGAATTTACGATTCCATCCATCGTTTTTTTCAATGGGTGAGGTCATGGCTCCCGGATTCGATTTCGATCAGTTGCGCACCTTCGTTGCCGTGGCCGAGGCGGGCAGTCTCTCGGCGGCTGCACCACGCGTGTTCCTGTCGCAGTCGTCGGTGAGCGAACAGATTCGCAAACTCGAGGAGCGTGTCGGCGTGACATTGTTCACGCGCGGCAAGCAAGGGGTCGCGACGACGCCCGCCGGCGAGCGTCTTCTGATCCATGCGCGGCAGTTGATCGCCCAGTCCGAACGCGCCTGGCATGACGTGCGCGGGTTCTCGCTCGCCGGCGAGTTGCGGTTGGCAATCACGGATTACTTCCGCCCCGGTGATGTAGCGCGCATGCTGCGGCACCTCAGCGTGGCGTATCCGGCGTTGCGCATTCACGTGACGATTCTGAAAAGCGGCGTGATCGAGTCGGGGTACGACAGCGGCGACTTCGACATTGGCTTGTCGATGCGGGTGCTTGGCAAGTCCCTCGGCCGCGACGCGGTCGCGGGCACCCGGACGCTGGGCAGAGAGCCGCTCGACTGGGTGGCGTCGCCCGATTTCGTGCTGGAGCACGGGGGGCCGCTACCGTTGCTGGTGCTGCCCGACACCTGTGCGTTGCATCGCTTCACTACGCAATGGCTCGACGAGCATCGCGTGCCATACACGATTGCGCACGTGGCGTCGGGGGTGGCGGGGTTGCAGTTGGCATTGAGCGCGGGGCTCGGGGTGGCATGTCTGAACGCGTCGGCGGCGGGGCCGTCACTCGTGCGCATCGAGACGCCGATGCCCGGACGGCGCTTGCCTTCGTTGCCGGATGCGGAGTTTCATCTGCTGCCCGCGCGCCGTGGCGAACCCGAGTGGGTCACGCAGGCGCGCGACGCGCTGGCCGAGCAACTGACCGTCCGGTAAAGCCCGCCAGTAACGCATTAGCGCGGATTACAGCGCATTCAGCGGGATTTTCAGATAGCGCGTGCCGTTGGCCTCCGGCGCCGGCATGTCGCCTGCGCGAATATTGACCTGCACGGCAGGCAGGATCAGCGTGGGCATGTCGAGTGTCCTGTCGCGCGCTTCGCGCATGGCGACGAAGGCAGTTTCATCGATGCCGTCGTGCACGTGGATGTTCGCCCTGCGCTGTTCGCCGACCGTTGTCTGCCAGTTCGCGGCACGCCCGGAAGGCGGGTAGTCGTGGCACATGAACAGACGTGTCGATTCGGGCAGGGCCAGCAGACGGCGGATCGAGCGGAACAGCGTGTGCGCGTTGCCACCGGGGAAGTCGCAGCGCGCGGTGCCCACGTCGGGCATAAAGAGCGTGTCGCCCACGAAGACGGCATCGCCCACACGATAGGCCATGTCAGCCGGCGTATGGCCCGGCACGAACATCGCCTCGGCCTGCAATGTGCCGATGGCGAACGTCTCGCCATCGTCGAACAGATGATCGAACTGCGAGCCATCGGGCGGTACGTCGGTGCCCAGATGAAACAGCTTCTTGAAGACGTGCTGAACGTCGCGGATGTGCGCGCCGATGGCAATGCGTCCGCCGACGTGTTCCTTGAGCCAGCGTGCCGCGGACAGATGATCGGCGTGCGCATGCGTCTCGAGAATCCAGTCGACCGTGAGCTTTTGCGCAGCAATGAATTCGAGAACGCGTTCGGCCGACCCCGTGTGCGTACGGCCCGCCTTGGGATCGTAGTCGAGCACCGGATCGATGATCGCCGCGTGACCGCCCGGCGCATCGAACACGACGTACGTCACTGTGGCGGTAGCCGTGTCGAAGAAGGCTTCGATGTGTGCTGGCGTAGCTGACATGACCGGCTCCTGCAAAAATTTATCGATTTATATATTATAAACTAGTAAAGTGTACGCAATTGACGTGACATGTCGTCGCGCTGCGACTTTCCGATTTGTATTGATCCTGCCATGCCCCGAGTGACTGCGCTATCCCCTGTCGACCGGGCGACCGTCTCCGCAGACGTCGCGCCGCTCGATATTGCGCGCCTGCGAAGTGCCGCGCACGACGCCTCTACGCTGCTGCGTGCGCTCGCTAACGAAGACCGTCTGCTGATCCTGTGTCAGCTCACGCAAGGAGAGATGTCCGTTGGCGAACTGGAAGCGCAACTCGACATCCGGCAGCCGACGCTTTCGCAGCAACTTGCCGTGCTGCGCAGCGAGGCGCTGGTGAGCACGCGCCGCGACGGCAAACGTATCTACTATTCGGTCGCGGATGGCGCCGTGCTTGCCGTGCTGGCTTGTCTTTACGATCAGTTTTGTCCGAAAGCCTGATTGCCGCCGATCACCTCGCTTTTTGCTGCCACATCGCTCATTGCCTAATGTTCAAGGGGAGGCTCCACCCATGACTATCGATACGCTTCATTTCACTCCGTGGACCGCATTGGCCGGTGGGGTGCTCATTGGACTGGCTGCCGTCTGGTTGATGCTGGCGGCCGGACGCATCGCGGGCATCTCCGGCATCGTCGGCGGTCTGTTGTGGCCGCGTGCCGGCGATGTGGGCTGGCGCGTCGTATTCATCGCCGGAATGATGGCGGCGCCTTGGGTGTATCGCACCGTTGCCGTCGTACCCGAAGCGCAGATCGATGCCAGCACCGCGATGCTCATCGCAGCAGGTTTGCTGGTCGGATTCGGCACCCGGCTCGGGTCGGGCTGCACAAGTGGTCATGGCGTTTGCGGTCTTTCGCGATTGTCGTGGCGCTCGCTAGTCGCCACGCTGTGCTTCATGGCGACCGGTTTCGTGACGGTATTCGTCGTGCGGCATGTCCTGAACCTGGGAGGTGCCGCATGAAAAAGCTGATCTTCGCATTCGTCGGCGGCCTCGCATTCGGGCTTGGGCTGATACTCGCGGGCATGGCGAATCCGGCAAAGGTGTTGGGCTTTCTCGACCTGGCCGGCAAATGGGATCCATCGCTGGCGTTCGTGATGGGCGGGGCCATTGCCGTGGGCCTCGTCGGGTTCCGCTTGGCGCATTCACGGGCGCTCGCCTGGACGGGCGAGCCACGTGTGTGGCCCGCCTTGCGCGGCATCGACAAACGGCTGGTGCTCGGCGCGTTGCTGTTTGGCGTGGGTTGGGGGATTGCAGGCATTTGCCCGGGCCCTGCGCTGGTGCTGCTTGGCGCGGGGTATGGCAAGGGGTTGTTGTTCGTTGTCGCGATGATCGCCGGTATGGTGCTGCACACGATGTTCTCTCGCGTGAGCACGAAGTAAGGCGCGAAATGAAGCGAGAAACGAAGCGTGAAAGCGCGTGAAACGACGCGTGAAGCAGCGCCTCGGTTCAGTGTTTTCTCGCGAGTTCCGTGCCCGCATCGGCGGGCAGTTGGCGGGTGACGGGGATCGATAGCCACGAGAACAGCCCGATCACGAGGAATGCCGGGAGGAAGTCGCCGGCTGTCAGGTGTTCGTGGCCGGCGAGCCGGCTGCTCGCCTGTAGCACCATCCCCGAAATCGTCACCCCCAACCCGAGCGATAACTGCTGCACCACGCTTGCGAGGCTCGTCGCGCGGCTCGCGTCGGCACTCGCAATGTCGGCGTACACGATCGAGTTCAGGCAGGTGAATTGCAGCGACGGGAAGAAACCGCCGAACGCCACCACGCCCAGCATCACGAGCACCGGCGTGTCGTGCGTGAACAGCCCGTAGGACGAGAGCGCCAATCCGGCCAGCGCCGCGTTGACGATCAGCACCCGGCGGAAGCCGAATTTCGCCAGCACCCGCTGCGCAATCGCCTTCATGAAAATCGCACCGAACGCCGACGCGCAGGTAATCATGCCCGATTCGAATGGGTCCATATGCAGCCCTTCCTGCAAGGCCAGCGGTAGCAGAAACGGCACGGCCCCCAAGCCGATACGGAAGAGCGAGCCACCGGCGACACTGGCGTGGAACGTCGGAATGCGCAGCAGACGAAAGTCGAGCAGCGGCGCTTCCACACGATTCGCGTGCCGCCAGTAGGCGTAGACGAACAGCGCGCCCAGCACGCACATGGCAATCACGACGCTATCGGCGACCTGATGTTCGCCGATCATGGCCAGCCCCAGCATGAGCAGGCCGCTACCGAGTGCGGAGAGGATGAAACCGAGTGTGTCGAGGCGTCCGGCGTCGCCGCCGCGCTCGTTGTCAATGTATTTGCCCGCGAGGTAGATGCCGAGCAGGCTGACCGGAATGTTGATGAAGAAGATCCATCGCCAGTGCAGATAGGCCGTGATGGCACCACCGAGCGGCGGGCCGATCACCGGCCCCAGCAGGGCGGGCATCGTCAGATAGCCGATGGCCTTGACCAGATCATGCTTGGGCACCGCGCGGAAGATCACGAGACGGCCGACCGGCACCATCATCGCGCCGCCGACGCCTTGCAGAAAGCGAGCGAACACGAACGTCGGCAACGAAAACGATAGCGCACACAGGATCGATCCGGCCATGAAGATGCCGATCGCGGTACGAAAGACGTTACGCGCGCCGAAGCGGTCGGACACCCAGCCGCAAATCGGAATGAAGATGCCGAGCCCGACCACGTAGGCGGTGAGCGCCATCTTCAGTGAAATCGGGTCCTGATGGAGATCGCGTGCCATGGCGGGCAGCGAAGTTGTGATCACCGTGGCGTCGATGTTCTCCATGAACAGGGCGCAAGCGATGATGAGCGGGATGATGACGGCGCGCGACACGATGGGGGAGACGGCTGGCGCAAAGACTCGGATTCTCCCACGATTGAAGCGTACGCTTCAATCGCGAAGGCGACGCTTACCGCTTGCCGGCCGCCAATTCGTGAGCGTCGAGCCGATACAGTACGTGGCGGCGCAGCCGGTGACCCGGCGGAATCAAGGGGTGCAGAAAGTCTTCGTCGGGGCAGTGCCGCATACCGATGCGCTGCATCACCGCTCTCGATCGGACGTTGGCGGGTACGGTGAACGAGACCAACCCGTCGAGGCCCAGTGTGCCAAAGGCGAACTGCGCCGCGGCGCTCGCCGCTTCCGTTGCATATCCCTTCGACCACCACGCCGACGCCAGCCGCCAGCCGATTTCCACGGCGGGCACGAAAGGGGCATCGAAGCCGACGCGCATCAGACCGACGAAACCGGCGAACGGCGTCACGCCTGGAATCTCCAGCGCCCATGGGCCATAGCCATGCATCTCGATGTGTTGCGCCAGCCGGTGGGCGATGGCGTCGCTCTGGGCCCGATCGAGCGTTGTCGGAAAGTGGCGCATGACTTCCCGATCGGCGTTGAGTGCGGCAAAAAGCGGCAGATCTTCCGTGCGCCACTGACGCAAGATCGTACGCTCGGTGGTGAGCGTCGGCGCGGGCGTGCCGAAAGGGGAGTGCGAGTCCACGGCAATGGTCGAAGTCGTCATGCGTTCAAAATCCCTGTTGAATCAGTGCGAATTCCGTTGGCAATTGCCGATCGAGATAAATCAGGATTTGCTTAATTGCATTCGTGAAAATGCGGTTTTCCCGGCGGTAAGCCTTGCCGAATGGGGCTCTGCGGGCAATCGCATGCAGACGGATTGTCCAATCTCACGAGGCCTATCTTACGAAAACTCTTTCGATTCGGGAAATGACATCGGCGCATGAGACTGACGTATACGTCAATAAATCGAAAGGCGCGCCGGTTTGTCCCGATTTATCGGTGTCTCGACGCTCGGAGGGCCATCGGGGCATATTGCCGCCGATATCGCGAAAAGGTGTATTGCGAGCAACCATGGGCATGGCATCCGCAGACACCAATGGGACGTCGGACGAAAGCTGCCTAATTCCTATGAAAAATTCTCATCCCCGGGATATCCGCAAATCGCGGCGTCGGACGCGAATAGTCCGAATGAGCACAGTGCTTCGGATAACGGAATGATCGGATTGCGCTTAAATATTTAGGATCGTATATCTTGTGGCGATCAAATGATCGAAATGCCGATGTCGTGGATCTGAGAGCGCTTGGCCGGCGAATGCCCGCCAAATCATGCAGGATAGCGCGTGGACCCATGAGGCCGCGTGGAGTACTGATCACTATCTGACGAATTTGTTCCCTATTGCGACGTAATTGACACCGCTTATCGAGAAATATCGGCAACGCGGGGGTGGTAGTAATCCTGGATTCATGCCCCGATCCCGTGCATTTTCTGAACCGCCGATCAGACAATTCAATGAAATTTTCGCGTTCGCAGGCTCACTTGATGGAAATGCCGTTTTCAAATTATTAAAACTCGTGCTATTTTAAGTGGCGATCCATTTTTAACAACGTAAGGACACGCCAGATGGCAAGCTATAAGGAACTCGTCGCGCAACGCGAAAAGATCGAAAAGCAAATCGAAGAGGCCCGGACCCGCGAGGTGGCTCAGGTCATCGCCGAAGTCAAACAGAAGATCCAGGAATACGAACTGACTGCTAAGGATCTGGGTCTTGCCACGATGGATGGCCGCCGCCGCGCCGTTCGTGCACAGATTGCGCCGAAGTATATGAATCCGGCCACCGGCGAAACGTGGTCGGGCCGTGGCCGTGCGCCGAAGTGGGTCGGAAAGAACAAAGAGAAATTCCTGATCAAGTAATTCGCCGGTAAACGCCGGACTGGCATTGCCGGTCACATGCCAGGGAGGTCGGGGAGCCGATAGTCGCGATGACACCTTAATGTCATCGCGTCTTGCCATCTCCATCGTGTCCCTGAGAGCAGTAAAGCAGCAGCCCAGTAGTCGCATTACCCCCCAACCTTGGATCGCCTGGCTGTGGCTTGATGTGATGCATTGCCTGAAAAGTCAAAACCCGCCGTTCGTTTATCGACGGCGGGTTTTTTCATTGCGCGGGAATCGGCGCGTAGGACGTGCGGCAAGTGAAGCAGTCAGCGCCCGATTCGACGCCGCTGTCCATCCCGCATCGGGAGCTTACTCCGCACCCGGATCGTCCGGCGGGAACATCAACGTGACCTGCAAGCCGCCCGAGGAACGGTTGCTGAACGATACGCGTCCGCCCAGTTGCTGGGTGAGCTTGTCGACGATGGCGAGGCCCAGTCCGCAATGAGCGTTGCCGCCGCGTGCCGGGTCGAGGCGCACGAAGGGGCGCACGATCCGGTTGATGTCTTCATTTGGAATGCCAGGCCCGCTGTCTTCGATCACCAGACGCCAGCCGCTGGCGTCTTGCGACGTGCGGATCGCGAGCGGTGCCCGGCCGTACGTCACCGCGTTGTCCAGCAGGTTGTTCACGATTCGCTCGAGGTAGGTCTGCCGGAGCCGGAAGCCCGGCCCGGCCTGCAAATCCAGCTCGATGGTGTAGCCCTGGTCGAGGAACGGCGCAATCAGGGCGGGAATACGAGCTTCCACCGGCGACGCTGCGCTATCCATTTCGATGCCACGGGCAAACAGCAGGAACTGATCGACGATCCGGGTCATGGATTCGGCGTCGCGCGTAATGCCCTCGCTCGTTTGCACGTCGTCGATCATTTCGGCGCGCAGGCGCAATCGTGCGAGCGGCGTCTTCAGATCATGGGCGATACCGGCCAGCATCGTGTTGCGCTCGCGGTCGGTCTGCACAATGTCCTGACTCATGCGGTTGAAGCGTTCGGTGAGTTGACGCAACTCCAGCGGACCGCGCTCTTTGACCTGCGTTCGAACGCGATGGGTCGCAAGCTGTTCCGCTGCCGCTGCCATATCCCGCACCGGGCGCTGCAACTGCCAGGCGGCAAACAGCGCGAAGATCACGGTAATGCCGAGGACGACGGCCAGTCCCGGCAGGATCGTGGCGGTGCCCGGCGGGTTGCGCACGGCCAGTACCGGCGTGGCGATCCAGTAGTCGCGGCCCGGCAGGCGTGCCCAGATGCGCGGCGGCGGGGTGCGCTCCACGCGCAGTTGCGTGCCGGCCGGCAGACGCCGGGCAAGTTCGGTCGTCAGGCGGGTATGCTTGTTGGTCGGCTCGAAGACATCGCCATGCGAGAGCGAGACAGGTACGACTTGCACGAGGTCGGGCAGCGTGAGCGTCGAGTTGCCGTCATGCACTTCCGACGCGGCCTTGATGATGAACGCCATTTGCTCGGCGGCGTTCTGCACGCGCGTGTCGTCGTGATCGCTGCGCAGGATCGTGAGATACGAGAAGTGGCTGATGACCAGCGCGGCGATGATGAGCAACGCCAGCCGGCCAAACAGTGTGTCGAATCGGCCTTTCATGCAATGCTCCGCATATGGGCCGGGGTAAGCGGTATCGGCGTCATGCCGGAGTCCTTCTCAGACCGGAAGAGGTACCTTCGAACAGGACGGTGACAAACGGCCGCCTCCGGAGCCGGTCTATCAACCGGTGGCCATGTCGGCGCGTTGGCCGTCGGGAACGAAGATATAACCGCGCCCGCGCACGGTCTGGATGAAACGCGGGCTCTGCGCGTCTTCGTCGAGCAGACGGCGCAAGCGCCAGATCTGTACGTCGATGCCGCGGTCGTTGACGTCGCTGTCTGCGCCGTAGAGCAATTCGATGATGCGTTCGCGAGAGAGTACCTGCATGGCATGGTTCACCAACAGGCGCAGCAAGCCATATTCGCCGTCCGAGAGCGTGAGCAACTGCGCGTCCCGGGTCAGTGTGCGGCTGCGGAAGTCGAGCACGAATGGGCCGAACGTGTAGTTCTCGCGCTGCTCGGGCACGGCAGCGTCCGGCGTTTTGCGACGGCGCAGCACGGCGTTGATCCGGGCCAGCAACTCGCGCGGGCTGAATGGCTTGCCGAGATAATCGTCGGCGCCGATTTCCAGTCCCACGATGCGGTCGATCTCGTCGCTGCGTGCCGTGAGCAGGATCACCGGCACATCGTCGTTACGCGCACGCAGGTCACGCAACGCGGTCAGTCCGTCGACCTTGGGCATCATCAGGTCGAGCACGATCAGGGCCGGACGCTCACGCTCGAGGCGCGCGGCCAGCCCGTCGCCGTCGTGCATCACTGCCACCGAGAAGCCATGGCGGCTCAGATACTCGCGCAGCAGATCACGCAGATCGGGATCATCGTCGACAACAAGAATCTTCATATTTGTTCTGACAGGTAGTGTCGTCATGATAGAGGGCTCCCCACGCGGCTTTACACGCGTTTTGTTTCCGGGCATTACAGCCTTGGTCGCCTGTAACGATGCGTAATAATAGAGCCTGCTTTGATTACGCACGAATTTCGCCCACATCATGCAAACTTTGCGCAGCGCAATATGCCGCTGTTCGATCGGAAAATTCGGCACGCCCAATCGCACATCTCGTGCTGCGAGGGCGCTGCGACAAGGCATTGCAGGAGACAGACGCGACGCAGTAGCGGATGCAGCACGGGCGGCGACGCGAACCATCCGCCGTGCCGCCGGTCTCTTAGCCGCAACCCCAACGCTTGCCCATGGGGAAAGCTGCTGTAATCATCGGCCTCATCGGCCTTACACAACGGTCTGCTATGCTGATCAGCCAAAGCTGGCGCAAGGCGCTGGTTGGCACGATTCCGGCGCTCCCATGCCATTTGCCGCGCCGCAGCAATCAGACAAGAAAGTATCCCCGTCCTCATTGGACGACTCTGCTAACTACTCCGCTGTTACGAGGAAGTCATGACCGAGCACGGTCCCCACGGTTCGGAACAACCGAACGGTTCTGATCGGCCCACATCCCCCACGTCCGGGGCGCAACGCAACGCAGAAGCGGCCTACACGCCTTCACGCACGCGCCGCTGGCTCGTGCCGGGCGTGATCGCGCTGTTTGTCGTGCTCATCGCGGGGGGAGTCTATTACCGTCTGCACTCGCAAAGCGCGCAAAAACCCGCGCAAGCGGGCGGCCGGGCGGGTATGGCCGGGGCCGGTGCACCCGCCACGCCGGTCACGGCGGTCGAGGCGACGACGGGCGATTTGCCGGTCTTCCTCAACGGACTGGGCACCGTGACGCCAACGCGCAGCGTCACCGTGCATTCGCGGGTCGATGGTCAGCTCATGAAGGTGCACTTCAAGGAGGGCGACATGGTCAAGGAAGGTCAGGTGCTCGCCGAGATCGATCCGCGTCCGTTCCAGGTACAGGTCACGCAGATGGAGGGGCAACTCGCGCGCGATCAGGCGCTGCTCAAGAACGCCCAGCTTGACCTTGCCCGTTACGAGACCCTCCTCAAGCAGGACTCGATTGCCGGACAAACCGTCGATACCCAGCGCGCGCTCGTCAAGCAGTACGAGGGCACGGTCAAGGCCGACGAAGGCCTGCTCGGCAACGCCCGTCTGCAACTGAACTATGCGAGCGTGAGCGCGCCGGTCTCCGGGCTCGCGGGGCTGCGTCAGGTCGATCCGGGCAATATCGTTCACGCTTCGGACACTAACGGTATCGTGATCATCAACGAGGTCACGCCGATCACCGTGGTCTACACCATTCCCGAAGACAGCTTGCCGAAGGTGGTCAAGCGCGCGCGCGGCGGCGAGACGCTGCTCGTCGAGACCTTCGACCGTTCCGGCAAGATCAAGCTCGCGAGCGGCAAGCTCGCCTCCATCGACAACCAGATCGATACGACGACGGGGACCGTCAAGCTCAAGGCCGAGTTCGCCAATGGCGACGGCCTGCTGTTCCCGAACCAGTTCGTCAATGTGAAGATGCTCGTCGACACGCTCAAGGGCGCCACCCTGATTCCGAGTGCGGCCGTGCAGCGCGGCACGCAGGGCAGCTTCGTCTACACCGTGCAGCCGGATCAGACGGTCAAGCTCAAGACCGTGAAGCTCGGGCCGACCGACGGCACCCATGTGGCAGTGGAGTCGGGCATTGTGCCCGGCGAGAAACTCGTGATCGACGGTATGGACAAACTGCGGGATGGCGCCAAGGTCGAGGTGATCACGGCCGCGAGCCGCGCGGCGGCCGTCGCACCGCGCGCCCCGGACGAGAAGCGCAACGGCAGCGGCGGGCATCGCCGTCCGGCGCAATAAGACGGCGTCGCGTGAGCCCGCGCGACGCCTTGCGCACTCAAGCCCGACCACGCCCCCAGAGACGCCCTTCGACGTAGCCAATGAATCCGTCCCGCCCGTTTATTCTCCGACCGGTCGCCACATCGTTGCTGATGCTGGCGATCCTGCTCGCCGGTTTCGTCGCCTACCGGTTGCTGCCGCTCTCGGCACTGCCGGAAGTCGACTATCCGACCATTCAGGTGGTCACGCTCTATCCGGGGGCGAGTCCGGACGTCATGACCTCGTCGGTCACGGCTCCGCTGGAGCGCCAGTTCGGCCAGATGCCGGGCCTGAACCAGATGTCCTCGACCAGCTCGGGCGGCGCATCGGTGATCACGTTGCAGTTCTCGCTCGACCTCGGGCTCGACGTCGCGGAACAGGAAGTGCAGGCCGCCATCAACAGCGCCAGCAACCTGCTGCCGAGCGATCTGCCGATGCCGCCGATCTACAGCAAGGTCAACCCGGCCGACACGCCGATTCTGACGCTGGAGATCATGTCGAAGACCATGCCGTTGCCCAAGCTGGAGGATCTGGTCGACACCCGCGTCGCGCAAAAGATCTCGCAGTTGCCCGGCATCGGTCTGGTGAGCATTTCGGGCGGACAGCGCCCCGCCGTGCGTATTCAGGTCAATCCGCGTGCGATCACGTCGTATGGACTCAGTATCGAGGACGTTCGCACGTCCATCGCGGCGGCCAACGTCAATCAGGCGAAGGGGAGTTTCGACGGTCCGCTGCGGGCCTCGACCATCGACGCCAACGACCAGCTCGCTTCGGCCGACGAGTATCGCAATCTCGTGATTGCCTACAAGAACGGCGGCCCGATCCGGCTTTCCGACATTGCGGAGGTCGTCGACGGCGCCGAGAACACCAAGCTCGCCGCGTGGGCCGATGCCACGCCGGCCATCGTGCTGAACGTACAGCGCCAGCCCGGCGCGAACGTGATCGAGACGGTCAACAAGGTCAAAGCGCTGTTGCCGCAGTTGCAGGCCGCGCTGCCGGGCAGCATCGACGTCAAGCTGCTCACCGACCGCACCACGACGATCCGCGCCTCGGTCTCCGACGTGCAATTCGAACTCATTCTTGCCGTCGCCCTCGTGGTGATGGTGATCTTCCTGTTCCTGCGCAACGTCTCGGCAACCCTCATCCCGAGCGTGGCTGTGCCGCTGTCGCTGGTCGGCACGTTCGGCGTGATGTATCTGGCGGGCTTTTCGATCAACAACCTGACACTCATGGCGCTCACCATCGCGACCGGCTTCGTGGTCGACGACGCCATCGTGATGATCGAGAACATCGCGCGTTACATGGAGCAGGGGGAAAAGCCGTTGCAGGCGGCGCTCAAGGGCGCGGAGCAGATCGGCTTCACGATCATTTCGCTCACGTTCTCGCTGATCGCCGTGCTGATTCCGCTGTTGTTCATGGGCGACGTTGTCGGTCGCCTGTTCCGCGAGTTTGCGATCACGCTGGCGGTGTCGATTCTGATCTCCGCCGTGGTCTCGCTCACGTTGACACCCATGATGTGCGCGAAGCTGCTGCGTCACGTGCCGGAAGAGAAGCAGGGCAAGTTCTATCGCAAGACCGGCGAGATATTCGACCGCATCATCGCGAAGTACGGCGAATGGCTCACGTGGGTGCTCGACCGTCAGTTCGCGACGCTGCTCGTCGCGCTGGGCACGCTCGTGCTCACGGTGCTGCTGTACATGTGGGTGCCGAAGGGTTTCTTCCCGGTGCAGGACACGGGGGTCATCCAGGGCATCTCCGAAGCGCCGCAGTCGATCTCGTTTGCGGCGATGGGCGAGCGGCAGCAGGCGCTGGTCGCTGCGGTGCTGCAAGATCCGGCCGTCGAATCGGTGTCGTCGTTCATCGGTGTGGATGGGGTGAACGCCACGCTCAACAGCGGGCGTCTGCTCATCAACCTGAAGGACAAGGGCGTGCGCGGGATCGACGCCTCGGAAGTCATCCGGCGCATTCAGCCCGAAGCCGCGAAGGTGCCTGGCATCACGCTTTACATGCAGCCGGTTCAGGATCTGACGATCGAAGACCGCATCAGCCGCACGCAGTACCAGTTCACGCTGCAAGACCCCAGTCTGGATACGCTTGGCGTCTGGGTGCCGAAACTCGTCGACAAGCTGCAACACGTGCCGCAACTGGCGGACGTCACGAGCGATCTGCAAGTCAACGGCCTGCAAGCGTACGTGGAGATCGACCGCGATACGGCGAGCCGTCTGGGCGTCACGCCGTCCGCCGTCGACCAGACGCTTTACAGTGCGTTCGGCCAACGGCTGATTTCGACGATCTATACGCAGGCGTCGCAATACCGCGTGGTGCTCGAAGTGGCAGAGGACTTCCAGCGCGGGCCCGACGCGCTCAAGGGCATTTACGTCGCGTCCTTGTCGGGCGTGCAGGTGCCGCTCACGTCGTTTGCGAGGGTCGTGGAAAAGCCCACACCGCTGGCGATCAACCATCAGGCGCAGTTCCCGTCCGCGACGATCTCTTTCAACCTCGCCCGCGGCGCGTCGCTGGGCGACGCCGTGAAGGCGATCACCGCGGCCGAGCAGTCCATCGGCCTGCCGGTGAGTACACAGACGACGTTCCAGGGCGCGGCGCAAGCGTTCCAGGCGTCGCTCTCGAACACCTTGTGGCTGATTCTCGCGGCGGTCGTGACGATGTATATCGTGCTGGGCGTGCTCTATGAGAGCTACATCCACCCGATCACCATTCTGTCGACGCTGCCGTCGGCCGGCGTGGGCGCGCTGCTGGCGCTTATGGTCTCCGGCAACGACATCGGCATCATCGCGATCATCGGCATCATCTTGCTGATCGGTATCGTGAAGAAGAACGCCATCATGATGATCGACTTCGCGCTCGAGGCGGAGCGCCAGCATGGCATGGCGCCGCGCGAGGCGATCTATCAGGCGTGTCTGCTGCGTTTCCGTCCGATTCTGATGACGACGATGGCGGCCGTGCTGGGCGCGCTGCCGCTCATGCTGGGCGCCGGGGTGGGCTCCGAGTTGCGTCAGCCGCTGGGCATCACGATGGTGGGCGGGTTGATGGTCAGTCAGGTGCTGACGCTGTTCACCACGCCGGTGATCTATCTGTGGTTCGACCGTTGGGCCGCGCGGGCGCGCGCCTGGCGTGAGCGGCGCTTCGGACCGTCGGACGATCACGAGCAAGGCGATCATGGCGATCACGGCAACCCGGGCGGCGGCGCAGGCCCGGTCACGACGGACGGCCCCGCACAATGAACCTGTCGGCCGTCTTCATCCGGCGCTCGGTCGCGACCGTTCTGCTCACCATCGGGGTGACGCTCGCGGGCATCGTCGCGTTCGGGCTGCTGCCTATCTCGCCGCTGCCGCAGGTCGACTTCCCGACGATCTCCGTTTCGGCCTCGCTGCCGGGCGCCAGCCCCGAGACGATGGCCGCGAGCGTGGCCACGCCGCTGGAGCGTTCGCTTGGCCGTATTGCCGGCGTGACGGAAATGACGTCGAACAGTTCGCTGGGATCGACGCGCATCACGTTGCAGTTCGATCTCTCGCGCGACATCAACGGCGCGGCGCGCGACGTGCAGGCGGCGATCAATGCCGCACGTAGCCTGCTGCCGTCGGGGTTGCCCAGCAACCCGACCTATCGCAAGGTGAATCCGGCGAGCGCGCCGGTGATGATCATTGCATTGACCTCCGAGAGCATGACGCGCGGGCAGATGTACGACGCGGCGTCGACCATCCTTGCGCAGAAGCTCTCGCAGCTCGAAGGCGTGGGCGATGTGACGGTTGGCGGCAGCTCGTTGCCGGCGGTGCGCGTCGAACTCAACCCGACAGCCCTCAACAAGTACCAGATTCCGCTCGAGACGGTGCGTACGGCAATTCAGGCGGTCAACGCGAACCGCCCGAAGGGTGCACTCGAAGAGGGCGACCGGCGCTGGCAGATTCTCGCCAACGATCAGGCGAAGACGGCGAAGGAATACCTGCCGGTCATCGTCGCATATCGGGAGGGGCGGCCGGTGCGTCTGGCCGATATCGCCGATGTGGTCGATTCGGTTCAGGACTTGCGCAATGCGGGGTCGGCCAACGGCAAGCCGTCGGTGCTGCTCGTCATCACGACGCAGCCCGGCGCAAACATCATCGAGACGGTCGACGGCATCAACAAGATCCTGCCGAATCTGCGCGCCTCGATTCCGGCCGCGATCAATCTCGACGTCGTGATGGACCGCACGCCGACTATCCGCGCGTCGCTGAGGGAAGTCGAGCGCACGCTGCTGATTTCGATTGCGCTCGTGATCCTGGTGGTCTTCATCTTCCTGCGGAACTGGCGGGCAACGCTGATTCCGAGTGTGGCCGTGCCCGTCTCGCTGATCGGCACGTTCGGGGTGATGTACCTGTGCGGCTTCAGTCTCGATAACCTCTCGCTCATGGCGCTCACCATCGCAACGGGCTTCGTGGTCGACGACGCCATCGTGGTGCTGGAGAACATCTCGCGCCATATCGAAGAGGGGCTGAGTCCGTTCGCGGCGGCGCTCAAAGGCACGCGCGAAGTGGGCTTCACTGTGCTTTCGATGAGTATTTCGCTGATTGCGGTGTTCATTCCGCTGTTGATGATGGGCGGCATTGTCGGCCGGTTGTTCCGTGAATTCGCGGTCACGCTCTCGGCGGCCATCATGGTTTCGCTGGTCGTCTCGCTCACGACCACGCCGATGATGTGCGCACGTCTGCTCAAGGGCAAGCCGGCACCGGGTGTGCCGGCCGGCACGGCGCCCCTCGCACCGGAGCCGCCGCCGCGCCCGTCGCTCTGGACACGCCTGGGCGCCTGGACCGAGCGCGGGTTCGACGCGATGTTGCGCGAGTACGAGCGCTCGCTGTCATGGGCGCTGCGCCATGGCCCGCTGATGCTGCTGATTCTGTTCGCAACGATCTGCCTGAATGTGTGGCTGTACACCGTCGTGCCGAAGGGCTTCTTCCCGCAGCAGGACACGGGGCGGATGATCGGCTTCATTCAGGCCGATCAGGCGATCTCGTTCCAGGCGATGGAGAAGAAGCTCGCCGACTTCATCAAGATCGTGCAGGCCGACCCTGATGTGGCGACCGTCACGGGCTTTACCGGCGGCTCGAACCGCAACGGCGGCTCGATGTTCGTCACACTCAAGCCGTTGGGCGTGCGCAAGCTCTCGGCCGATCAGGTCATCGCGCGCTTGCGCAGCAAGCTGGCGAAGGAGCCGGGCGCGATGCTCTATTTGCAATCGGTGCAGGACATTCGCGTGGGCGGGCGCTCCAGCAATGCGCAGTATCAGTACACGTTGCAGGCGGACGATCTTCAGCAGTTGCGCGAGTGGGAGCCGAAAGTGCGCAACGCGATCTCGCGTCTGCCGAACCTCGTCGACGTGAATACCGACCAGCAGGACAAGGGGTTGCAGACGACGCTCGACGTGGACCGCGATCAGGCGTCGCGCCTCGGGCTCACGATGAGTCAGATCGATAACGTGCTCAACGACGCCTTCGGGCAGCGCCAGGTCTCCACCATCTACAACCCGCTCAATCAGTACAAGGTCGTGATGGAGGTGGCGCCGCAATGGTGGCAAAGCCCCGAGTCGCTCAAGGACATCTATGTGGTGACGTCGGCGGGGGCGCAAGTGCCGCTCTCGGCGTTCGCGCGTTACCACCCGACGAACACCGCGCTGGGGGTGTCGCACCAGGGGCAGTTCGCGGCGAGCACGATTTCGTTCAATCTGCCGCCGGGGGTCTCGCTGTCCGAGGCACAGGCGTCGGTCAAGGATGCCGTGGGCCGGTTGGGCATGCCCACGTCCGTACAAGGCAGCTTCCAGGGCACGGCGCAGGCCTTCCAGTCGGCCCTGTCGTCGCAGCCGATCCTGATCCTGACGGCGCTGCTCACGGTGTATATCGTGCTGGGCGTGCTCTATGAGAGCTACATCCATCCGCTCACCATCCTGTCGACATTGCCGTCGGCGGGCGTGGGGGCGTTGCTGGCCCTGCTGCTGTTCAACACGGAGTTCAGCATCATCGCGCTCATCGGCGTGATTCTGCTGATCGGTATCGTGAAGAAGAACGCGATCATGATGATCGACTTCGCGCTCGATGCCGAGCGGCGTCGGAACATGTCGCCGCGAGACGCCATTTATCATGCGTGCGTACTGCGCTTCCGGCCGATCATGATGACGACGATGGCCGCCATGCTCGGTGCGGTTCCACTGGCACTGGGCACCGGCGACGGCGCGGAGTTGCGTCAGCCGCTGGGGATCTCCATCGTGGGCGGCCTGCTTGTGAGCCAGGTGCTCACGCTCTACACGACGCCGGTGGTGTATCTGTATCTCGACCGCGTGCGCATACGCTGGGCGCGATGGCGTGCACGTGGCCAGACCGGCCATAGCGACGTTGGGGAGGTGGGCCGTGGCTGATGCCGTTCGTCGCCCGCGCTGCGGGCTTTCCTGTGCGCTTTCCGACGTGCTTCCCGACGTGCCACCCGGCGTGTTCTCCGAAACTTCCGTCCCGGCCGATGGGCCGATGTATGCCATGTCCCAACCCCTGAAACGTCAAGTCTCCACCGTTCGTTCTCGCGCGGGAACTGCCGCGCCAGCGCGGCAAGGGCGGGGCGGGGCGGCATCTGTGCATGCGCGCCGTACCGCGACATTCCTGGCCGCGAGTGCTGTGTTATGGCTCGCGGGCTGCGCCGTAGGGCCGGACTATGTACGCCCCGACGTCGAGGCGCCGGCTGCGTTCAAGGAGACCGGCGACTGGAAGCTGGCCGAGCCCGGCGACGCGATGTCGAAGGGCGAGTGGTGGGCGATCTATCAGGACCCCGTGCTCTCCGAATTGATGGCGCAGGTCGACGTCAACAACCAGAACATCAAGGTTGCCGAGGCCAACTACCGCCAGGCACTGGCCGTGGCTTCGCAAGCCCGTTCTGCCTTCTTCCCGACGATTGGCGCCGATGCGGGCCTCACGCGCGCCAGCTCGCGTGTGAGCAACACGGCGGTGAGCGGATCGGGCGTGGGCGGCATCTCGAACAGCTATAGCCTGTCGGGTACGGCGAGTTGGGAGCCGGACATCTGGGGCAGCGTGCGTCGCTCGGTCGAGGCCGGTAACGCCAGCGCCGAGGCGAGCGCGGCCGATCTGGCCAATGCACGTCTGTCGGCGCAGGCGTTGCTCGCGCAGAATTACTTCGACCTGCGGGTGACGGATGCGCAGAAGGCGTTGCTGGATCGCACGGTCGCTACCTATGAGCAAACGCTCAAGCTGACGCAGAACCAGTACGCTGTCGGCGTGGCGCAGCGCTCGGACGTGATTCAGGCGCAAACGCAATTGCAATCGGCACAGGCGTCTGCGATCGATATCGAGGTGACGCGGGCGCAACTGGAGCACGCGATTGCGCTACTCGTCGGCAAGGCCCCGGCGGCGTTCGCGCTGACGGTCGCGCCATTGCGCGCCGCATTGCCGCCGGTGCCGGTCAGCCTGCCGTCGACATTGCTGGAACGCCGGCCTGACATCGCGGCGGCAGAGCGGTCGGTGGCGGCGGCCAACGCGAAGATCGGTGTGGCCAAGGCGGCCTTCTTCCCGGCGCTCACGCTCGCGGCGACGGGGGGGTTCCAGAGCAGCAGCTTCGCCAACTGGCTGACGCTGCCGAGCCGCTTCTGGTCGGTTGGTCCCGCGCTGGCGGCTACGCTCTTCGACGGCGGTTTGCGCCGTGCGCAGACCGACGCGGCCATTGCTGCCTACGACGCGCAGGTCGCGACCTACCGTCAGACCGTACTGAGTGCGTTCCAGTCGGTCGAGGATAATCTCGCCGCGCTGAACTATCTCGGGCGAGAGTCCGTCGTGCAAAATCAGGCCGTGCAGTCGTCACGCGACGCGCTGCAACTGATCCTCAATCAGTACAAGGCGGGTACGGTCAGTTTTCAGAACGTGTTGACCGCGCAGGCGACTGCGTACACCACGGAGCGTACGGCGTTGACGATCCTCGGCCGTCAATTCACGGCAAACGTACTGCTCGTGACGGCACTTGGTGGTGGTTGGCATGGACTGCCGGCCGAGGGAGCGAACCGTGGTGCTCCGGAGGTTGGGGCGATGTCCGACGTCGCGAGCCCGGCCAAAAGCGGTGACGCACAAGAATGATGCGCAGGCAGGGCGCCCTCGCTACCGGCCGGCTGCGTTCGCCTTCAACCGGCAAGCGCTGCGCACCTCATATCGTCCGGCGGCGCATTTTCCGACGCATGTGAGAGCGGCCGCGAGCGCGCACAGGCAGCCTCCAACGGGCACAGCATCTGTGCCCGACCGCCTGGACGACGAGGAGGCCGCCCAGCTCGACATGATGTTGCTCCCCCCTCCCTAGCTGACAACCGACTATCGTTCGGGTTCCGGCGTCGCAGTGGCTCGCATTACAATACGGCCCGAACGCGTACGGCATTAGTAGAAGATCACGTTCACATTTGGCACGCGTTTTTGGACAAGACCAATAAATCCAGAGGATTTTCCCGTGGTTTTCAGCAGCATCGCCTTTTTGGGATTGTTTCTCCCAATCACTTTGGCCGCGTACTTCCTGACGCCCCGTCCGTGGCGCAATTTCACGCTCGCGCTGGCTAGCATCGTCTTCTATGCCTGGGGCGAACCTCGCTTCTTGATTTTGATGATCGTCTCCATCGGAATCAACTTCCGTTTGGCCATCGGCATCGATCGGGCAAAGAATCGGCGAAGAATGGTTGGTTGGGGCGTGGCCATCAACCTCTTTGTATTGGGCGTGTTCAAGTATGCGGCTTTCATCGTTGATAATCTGAACGCGGTTTTGTCCCCGCTTGGTGTGGCCCCACTTGTGTTGCGACCGCTGCCCTTGCCAATTGGCATTTCGTTCTACACCTTCCACGCGATCTCATACCTGGTCGACATCTATCGGAGAAACGCACAGCCGAATCGAAGCATCGTCGACTACTGCCTGTACATCACGCTGTTTCCCCAACTGGTCGCGGGCCCGATCATCCGATACAAAGACATCCAGTCGCAACTTCGGGCACGAGTCGCCCGCCTCGACGACGTGTCTGCCGGGGCGCTGCGCTTCACGATGGGTCTCGCGAAAAAGGTGCTTATCGCCAATCAGCTCGCGATAGTGGCCGACGCAGGCTTTAACGTGCCGCCCGGCGAATTGTCCGCGTCCGTCGCCTGGTTTTCCCTCCTGTGCTACACGCTGCAGATCTACTTTGATTTCTCTGGGTATTCCGACATGGCGATTGGACTGGCGCGCATGTTTGGTTTCCGGTTTCCCGAGAACTTCAATTACCCGTATGCAGCCAAGTCGATGCAAGATTTCTGGCGCAGATGGCACATCTCCCTGTCGACCTGGTTCCGCGACTACGTGTACATCCCACTTGGTGGTAATAAGGACGGCGCCCGCAGAACGCTGTGCAACCTCTGGATCGTCTTCCTTCTCACTGGATTCTGGCACGGCGCAACTTGGAATTTCCTGCTTTGGGGGGCCGCGCACGGTACCTTGCTGACACTGGAAAAGATCGTGCCATCGAACGTCGTTTCGAGATCCGGCGTCTGGCGATGGGCTCGCCACGGCTATGTCGTTCTGGCTGTCATGTTGACGTGGGTGCTATTCAGAAGCGACACCACCACGCACGCCCTCAACTACTTCGGCGCGCTCGTCGGCATGCCAACGGCTACCGAACCTTCAGTGACCGTGTCGATGCTCTTTTCCACCCACCTTGGTTGGCTTATACCGACCGCCGTCATGTTGGCGGCTGGCTTCTACCCTTGGGCACTTGAACGCTTCGCGCCGGTCCGTGATTGGCTCGTCGCGCGCAGCGTTGACGGTTTCGTGGCGGCAGCATTTGTTGCGCCAGCGCTAATCTTTGCAGCTATGTCGATCGCACTCGGGCAGTACAACCCGTTCATTTACTTCCGCTTCTGATCCGACATGCTTGAAAACGCAGAACTCCGCCAACGGGCACAACGGTCCTACACCTGGCTCAGGAAGCTGAACCGGGCGGCCGTGCCGCTCGTATTCTTTGCGCTTATCGCGCTCCCCATTGTTTGGTTTGGCCGGGCCAGTTTCACCCCGGCCCCACTTCACGAAAACCGAGTACTGGAACCGTTCCCAGACTTGTCGCTTCATTCGCTGCAGCGGCTCGAGCGCTGGTTCAGCGATCGCTTCGGAATGCGTGACGCACTCGTGTATTACGGGTCGCGGCTCCAGATGGCACGCACTGGATCTCCGACGAACCAGGATGTCGTCGTTGGCCCTAACCAGTGGCTCTTCTACGATCAATACTACGTGCCCGGCCAGCCTCATTTTGCCGATCTGCAGGGCAAGGATCCACTCTCGCAGGGGCAGCTACGCGAAATTACCGAGAATCTGCGAGTTACGCAAAATGCCTTGGCGGCATGCCGCATTCCGTTCTATCTCATCGTGGCGCCAGATAAGCAGTATGTCTATCCAGAACAACTTGGCGTTCACGTACGCGCCGGCGTCACCATGCAGTTGGACCAGCTAATCGACTATCTCAAGGTCGAACTCCCGGAACTCCGTCTTGCGGATCTCAGACCCGCCCTGGTAGACGCAAAGCGGACTTCGCCATACGAAATGTACAAGCGTACGGATACGCACTGGAATTCCCTGGGGGCGTTCTATGGCTATCGGGCGTTGGCCGATCGGTTCGTCCGGGACGGCATCATTCCGTCAGCCCCGGCGGCAACGTTGGACGCCTGGACAGTCACGCAATCGCCGTTCGACCAGGGGGACATCGCCATTTCTCTGCTGTCTCTTCCTGGGTACTTCAAAGACTTCAACACCCACTTTGAGAAGCGCACGCCGAGACTTTCCCAATGGGTGGGCGCTCCAGCAGACGCGCCTCAACGCAACGACTCGATATTCAGCGAGAACCGCTCTGGACACGGGGGACTTCTGCTCTACAAAGACTCATTCAGTGGCGAGCTCATGCCGTTCATCGCCGAAGACTTTGCCAACACGTGGGCGTATCTTGGACGAGATATGGACGGCGATGAAGTTCGCCGACGCAAGCCCACTGTGGTTGCCTTGCAGATTGTCCAACGAAATATCAAAACGCTTAGCAACAGCCCACCGAAGAACATGGTGGACCTTTGCAGAAATTGAAAAATCCTACAGCGCCCCAGGCGTTTCACGCCGTTGCAGGACGCTGAGGCATCAACACGCTGGAGGACCACAGAATGCCGTTCAACAATCCGACGGTTGACGCAGCAGCACGCTTCCGTATGGAGGCGATCGAAGCAATCGTCTCGCGTAACCCCCGCGGCAGACCATGGTGATGGCGGAGAAGTTTGTGCGCACCCAGTGCTATCGCAAATGAGTCGCTGAGTGGGAAACAACGCTCGGGTCAATGACAATTCGACGAATATCGCGCATAACAACACCGCCTCGGCCCTGCAGAGCATCGAAGCGCTTCGAACCGCTATCATGGGGCTAGACTTCAAAACTCCGGCCGCATCGACGGCGAGGCCATTGCTCGAGCACTCTGTCCATCCTTCGAGGTTGGCCGGCAGGGGGCGGCCCCCAATCAAAATTTCATTGACATGAAACTCTTGGCTATTTCCGGTAGCGCACGCCGGAACTCCACCAATACTGCGTTGCTGATGGCGATGAAGGACTTCGTCCCGGCCGACGTCAAGCTGTCTGTTTTTCATCGCCTGGACACCTTGCCCGTCTTCTCACCTGACTCAGAGGGAAACAATACACCGCAGCAAGTCATCGAGTTTCTGGAACTCGTATCAGCTTCCGACGGCATCATTATCTCGAGTCCCGAGTATGTAAGAGCGATTCCAGGTGGCCTGAAAAACGCAATCGACTGGATGGTTTCTCGATTTGAAACCGTTGGAAAACCCATCGCTCTTGCACACGCATCTCATCGAGGCGATGAGATGCTTGCATCTCTGCGGCTTGTGCTTTCGACCGTTAGTGACGGCTTCCTTGAGCCCTTGTTCCTACGGGTCCCTCTTATCGGTAAATCTCCAGAGGAGATTGCCGATGTGCTGTCTCTACGCGGGTATGGGGCACAAATATCGGCGTTCTTGTCTGACTTCGTGGAAGCCATCCGTCCAACCTGTGGCGAACAGGCTGGTTCGTTCTCTTGATCCGATCTCGGTGTTTAAGGTAATTCCGAACTTCACAATCGGAATGCCGGAAACGCCCGTGGTAAATCCTTCTGATGCCGGTGACGCGAGTAGCACGAACTGCCGTGCCATGCGGCCAAGCAATTTCACCTCCGGGCGAGTGCCGTCAAGCCGTTAGGCTGCAGTGCCCGCTCTATCGGGCAGCATGCGGGCGTCTCGCCCGTTGACCACACCGCGTGGCAGGAATGCCCGTCCGAATCGACTATGTGACGTTTCCCATCCGGTCGGCACGATCCCTTTTTGCCAGAATGAACGCGCTTCGATGCGATGACAGGCGCGAAGCACCGTGCGCGCGTTGCGGCGGTGACGGTGCTGTCAGATGACGAAAAAAGAGAGGGGGCAACGATGACGATCAATGTCGTGGTCGCAGATGACCATCCGATTGTGCGTTATGGAATACGACGTCTGCTCGAAGAGCGGGAAATGATTCATCTGGTCGGCGAGGCGGGCAATTCGTCGGAACTCGTGAATTTGCTGGCCAAGGCGCCCTGCGACATTCTGGTGACCGATTTCTCGATGCCGGGGGGGAACTTCAAGGACGGGCTTTTTCTTATCGGTTACGTGCGCCGGTATTTTCCCAACATCAAGATCATCGTCGTCACGATGCTCGAAAACCTGGCGATTCTTCGCGGCATGCTCAAGCTTGGCGTGCATTCGATTCTCTCGAAGCTCGACGAGCAGAGTTCGATTGCCGACATCGTTTGTGTGGTGGCGGACGGCAGCCGATACATTCCGGCGGGGCTGGCGACAAGGCTGCACGACTCGGTGGTTGACGACGCCGAGATCGATGCGTCGAAACTCTCGGGCCGCGAGGTAGAGGTGGTGCGGCTGTTCGTCTCCGGCCTCACGATCAGCGAAATCGCGTTCCAGCTCAGCCGTAGCGTGAAGACGGTCAGTTCGCAGAAGACCAACGCCATGCGCAAGCTCGGGCTGGACCGTGACGTCGATCTCTATCACTACGCCATGCGCACTGGCATTACCTGAGGGACGGCTGCCGGCCAGATGCCCCAAATATCAGGCCGGCAACCGAATTCCCCGCATATCGCGCAGGATCAACTCGCCCGCCCGAAGCATCTGCTTGAGCTGATGCACCACCTGTTTGATTTCCTGAACGTGGGTCTCGGAGGCGTCCGGTTGCTGCTCTTGCGCGACGACCAGCGCGTCCAGACGCCGCGTGTAATCGCGCATCGCATCGCTCGCAGCCTGCGTGTCGGTCGGCACCGACGCCGCCGGTGCCGCGACCGCCTGCGAGAGCAGATCGCTGATGGCGGACACGACCTGCCCCAGCTCACCGCTCTTGTCGGCGGCAATCTGGCGCGGCAGCACGTCGGCCATGCCGGTGATGTACGACGCCATCACATGGTTCTGCACCAATAGATCGTTGAGTTCACCGACTGAAACCTGTTTGGACTTCGGCTCAAGCATCATGCGTTTGAAGGCCGCGCCGAAATTCCCGAAGGCGATATGCATGTCCTTGCGCGCCATGCGATAGGCGAAGTCGTCACGCTTGCCCTCGCGACCGGCACACGATTCGAGATAGGCGCGCGTCGACTGCACGGCTTGCCGGATGAGCGGCCCCATCAGCCGGTATTCCCAGTAGGGGAACAGATACGAGCAGACCAGCGCCACGGCCGAGCCGATCAGCGTATCGATGGCGCGCTCGCCGATCACGGACAGCGACCCGGGCAACAGGAAGTGGAACAGCAGCAGCACGTAGGACGACATGAATACGACCGACAGGCCGTAGTTGAACAGCGACAAGCTGTTACCCATGACCATGCAGAAGAACATGAGCGCGAGCAGCATCCAGGGCTTGTGCACGAAGGACAGAATCAGCAGCACGCTGACGCAGCCCAGAAGCGTGCCGGTCAGACGCTGGGCGTTCTTCTGCTTGGTCAGGCTGAAGCCGGGCTTCAGAATCACGATGATCGTGAGCAGCACCCAATAGCTGTGCGCCTGTCCGGCGAGCAGTGACCAGTTCTCGCAAATCATGAGTCCGGCCGAAATGGCGATCGTCACTCGTAACGCGTGGCGAAAGCTCGGCGACGAAAATGTCAGATTCTTCCAGAGCAATTTCGGCGAGAAGCTCTGCCGTGACGTGAAACGCAGAAGTGCCTGATCGATCTGCACTTCGGTAGCCGCGCCCGCCGTCGCGAGGTTCGTGTTGCGGTGCATGCGCTCCACGATCCGCGTGCTGCTCCACACGCGGCGGAACGTGCTGGTGAGCGCCTGGTAGGCCTCGGGCGCACGCTGCGGCAGCGACTGCTTGCGCATCAGCTCGATCTCATACTCGATGGCGCGGAATTCCGCGCGCCAACTGCGTTGGGCTCGCGACGGTTCGTTGGTGGCGATGGCGTAACCGATGGCGTCCACTTCATTCGCGATCTTGCGGATCATGTCGCGGAAGAACAGAAGTACGTCGTTGTTGGCGAACTCCCGGCGCAGCATCGGATAGTCGGTGTGCACCGACACCACCACCTCATGCAGATCGACGATGTTGATGAACAGGTTGAACAGCATCGTGCGGCGCGGTTCGAGCGTGCCGCTGCGCAGGCGTGGAAGATTGCGAAGAATGATTTCGCGCGCAGCCTGCTGTTTTTCCACGACATTGACCTGCGACGCGATCAGGCGCCGGTAGCAGTCGTCGATATCGGTCGATGTATCGTAGAACGCCGCCTTGGCTTCCAGATACTCCGCCGTGACGAAGAAACACTCGGCGAGCGTTTGCTGTTCGATGCGAAACCACCAGACGCGGCAGACGATGAGACTGAAATAGGTGTACCAGAGACCGCCTGCCAGAACGGCGCCGGCGTCGAGCACCGCCTGATGTCGCGTCAGATCGGCTTCGACATTGAGCACCATCATCATCAGGCAGGCAAAGCTCACCATCGACGCGCGATAGCCGTAGACCACGAGCATCGACAGGCCGAAGGTCAGAATCAGCGAGGTGATCCAAAGCTGCCACGGCTGCGCCGCCGTGGCCATGCCGGTGATCAGGACGGTGAGCGCGCCGAGCAGCGTGCAACTGAGCAGTTCCGTGTGCTTGTGACGCAGTGGCCCGTTGATGTCGACCACACTCGCGCACAGGGCTCCCGAGGCGACTTCGATGCCGAGCAGGTGCTGGTCCATCCCCCAGAAGAGGACGAGGGCGGGCAGCACGACCCCCACTGCCTGACGAGTGCCGCTGAAAAAGTAATGGCTATATAGGAACTTCTTGATATCGGTCTGGTAGTCCATGCGTCGGGTGCGAGAGTTCCGCAGCAAAGGCGGCTACGCCAAGGGGTAGGGCGCGGCGCAGTGAGAGTCTAGCCGAAGCCCCGGGCGCCGCGAAGAGGGGATACCGCCGGTTACATGCGGCGCGGGGACATGCTTGCGACGAGATGCAACGCCCGTGTGACTCATGAAGGGGCAGGTTTTCGGATCTGCCCGATCGGCTTCGCTACGGGGCATTTGCTATGCTTGCGAACAGACCCGCCAACCCGCCACGCCCGCATGCTCCACCTATTCTTTTCCAACCGGTTCACCACGCTCGAAGCCGCGCTGCTGCGCGATCTTGCCCAAGTGCCCGGCGGCAGTGCCGGCGACGCTGGCAATCCGTTCGAGACGGAAACCATCGTCGTGCCAAGTGTGGCGGTGCGGCGCCGGCTTGAATTGGACTATGCGGATGTCTTCGGCGTGTGTGCCAACGTCCGTCTGGCCTATCTGGCCCAATGGCTGTGGGACATGGCGGGCAAGCTGCTCACGGTGCCGGAGAGTTCGCCGTTCGCGCCGGACCGCCTCGTCTGGCCGCTGTATCAATGTCTGGCGCAACCGTGGGTGGAAGCCTCGCCGCGTCTGGCGGGCTATCTGTCGGGGGCGGACGATGTCATGCGCTTCGAACTGGCCGATCGTCTGGCGCATATCTACGATCAATACCTGACATACCGGCCGAACTGGCTCGAACGGTGGCAATCGGGCGACACCATCGAGCCAGGGGTGGCAACGGGCTGGGGCGAGGTGCAGCGCGACGACGAAGCGTGGCAGAGTGCGTTGTGGCGGCAGGTGCTGGCGCATCTGGAGATTCGCGAGCGTCACCCGACGCTGCGCGCCATCGACCGGATCGAGCAACTCACACCTGAGACGGTGCCCGTCGGATGGCCCTCGCGTGTCTCGGTGTTCGCGCTGTCGTCGATGCCGCCTCTGTCGATGGCGCTGCTCAAGGCGATGTCTCGCCTGATCGACGTCCACCTGTATGTCCTCAATCCGTGCGAAAGCTATTGGTTCGACATCGTGCCGCCGTCGCGTCTGTCGTACCTGACGCGCCGTGACGGCGTCGCACATCGGGAAGTGGGACACCCCCTGCTCGCCGAGTGGGGACGGCAGACGCAGTCGCATATCGACGCACTGTATGCCGATTTGGCGCCGCAAGCCGTGGAGGACAGGGCGCTGTTCCAACCGAATCCTGCGCCGACGTTGCTCGCCGCGTTGCAGAACGGCATTCTCACGCTGGACGACGGCCGTCATGGCCCGCCCGACGGCGTCGGCGCCGACGGATCGGTTCAGGTGCATGTGTGCCATAGCCTGGCGCGCCAGATCGAAGTGCTGCACGACCGATTGCTGGCGTGCTTCGACGAAATTCCGGACTTGCGTCCCGATGACGTGCTGATCACTGTGCCGGATCTGGGCCGGGCGGCGCCGCTCATCGATGCCGTGTTCGGTACGGCGACGCCTCGCATTCCCTATCTGGTGACCGGTCTGCCGCCAACGCGCACCAATCCCGTCGCCCGCGCCTTTGCCTCGATTCTGGCGTTGCCGCAGCAACGCGTGGCGGCATCGAGTCTGGTGGAACTGGCGCGCACGGAGGCCGTCGCGCAACGCTATGACCTCGGTGGCAACGTGCTCGACGCCATTCAGAACTGGCTGCACGCCGCGGGCGCCCGGCGCGGCTGGCGCGGCGATGCGCTGTTGCGACTCGACGCCCAGCGTCCGGCGACGCTACCGGCAGCCGAAGCGAACGTCGCGCCCGCGCTGGAGCGGCACACGCTGGGTGACGCCATGATGCGATTGTTCCTCGGCTACGCGTTGCCGGACGATGCGCTGCCGGTCGACGATTGGCTTCCTGTCGGGGGGATCGAAGGTGGGCGCGCCGAACTTCTGGGGCAACTGGCGCGGCTGATCGACGATCTCGACGCGACAGCCGTGACGTTGCAAACCGAGCGCACAGGGCTCGCGTGGCGCGATCAGTTGCTGGCCATGCTGGAGCAATTCTTCTCCGACGAACCCCGCTTTGCCGACGATGTTGCCGAAGTGCGCATGGCCATCGAGCAGATCGGTTCTGCCATTGCCGACGGTGCGCCCGAGGTGCGGGTGCCGGTCGAAGTGGTGTCGCGTGTGCTGGCCGATGCGCTCGACGACCCGACTCGCGGCGGTGTGCCGTCGGGCCGGGTGACGTTCGCGGCAATTCCGAGCCTGCGACTGCTGCCGTACCGCGTGGTGTGCATGCTCGGGATGGACGACGGGGTGCTGCCGGGGCGCGTACGTGCCGACGAATTCGATTTGATGCGTGCGCTGCCGCAGCGCGGCGATCGCCAGCGCCGCGACGACGAGCGCAATCTCTTTCTCGATCTGATGTTGAGTGTGCAGGATCGGTTTCTGATGACATATACCGGGCGAAGCGTGCGCGATAACGCGCCGTTGCCGCCATCGACTGCTGTGGACGAACTGCTCGACTTCACCGGGCAGTTTCTGGCGCCGGTGTCACAGGGATACTCCCTCGACGATCAGCGCGAAGCGCGCGAGCGTCTGGTGGTGCTGCATCCGTTGCAGCCATTTTCTCCGGCATATTTCGACGGGCGCGATGCGTCCCTCTTTAGCTATGACGTGTCCAACGGCGAAGCGGCGCAGCAATTGGCGGAGCAACTGGCTTCTCCTGCGCCGGAGGCTCCCGCTGCGCTTTTTGTGCGCGAGTCGTTACCTGCGATTGCACAAACGCATCTGACACTCGATGATCTGTTGCGCTTCTGGCGTCACCCGGGCCGAGCCTGGGCGCGCGACAGGCTGGGCCTGTCGCTTGGCGAGATGCTGACGGAGGTTGAAGACGAAGAGCCCTTCGTGCTCGATTGGGCCGGACGCGATGCGCTGGCGGCGCGGCTGTTGCCGCGGCTTTTGCGTCACGATGGACGGGATATGCGCACGCACGTCGACGCCATTGAGCGTATTGCGAATGTGAGCCATGAGCTGCCGGGCGGTGCGACCGGTGCCGTCTGGCGCCGACGAGAGCTGGGCGGCCTGCGTGCGCTGGCGGCGCAGGTGAGGGAAGCGCAGGCCGAGGGCACGCAAGAGCTACTGGTAACGCTGCCCTTGAAACCCGCGTTGCCGCCGTCATGGCGCGAGTCGACGGATGCGGCATGGCACGGTGACGCTACCCTGTCTGCGGATTGCCTGTTGCAGGGGCGTCTGGCGCCCGTGTCGCGTTACGGGTTGGTGATGTATCGATACGGCAGCATGCGTCCGAGCGATCTGCTGGCGGCATGGCTGGCGCATCTCGCGCTTTGTGCGCATCTTCAGCAGCCTGAGCATGCCGGGCTGGATGTGGCGGCCAGAACCCTTTGGTACGGTGAAGACGAGACGTTTGCCTTGCGTCCGGTCGACGACGCGGCGACGCTGCTGGGGCAGTGGGTGGCGTTGTACCGGCTGGGGCAGACCCGGCCGTTGCCGTTCTTTGCTCGCAGCGCCTGGAAGCTGGCGAGCACAGGGAAGCCGGGCGAGGCGGAGAACGCGTGGCTTGGTTCGGCCTTCGCGCGCGGCGACTCGGACGACCCCTACACGCGATTGATCTGGCGTGGGGTCGAGAACCCGCTGGCGTCGCCGTTCGACTTGCTCGCCAACACGGTATTCGGTCCGGTGGTGCAGCACCTTGACGTCGTGGAGGGCGCATGACTCAGCTCATCGACCTCGACGTCTTCAGTTGCGATCTCGATGGCGTTTGCCTCATCGAGGCGTCGGCCGGTACCGGCAAGACCTGGAACATCTGCGCGCTGTACGTGCGCTTGCTGCTGGAAAAACAACTGACGGTCGAGCAGATTCTCGTCGTCACCTTCACCAATGCCGCGACGGCCGAGTTGCGTGAGCGTATCCGCGGGCGGCTGGCCGGGCTGGTCGCCGCGATGGCGCCGGTTTTCGGGGAGGAGGACGGCACGGCGAACGAAGCCGCGGAAGACGAATTTCCCGACTTCGACCCCGATGCCAGCGACGACCCCTTGTTCAACGTGATGATCGCCGGGTTGATCGAGCGCGGTGAGATGACGCCGAAGGCGATTCGCGACTGTCTTCAAACGGCGTTGCGAGCCTTCGATCAGGCATCCATTCATACGATTCACGGTTTCTGCCAGCGTGCGCTCGCGGAGGTGCCGTTCGCCGCCGGGCTGCCGTTCGCCTACGAACTGGTGCCGGACGACAATGGTGTGCGGCACGACCTGGCGGTCGAATTCTGGCGTCGCGTGGTCGAACCGCTGGCGGCACAGGACGATGGTTTCGCTGCATGGCTGGTAGATCGCAAGCGCTCGCCGGGCACGCTTACGGACCAACTGGCGCGCCGGCTGAAGAAGCCGATGTCGGCGCTGCGCTGGCCTGCGGCAGTGGAGGGGCAAGCGCAAGCGTCGGCCGATGCTGCGTTGCTCGCGACCTACGCAGCGGCGTCGGACTGTTGGGAAGCCGAGGCATCGGCGATTGCCGATCTGATGCGCGCCGCATTGCCGTCGTACAAGAAGAACATCTATCACGAGACCTCGCTCGCGCAAGCCGTTTCGGCATGGCAGCGCTATCTCGGGGCGCGCGACGCCGCTGCGCTGCTGAGTCCCAAGGCGGAGTTGCTCACGACGACGCGCCTGGCCAAGGACATCAAGAAGGGCGAGACGCCGCCCGATCACCGGTTCTTCGAGATGGCGGACGTTCTCGTACGCGCGCGCGCCGATGCCGACGAACGTTACGCAATGCAATGGCTGAGGATTTTGCGCGAGTGGTTGACCCAGGCCCCCGACCAACTGGCACTTCGCAAACGCGAGTTGCGCGTGGTGTCGTTCGACGATCTGCTTGGCAATATCGCGCGCGCGCTGACCCAGCACCCCGATCTCGCCGACGCCTTGCGCTCGCGCTACCCCTGCGCGTTGATCGACGAGTTTCAGGATACCGACCCGCTGCAGTTCGCCATCTTCAGCGCGGTGTATGGACAGCGGGCGATGTCTGCGCCGGATGAGACGCCGGGACCGATGTTCATGGTCGGCGATCCGAAGCAGGCGATCTATAGCTTCCGCGCGGCGGACCTCCATACCTATCTGGCTGCGCGCGAGAACGCCGACGCGGCGTACACGCTCGCCGTCAATCAGCGCTCGACACCGGCCATCATCGAGGCGGGCAATCGTTTGTTCGGTGCCAACGACCGGGCGTTCGTGCTCGACGGACTCGAGTATCCGCCGGTGCGTCCGGGGGCTCGCCGGCGTCCACCGCTGTCGGACGTTCGCGAGGTGGCCGACTTCACTGTCTGGTGGTTGCCGGACGATGACGAACCGCTGTCCAAAGATGACGCGCAACAGGCCTGTGCGCGCGCCACCGCTGCGGAGGTGGCGCGCTTGCTGGCGCGTGCGTCGCGTGGCGAAGTCCTCGTCGGCGAGCGGCCACTGGCGCCTGCCGACATTGCGGTGATTGTGCAGACGCACCGGCAGGGCGCCTTGATGAAAGCGATGCTCGCGGAACATGCCGTGGGCAGTGTGGAACTGACGCAGGACTCCGTGTTTGCGAGTGAAGAAGCCGAAACACTGCTGCGGGTGCTACGCGCGGTGGAATCGCCCGGCGATGTGCGCGCATTGCGCGCGGCGCTCGCCACCGAACTGTTCGGGCTCGATGCAACGGCGTTGTATCGCATGCAGACCAGCGAAGCCTCCGATGCGGAAGCGATCGCGTGGATCGAGCGGTTGCAGCGGTATCGTCAGTTGTGGATCGATCGTGGTTTCTCGGCCATGTGGCGCACACTCATGCGCGAACTGGGGCTGGCGGCACGGCTCGTCGCGCAATCGGGCGGCGAGCGGCGCCTGACGAACTTCATGCATCTGGCTGAGCTTGCGCAGGCACGCTGGGCCGAGCAGCCGGGCATGCCGGCGCTGCTGCGCTGGCTGGCGTCGCAACGCAATGCGAGTGGCGGTGAAGAAGCGCAGTTGCGTCTCGAGTCGGACCAGAATCTGGTGCAGATCGTGACCGTTCACAAGTCGAAGGGGCTCGAGTACGGCGTGGTTTTCTGTCCGTTCCTTTGGGATGGTGCGGTGCGCGACGGCGGCAGCCTCGATGGACTTGAATACCACGACGGCCCTACGGCGGTGATCGATTTTACCGATGCTGCGGGCAAGGGCTCACCGGCGGCGGCCGCGCTCCGGCAGGAGCAGTCGGCGGAGCAGGCGCGGCTGCTGTATGTTGCGCTCACACGTGCGGTCTATCGCTGCTATCTGGCGGCAGGTATTTACGCGTCGCGCCGGAGCGTGAAAGAGGCGTGCGGCGGCATGCTGAATTGGTTGGCCGCCGGGCAGGGCGTGCCGTTCGACGCGTGGATTACGTCGACGGTCGATACCGACGAACGGGTTGCCGCTATCCGATCGGCGTGGAAGGCGCTTGTCGGCGGACCGCTGGCTGTCGTGCCGTTACCGACAGGCGATGCGCTCGATGCCGGCACGCGCGTCGCACATGATGCAGCCCCCGAAATCACCACGCGTGCCAGTACGCGGGCGTTGCGAGAAATCTGGCGCATCGGCAGCTTCTCCGGATTGTTAGCCGGAATGCACGCGGGCCCTCAACTGGGAGGCGGTCAGCTCAGCGCGCCGGAGCGCACGCGCCCCGACTACGATGCGCAAGCGAATGCGGGGCCGACGTTCGCCTTGCCGCCCGAGGGTGACGACGCCTGGCCACCGGCCGACGATATTCTTCGTTTCCCACGCGGCCCAGCCGCAGGCGAGAGCTTGCACCGCGTGTTCGAGTTGGCCGATTTCCAGTCGCGTGCGCAGTGGCCGCATGCTGTCTCGCGGGCCCTGCGTGAACGTCCGCCGGGGCGAGGTGCCGAACACAACGATACGTGGCGGGCCATGATGATGAACATGCTGGCCGACACCCTGGCGACACCGCTGCGTCCCGGTCTGCATTTGGCCGATGTGGCGCTGGCGGAGCGGCTCACCGAAATGGAGTTCACCTATCCGGCCGATGCCGTGTCGCTCGACGCGTTGCGCGGCTTGTTGCGCCAGTTCGGATACCCGGATCTGCCGCTCGATGCCACCGTGTTGCGTGGCTACCTGAAGGGCTTCATCGATCTGGTGTTCCGTCACGGTGGTCAATGGTGGATTCTTGACTGGAAGTCGAACTATCTCGGCACGGCACCCGAGAACTACGGTGCCGACGGCCTGCGCGAAGCGATGGCCGAGCATGGCTATCACCTTCAATATCTGCTTTACACCCTGGCGTTGCACCGCTATTTGCAACGGCGTATGACACATTACGATTACGACCGCGACATGGGGGGCAGCCTCTACCTCTTTGTCCGGGGCGTTCGGCCCGACTGGGCCAGTGCGCATCTGGCCGGTGACGATGTGCCAGGCGTTTTCTTCGACAAGCCGTCGCGTGAGATGGTCGACGCGCTCGACCGTTTGTTCTCCGCGGGCGAAAACCCAGCGCTGGTGCAAGCGCTGGCGCTTGACTCGCGCAGTGGCGACGCGGTGCTCGACGGGGAGGGCGTATGAGCGATCACCGTCATACCGGCGATGTCTCGGGTGCACCGATAGCCGATAGCGGCGTGGTGCGACTGGCGCAAGGGTTCGCACGTCGGATGGCGCTGCTCGCACGAGGGCATGGTGCGGACGATGTGGCGTGCCGCTACGTCTGGCGTGCCGCGCTCGCGGTAAGTCTCGCCACGGCCGAAGGTCACGTCTGCGTGCCGCTCGATAATCTGCTCGACGCGCAGGCCAGCGGTGAGCTGTTCCCTGGCGACGCACCGGCCTTGTCCGTTTGGCGGGATGCGCTCTTCGCCAGCGGCTTGTGCGCCCGCGCCAGTCTCGCGCTGGCCCTGACGGACGACGCGCAGGCCGATGCCTTTCCGTTGCTGATCGACGATCAGGATCGGCTCTATCTGGCGCGTTATTACGGTTATGAGGCGCGTCTGGCGGCGGCGCTCGGACGCAAGTTGTGGTCGACTGTCCGCACGCCGGTAACGTCCGACGATCGCGCGCGTCTGCGGCGCTATTTCGGCGAGGGCGTGCTCGCTTCCCCCGACGGGCAACGCGAACCCAATTGGCAGATGGCGGCGGCAGCGCTTGCGCTGCAACGTTCGCTGGTGGTGCTTAGTGGCGGCCCCGGCACGGGCAAGACGACCACTGTGGTGGGCTTGCTCGCATGTTTGCTCGAGCGCGACGCCAACCTGCGGGTGGCGCTCGCCGCGCCCACAGGCAAGGCGGCACAGCGTATGCAGGAGGCGTTGACGGCACGGCAGGACCTTCCTGAGACGGTGCGTCAGGCGCTGCCCGAAGCCGCAGTGACGCTGCACCGGCTGCTTGGCGTCTTGCCCGAGTCTGCGGAGCAGGTCGGCCGGCGCTTTCGCCACCACGCGGGCAACCCGCTGCCCTACGACCTGATCGTCGTGGATGAGGCGTCGATGATCGATTTGTCGATGGCCACGCAATTGCTCGAAGCCGTGCCCGAAGGTGCGCGTCTGATCCTGTTGGGGGACAAAGATCAATTGGCGGCAGTCGAGGCGGGGGCCGTATTCGGGGAGTTGAGTGCGCAACGGACATTTTCCCCGGACATGCGTTCGCGCTTGTTATCCGCGCTGGAATGGCCCGCTGAAGCGCCGCCCCGGTCGGGACCGCTGGCCGCCATCGCCATTGCGGATGGCAATCAAGGGGGGGGCGGAGGAAATGCGCACGTATCGCAGGGCCTGGAAGACACTGTTGTGTGGCTGGAGCGTACCTATCGCTTCGGGGCGCACTCCGCCATCGGCCGGCTGGCTACCGCGATCAAGGCAGGCAAGGTGATCGAGGCGCGAAAGGAGTTCACTATCCCCGACGATGAGCGCGACGCGCGCTCGCATGCCGCCGCATCGCAGGCGCTTGGTACGGAGGCGGAGGGTGACACGGAGGGGGCAGACCGGGTAATGCTTAGCGAGGACGGCGGCATTCAATTGTCGCCCGCCCACCTGAACGCGCTGGCCGACGGGTATTCGGCGTACCTCGATGCGCTGGCCGAAGCGGTGACGACGATCGGGCAACTCGGCGACCCTGCGGCGGTCACCACGGCCGATATCGCCATGGTCGCGCAGCCGGTCTTCGCAGCGTTCGGCCAGTTCCGCGTGTTGTGCGCGACACGCGGCGGGCGGCGCGGTGTCGAGTTTCTCGGCGCACAACTGACGGCGCTGCTGGCGCGTCGCGCCGGCGTGGCGCTCGGTACCGGCGGCGGCGCATGGTTTGCAGGACGCCCGGTGCTGGTCACGCAGAACGAGTATGCGCTGAACCTGTTCAACGGCGACATCGGCATCGCACTGCCTCTTGGTCCGTCCGGCACGCTGCGTGTGGCGTTCGCCACACCGGACGGCGGGTATCGCCTCTACTCGCCCGCCAGTCTGCCTGCGCACGAGACAGCGTTCGCCATGACGATTCACAAGTCGCAGGGCTCGGAGTTCGAGCGCGTGGCGATGGTGCTGCCGGAGCAGGCGAGCCGGGTATTGTCGCGCGAACTGGTCTACACGGGGGTGACACGGGCACGCCGTCAGGCGTGGCTGTATGCGCCTTGGCCGGTGATCGCGTCGGCCATCGCGCGGCCGACGCAGCGCGATGGCGGATTGACCGACCGGTTGCGGGAAGTGCTGGCTACGATGCCGGATTCGACGCCGAGATAGCCGTCTCGGACGTCGAGCCCAAACGTGTGACGAGCAACTGATCGATCTTGTAGTTGTCGATGTCGACCACTTCGAACTTGTAGCCCGCGGCTTCCGTCGCTTCGGATTTTTTCGGAATGCGCTTGAGCTGATAGATCATGAACCCGGCGATGGTTTCAAATTCGCCTTCGCCGGGGAGTTCGTCGATGTCGAGGGCTTTTTTCACGTCTTCGACCGACGTCACACCGTCGACGAGCCACGAGTGGTCGTCGCGCTGCACGATCTGATCTTCGTCGGCGGGGTGAATGACGTCGCCCATGAGGGCACCGACGATGTCGTTGAGTGTCACCACGCCAACGACCAGACCGTATTCGTTGATGATGACGGCAAAGCCTTCGCGGGTTTCCTTGAAGCGCGCCAGCGCTTCGGACAGATTGAGCGTGTCGGGAATGACCAGCAGCTTCTTCGCGTAGAGGCGATCCAGATTGCGGATCACGCTCGACAGGTCTTCGCTGGCAATGCGCTGGAGTAGATCCTTCGAGTCGACGTAGCCCAGCACGTTGTCGATCTCGTCGCGGCACACGAGATATTTCGAGTGCGGGCTTTCGATCATCTTCTGGCGAATGCTGCGCTCTTCTTCCGCGATGGTGAAGTACACCACGTCGTCGCGAAACGTCATGACCGAGCCGACCGTGCGCGATTCCAGCTCGAACACGTTTTCAATCAGATGAAGTTCCTGTTTGCGGACCACACCGGCCTGCGCACCGGCACCGACCATGGCGGCAATGTCTTCCGAGGTGATGTTCTCGATGGCGTGCGTGGGCAACTTGAAGAGACGCAGGAATAGGTTCGCCACCCCGTTGAACAGATAGACGAGCGGGCGCAGGAGCTTCAGGCAAAGCAGCATCGGATCGATGATGCCCGTGGCGACACGCTCGGGATTCACCATTGCGAGGCGCTTGGGAATCAGATCGGCGAACTGGATGAAGGCGATCGTGATGAACAGGAACGAGCCGATGCCTGCGAGGCGCAAGGCGAGCGCCTGATCGATAAACGCCGAGAGCCACCCGAACAGGTAACTGGTCAGGAAGCTCTCGCCGAGCACCCCGCCAAGCACGGCGACCGCATTGACGCCGATCTGCACGACGGTGAAGAAGCTGCCGGGCTGCTCCTTGAGCGCGAGCACTTTGCCGGCCTGCAGATCGCCCTTTTCCACGAGCACTTGCAGCTTGGTGCGCTTGGCGGCAGTCAGAGAGATTTCGGCGGCGGAAAAGAAAGCGCTCACCAGAACCAGCAAGAAGATACTGAAAAGAAAACCGTAACCACTCATATTGTTATCCCTGTAAGTGCGAGAGCGGGTACATTGCCGCGACGCAGGCCGGACCCGTTTGCACGATGAAGGATCCGGTAGCAGGGAAACATTTCAAAACAAGGCCTGTGGGCCATCATTTTGAGATGCCTTCGGGCTGGAGCGCGGGAAACGCGTCCCCGGTCCGGCGCCAACGGCGAGTGAAATAAGCCGTGTGCCCCGTCTGGCGGGCCGCGTCAGCCGCGTCGGCTGTACCGCTGTCCGATAGCATGCCATAACTTCGGGGCAAGCCGACAGCGGATCCTGCCGGGGCGGGCGGGGACTCACTGCCGTTGTCTACGTCAGGGCGGTGCCTTACCCGAGCTGCGAGACCTCGTGTACAGAACCGACAATGGGCGTTCGCCCCCTCGGGCATCGTGAAAGCCGCATCGACGCAGTGTCGGGGCCGTGGCAACAGGCCATGCTTCTCTTTCCTGAGGAACGTACGACGATGAACGGTATACAGGCATCTCACTACCCGCCCGGCATGGGCAATATTGCGGCACCGGCGCCTATCGCCCTCGATCCAGCGGCGGGACTTGCCAACCCTGAAGGTATTCCGCTGGTGAGGGTTGCCAACGCCCGCGTTGGCAGTTTGATACATCCTTCGGTGATTCGTGACCCGCAAGTCGTGCCGATGCGACAACACTTGGACAAGCAATTCGTCAACGATTTCCTCGGCACGTCGCCGGAAACATCCTTCGGCCCGTACCTGCCGGGGCATGTCGACGCGGATAGCGTCAATGTGCTGCTGGCACCCTTGGCTGCCCCCACGAGCGGCGCAGGGCGAGGCGGGCAACCGGTGCTGAGCGCGTCCGCCGTGGAAACCCTTCATGTTTGCGCCAGTGCGGAAAACGTCAATCCGCGAATCGTGTCAGTCGACAGCAGCAGTCATCCGGTCCGTATGCCCTACGGTCGCAGCGAGCGCGCGCAGATTTGCCGGGGCATCGTGTGCGGATCGTTACTCGGTACGGGCGGGCGCAACGGCACGGTGCCGTTCGACAGTGGCCGTGACGACGTGACGACCATCGTCGCGGATACCGCGCGGCGGTGGACGGGCCACCCGGCGCTGGCTGGCAAGAAAGAGTGGTCGAGAGCGTGTGACGAACTGGAGTCGCCCGCGACGTTCATCGAGAAGGTGTGCGACCGTCTGCATCAGGGGTCTCGTGTTCTGCCCACGCGTGCGAGCACGGAATGGATGCTTCGCGTGGGATACGCCGACGGCCTGCCGATGCATCAGGCAATGGTGCGATCCGATTTGCCGCCCGCCGTCGCGTTAGGGTCGGACGACTGGGTCAAGCTTACCCTCGGCATCGAGCAACTCGGCGAGCGTCACTGGGAGATGCGCCACTCGGAAGTGATGGACGCGGCGGCGCTGCCCGCATCAAACACGAAGTCCTTTACGGCACTGGCAACGTCGATGTCGTCGAAGCCGCCGCACATTGCGACACAGCGGCTGCGCAATCAACTCACCCTGCGCGGTTTGCCCACGGCGCCGGCCGAGGGCACCACCGATGCGTCGGTACAGCGGTAAGCGCAGCCGGCCGGGCAAACGCCCGATCGTCAGGCGTCATTCGTAAAAAAACGCGCCCGGTGTTACCCGGGCGCGTTGGCATTTCGCATTGATGATCGGCTCAGGCGCGGCACAAACGAGTCATCGGGCACACCGAGCGCAGAGGCGTCGCGTCAGGTGCGGCGATAGATTTCGGCGCCGCTCTTGACGAACTCGACGGCCTTGACTTCCATGCCCTGCTTGAGCGCCGCTTCGTCGGTAATGCCTTGCTTGGCGGCGTAATCGCGCACGTCCTGCGTAATCTTCATCGAGCAGAAGTGCGGTCCGCACATCGAGCAGAAGTGGGCGACCTTCGCGGAGTCCTTCGGCAGCGTTTCGTCGTGGAACTCGCGTGCCTTGTCCGGATCGAGGCCCAGATTGAACTGGTCTTCCCAACGGAATTCGAAGCGTGCCTTCGACAGGGCGTTGTCGCGAATCTGCGAGCCGGGATGGCCCTTCGCCAGATCGGCGGCGTGCGCGGCAAGCTTGTACGTGATGATGCCTTCCTTCACGTCGTCCTTGTTCGGCAAGCCAAGGTGTTCCTTCGGCGTGACGTAGCACAGCATGGCGGTGCCATACCAGCCGATGGTCGCGGCACCGATGCCCGACGTGATGTGGTCGTAACCGGGGGCGATGTCCGTCGTCAGCGGTCCGAGCGTGTAGAACGGGGCTTCGTCGCAGTACTCGAGCTGGAGATCCATGTTCTCCTTGATGAGCTGCATCGGCACGTGGCCCGGGCCTTCGATCATGACCTGCACGTCGTGCTTCCAGGCGACCTGCGTGAGTTCGCCCAGCGTCTTCAGTTCGGAGAGTTGCGCTTCGTCGTTGGCGTCGTAGATCGAGCCCGGACGCAGACCGTCGCCGAGCGAGAATGCGACGTCATACGCCTTCATGATTTCACAGATCTCTTCGAAGTGCGTGTACAGGAAGCTCTCTTTGTGATGGGCGAGGCACCACTTGGCCATGATCGAGCCGCCGCGGCTCACGATGCCGGTCATGCGGTTGGCGGTCATCGGCACATACGCGAGGCGCACACCGGCGTGAATCGTGAAGTAGTCCACGCCTTGTTCGGCCTGTTCGATGAGCGTGTCGCGGAACATTTCCCACGTCAGTTCTTCGGCCTTGCCGTTTACCTTCTCGAGCGCCTGATAGATCGGCACCGTGCCGATCGGCACCGGGCTGTTGCGCAGAATCCATTCGCGCGTCTCGTGAATGTGCTTGCCGGTCGACAGATCCATTACCGTGTCGCCGCCCCAGCGGATCGCCCACGTCATCTTGTCGACTTCTTCGCCGATCGACGACGTCACGGCCGAGTTGCCGATGTTCGCGTTGATCTTCACGAGGAAGTTGCGGCCGATGATCATCGGCTCGGATTCCGGGTGGTTGATGTTGTTCGGGATGATGGCGCGGCCGCGGGCGATTTCGCTGCGCACGAACTCCGGCGTGATCTCTGCGGGAATGCTGGCGCCGAAATGCTGCCCCGGATGCTGGCGCGAGAGCAGCTTGGCCAGACGCTCGCCTTGCGGGCCGGCGTTGCGCACGCTTTCGATGTATTCCTGGCGGCGCAGGTTTTCGCGAATGGCGATGTATTCCATCTCGGGCGTGATGATGCCCTGACGCGCGTAGTGCATTTGCGTCACGTTCTTGCCGGCCTTGGCGCGGCGCGGCGTGCGATGCAGGCCGGGGAAGCGCAGATCGGCGGTCGCGGCGTCGGCGGCGCGCTCACGGCCGAAGGTGGACGTGAGGCCCGGCAGCGCTTCGGTGTCGCCGCGCTCGTCGATCCAGGTGGCGCGCAGGGCAGGCAGGCCGGAGCGGATATCGATTTTGGCGTCGGGATCGGTGTACGGACCGGATGTGTCGTAGACGAAGATCGGCGGGTTCTTCTCGCCGCCAAAGCTCGTCGGCGTGTCGGATTGCGAGATTTCACGCATCGGAACACGGATGTCGGGGCGCGAGCCGGTGACGTAGATCTTTCGGGAATTCGGCAGCGGTGCGATCGCGGCTTCGTCCACGCGCGCGTTGGCTGAGAGGAATTTCGGATTGGCGTTCATGCAATGTCTCCTGGCGGGGCACGTGTTGACGCCGACAAATTCGGCGCAAAGCGGCTCAGGAGCATGAACGGGGGCGAGGAACTTCTACGCTCCCTGCGCTGGCATTATCCAGATCAGGTTCTAAGGGTATTTCTCACCCACAACTCACGTTGCAGGACCCCTGCGCTAGCTTTGCGGCAACGATACACCGACATGCCGGGCAAACACAAGCGCGGTGTGTCCCGAAAAGCGTGAACCACCGATGGTGCAATGCGACATGAGAATTGCCGACACCCACCGTGGGGTGCGCTGCCTGCGTCAGGTGAGGGCGGGTGTCTTGTCGTCTTCGTCGAACGCGCGTGCGAGCCGTTGGGCGACATCCCCGGCCAGGGCTTCGGGCACGTTGGTAAAGCTCATCACGAGCGCGGGCGGCAACTGGCGGGTGAGGCTGAAGAACGACAGCGCGCCCGGTGCAATGCCGTGCCGGAACGCGGTGCGGCACAGGGCGCGATCATGGCGGTGCGGCGCCAGCCAGCCGAGCAGATGCATGCCGCCGGCTTGCTGCGCGAGTTCGATGCGTCCCGGCAGGTGTTCACGCAGCGCCTGCGCGAGCGCGGCACGGCGTTCTCCGTAGAGCTGGCGCATGCGCTTGATGTGGCGGCTGAAATGTCCTTGTGTGATGAAGTCGGTGACGGTGGCCTGTTCGATCCATCCCTGCGCTGGGGACGAGAGCGACGCGCTGGCGATGAACGCGTCGCACAGCGCGGGCGGCACGACCAGATAGCCCAGGCGCAAGCCGGGAAACAGCACTTTGCTGAACGACCCGGCGTAGAGCACGCGCTCCCCGCCGTCCAGACTCTTGAGCGCCGGCAACGGTGCGCCGGTGTAGCGGAATTCGCTGTCGTAGTCGTCCTCGACGATCCAGGCGTCATGCGCCTGAGCCCACGCCAGCAGCGCGAGGCGGCGCGCGAGCGGCAGCGTGACCGATAAGGGTGACTGATGCGAGGGCGTGACGACCGCGAGCCGGGCGTCGGGGGCGGCCCGCTCGCCCGCAGCGACGTCGAGTCCGTCATGATCGACGGCCACCGGCACCAGCGCGGCGCGGCTCATCCGAAGCGCCTCCTGCGCGCGGAAATAGCCCGGATCTTCACACCATACGGCATCGCCCGGACGCAGTAGCACGCGTGCGATCAATGCGAGGGCACCCTGATAGCCGGCGGTGACGATGATCTGACCAGGTTCGCAATGAATGCCCCGTGCGATCGCCAGATAACCGGCAATGGCCTCGCGCAGCGGTGCCCAGCCGATGGCGCTCTGATAGTGCAGCCCTTCGGGGGAAAGATGTCGTGCATGACGCGCCGCGAGCCGGGCCCACAATTTGCGCGGGAATTCGTCGAGGGCAGGCAGGCCGTTCTGCAACGGCAACGGCATACCGAAGGCGTTTAGCGCAATGCTGCTGGGGTTCTCTGGCTGCGCGTGGCCGGGCAACGTTGGCGAGTCGGACTTTTCGCCGGTGGCCGCTTCGGGACGGTGCGACCGGGTGGCGTTGGCTTGCGGCGGTATGGCTTTCGCCGCGGCACCGAGACGCGTGCCATCCAACTGCGGGTTGACGCGGCTGCCTGCGGCGCCGCGCCCCACGACGAAGCCCTCCGCGACCAGCCGTTCATACGCGGCTTCGACCGTTCCGCGTGCCACGCCGAGTTCACTCGCGAGCGCCCGCGTCGAGGGCAGCCGGCTCGATGGCGCGAGCTTGCCCGAGAGAATGCCGTCGCGGATGCGCTCGTAAAGCGCGCGGTAGGTGGGAACGCCGGCGGCCTGCGCGGCATCGGCCAGATGCAGGGCCGCGAGTGCGGCAGGGCTGGATTTTTCGGACATCGCGCAATGCCTCGCGTGGCTTGGGGGCTGGGTAGGGGCTCGATGGATAAGCCCTCCGCGCTTTGTCGGCGCCGGTTTCCGGTCGGGCTTATCTTGGCCTACCGATTCTATTAGGTTTTGGCTCTTCTGGATGAGACAAGGCGTGCGTATCGTTTGGGGTGTGAATGCATCGTATGCGTGACGACGACATACACCTGTTACCTCGGCATTATCTGACCTGAAGGGAGAATCGACTTATGCAACGCCTGAACTTCATCAACGCGGCGCCGCGCCCGTACGAACATCTGGGCACGTTGAGCCACTATTTCCATGACTGCGGCTTACCGGACGGGCTGGTCGAACTGGTCTGGCTCCGCGCGTCGCAACTCAATGGCTGCGCGTTCTGCATCGACATGCACGTGGCCGACGCCCTGAAAATCGGCATCGACCCGCGTCGCTTGCATTTGCTCGTCGCCTGGCGCGAGACCGAGTTGTATTCGCCGGCCGAGCGTGCCGCGCTGGCCTGGACGGAAGCCGTCACCAACGTCCAGGATGGCCACGTGCCGGACGATGTTTTCGACGAGTTGCGCGCCCACTACGACAACAAGCAGATCGCCGATCTGACGTTCGCCGTCGCCACGATCAACGCGTGGAACCGGGTGGCGATTTCGTTCCGGTCGGCGCTGCCGAAAACCCCGCAGGGCGTGCGCTGAGGCTGCATGACGGCGCGATTCTTGACGCGATGCGAAGCGAAGCGCCGTCTGACGCCAACCGACGCCAACGTCACTGCGCCAGACGCACTTCGCGCTGAAACTCGCGCGGCATGAGCCGTAGCGCGTCGCGGAAGAACCGCCGGTCGGGCGGCGGCAGCATCGGCAGCACGCGGCCCAGCGATCGCGCGGCGTGCAACGCCTGCGGCGAATCGCCGTCCTGATGCAGCGCAAACCACAGCATCTCGAACCACAGGTTGGCGAGCTGCAGCGGCTCGAAGCGAATGCGTCCCTCTTCGTGATCGGCGAGCGTCGTGGCCACCACATCCGTCCATTGCGTGAAACCCTTGGCCCGGGAGAAGGGCGCACCGAACGGCTGCACGGCGTCGAGGAACGCGTCGACGGCAAGGGGTGTGCTCGCGCGCAAGGTCGTCAGATCGGGGTCGCGCCGCACCGGTACGGCGCCCCGCGCGATACGCAACAGGAAGACGGTATTCCAGACGGAGTTGCCGCCTACACCGAAGCGGTCGCAGATCCATTCCGACAGACCGATCCAGCGCAGCGCCTGACGCTGCACGTCGGCGGCAGCGAGGCGTCTGCCGGGATCGATGAGTGCGCCCTGCCAGAACAGCCACAACGACAGCCCGATGTTCGCCGCGACGTGCTGTGCGAGTTCGATGGAGTCGGCTTCGAATGCTGCCTGCAAGGCGTCGGAGAACGCGGCCAGCGCATTGGCGGCCGACTGTGCCCGTGCGGGCATCGGACCGGGACGCGCGGCGTGCGACTTGTACAGCAACGCTTGCAGATTCCGGCTTTCGAAGCGGATGCGCGGGTTGTAGACGAGGCAAGGGGCGAGCGAGGCGTCGTCTCCGATGCGTTGCAGATGTGCAAACGCGCCTGCCTCGTCGCGCAAGGCGTAAGCCTGCCACGCCTGCACGATCCAATGCATGGCGCGTAACGTGGGCGAGCCCGGCGGGGCCGCGCCGAAGGTCGCGGCGAGTGTGGCGAGCGTCTGTTTCGTGCGCGCCGCGTCGCCCATGCGGCGCCACACGATTGTTTCGGCGAGCAGGGCGATGCCGCGTTGCACGTCGTCGACGGCACACACCTGCGCCGCATGGAACGACGGGATCGCGCCCGTGCGCTGGCGCCGCGCCGCGGCTCCCTGCGAGGACGCTTGCGGCGGTGCGAAGAACACCCCGTCCTGCATATCGCGCTTGCCAAGCGTCAGGTGATGCCAGAACGCGATGTCTTGCATGACGTAATCGAGCGCAGGCGATTGCGTATCCGGTGCGGCGTCTTGCGGCAATCCGAGGAATGCGGCAATGGCGCGACGCGGATCGTCGGGCGTCGTGTCTCCGATCGCCACAACGATGCGCGACATCTCATGCCGGGCTAGCCAGAACGGCCCTTTGCCCCGGCCGCGCGTCGGCAGCAGACACACGTCGGCGAGCCTGTCGTCGCCCCAGCCCACAGCGATGCCCCAGCGGGTGAAGTCGGAGAACGCGCGGCTGATCAGCATGCGCAAATCACCTGCCACACCCGACTGACCGAAACGGATTTTCAGCGACGCCAGGGAGACGGGCGACGTCTCGTAACGCGCCGCGTAATAGACCCGCATCAACAGCCACAGACTCTGGTAGCGCACGGGTTGCGCATTGATCTTCTGAGGGGCGTCGAGGCGCACGACGAGCGCAGGCGCGTCGGCGGTAGCGCGGGCGAGGTTTGGGGCAGGTGTGTCGGGCATGGCGTCGAGAGGTATCGAATCGCACCGGGCAGCGGACGGCATCCGCAGCATTGACGGACGCTTCCGAAGGGGCGCACCGATGATACGGCGGTTACGTCGGTTACGGTAGCTTTGCTTTGCACCTGTTGAAACACGCACTATCCTGCAAGCGCTTCCGGGAAGCCGGCGCCAGGCCAGCGCCACTGCCAACGTTCCCGCCATTCCCATGGCATCCCAAGAATTAAGGATAACGAAATGAAAAAGCTGATCTCTCGCTGGCGGCGTGGTGTATCCGGGCTGCGGCTCGTGCTCGCGGTTGTGTCTCCCATGGTGTTCGCTGTCCCGGCGCATGCGGCGGAACCGGCGAAGGCCGCAACGGTGCACATGACGGAGCGTGCCGACTGGGGCAAGCTTTTCGACGCGGAAGGTGTGAAGGGAACGATCGTGGTGCTCGACGGGCGCACGCAGACGTATCAGGCGTTCGACACGGCACGCGCCGAGCGGCGGATGTCGCCTGCGTCGACGTACAAGATATTCAACAGCTTGCTTGCGCTAGAGTCGGGCGCGCTCGACAACGAGCGCGAGATCATTCCCTGGGATGGCAAGCCTCGCCGGATGAAAAACTGGAATGCGGCGATGGATTTGCGCACGGCGTTTCGCGTGTCGTGCCTGCCGTGCTATCAGATTGTCTCGCACAAGATTGCGCGTCAGTTCGCGCAGGCCAAGCTCAACGAGGCCGGTTACGGGAACCACACCATCGGACGCGCTGCCGACGCCTATTGGATCGACGACAGCCTACAGATCTCGGCGCGCGAGCAAGTCGATTTCCTACAACGTCTTGCGCGCGGAACGCTGCCGTTCTCGGCGCGCTCGCAGGACATCGTGCGTCAGATGTCGATTGTCGAAGCCAATCCCGACTACGTGTTGCACGGCAAGACGGGCTGGTTTGTCGACAAGAAGCCGGATATCGGCTGGTGGGTGGGCTGGATCGAGCGCGACGGCAACATCACGAGCGTGGCGCTGAACATCGATCTGAAGGACGACGCCGATGCGCCCAAGCGCGCGCGTATTGTGCGAGCCGTGCTGAAGCGTCTGCAGTTGATCTGAGCGGGAAATCGCGCGGCGCGCACGCCGGCAGGCGCCGCGTCCGCGCGATGGATGCGATTTACAGCGCGCGTCCGTGTTTGAGAGCGGCAGCGATTTCCGCCACATGACGGCCTTGCGTCTTCGCAATCTTCAGTTCGTTCTGGCTGGGCTGTCGCGAACCGTCGCCTGCGGCGAGCGTGGTCGCGCCGTAGGGCGTGCCGCCGGTAATTTCCGTCATATTAGTGAGGCCCGGCTCGGTGTACGGCACGCCGACGATGACCATGCCGTGGTGCAGCAGTGTGGAGTGAAAACTCGTGATCGTTGTTTCCTGGCCCCCGTGCTGCGTTGCCGTGCTGGCAAATACACTGCCGACCTTGCCCACGAGCGAGCCCTTGGCCCAGAGGCCGCCGGTCTGATCGAGGAAGTTGCGCATCTGCGCGGTCATGTTGCCGAAGCGGGTCGGGGTGCCGAAGATGATGGCGTCGTAATCGGCAAGTTGATCGACGCGGGCGACGGGCACGCTTGCGAACGCGGCACGCGCGGCTTTCGCGCCGCTCTTCTCGAGAACGTCGTCAGGCACCAGTTCAGGGACTTGCATCACGGTGACATCGGCGCCGGCGACGCTGCGTGCGCCTTCGGCGACCGCCTCGGCCATCTTGTAGATGTGCCCGTACATGCTATAGAACACCACCAGGATTTTGGCGTTGGCCATGAGAATCTCCTTTGGGGTCGAAGGATGCCGGCGGCGCGGGCGGTTTGCCACGCGAGGCAAGCTTTTCCATCATAGCCGACACGCATGACGAAACGTCGAGTCCGTCGGTCGCCGGGCAAGTAACGAGACGATTTGCCGCAGTGAGGATGTCGCAGTGTTCACCCGGAGATGGCCGGGACCTTGGTGGGGGCTGGCGTCGGCGCGCGCCGCTTAACGCAGACGCGAGCCGATGAGGCAGCCCAGGGCAAGTGCCGCCATCAGTACCGTGACGCTCGCCGACACGCCGCCCGCCAGCGCGAGTCCGATGGCGGCAAGGCCATGCGCCAGTACCGCAGCAGGTACGATCAGCACGGCGCTCACGACACACCAGCGCATGACATAGCGCCACATGAAGCGGCTCACGATACGCATCCGTGCGTCGAGTTGATGCCGCTGCCAGAAGGACAGATCGGCGGCCGCGTGAAAGAGCCACAGCGGGCTGAAGTATTTGATGAACAAGTCCATGACGCCACACAGGAAACACAATGCCCGCAGGGCGCGGGCATGTCGTCGAGGCACGATGGCAAGGCAGATGCCGGATAGCACTGTCGTGCACTTTGGGGGGAAGTCGACGCATAAGAATTGTAGCAGGCACTCACTCACTTCGTGCGCCGTCAGCGAATCGCACGTCCGTTTATTGTGCTGAATTTCGCGCAATGCTCACGAAAACTTTGGCATCGCGCGGTATCTCCCATCTTGTCAGGGTTTGCCTGCCGTTTGGCTGGCAAGTGCGTGTGGCGTGTTGGCGGTGAATTGCTGGATCAACTCCCAGACGGACTGTGCTGCGGGGGAGAGCGTGCGGTTCTTGCGGCGCACGAGCATGATGGTGCGGTCGAGTTGCGGTACCAGCGGCAGGGCGACCAGGCTTCCGCCGTTTTCCGGTCGCCCTGGCATGGCAGGGAGCGCCAGAGCCGGCATGATGCTGATGCCGATACCGGCTTCGACCATGCGGAAGACGGTGATGGCATGGCCGACTTCCTGCGCCACCTGACAATAGGCGCCATGTTCGGCCAGCGCCCGGTCGATCAGTGGCCGGCTGCCCGACGCGTAGTCGAGCAGCACCAGCTTCTCGCCATTGAGTTCCTTCCACGTCACTTGCGCCTGCTTCGCGAAGCGATGTGAGCGGTCGCATACCACGAGGAACGGCTCGACCATGATGGGCTCGCCAACGAGATCGTCCGTGCCTTCCGACGCCACGATGACGCCGAAATCGACCTCGCCGTGCCGCACGCTGTCGGTCGCGAGCGTCTGGACCTGATCGCGCAGCATGAGCGTGATGTCCGGGTAGCGGGCTGCGCAGGCCGAAATGCACTCGGGCATCAGATTGGCCGAGATCGTGGGCGCGCTGGCCACGCGTACCCGTCCGCGACGCTCTTCGGCCAGACCGTGCGTATCGCGCAGGGCGCTCTCCAGCTCGTCCAGCACCCGGGCGAGCGTTGCCGAGAGGCTAGCGCCCACTTCGGTCAGCGTGACTTCCCGCGTGGTGCGGTCCACAAGCTTGAGTCCGAGTTCTTGTTCCAATTCGCGGATACAACGGCTCACGGCCGGCTGGGTGAGGCCGATGTCCTCGCCGGCCCGGCTGAAACTGCCGTGTTCGGCCACTGCGAGGAACACCTTGAGCTGGCGCAGTGAGATATTCATGCGTCTTTGGTATGAATGAATTTTTTAAATGAATTTGTATTTTAACTGCCCTTGCGTTCTAATACGTGAAAACCCGTATCGCGAGCGCACACTTCCGGTCACTTTCGATCGCCCGCCGATCGACTGACGATCTCGCTGGCGGCCGACATGCCGCCGCGTCCCGTGTCCTGCGAACGGGCTTTGTCTTTTTTGACGTATCCGAGATTGACGATGGCCAGACCGCGTTTTCTTCCCGACAATTTCACGTTGATGCTTGTGGCGACCGTTGGGCTCGCCAGCCTCCTGCCGGCGCACGGCGAGGGCAAAGTTGCGTTCAACCTGCTCACCAACGTGGCAATTGCCGCATTGTTTTTTCTGCACGGCGCGAAACTCTCGCGTGAGGCGGTGCTCGCCGGTGCGACGCACTGGCGTCTGCATCTGCTGGTGTTCGCCAGCACGTTCGTGATTTTCCCGATCGTCGGCGTGGCGCTCAAGCCACTGCTTTCGTGGATGGTCACGCCGGAGCTATATCTCGGCATTCTCTTCCTGTGCACGCTGCCGGCCACGGTGCAGTCGGCCATTGCGTTCACCTCGATTGCCCGTGGCAACGTGCCCGCTGCGGTATGCAGTGCGTCGGCGTCGAGCCTGTTCGGCATCTTCATCACGCCGGTGCTCGTCGGCCTGATCGTCATCCATCACGATGGCAATGCCGGCACATCGCCGTTCGACTCGATCGGCAACATCATGCTGCAACTGCTGGTGCCGTTCATTGCGGGTCAACTCTCGCGCAGGGCGATCGGCAAATGGGTCGAGCGCAATCGCGCGCTGCTCAAGATCGTCGATCAAGGCTCGATTCTGCTGGTGGTCTACACGGCGTTCAGCGAGGCGGTGAACACGGGGTTGTGGCATCAGATTCCGCCGCTGGCGCTGCTCGGCCTGCTGGGTTGCTGCGCGGTGATTCTCGCCATCATGCTGGCCGTGACCACGTATTCCGCCCGCTGGCTCGGTTTTTCGCGTGAAGACGAGATCACCATTGTCTTCTGCGGCTCGAAGAAGAGCCTCGCGAGCGGTATTCCGATGGCCAAGGTGCTGTTCGCGACCGGCCCGCTTGGCGCGATCGTGTTGCCGCTCATGTTGTTCCATCAGATGCAATTGATGGTTTGCGCAGTGCTCGCGCAACGTTACGCCGATCGTCAGCGTGCGGCGCAGGCGGGCAAGAGCGCGAAGGCCGGGGCGGCCAAGCCGGCTGTTCCCGTTCCCGATGGCAAGCCCGACAGCAGCGCCAAGGCAGGGGCGGGCCATTGAGAGAGAACTCGCGGCAAAACACGGCCCCGCATGCTGCCGAGGGCCGCTGTCACACGTTGGTCGTGCGCAAGTGCTAGAATTGCGGTTGTTTCGCTTCTTGACGACCACCCTGGTCCGGCGGCGCCCGACGCATCTGTCCCTCGACAGGCCCCTCTCGCGCCAGCCCCGAGCATGGCGCACAGCGCCCCTTGAATCTTCGCGAGTGAGCTTTGATGCGGAATCCTTCCGCGTGGCGGCCCCCGTTTTTTAAAAGAGATGTCCCTTCATCATGGCTGATGTAAATGCTGTTCCGACCCCCGGCTTCGATAGCTTCGGGCTACATGCGGACATCTTGCGGGCCATCGCCGAGCAGGGCTACACCCAACCGACACCGATTCAGGCACAAGCCATTCCGGTCGTGCTGTCCGGGCGCGACGTCATGGGTGCCGCGCAAACGGGGACGGGCAAGACTGCCAGCTTCTCGCTACCGATCATCCAGCGCCTGCTGCCCGAGGCCAACACGAGTGCATCGCCCGCGCGGCATCCGGTGCGTGCGCTGATTCTCACGCCGACACGCGAACTCGCCGATCAGGTCGCCGATAATGTGCGTGCCTACGCAATGCATACACCGTTGCGCAATACGGTGGTGTTCGGTGGCGTCGACATGAATCCGCAAAAGGATGCGCTGCGACGCGGCGTCGAAATTCTGATCGCGACGCCGGGCCGCTTGCTCGATCACGTCGAACAGAAGACGGTGAATCTGAGCCAGGTCAGGATGCTCGTGCTCGACGAAGCCGACCGCATGCTGGACATGGGCTTCCTGCCGGATTTGCAGCGCATTCTGAATTTGCTTCCGAAACAGCGCCAGACGCTGCTGTTCTCGGCCACGTTCTCGAACGACATCAAGAAGCTCGCATCGAGCTATCTCTCGAATCCGGTCACCATCGAAGTCGCACGTCGTAATGCAACGGCCGATAAGGTCGAGCAGGTCGTCTACGAGGTGGACGAAGACGACAAGCGCGCCGCCGTGGTGCAGATTCTGAACGAACGCGACCTCAAGCAGGTCATCGTGTTCGTCAACAGCAAGGTCGGTGCGAGCCGTCTGGCGCGCCAGTTGGAGCGAGAGGGTATCGTGACGGCCGCCATTCACGGCGACAAGTCGCAGAACGAGCGCATGCAAGCCCTCGAAGCGTTCAAGCAAGGCGGTATCCGCGCACTGGTGGCGACCGATGTCGCCGCGCGTGGGCTGGACATCACCGATCTGCCGGGCGTGATCAACTACGACCTGCCGTATAACCCGGAAGACTACGTGCACCGTATTGGCCGTACGGGCCGCGCGGGCGCGTCGGGCGAGGCGATCTCGCTGTGCGCACCGGACGAGCGCAAGCAACTCGTGGAAATCGAGAAGCTGATCAAGCGCGAACTCAAGCGCGGTGAACTGGTGATGGAGCGTCGCAGCCGTTCGCGTGACGACCGTAATGGCGATCGCTACGATCGTAGTGAGCGTACGGATCGCTCGGAACGCAGCGACCGGAGCGAGCGTCATGGCCGTCACGATGGCCTGCGCGCCAGCCGTGGTGGCAATTCCGCGCCGCGTCGTGTTCGCCCGGAAGACGAATTTTTCTACAAGCCGTACGAACCGTCGCCGTCGGCGATTGACTCGCAACGCGACAGCCGCTCGTTGCAGGAATCGGCGGCACCGACTGCTTTTGGTGCGCTGCCTGAAAAGGCCCCGAAGCGCCAGGTGGCTGCCCTGCTCGCGGGCTTCCCCCGCAAGGCCGGCACCTGAAACCGACCTGCCGCGGCATGGTTGTGGCGCGTTGAAAGCGAAAAGCCAGCGTAATTACGCTGGCTTTTTTCATATTGGCGCTTGCCGGATTGACGGTGCGACGCCCGAGATGAGACATGCCAACATCATGGGCGCGCACCGCATGGGAAGGCTGTCTGCTCGATGATGTCCTCACTCTTGTTTGAGGCCGAAAAAGCCCAGTGTCGCTTTCGCGCTCATCCATTCATCTCATGGCGCCAAGGGCGATGTGCCCCGCCCGGGGAGCATTAGCCTGCTGAGACCTTCGCCAGATGCCCGGCGAGGAAATCCAGGAATGCATGCACCTTCCTGGAATGGCGCCGGTTCGGCAGATAGGCCGCATGCACGCTGATGGACTGGTCCTGCGGATTGATCTCGTAGTCTTCGAACAGTCGCCGCAGGCGCCCTGCGCGCACCTCTTCCTGCACCAGCCATTCGGCCAGCAGTGCAACGCCCAGATCGTCCAGCACGGCCTCGCGCAGCATATCCGCGCTGTTGGCCGCCAAGCGCCCCTGAATTTCCACATGCTGCACGGTGCTGCCCTGCCGGAATGACCAACGCTGCGGCCCGGCCTGATAGGCGAAGCGCAGGCACTCGTGCGCGCTCAATTCTGCGGGCGAAGCCGGCATCCCACGCTGCTCCAGATACCCGTGACTGGCGACAACGTAGCGGCGATGCTCGGCCAGATGGCGCACGATGAGCTGGGGCTGATTGGCCGGAGCGCCGATGCGTACTGCTACGTCGATGCGCTCGGCGGCGAGATCGGCGTAGGCATCGGAAAGCACCAGATCCAGCGACACGCGCGGGTGTTCGCGCAGGAAGCCCGGAATGTGCGGCGCCAGACACACGCGCGCGAACGTGACCGGCAGCGATACTCGCAGCGGGCCGACCGCTTCCCCTCCCGCATCCGACACGCTGCCGTCGGCCTCGTCAAGATCGGACAGCACCTGTGAAACTTGCTCCAGGTAGGCCGCGCCTGCATCGGTGAGCGTCACGCGACGTGTGGAGCGGGTCAGCAGCGCCGCGCCCAGCGACGCCTCCAGGCCATCGATCAACCGGGTCACCGACGACGTGGCCACACCCAGCCGCCGCGCAGCTTTGGAGAAGCCGCCCGATTCCGCCACGTCCACGAAGGCGCGCAGAGCTTGCAATTTGTTCATCTTCTATCTTTGCGTTTTTTGCAATTTCACGTTGCAAATTCAAAGAATTCTCATTAGCCAGCGCAAAGCCTAATCTCACGACAACACCAACGCAAGGATTTTCACCATGCCGTCCGTCGAGATTCAAATCACCTACGACTTCATCTGCCCCTGGTGCTGGATCGGCCGCCGGCATCTGCAAGCGGCCCTGGCGCAGATGCCGGACACAGCGGTCTCTATCCGCTACGTGCCCTATGAACTCAACCCTGGGATGCCGAAGGAAGGCGCAGACCGGAAGGCCTACCGCAGCGCCAAGTTCGGCAGTTGGGCACGCTCGCAGGCGATGGATGCCGACGTGACCCTGGCCGGCCAGCACGCGGGCGTCGCATTTCACTACGACCGCGTAACCATGACGCCAAACACGCGCCTGGCCCATCGGCTAATGGTCTACGCCACCCGTCGGGGCGACGCCGCCAGGACTGAGGCGCTTTTCGAATCCGTGTTCCACGCCTACTTCTCCGAGGGGCGGGACATTGGCAAGGCCGACGTATTGGCCACGTTGGCGGGGCAGGCTGGCTTCGATGCGAAGGAGGCTCGCGACTTCCTGGACTCACCGGCCGGGGAGCGCGAGGTCGTGGCAGCGGAACGCCAGGCGCAAGCCAACGGTGTGCGCTCAGTGCCCACCTTGCGTATCGGCAACACGTCCATCAGCGGCGCACAGCCTTCCTCGACCCTAATACAAGCGCTTCGGCAAGCCGCTGCGCAATGCGCCGTAGTGCCTGCCGTTTGAGACGCCCACCTGAGGAGACCCCCCCATGCCAGTCATACATTCCGATCGCAACTCACCCCGCGCCATCATCATCGGCGGCTCCGTCGGCGGCCTGTTCACCGCCACGGCCTTGCAAGCCATCGGCTGGCAGGTCGATATCTTCGAGCGCTCCCCTCACGAGCTTGACAGTCGTGGCGGCGGCATCGTGCTGCAGGGCGACGTGGTGCGCGCGTTCCAGTTCGCGGGCGTTAAGACGCAGAGACAACTGGGCGTGCGCTCGGGTGACCGAATCTTCCTGGACCGTAGCGGTGAGGTGGTGCAGCGCACCTGGATGCCGCAGACGCAGACCTCGTGGAGCATGCTGTATGCCGCGATGAAGCGCCACTTGCCCGCCTCGGCCTATCACCATGGCGAGCAGTTCATGCGATTCGAGCAGGACGGCGAGCGCATTCATGCCCACTTCGCCAACGGGCGCGTGGAAACGGGCGACCTGCTCATCGGTGCGGACGGCGCGCGCTCGGCTGTGCGGCAGCAAATGCTGCCCGGTCTCGCACCCCGTTATGCGGGCTACGTAGCATGGCGCGGTCTGCTCGAAGAGGGCGCCCTGACCGGAGAAGCCGCGGACGTGCTGCGCGGCAACTTCGCCTTCCAGCAAGGCCCGGATCACCTGCTGCTCGCTTACCTGGTGCCCGGCGAGGACGAGGCGACGGCGCCTGGCCGACGCCGCTGGAACTGGGTTTGGTACGTGAAGGTGCCGCAGGACGATGCACTGTCGCGCCTGCTGACCGACCGCCACGGCGTGCGCCACGCGTTTTCCCTGCCGCCCGGCACCGTGAAGGATGCTGATGCAGCCTGGCTGCATCAGCAATCGCGTGAACAGCTCGCGCCACAGTTCCAGCAACTCGTCGCGGCCACGCTGGATCCTTTCCTGCAGGCAATTCTTGATTTGCAGGCTCCGCGCATGGTGTCGGGCCGGGCGGTCCTGCTGGGCGACGCGGCTTTCGTGCCCCGTCCGCACACTGCCGGCGGCACCGCGAAAGCCGCCGCCAATGCGGTGGCGCTGGCGACGGCGCTGCGTGACAGCACGAGCACGGACATCGATGCCGCACTGGCGGCCTGGCAGGCGGGACAACTGAGTGAAGGCATTGCCATGACCGACTGGGGTGTGCGCTTGGGCAACCAGATCATGCGCATTGCTGCGTCGGACACCGCCTCCACTGCAACTTTCCCGGCGTGAACGCCATGTCTTGTCTTGAGCGCGGTCCTGGCGGTGGCGTCGTCTGCTGCAATGGGCTTGGCACTGTTCCAATGTTCATTTCGCCGGGCACACAGCAGTGGCTGCTGGTCGTCGGCGGCATCGAGTTCGGGTTGGGCTTCCAGGCCGTTCTGCCGAACTGGGTGCGTGGGCGAGGCCGACTGTGTACCTCACGGTATTCAACGGCACGATGACCGCTGGCAGCATGGACTGGCGCCTCATGGCGCAGAAAATCGGTGTACCGTAGACGCTGGTGATCGGTGCCGTTGGCCTCGTGGTCGGTACCTGAACTGCCGCACCCCACATCAAGGACTTACCATGACCACTTCCTCCACGCCCCCTTCGGTTCAGGACAACCCTGCGAAGCATCGCTTCGAGTACGTGTCGCAAGGCGAGCGTGCGGTTGCCATCTACTCGCTGGAGGGCAATGTCATCACCTTCGTCCACACCCTGGTGCCCGAGGCGCTGCAGGGGCAGGGCATTGCGCGCCAACTGGTGCTGGCGGGGCTGGCCTCCGCGCGCGAGCGTGGTCTGCGCGTCGTTCCGCAATGCCCTGTATTCGCGGCCTACATGCGCGCGCACCCCGAGACGCATGATTTACTGGCCGACGAAGGCCGTGCCTTGCTCGGTCTCTGAAGCGCGCCGCATCGGCCGTCGGTGAAGGCGCTATGGCCGTGGCTTTCATCCACCAGCACCTTGCAACCTTTTGAGGAGAGTCGCCATGCCCCGTCGCTGCACTCATACCGCCAGCATCCACCGCGTCACGCCCAGTGCACTGGGTTGTGAGGAATGCCTGAAGTCCGGCAGTCCCTGGGTGCATTTGCGGCTGTGCCGCACCTGCGGCCACGTGGGGTGTTGCGACGACTCGCCCAACCGCCACGCCAGTGCGCACTACCACGAGACCCGCCACCCTATCATCGAGGGCTATGACCCACCCGAGGGGTGGGGCTGGTGCTACGTTGACCGCGTCATGCTGGATCTGGGCGACGACACGACGCCACAGAATGGACCTATCCCGCGTTTCGTCTGAACGACCCGAAGAGATTTTCATGCACCCTGAAGAAGCCCCCCCGTCCGTCGAGCCGCGCGACCCCTCGCTGCGCAAGGCCTCGCTCGACGACCTGTCGGCCCGCAGCCTGCCGCACCCGGAGAGCGTGACGGCAGTCATCCGGCACCATGTGCGCCCCGAGGCCGTCGCAGCCTACGAGCAGTGGCTCAAGCGCGTCGTGCCCATCGCAGAGCGCTTCCCGGGGCACCGCGGCGTGCTCATCATCCGTCCCGCGCCCGGCGCTACGCTCTACACTGTGACCCTGCGCTTCGACTCGCTGCCGCATGCGGAGGACTGGTTCCAGTCGGCTGCGCGGCAGACGTTGCTGGGCGAGGTGATGCCCTTGCTGTCGCGCGACGAGCAGCGCCAGACAGTCACGGGGCTGGAGTTCTGGTTCCACCCGGAGCCGGGACAGAAGCCAGCCAAGCGCTACAAGCAGTTCCTGCTGACGCTGTCAGTGATCTTCCCGCTCACGATGCTGGTGCCGATTCCGGTTCGCTGGCTGGCGCAATGGTGGCCCTGGCTCGGCAATACCTTCCTGGAACACTTGGCGGTGGCCGCCGCTGTGGTGGGACTGATGACCTATGTCCTTATGCCGCGCATCACTCGGAGGGTGGCGCGCTGGCTGTATGAATGAGCGGGACGCATCGTTGCGCCAACGACCTGGCACGATGAGCCTGCGTGCATCGCTCATGAACGCGAGCATCGGCTTCTGCGAGCGCGAGCTTGCGAGTTTCATTGGGAGAGCGCAATGGCGAGGGGTGGGGTTTCAGCGCCCGCGCTGCTCGCGCCATGCCTGCGTTGCAGCGGCGTAGAAGTCCTCGCGGTGAGAGACGTTGGCGAGCGACGCCGGTAAGCCGAGATGCGTGGCGGCGTCCTTGAGGGCGGCAAGCACGGCGTCAGGCGTATCCAGAACGAGCGGCGCCGCGCCGTTCTGCTTGCTCAGCTTCTCGCCGTCGTCGGCCATGACCAGCGGTACGTGCAGATAGCGCGGCGTCGGCGCACCGAGGCAGGCTTGCAGATAGATTTGACGTGCCGTCGAGTCCAGCAAATCTTCGCCACGCACGATATCGGTGATGCCTTGCGCCTGATCGTCGACGACCACGGCCAACTGGTACGCCCACTGACCATCGGCGCGCTTGAGCACGAAGTCGCCGACCTCCGTTGCCAGATCCTGCGTTTGCGTGCCCATCCAGCGATCTTCGAAGCGCATGCGGGCCGCGTCGCCGTCCGGCACCCGCAGACGCCACGCGCGTGCCGTCTTGCCGTGCAGGCCGTCGCGGCAGGTGCCAGGATAGGCGAGCGTGCTGTGACGGGCATGCACGCGCGTGAGCGAGTCGGCGATTTCGCGTCGCGTGCAACCGCAGGGATATACCAGTCCGAGAGCCGTGAGCGAGGCGAGCGCCTGTTCATACAGGCCGTGCCGCTGGCTTTGCCAGACGACGGGCTCATCCGAATGCAGGCCCAGGCGCGTCAGGGTGGCGAGAATGTCTTCGGCCGCGCCTGGCACACATCTCGGTTCGTCCAGGTCTTCCATGCGGACGATCCAGACACCGTCATGCGCTCGGGCGTCCAGCCAACTGGCCAGCGCGGTAACGAGCGAGCCGCGATGCAGCGGCCCGGTCGGCGAGGGCGCGAAACGCCCTCGATAACGGGGGGCAGGGTCGGCGGCGGGCGGCGTGGCGTCGTGCGCCGAAGCGTGGGCCACCGGCGTGCTCAGGCGGACGTGGTGGCGGTGACGGTGCTTTCCGGCGCGTTGGCGGCGGGCCGGCTGCCGACGCACGCGGGGCAATGCTCGCCTTCGACGTAATCGGGGCTTTGCTGATCCGCAGCTGTCACCACGGCACGGCAGGCGAAGCACTGCTTGGTCGTCGATGGTGCGAGGTCGGGGGTGAGTGCCGTGCGATAGTCAAACACGAAGCAGTCGCCCTGATAGTGCGCACCGCCCACGTCCTCGAAGTACTTGAGAATGCCGCCGTCGAGCTGATACGTGTGTTCAAGCCCGATATCGCGCATGTAGATCGCCGCCTTCTCGCAACGAATGCCGCCGGTGCAGAAAGACACGATCGTCTTGCCCTCGAAGTCTTCACGGTGTGCGGCGATGACGTCGGGGAATTCCGAGAACTTCGTCAGGCGATAGTCGATGGCATCGTCGAACGTGCCGACATCGATCTCGAAGTCATTACGCGTGTCGAGCATCACGACCGGGCGGCCTTCGTCGTCCTGGCCGGCATCTAGCCAGCGTTTGAGCGTGGCAGGGTCGACACCGGGCGCACGGCCGTCTGCCGGCTTGATGACCGGCATCTTCATCGTGATGATCTCTTTCTTCTGGCGCACCAGCATCCGGCGGAACGGCTGTGTCTCCGAGAGGCTTTCCTTGACCGTGAGATCGGCAAACCGGGCGTCGGCGCGCAAACCGGCGAGGAAGGCGTCGATCGCCTCGCGCGAACCCGCCAGAAACAGGTTGATGCCCTCCGGTGCGAGGAGGATGGTGCCCTTCAGGTCGAGCGCCTGACAGCGTTCGAGCAGGGCCGGACGCAGGGTCGCGATGTCGTCGAGCGTGACGAACTTGTACGCAGCGATATTGACGATAGACATGGCAACAAGATTTCGCAAAAGCGTGAAGCAATAAACCGCCATTATCGCCGATTCGGCCCCGAAGCACTTTGATTTGACACCGGATTTCGCCAAATCGGACGGCATCTCAGGTCCGATACGGAAAAATTCCTAGTGCCTGCCCGGAGGTATCCGAAATGCGGGGAAACGCCGGACGTTTCGTGAAGCGAAGCCCGCTATGCGGGGGCGGCGCGTTACAATACCGCCCATGTCAGAACCTCGCTTCGTCCACCTCCGTCTCCATTCCGAATACTCGATCGCCGATGGCATCGTGCGGCTCGACGACGTCGTCAAGGCCGCCGCCAAGGACGGTCAGGGCGCGCTCGCGCTGACCGACCTCGCGAACATGTTCGGCGCCATCCGTTTCTACAAGGAAGCCCGCGGCAAGGGCGTCAAGCCGATCATCGGCTGCGACGCCTGGATCACGAATCCGGCCGATCGCGACAAGCCGTCGCGACTGTTGCTCCTTGCGCGCGACAAGGAAGGCTATCTGAACCTGTGTCAGTTGCTGTCCAAGGCGTGGCTCGGCAATCAGTGGCGCGGTCGGGCGGAGATCGAGCCGTCGTGGCTTCAGGCCGACGGGCTCGCGCGCGGTCTGCTGGCGCTCTCCGGCGCGCAGATGGGCGATATCGGCGCCGCGCTGGCGGCAGGCAATCCCGAGCTGGCGCTGCAATGCGCGAAGCACTGGGCGAGGGTGTTCCCGGGCGGGTTTTATATCGAGTTGCAGCGCACTGGTCAGGCGGGTATGGAGACCTACGTGCAACAGGCGGTGCAGTTGGCGGCGAAAGCCGGGCTGCCCGTCGTTGCCACGCATCCGATCCAGTTCATGACGGCCGACGATTTCACCGCGCACGAAGCACGCGTGTGTATTTCGGAAGGTGAGATGCTGGGCAACGCACGCCGTGTGCGCCGTTTCACGCAGGACCAGAGTTTTCGGACGCAGGACGACATGCTCGCCGCGTTCGAGGATGTGCCCTCCGCGCTGGCCAATACCGTCGAGATCGCCAAGCGCTGCAACCTGACGCTTGAACTCGGCAAGCCGAAGCTGCCGCTCTTTCCCACGCCGGACGGCATGTCGCTCGACGACTACCTCGTGCATCTGTCCAAGGAGGGGCTCGAGACACGTCTCGCGCAGTTGTTCCCCGACGAGGCGGAGCGCGACAAGCAGCGTCCCGATTATTACAAGCGGCTCGACTTCGAGACCGGCACGATCATCAAGATGGGCTTCCCCGGCTACTTCCTGATCGTGGCCGACTTTATTCAGTGGGCGAAGAACAACGGCGTGCCCGTTGGCCCGGGCCGCGGTTCGGGCGCCGGTTCGCTGGTCGCTTACGCGTTGCGCATCACCGACCTCGATCCACTCAAGTACAACCTGCTGTTCGAGCGCTTCCTGAATCCGGAACGCGTCTCGATGCCTGACTTCGATATCGACTTCTGTCAGGATGGGCGCGATCGCGTCATTCAGTACGTTAAGGAAAAGTACGGGGCGGACGCTGTCTCCCAGATCGCGACTTTCGGCTCGATGGCCGCCAAGGCGGCGGTGCGTGACGTCGGTCGTGTGCTCGATCTGGGCTATAACTTCGTCGACGGCATCTCCAAGCTGATTCCGTTCAAACCGGGCAAGCACGTCACCATCGACGATGCCCTCAAGGAGGAGCCGCAACTCGCCGAGCGCTTTCAGACCGAAGACGAAGTCAAGCAATTGATCGAGTTGGCGCAACGCGTCGAGGGTCTCACGCGTAACGTCGGTATGCACGCGGGTGGTGTGTTGATCGCGCCGGGCAAGCTGACGGATTTCTGCCCGCTGTACACCCAGGGCAGCGGCGAAGATGCCAGCGGCGTGGTGAGCCAGTACGACAAGGACGATGTGGAAGCCGTCGGCCTTGTGAAGTTCGACTTCTTGGGGCTGACAACGCTCACGATCCTGAACTGGGCCGAGCGCTACATCAAACGCCTGCACCCGGAGATGGCTGACTGGTCGCTCGATCAGGTCTCGCTCACCGACCCTGCAGCGTTCAGCATCCTCAAGAAAGCCAACACGGTGGCCGTGTTCCAGTTGGAAAGCCGCGGCATGCAGGGCATGTTGAAGGATGCCCAGCCTGACCGGTTCGAGGACATTATTGCGCTGGTGGCGTTGTATCGACCCGGCCCGATGGACCTGATCCCGAGCTTCTGCGCCCGTAAGCACGGCCGCGAGAAGGTGGAATACCCGGATCCGCGCGTCGAGCCGGTGCTCCAGGAGACCTACGGCATCATGGTCTATCAGGAGCAGGTGATGCAGATGGCGCAGATCATCGGCGGTTACTCGCTCGGCGGCGCTGACTTGTTGCGTCGCGCGATGGGTAAGAAGAAGGCCGAGGAGATGGCCGAGCACCGCGAGATTTTCGCGAAGGGGGCGGCCGAAAATGGACTCACCCGTGAAAAGTCGGACGAAATCTTCGACTTGATGGAGAAGTTCGCAGGCTACGGCTTCAACAAGTCGCACGCGGCCGCGTACGCACTGCTCGCGTACTACACCGCCTGGCTCAAGGCGCACCATCCTGCCGAATTCATGGCCGCCAATATGAGCTTGGCCATGGACGACACGGACAAGGTCAAGATTCTCTACGAAGACTGTCTGTCCAGCGTCAACGGGCTGGGCGTATTGCCGCCGGACGTCAACGTTTCCGCTTATCGCTTCGAGCCGGCCGATTCGAAAACCGTGCGCTATGGCCTGGGCGCCATCAAGGGGAGCGGTCAGTCGGCGATCGAAGAAATTCTGCGTGCCCGCGAAGGCAAGCCGTTCACCGATCTGTTCGACTTCTGCGCTCGGATCGACCGCCGCGTGGTGAATCGCCGCACGATCGAGGCGCTGATTCGCGCCGGTGCCTTCGACAGCATTCACGAGAATCGTGCGCAGTTGATGGCCTCGGTGCCGATGGCGATGGAAGCCGCCGAACAAGCGAGTGCTGCGGCCAATCAGGTGAGCCTGTTCGATCTCGGTGATGAAAGTCTGCAAGCGCCGCTGGAGTTGGCCGATGAGCCGGCGTGGACCGACAAGCGCAAGCTGCAGGAAGAGAAGCAGGCGCTCGGCTTCTATCTGTCGGGCCACATGTTCGATTCGTACTCGGACGAAGTGCGCCGCTTCGTGCGCACGCGTATCCGTGATCTCTCCGAGGGGCGCGACAGGCTTGTCGCCGGGGTGATTTCCAGCCTGCGCACGATGATGACCCAGCGCGGCAAGATGCTGATCGTACAACTCGACGATGGCACGGGCACGCTCGAAGTGACGATCTTCAACGAGCAGTTCGAGGCGAACAAGCACCTCTTCAAGGAGGACGAACTGCTGATCGTGCAGGGCAATGCACGGCCCGACAGCTTTACGGGCGGCTTGCGTTTCACCACCGAAAGTCTGATGGACCTCGGCCGTGCGCGTGCGCGCTTCGCTCGCGCACTCAAGCTGTCGTTCAACGGTAATGCAGACTGGACGCGCCTGCGTGCCACCCTGCAACCGCATTGCACGATGTACCGCGTGGCGGCTACCGCGAGTTCGGGGGGGGGCGGCTTCAATGGCGGAGGTGGCTTCAACGGTGGCGGAGGAGGGGGCGGAGGCTTCGGTCGCCGTAATGGCAACGGCAATGGCAGCGGCGACGATGACAAGCAAAGCGGCTTGCCGGTGCACATCGTGTACCGCCGACCGGACGCCGAATGTGAGTCACGCTTGGGCGACGACTGGAAAGTACAGCCGGGCGACGAATTGCTTGGCGAACTTCGCCAGTGGCTGACACCCGACTCGGTACAGATCATCTATTGATAGCGAGCGAAGTGGCCCGGCGTCGCATGACACCGCCCCGATGCTGTCTGCTATTCGGTACAACAAGGAAACCCGGATGTTCTCCATCATCGTTCCGACGTGGAACAACCTCGCGTTGCTGCAGCTATGCGTGCGCAGCATTCGCCAGAATTCGCGCCATCAGCATCAGATCATCGTCCACGTGAACGATGGGTCGGACGGCTCGCTCGAGTGGGTGCGGGCCGAGGGGATCGAGCATACGGCGTCGCCGGACAATATCGGTATTTGCTACGCCGTGAATCAGGCGGCAGCGCTCGCACGCGAGAAGTACATCGTGTATCTGAACGACGACATGTACTGTTGCCCCGGTTGGGACAGTGCGCTGATAGCGCGCGCCGAAGCCATGCCCGACAAGGCTTTCATGCTCTCGGGCACCATGATCGAGCCGGTCGACACCCACAATCCGTGTGTGCTCGTGCACGATTTCGGTCGTGACGTCGATACCTTCGACGAAGCGGGGTTACTTGCTGCGGTGCCGACCTACGCCAAGCCCGACTGGTTGGGCGCTACCTGGCCGCCGACGCTCGTGCATCGCGATTGGTGGTTCCTCGTCGGTGGTTACAGCACTGAGCTGAGCCCCGGCATGAGCAGCGACAACGATTTCTCGATGAAGATGTGGGCCGCAGGGGCACGCCGATTTGTTGGCGTAGGCGCGAGCCTTGTCTACCACTTCCAGTGCAAGAGCACAGGCAAGGTCGTGAAGAACGACGGCCGCACGCAATTCCTGCGCAAGTGGGGCATGACGCAGTCCATCTTTGACCGCTACTACCTGCGTCGCGGCAAGCCGGTGCCGGCAGGCAGCGATGGACGCCTGCCCGAGCCCGTCGATGACGGCAAGCTGCGTTGGGAGCTGTTCCGATCGCGCGTGAAGCGCGCGCTCGCGAAGTAACGTCGAAAGTCGACGTCGAAAAAAACGGACGCCATGTGCGTCCGTTTTGCTTGAAGGGCGTTGCGGCGTTGCTGCCAGCGTCAGACGTCTCCGCGCAGCAGCAGGGCGTACTTGAGGAACGCGCTGCGCGCATTCATTCGCGCAATCGCGGCGCCGGTGGCGCCATCGAGAAACCCACGGCGCAACACGTAGGTACGCACGAACGCCCATCCGCCATTGATCCATGGCTTGAGCGCAGAGACTCGCTTGCCGCGCAATGCCATCTCTTTCGCGCCCGCGCGTGCATAGCGTTGCACCTTGTCCTCGACCTGACGGGTTTCGGTATAGCTGTAGTGCAGCAGATGATGGGCAAGTGTGCCGATCTCGCCGTCGACAATCACGCGCTCGTGCACGAGATTGTCTGAGAAGCGGCCGGCCTCGCGCCGAAACAGCCGCACCACGTAGTCGGGGTACCAGCCGCAGTGCCGCACCCAGTGCCCGAGGAATTGCGACAGGCGGGGCATGCGATACCCCGTGTGAGTGCCTTGTCCAATCGCCGTCGCAATGTCGGCGGCCAACTCGGGCGTGATGCGCTCATCGGCATCGAGCGAAAGCACCCACGGCTGGGTGGCGTGCGACAAGGCACGATTCTTTTGCGGACCGAAGCCGGGCCAATCGGGCGTGACGTGGACTTCGGCACCTGCGGCGCGCGCGATGTCTGCGGTGCCATCCGTGCTGGCGTTATCGACCACGACGATCTGGGAGGCTAACGACTGCACCGACGCGATGCACTCGGCGATGTTGTGGCGCTCGTTGCGTGTGAGGATCGTCACCGTGAGGGGCAGACGCGGCAACGAGGAGGCGAGCGGTGTAGCTTCGATCATGAGCGTTCACGAAATGGCGGCATCGGACCCGCAGGTCGTGGGAGTCGTCTCGCGTCGTCGACTCAGGCGTTGAGCAACTCGACGAGCGCTTCGCCGTAGCGTTCGATCTTGGCTTCACCGAGTCCGGTGATGTCGACGAGACCTTCGCGATGGCGCGGGCGGCGTTGGGCAAGCTCACGCAGCGTCCGGTCGTGCAGGATAACGTATGCGGGCACCTGCTGCGTCTTGGCCATGTCCTGCCGCCAAGCGCGCAGCTTGTCGAACAGTTGCTGATCGGCGGGGTCCAGTTCGACGGCCGGCGACGACGCGTAGCCGGCAAAGCGGCTCTTCTTGCCGACGGCGGGACGCTGGCGCCGCAGCGAGAGCGTGGTTTCCCCCTTGAGCACCGGGCGTGCGGCTGCGTTCAGCGTCAGTGCACCGTACTGGCTGCTGTCAGGCTCGATGATGCCGTGAGCGATCAACTGACGGAACACGGCGCGCCAGCCCTGATCGTCGAGTTCGCCGCCGACACCGAACGTCGGCAGGGCTTCGTGCCCGAATTGTCGAATCTTGTCGGTGCTGCGCCCGCGCAGCAGATCGACCAGATGCCCGGCACCAAAGCGCTGACCCGTGCGCAGAATGGCCGAGAGCGCCTTCTGGGCGGCGATGGTGCCGTCGAAGACTTCCGGCGGATTCAGGCAGACGTCGCAATTGCCACAAGGCTCGCTCGTCTCGCCGAAATACGACAGCAACACGGTACGGCGGCAGCGCGGCGCCTCGCAATAACCGAGCAGGGCGTCGAGCTTCTGGCGTTCGATGCGCTTTTGCAGTTCCGGAGCGTTCGACTCGTCGATGCGGCTGCGATGCACCACGACGTCGTTCAGCCCGTAGGTCATCCAGGCTTCTGCGGGTTCACCGTCACGCCCGGCACGCCCCGTCTCCTGGTAATAGGCTTCGAGGCTCTTGGGCAGATCCAGGTGCGCGACGAAACGCACATCCGGCTTGTCGATGCCCATGCCGAAAGCCACGGTTGCCGACATGACCAGCCCTTCCTCACGCAGAAACCGCTGCTGGTGCGTGCGACGCACCTCAGCATCGAGCCCGGCGTGATAGGGCAGGGCCGGAATACCTTGCGTTTCGAGCCACGCAGCGGTTTCTTCCACTTTTTTGCGCGACAGGCAATAGACGATACCGGCCTCGCCGCGATGCCGTGCGAGAAAGGCCAGCAACTGTTTGCGGGGATTGTCGCGGTCGACGATCTCGTAACGAATGTTCGGCCGGTCGAAGCTCGAGACGAACAAGCGCGCTTCGGTCAGGCCGAGGCGCGTCTGGATCTCGTCGCGTGTCGCGTTGTCCGCCGTGGCGGTCAGCGCGATGCGCGGCACGCGCGGATAGCGTTCGTGCAGCGCCGAGAGCTGAATGTATTCGGGACGGAAGTCATGCCCCCATTGAGAAACGCAATGCGCTTCGTCAATGGCGAACAGCGCCAGTTGTCCGCGTTCGTCGAGCCGGTCGAGCAGATCGAGAAACCGCTCCGTCAGCAGGCGCTCGGGCGCGACGTAGAGCAGATCGAGTTCACCCCGCGCAGCGCGGCGCTCGGTATCGAGTGCTTCATCGAAATTGAGACTGGAATTCAGATAGGCGGCACGCACCCCCGCTTGCAGCAAGGCGTCGACCTGATCCTGCATGAGCGCGATGAGCGGCGAGACGACAATGCCGATGCCGTCGCGCAGTAGCGCCGGGATCTGATAACAAAGAGATTTGCCACCGCCGGTCGGCATCAGGACGAGCGCATCGCCCCCGTCGGCCACATGGTCGACGATGGCGGCTTGATCGCCGCGGAATGCGTTATAGCCGAATACGGTACGGAGGACTTCGAGTGCGCTTGCCATGGGCGGGAGTATACCGGTTCCACCCGGGCTTCGGCGTGCCGGACGCCCCGGATTGCGGGCATCGTAGCGAATTTTGAGGCGGCGTCCGAGTCCGCTCAGGACGTGTCCCGGCGAGACTGGCCGGTACGATAGAATAGCGGTTTTTCCGCCGTCCCCAACCTACATGAGCGCACCCCACAAGCCCACCGGACCGATTTTGCGGCGTCTGCTGGGCTATCTCCAGCCGTATTGGCATATGGGCCTGCTAGCCGTTCTCGCGATGGCGCTCGTAGCCGGGACGGAAGCGGCGATTCCGGCGGTCCTCAAGCCGGTGCTCGACAAGGGCTTCTCGGGGGGCGATCCGTGGACGCTTTGGTACGTACCCGCTGCCGTGATCGGTCTGGCCGTCATCCGCGGGCTGGCGCAGTATTCAGCCAACTACATGCTCTCGTGGGTGTCGAACCGCGTGCTGCTCGACTTGCGCGTGCGCATGTTTGAGCGTTTGCTGCATGCGCCGGCCGCCTTTTACCAGCGCGAGACGACCAGCACGCTCATCAACGCCCTCGTCTACGAAGTCAATCAGGTGCTCGGCGTGCTCACCACGGTGCTCATCACGCTCGTGCGCGATTCGCTGACCGTTGTCGGCCTGCTGGGCTATTTGTTCTACCTGAACTGGCGCCTCACGCTCGTCGTGGCGGTGATTCTGCCGTTCATCGGCTGGCTCGTCGGCAAGATCAATCGGCGTCTGCGCCGCCTGAACCGCGAGCAGCAGACGTTGACCAACGCGCTGTCGTACGTGGTCGAGGAAGCCGTGGGCGGCTACAAGGTGGTGAAGATCCACAACGGCGAAGCGTATGAAAAGTCGCGCTTCGACAAGATGACCAGCACGCTGCGCGGCTACGCCATGCGGGTGACCGTCTCGGGTGGCCTGGCGCAGCCGGTCACGCAGGCCCTGGCCTCTCTGGCGCTGGCCATTGTCATCACGGTGGCCATGATCGAGTCGTCCTCGGGCGAGATGACCGTCGGCGGCTTCACGGCATTCGTCACGGCATTGTTGCTCGTCGTCTCCCCGCTCAAGCATCTGATGGACGTCAATCAGCCGTTGCAGCGCGGCGTGACGGCTGCCGAGCTGATTTTCGAAGTCATGGACGTCGAAGTCGAGCCGCTTGGCGGCGAGCGCAGGCTCGAGCGCGCCAAGGGGCGTGTGACGTTCGATCAGGTGAGCTTCAATTACGGCGCCAGCGAGCGTCCGACACTCGACCGGATCTCGCTCGATGTCGCGCCCGGCGAGATGGTGGCGCTGGTGGGGCCGTCCGGCAGCGGCAAGACGACGCTGGTCAATCTGGTGCCGCGGTTCTTCGACCCGACCGGCGGGCGGATTCTGCTCGACGATATTGCGTTGACCGACCTGCGACTGGCCGATTTGCGTCGCCAGATCGCGTTCGTGAGTCAGGACGTCGTGCTTTTCAACGACACCGTTGCGGCGAACGTGGCCTACGGTCAGGAGATCGATGCCGAACGCGTGCAGGCGGCATTGCGCGCGGCCAATCTGGCCGAAGCGGTGGCGGCCATGCCCGAGGGTGTCGAAACGCTGGTGGGCGACAACGGCATGCGCCTGTCGGGCGGTCAGCGTCAGCGTCTGGCCATCGCGCGGGCGATCTACAAAGACGCGCCGATCCTGATTCTCGACGAAGCGACATCGGCACTCGATTCGGAGTCGGAGCGTTATGTGCAAGCTGCGCTGGAAGTGTTGATGGAGGGGCGTACCACGCTGGTGATCGCGCACCGCCTCTCGACCATCGAGCGCGCGGATCGCATTGTCGTGCTTGAGCACGGCCGTATCGTGGAGCAGGGCTCGCACCAGGCACTGGTGGCGCATAATGGCCTTTACGCGCATCTGCACCGCATTCAATACACGCAGCAGGAAGCCTGACGTCGCGTCGCAATGCGAACGTCGGACCTTATTCGCCCTTATTCGCCCTTATTCGCCCGATTTGAGGAGATCACGATGAGCCAGCCGCCGATCAGTCGTTTCCCAGTGCCCGATCTCGCCGCGCTGCCGGCCGATATCCGGGCGCGTATCGACGAAGTGCAGGAAAAGGCGGGCTTCATCCCGAACGTGTTCCTCACATTGGCGCATCGCCCCGACGAGTTTCGCGCGTTTTTCGCCTATCACGATGCGCTGATGCTCAAAGACGGCAATCTGAGCAAAGGCGAACGCGAAATGATCGTGGTCGCCACGAGCGCCGTGAATCAGTGTCTTTACTGCGTGGTCGCCCATGGTGCGCTGGTGCGCATCTATGAAAAGCAGCCGCTGCTGGCCGATCAGGTGGCCGTCAACTATCTCAAGGCGGACCTCACGCCGCGTCAGAAAGCGATTCTCGCGTTCGCGATGAAGGTTTGCGAGCGCTCCCACGAGGTGGGCGACGACGATTACGCAACGCTGCGCGAACACGGTCTCGACGACGAGGATATTTGGGACATTGCCGCGATCACCGCTTTTTTCGGCATGTCCAACCGCATCGCAAATGCGATTTCGATGCGGCCCAACGACGAATTCTTCTTGATGGGACGCGTGCCGCGCAAATGAGGCCGCGCCTGTAATCCTTTATCTGCAAACCCATGATTTTTGTGACAGGTGGCGCCGGATTCATCGGCGCAAATTTCGTTCTGGACTGGCTCGCGCAGCATGACGAGCCGGTACTGACTATCGACAAGCTCACGTATGCGGGCAATCTGGCCAATCTTGCCAGTCTCGAGCACGACCCGCGACATCGCTTTGCCCAAGTGGACATCTGCGATCGCGCGGCCCTCGATCGCTTGTATGCGGAGCACCGTCCACGCGCCGTGCTGCACTTCGCGGCGGAGAGTCATGTCGATCGCTCGATCCATGGTCCCGCAGACTTTGTGCAGACGAATATCGTCGGCACGTTCACGATGCTCGAAGCGGCCCGTGCTTATTGGGGAACGCTCGATGGCGAAGCTCACGATGCCTTTCGCTTTCTGCACGTCTCGACGGACGAAGTCTACGGCTCGCTGAGCCCGGCCGATCCGGCGTTCACGGAGACCACCCCTTACGCGCCCAACAGCCCGTACTCGGCGTCGAAAGCGGGCTCCGATCATCTCGTACGCGCCTACCATCACACGTACGGCTTGCCGACACTGACGACCAACTGCTCGAACAACTACGGCCCGTACCAATTCCCCGAAAAGCTCATTCCGCTGGTGATCGCGAATGCGCTGGCCGGCAAGCCGCTGCCGATCTATGGCGATGGCAGCAACGTGCGCGACTGGTTGTACGTTGGCGACCACTGTTCCGCGATTCGCGAAGTGCTCGCCAGGGGCGCTTTGGGCGAGGTGTACAACGTCGGCGGGTGGAATGAGCAGAACAACCTGTCCGTGGTGAAGCATCTGTGTATGCTGCTCGACGAACTGTCGCCGCGTAACGATGGCAAGTCGTATGCGGATCAGATCACGTTTGTCACCGACCGTCCCGGACACGATCGGCGCTATGCTATCGACGCGCGCAAGCTTGAGCGCGAACTGGGCTGGCGTCCCGCCGAGACGTTCGAGACCGGCATGCGCAAGACGGTGCAGTGGTATCTCGCCAACGGCGAGTGGGTGCGCCAGGTGCAGTCGGGCGAGTACCAGCGCTGGATCGAAACGCACTATCAAAAGAACGACTGAGGCACGCATGAGCACCAAGCGTAAGGGCATCATTCTCGCCGGCGGCTCCGGCACGCGACTGTATCCGGCGACACTCGCCGTCTCCAAGCAGTTGCTGCCGGTGTACGACAAGCCGATGATCTATTACCCGCTGACCACGCTGATGCTGGCAGGTATCCGGGACATTCTGATCATCTCGACACCGCAGGACACGCCGCGTTTCGAGCAATTGCTTGGCGATGGCAGTCAATGGGGCCTGAGCCTGCAATACGCCGTGCAGCCGTCACCCGACGGTCTGGCGCAAGCGTTCCTGATCGGAGCGGATTTCCTCGGCAACGATCGCTGCGCGCTCGTGCTGGGCGACAACCTGTTCTACGGTCACGACTTCGCGGCATTGTTGGGGGCCGCGAGCGCGCAGACCGATGGGGCGACAGTCTTTGCCTATCCGGTCAACGATCCTGAGCGCTACGGTGTGGTGACGTTCGATGACTCGGGCCGTGCCATCGAGCTGATCGAGAAGCCCACGGCACCGAAGTCCCGATATGCCGTGACCGGCCTCTACTTCTGCGACAACGACGTGGTCGAGATTGCGCGTTCGATCAAACCGTCGGCACGTGGCGAACTGGAAATTACCGACGTCAACAATGAGTATCTGAAGCGCGGCAAGCTTAACGTGCAGATCATGGGGCGCGGTTACGCATGGCTCGATACCGGAACGCATGAGTCGATGCTCGAAGCGAGTACCTTCATCCAGACGATTGAGAGCCGTCAGGGTCTGAAGGTGGCGTGTCCCGAGGAAATCGCATACCGGTGCGGCTGGATCGATGCCGCCGCTATCGAGGCGCTGGCGCAACCTCTTGCCAAAACAGGGTACGGTCAGTATCTGTTGGCGATGCTGCGCGAACGCGTATTCTGATCGACCCGACTACCGGCACCTCCGTCATGCAATTGATTTCTACCGCTATCCCGGCCATCAAGGTCATCGAACCCAAAGTGTTCGGCGATTCGCGAGGCTACTTCTTCGAGAGCTTCAATCAGCGCAACTTCAACGATGCGCTGGGCGAGACGCTCACGTTCGTACAGGACAACCAGTCGCGTTCTGCTCGCGGCGTGCTGCGAGGTCTGCACTATCAGATCAAGCAACCGCAAGGCAAACTTGTACGCGTGCTGCACGGCGAAATCTACGATGTCGCGGTCGATATTCGTGAAGGCTCGCCGACATTCGGCAAGTGGGTTACGGAAGTGCTGAGCGCGGAGAACAAGAAGCAGTTGTGGATTCCGGCCGGCTTCGCGCATGGGTTCGTCGTGACCTCGGAGACGGCTGAAGTGCTGTACAAGACCACAGACTATTGGGCGCCGCAGTTCGAGCGCTGCATCCGCTGGGACGACCCCACGCTGGCCATTCCCTGGCCGCTGGACGGCATTACCCCCGTCGTTTCGGACAAGGATCGGCAAGGCATGTCGTTCTCGGACTACAAGCACGAAGACTAGTCTCGCGCACGGCGCGCGGCGCCGTGCGGATCGTCACCGGCCGCCGTGGCTTTGTCGTCACTCGATGGCAGGACCGGCGGCCGTTGCATTTGCGCGTGCGGCCTCACGATAGGCAGTGCCGGCCTCCCCCGACACTGCCGACGTCTCCCCCGTCACTCGCAGCACCCGGACATATCGCAACGCAAAGCGTGCTGCGAGCGCATCGGCGACGGCCTGCGGTGCGGGCTCCATGCCGTCATCTCCTTCCACGGCCTGAGTGTCTGCGCATGCAGGTTCACGCAGACTTTCGACGATGACGTCGGCCTCCAACCCATTGTTCAGGTAGTGCAGATTGACCTCGTGCAGCGCTAGCCCATTGGCACGGCACAGCGCGTTTGCGGCGCCGACGACCGCTGCGCGCGCAGGCCACTGCTGTAGCGCAGTGCCCTTGGTGTCGCTCTCCGGATCGACGTGCACCAGTACGTCGAGAATTTGCGGCTCGCGCATAACGGCGGTGCGGGCCTGCTCGGCGATGTAGTGCCCCTCGGAGACCGATAGACGTGCGTCGACGAGGATGTGCACGTCGACGACGATCTCGTCGCCCATGCGCCGTGTGCGCAGCATGTCGATGGCGTGCACGCCGGGAGTGGCCAGCAGGTGCTCGCGAATGGTGACGGTCGTGGCGTCGTCAACGCCGCGATCGATGAGGTCCTGCAACGCATTCCAGCCGAACTTCCACCCGGTGCGGCCGATCATCAGGCCCACGAGCGCGGCGGCCAGCGGATCGAGTATGCGATACCCTGCCAGGTTACCCAGAATGCCGCACGCCACGACGAGCGACGACAGTGCGTCGGAGCGCGCATGCCAGGCGTTGGCCACGAGCATGGCGGAGCGTGCGCGTTGGGCCGCACGCAACATGTAGCGGAAGAGCCCTTCCTTGCTGACCAGAACGATCACGGCGACCACGAGCGCCACGATGTGGACTTCCGGAATCTCTTCCGGATGCAGCAGCCGCTCGATGCCGCGCCACAACATTCCCGCGCCAACCACGAGGAGAATGACGCCCAGAAACAGCGATGCCGCGTTTTCATAGCGGCTGTGACCGTAGGGGTGATCGGCATCCGGCGCGCGGGCACTGCTGCGGGCGGCAGCCAGCACGACGAAATCGGAAACGATGTCCGAGAGCGAGTGAATGCCGTCGGCAATCAATGCCTGCGAGCGGGCAAAAATGCCGATGACGATCTGCGCCGCCGTGAGCACGATGTTGACCCAGATACTGACCCAGGTCGAATGGCGTGCGACGGCATGTTTGTCCAGCGCCTCACTCGACGCCGCCAGATTGTCGTAGTTCGTGTAGGGCATGAAGTGGGGCCCGCGTGTTAGGACGGCGTCACATCAGAATGATGTCGTACTGCTCTTGATGGAACGACGATTCGACCTGAAGTGAAATCGGCTTCCCGATGAAGTCGATCAGCATCGCGAGATGTTGCGACTCTTCTTCGAGGAACAGATCGACGACTTCCAGCGAGGCGATCAGGCGGAACTCGCGCGGATTGAACTGGCGCGATTCGCGCAGAATCTCGCGCAGGATGTCGTAGCACAGCGTACGTGGCGTCTTCACCTGTCCCTTGCCCTGACAGACGGCGCACGGCTCGCACAGCACGTGGGCGAGCGATTCGCGCGTGCGTTTGCGAGTCATCTCCACCAGCCCGAGTTGCGAAAAGCCGTTCACGGTGATGCGTGTCCGGTCGCGCGCGAGCGCCTTCTTCAGTTCGGCCAGCACCGAGTCACGGTGCTCGGCGCTTTCCATGTCGATGAAGTCGATGATGATGATCCCGCCCAGATTGCGCAGCCGCAACTGGCGAGCGATCATCAGCGCCGCCTCGAGGTTCGTTTTGAAGATCGTGTCGTCGAAATTGCGCGCACCGACATAGCCGCCGGTGTTCACGTCGATGGTCGTCATTGCTTCGGTCTGATCGATCATCAGATACCCGCCGGACTTCAGATCGACGCGACGCGACAACGCTCGCTCGATTTCCGTCTCCACGTTGTACAGATCGAACAGCGGACGCTCGCCGGTGTAATGCGTGAGCTTGCCGAGCACCGCCGGCGTATACGTCGCGGCAAATTCGGCAAGCTTCTGGAACGTCTCGCGCGAATCGACGAGAATCTTGCCGGTCTCTTCGTGCACGAAGTCGCGCAGCACACGTTGCGCGAGATTCAAATCCTGATACAGCAGCGCGGGAGCGGGCAGGCGCGTGCTTTGCTCGCCGATGGTCTGCCGCGACTTTCGCAAATAGGCGATGTCGTTCGCCAACTCCGCATCGTCCGCATCCTCCGCAATAGTGCGCACGATGAAGCCGCCTTTCTCGTCGGCCGGCACGAGCGCCTGAATCCTGCTGCGCAACGCCTCGCGTTCCGCTTCGCTCTCGATACGCTGCGAGATGCCGATATGCGGCTCTTGCGGCAGATAGACGAGTGTGCGCCCGGCAATGCTGATCTGCGTCGACAGACGTGCGCCCTTGGTGCCGATCGGGTCCTTGATGACCTGGACCATGAGCGTCTGCCCCTCGAAAACGGTCTTCTCGATGGGCGGCTGCGGGTGCGGCGTGGAGGTGTCGTTGTTCGTGCGCGGATGCCAGATATCGGCCACGTGCAGGAATGCCGCGCGCTCCAGTCCGATGTCGATGAAGGCCGATTGCATGCCCGGGAGCACGCGCACGACCTTGCCCAGATAGATGTTGCCGACCAGGCCGCGCGAGAGCGTGCGCTCGATGTGCAATTCCTGCACGGCACCGAGCTGCATGAGCGCCACACGGGTTTCCTGTGGCGTGATGTTGACCAGAATGTCTTCGTTCATATAGTGTCGACCAGACTCGAAATGCTTGGGCATCGGTACGCGTCAGAAGTCGACGCCCGCCTGACGCAATAGCGCGGCAGTCTCGCATAGCGGCAGCCCCATGATGCCTGAGTAGCTGCCATCGATGCGCATGACAAATTCAGCGGCCCTGCCCTGGATGCCGTAAGCGCCCGCTTTACCCCTCGGTTCTCCCGAATCGACGTAGCGCTCGATTTCCTCCCTGCGCAGCGGCCGGAACCAGACATGCGAGATGTTGACCGCCTGATGCATCTGCCCATCCGCGCACACGGCCACGGCCGTCAGCACGCGATGGCGGGTGCCCGACAGGCGGGCGAGCACGGCGCACGCGTCGGCGTCGTCGAAGGGCTTGCCGAGGATGGTGCCGTCCAGACAGACGGTCGTGTCGGCAGCCAGAATGGGGGCGCCGGGCAGACCGGCGCGTGCCAGACGCGTGAGGGCCGCCTCGGCCTTGGCGCGGGTCACGCGCTGCACGTAATCGTCAGGCGGTTCTCCAGGCAGCACGGCTTCGAGCGCTTCGGCGTCTTCGTCGGCCCCTGGCAACAGCAGTTCGAAACGAACACCGAGCTGTTGCAGCAATTCCTGACGGCGGGGGCTTTGCGAAGCGAGATAGATGTACGGCATGGCGGCTTGGCTTGAATTCGTCCAGCCCGGCGCACGGCGTTGCAGGGATTTGCAGCGCGTGTACCGGGCCGCTGGGTGGGCTGGGCGAGGGAACGCCCTATTATGCCGCCTTGCGTCCACGCCCGCCAGCACAGGCGGGGGGCGGGGCGAATCGGGCGGGCGCCGGGTGCGAGGTGCGCCGCAGTGCCGCGCTCAAGCGTCGGCGAGGAAGTCGGCGCCGATCAGGTCGATACGGTCGGTGCAGATGGCGTCCACACCCCACGCGGCCAACTCGCGCGCACGGGCCGGCTCGTTGACCGTGTAGACGAGCATCTGCAAGCCTGCTGCCTTGATCTCGGAAACCTGCGGGCCGTCGAGATGCTTATGGCTCGCGTGCAGCGAGACGGTGCCGAGCTTGCGGGCATCGTCGCGCCAATGTGCCGGTATGGCGTCGTACAGCATCCCGCGCGGCAATTCGGGCGCGGCAGCGGCGGCCGCCTCGAGGGCTTCGTACGAGAACGACGAAAGTAGCGGGGGCTGGGGATGCCCGGCCCACAGCGTCCGGACGGCCTCGGCAACGCGCTTGCCCGTCTCGACCTCGCGGCCCGGACACGGCTTGATCTCGACGTTAGCGGCCAGCCCCAGCGCCAGACAGCGCTCGGCAACCTGAGCGAGGGTCGGCATCACCTGACCGATGAAGCGCTCGTCGAACCAACTGCCGGCGTCGAGCCTGGCGATCTCGTCGTAAGTCATCTGCGCGGCCGCACCATGACCGTTGCTCGTACGATCGACGGTGTCGTCGTGCAGCAAAAAGACGACGTTATCCGCCGAGAGCTTGGCGTCGAACTCGACCATGCGCAGGCCGAGCGAGGCACCCATCTCGAAGGCGGCCAACGTGTTCTCCGGCGCCAGCTTGCCGCCACCGCGATGCGAGACGATGCGCGGATAAGGCCAGTGGCGCCATAGATGGGCAGATGTGGAGGTATCGCTCATGCTTCGACTCGCTTGCCGGACGCCCGATCGAACAGGTGCAGCGTCTTCGCCGAGATGGCCAGCGGTACCACCGTGCCCGCTGCCGGGCGTATCTCGTGAGGCAGACGCACCGTGACGGGCTGATCGCCCCAACGGCCATGCGCCAGATTGTCGGCACCCAGCAGCTCGAGCTGATCGACGAGGAGGCTGGTCTGTGCCGCGAAGGCGCCCAGGCCGTTATGTTGTTCGGCGGGCACCAGATGCTCGGGGCGCACGCCAAGCACCAGTTCGCGGTTGGCATACGCCATGCTGGTGGGCGGCAGACGCAGCGACGGGCCACCGCCGTCCACCTGGAACGTGCGGCCTTCCGAGTCGACACGTCCCTTGAGCAGGTTCATCGCGGGCGAGCCCATGAAGCTCGCGACGAACAGCGACGCGGGGCGCTCGTACACATCGGTCGGCGTGCCGATCTGTTCGGCGTAGCCCTTGTTCATGACGACCACGCGATCGGCCAGGGTCATGGCTTCGACCTGATCGTGCGTGACGTACAGGCTCGTCGTCTTCAGGCGTGCGTGCAGGCGCTGAATTTCCAGGCGCATCTGTACGCGCAGCTTGGCGTCGAGGTTGGAGAGCGGTTCGTCGAACAGGAATACCGCCGGCTCGCGCACGATGGCACGGCCCATGGCCACGCGCTGACGCTGGCCGCCGGAGAGTTCGCGGGGCTTGCGTGCGAGCAGGGGTTCGAGTTCCAGAATGCGCGCGGCGGTGAGCACGCGCTCGTTGATGGTCTTCTTGTCGATACCGCGAATCTTCAGGCCATACGACATGTTCTGACGCACATCCATGTGCGGATAGAGCGCGTAGTTCTGGAAGACCATCGCAATGTTGCGATCCTTGGGTTCCAGTTGATTGACGACCTGCGAGCCGATCAGGATGCTGCCTTCGCTCACCGACTCAAGGCCGGCCACCATGCGAAGCAGCGTCGACTTGCCGCAGCCCGACGGGCCGACGATGACCACGAATTCGCCATCCTGGATGTCGATGTCGACACCATGCAGGATGTAGTTGGTCTGGTCGTAGGTTTTCTTGACGCTATGGAGTTTGAGATTTGCCATGATTACTTTTCCGAATCAACCAGACCGCGCACGAACCAGCGCTGCATGAGCAGGACCACCGCGAGCGGCGGCAGCATGGCGAGCAGCGTGGCACTCATGACGAGTTGCCACTGGGTGGCGGTGTCACCACTGCCGATCATGCTCTTGATGCCCACCACGGCCGTCGTCATCGACGGGGCGTTGGTCACCAGAATCGGCCAAAGGTACTGATTCCAGCCATAGATGAAGGTGATGACGAACAGCGCGGCGATGTTCGTCTTCGACAGCGGCAGCACCACGTCGAAGAAGAATCGCATCGGACCGGCGCCGTCGATGCGCGCGGCTTCGACGAGTTCGTCGGGCAGCGTCATGAAGAACTGCCGGAACAGGAACGTGGCCGTGGCCGAGGCGATGAGCGGCACGGTCAGACCCATATAGCTGTTGATGAGCCCGAGGTTCGAGATCACCTGCACCGTCGGGAAAATCCGCACTTCGACCGGCAGCATCAGCGTGACGAAGATTAGCCAGAAGAACAGATTACGCAACGGGAACCGGAAATACACGATGGCGAAGGCCGACAGAATCGACACCGAGATCTTGCCGATCGTGATGACCAGCGCCATGAACAGGCTGTTGCCGAGCATCAGCCCGAATGGCATGGCCGTATCGCCCGTGCCCTGACCCCACACCGTGGAGAGGTTCTGGAGCAGGTGCGTGCTCGGGACGAGCGACAGAGGGACGGAGAAGATTTCCTGCTCGTTCATGGTGGCGGCGACGAACGCCACGTAGAGCGGGAAAACCACCAGCAACACGCCGACGATCAGCATGACGTGGCAGAAGATATCCAGGCCGCGACGGTTCTCGATCATGCGTATTGCACCTTGCGTTCGATGAATCGGAACTGCACGACCGTGAGCACGATGACGATCGCCATCAGTACCACCGACTGGGCAGCCGAGCTGCCGAGGTCGAGCCCCTTGAAGCCTTCCGAGTAGATCTTGTAGATCAGTGTCATGGTCGACTGGCCCGGACCGCCGCCGGTCGCGGCATCGATCACCGGGAACGTGTCGAAGAACGAGTACACGAGGTTGACCACGAGCAGGAAGAACGTCGTCGGCGAAATCAGCGGCAATACCAGCCCAAAGAAGCGCCGGACCGGACCTGCGCCGTCAATGGCGGCGGCTTCCACGAGTGAGCGCGGAATCGCTTGCAACCCGGCGTAGAAGAACAGGAAGTTGTAGCTGATCTGCTTCCAGATGGAGGCGAGCACGACGAGGAACATGGCCTGACCGCCGTTGAGCGCGTGATTCCACTGGATGCCGAGCTTTGCCAGCCCGTAGGTGACGAGACCGATACTCGGGTTGAACAGGAATGCCCACAGCACGGCCGCAATGGCAGGCGCAACTGCGTAGGGCCAGATGAGTAACGTCTGATAGGCGCGCTTGCCGCGCGTGACGCGGTCGGCCATCGCGGCGAGCAGCAGCGAGATGACCAGCCCGCAGACCGTTACCAGGCCACTGAAGATCATCGTGGTGCGGAACGACGCGAGGTAAAGCGGATCGCGCCACAGCGCACTGAAATTATCGAGTCCGACGAACTCGCTGGACAGCCCGAAGGCGTCTTGTGCCGAAGTCGATTGCCACAGGGCTTCGCCTGCGGGCCATAGGAAGAACACGGCGGTGATGAGGAGCTGCGGCGCGACGAGCGCGTAGGGCAGCCAACTGGTTCCGAAGCGGGGGCGTTCTCTGGAGTTTTGCGCCATAAACGTAGTGACCAAAAAAAAACCAACCCGGCCCGCGTTGACGGCGGGCCGGGTGGTGTCATTGTAACGTCACGATTCGCACTGCGAACACAGGCGATTGGCCCGCGTTGCGCGCGTCACCGTACGTTGGGGGCCGCTTAGCTGCCCTGCTTCTGGAAGCGGCGCAGCAGATCGTCGCCACGGGATGCCGCCTTGTCCAGCGCCGCTTTAGGCGTTTGCTTGCCGCTCCACACGCCTTCGAGTTCCTCGTCGATCACCGTGCGGATCTGCGGCATGTTGCCCAGACGCAGGCCACGCGTGAACGGCAGAGGCGGCTTGTTGAGCATCTGCTTGATGGCCATGTCGGCGCCCGGATTCTTCGCGTAGAAGCCTTGCTTCTCGGTCAGTTCGTAGGCGGCCTTCGTGACCGGCAGGTAGCCGGTGTCCTGATGCCACTTGGCAGCCACGGCCGGCGAAGCGAGGTACTTCAGGAACTTGGCCACGCCCTTGTACTCGGCCGGCGACTTGCCTGCGAGCACCCACAGGCTGGCGCCACCGATGATGGCGTTCTGCGGCGCACCCTTCACGTCGGCGTCGTACGGCATCATGCCCACGCCATAGCTGAACTTGGCGTACTTGGCGATGTTGGCGAGGGCACCCGAGGTGGTCATCGCGATACCGCAGTCGCCGCTGTAGAACTTCGAGGTCACTTCATCCTTACGGCCCACGTACGTGAACGTGCCGTCCTTGGCCATGTCGGCCAGGAACTGGATGTGCTTGATCTGCTGCGGGCCGTTGAAGCTCAGCTTGGCGTCAAGACCGTCGAAGCCGTTGTTCTTCGTGGCGAACGGCAGGGCATGCCATGCGCTGTAGTTCTCGAGCTGCGTCCAGCTTTGCCAGCCCATGGTGAAGCCGCACGACAGACCGGCCGCCTTGAGCTTCTGGGCGTCCGACTTCACGTCGGCCCAGGTCTTCGGCGGGGTGTTCGGATCGAGGCCGGCCTTCTTGAAGGCATCCTTGTTGTAGTACAGCACCGGCGTCGAGCTGTTGAACGGCATCGACACGAGGTGATTGGTTTTGCTGTCGGCGTAGTAGCTCGCCACAGTCGGCACGAAGGCCGACTCCTCGAACGGCTCGCCAGCGTCCTTCATGACTTGCCACACCGGCTTCACGGCCTTCTGGGCCTGCATCATCGTGGCCGTACCGACTTCGTACACCTGAAGAATGGCCGGCGCGTTGCCCGCGCGGAAGGCGGCAATACCCGCCGCCAGACCCTGCTCGTAGTTGCCCTTGTAGATCGGGACAATCTTGTAGTCGCTCTGCGACGCGTTGAAATCGTTGGCGATCTGGTTGACGCGCTCGCCGAGGGCCGATTCCATCGAGTGCCAGAACTGAATCTCGGTAGCGGCCAGGGCCGAGGTGCTCGTGCCGAGCGCCATGACAGCGCCAACGCCGGCCAGGGCGATACTGCGCAGGGAAGGTTGCTTCATGCCAATCTCCGATGGTTCACGAGAAGTCCAGTTGTTCGCGGTGCGAACCGTGTAGCGCCGGGTAGACTATCACGCTGCCATGTTTTTTCCACTCGCGGCGCACAATGCGTGTTGCACGGGAACGTCTGGGGGGATTGACAGCCCTCGGAGATGGACTGTCCGACAAGGCGATACGGGCCATTGCCCGCCGGATACAACGCGGCATTGCACCGCACAAGATGCCTTGACTTACGGATGACTTATTTTCCCGTCACGCGCGCCCGGACGTGCTCAGACGCGGTGATAGGGATGATTGGCGTTGATACTCCACGCGCGGTAGAGCTGCTCGGCAAGCAGCACGCGCACCATGCCGTGGGGCATCGTCAGGCTCGACAAGCGAATGAGGGTATCGGCGCGCGCTTTGAGGGCAGGGTCGAGCCCGTCGGCGCCGCCGATCACGAAGGCCACATCGCGCCCGTCCTGTTGCCAGGCGGTGAGCGATTGGGCCAGGCGCATCGTGGTGAGGTCCTGCCCGCGCTCGTCGAGGCATACCAGGCGACAGCCACGCGGCAGGGCCGCATCGATACGCTGCGCCTCGGCGGCCATCACCGTCTCGGCCGTGCGGGAGTTGGAGCGTTGCTCCGGCTTGATTTCCTTGAGTTCGATGCGCAGCTCGGGCGGCATGCGCTTGGCGTACTCGGCGAAGGCGGTCTCGATCCAACCGGGCATCTTGTGCCCGACGGCAAGAATGAACAGACGCATGACGGCTGAATCGCGTGCTGGGCCTTACTTGGCCTTGCGGCGAGCGGGTGCCGGGGACTCGAGCGTGTCGTCCTCGTCCTCTTCGTCGTCTTGCGCGCTGGCTTTGGCGCCGGCCTTGGTCCCGGCGGCCTTCAGGCGTACCGGCTTCTCGCCCCAGATCTCTTCGAGGTTGTAATACTGGCGCAGGGCCGGTTGCATGATGTGCACGATGGCATCGCCCGTGTCGACGAGCACCCATTCGCCCACATCTTCGCCTTCCATGCTAACGATATCGCCGCCGGCTTCCTTGACCTTGTCGCGTACGCTCGCGGCAAGTGCCTTGGTCTGACGGTTGGAGGTGCCGCTCGCGATGACCACACGGTCGAACAGGGCGGTCAGGTGCGAGGTGTTGAACACCTTGATGTCTTGGGCCTTGACGTCTTCGAGGGCGTCGACGATCAGGCGCTGCAGTTTACGAATATCCATAGTGCGTCTTTTGGGTGAAACAGGGAGTGCGAAGTAGCGGCCCGCGAAGGGGCCGTCAAGCGCGATACAGGTGTTGCGCGCGGATGTACTGCCACACGGGTTCGGGCAGGTTCGCCGGGGGCGTGGCCGTGTCTGGCGCGTGCGCCAGTGTGGCGCGCAACTCGGTGGCGGATATATCGACAGCGAGTGAGTCGTCGATCAGGATACCGCCGCATGGCGTGGATTGTACCCCGAGCGCGGATCTTTCCCGTTCGACGAAGACTTGACGCAGTTCCGGCGAGGCCGTATCGCGGTTGAAACCGGGCCGCGCCGCTGCGCACACGTGGGCGTATTCGAACAACTCGCGCCAGGCGTGCCATGTGTCCAGACGCACCAGTTGATCGGAGCCGATGAGCAGCGACAGCGACGCCTGCGCACCGGCATCGTGGCGAATCTCGCGCAGCGTATCGACGGTGTAGCTCGGCCCCGCGCGCTCGATCTCGCGCGTGCTGACGATCAGTTGCGTGGACGGTTGCGTGCGCGCCAGTTCGGCGGCGAGCGACTCGGCGGCCAGACGCGTCATCGCCAGCCGGTGCCCGGCCGGGGTACTGCCTTGCTTTTGCGGTTGCTGGCCCGCTGGCATCAGGATCAGTTCGTCCAGGGCGAGCGTGCGGGCGAAAAGCGCGCCCAGCGCGAGATGGCCGGTGTGAATGGGATCGAATGTGCCGCCCAGCACGCCAATGCGCCGGATCGAGCCAGAGGGCGGCATATGGGGCGTTCGCGGTGCTGCCGGAGAAGAGTGAGTCATGCGTGGCTGGCCTTCACACCCACTCGCGGCGCACGAGGAAGTCGGTATAGAGCTTCGCTTCCGGCGTGTCCGGCGCGGGCTTCCAGTCGTAGTGCCATTTCACGATCGGCGGCATCGACATCAGGATGGATTCGGTGCGTCCGCCCGATTGCAGGCCGAAGTGCGTGCCGCGATCCCAGACCAGATTGAATTCGACGTAACGGCCGCGGCGGTGTGCCTGAAAATCTCGCTCGCGCTCGCCGTACGGCATGCCGCGGCGGCGCTCGATGATCGGCACATAAGCATCGAGGAAGGCGTCGCCCACGCTTTGCATGACCGCGAAGCCGGTATCGAAGCCGCCCCCGGAGAAGTCGTCGAAGAAGATGCCGCCGATGCCACGCGGCTCCTGGCGGTGCTTCAGATAGAAGTACTCGTCGCACCACGCCTTGAAGCGCGGATACCACGATGTGTCGAACGGATCCAGCGCGTCCTTGCAGGTCTGATGGAAGTGCTGGCAGTCCTCTTCGAACGGATAGTACGGCGTGAGATCCATGCCGCCGCCGAACCAGAACGCAGGCAACTCACCGGGCTTGGTGGCGATCAGGATGCGCACGTTGAAGTGAACGGTCGGGCAGTACGGGTTGCGGGGATGCAGCACCAGCGAGACGCCGAGGGCTTCGAAGCCGCGTCCGGCCAGTTCGGGGCGTGACGCGCTGGCCGAGCCCGGCAGCTTGTCGCCGACCACGTGGGAGAAGTTCACACCGCCGCGCTCGAAGAAGTTGCCGTCGTCGAGCACGCGCGTACGGCCGTTACCGCGCAGAGGGCTGTCGGCCGGGCGCTGCCAGTCGTCGGCAAGGAAACGTTTGCCGTCGAGGCGCTCAAGCGTCTCGACAATGCGGTCCTGAAGCCCGAGCAGATAAGTGCGAACCGCGCCGGTATCCGGCGCCGGTGCGGCGTCTTGCGCTGTCATTCTGTGACATCCCCATGCGTGGTAATAACCGCGATTGTACCGGCAGCCACGCGTTCGGGGGCAGGCCGGGGCGGCAAACGGTGTTGCCGGATGCCGCCCGAATGACCTGTATCAAGCCCCGGCGATCAGGGCGTCGGCGCGTTGGGCAGGGGGCTGGCCGGTGCCGCCCCGCCTGCGGCGGACGGGACAGGCATCGCTGCCTTGCCGGCGTCGCCGGGCGGCGGCATGAAGATCTGGCGCGGTGCCGGTACCGGCCAGTGGGCCGTGCCACCCACCTCGGCAATGGCCCGGTTGGTATCGAAATACACCTGCCAGTAATCGCGGTTGTGGCAATACGGACGCACCGCGAGCACCGGCCCGGCCGGTGTGAATTCCAGAATCGCGACGTCGACGGCCGGCGTGCTCATCACATTCGGAATCTGTGCGATGCGCGCCCTCAGGCGTGCAATCGCGTCCTGCACGTCCACCGTGTGGGCAAGCTGCGCGCTCAGATCGACGCGCCGGAACGCGTTGGCGTCGTACACCGTGATGTTGTCGCCGAAGACCTTCGTATTGCCGACGTATACGCGCAGATTGTCGGCCGTCGTGAGCGTGGTGACGAACAGGCCGATCTCGTCGACCACGCCGGTAACACCGCCCGCGCTGATCATGTCGCCCGTCTTGAACGGGCGCAGCACGATGAGGAAAATGCCCGAGGCGAAATTCGACAGCAGTCCGGACCATGCGGCGCCGATGGCGATGCCGGCGGCGGCGAGCAGTGCGGCGAACGATGTCGTCTCGATACCGCAGACGCTGAGGATGGAAATGATGATCGCGATGCGCAAGGCGATGCGCAGCGTCGATTCGGTGTAGCGCACGAGGGTGGGGTCGATGGCCCGGCGGGTCATGGCGCCGCGCACAAGCCGGGCAACCACATTGATGATGATGCCGCCGACAATCCATATGACGATGGCCATCGCGATTTTCAGGCCGAACGGCACCAGATAATCGTTGACCAGTTTGTCGAGATCAAACATGTAAGTCTCCGTCGAGCGAGGGTCTGTCGGGAAAACTGAATGAATTCCGCCAGGGCTGGCCGGATGCTCGTGCCGCATGTGTGGCGCGGCTACGCGGTGCCAGCGTGCCAACTTGCTTCGCGCTTGTCAATCGCGGCGGTGTAGCTCTAGGAGGTGGAGGTAAACCGCACGGCCATCGCTGCGGTGTCCAAACGACAACGGCCCGGGGAACTTGACGTCCCCCGGGCCGTGGCAGATCGGGTTGGCGCTTCAGGGCAAGCCTTCAGGCGCCGCCGGCCTTACTCCGGTTTGCGCGCCAGTGCGCGGTTGCCGATGTCGTGGCGATACTGCATGCCGTCGAAACTGATCTGATTGACGGTCTGATACGCCACGCTTTGCGCACCGCGCACGGTGTCGGACAGGCCGACCACGCACAATACGCGCCCGCCGGTGACCGTGAGCACGCCGTTCTCGAGCTGGGTGCCTGCGTGGAAAGTCACGCAATCGCCGGTCTCGGCCGGCACCTGGGAGATCCGGTCGCCCTTGCGCGGGGTGTCCGGATAACCATGGGCGGCGAGTACCACGCCCAGGGCGTAACGGCGGTCCCAGTCGAGTTCGACCTTGTCGAGCGTGCCGGCAATCGCGTGCTCGACTACCACCGAAAAGTCGCCCTTCAGACGCGCCATGATCGGCTGCGTCTCGGGGTCGCCCATGCGGCAGTTGAACTCGAGCGTCTTGACGTTGCCTTGCGCGTCGATCATCAGACCGGCGTACAGGAAGCCCGTGAAGCGAATGCCGTCGGTTTCCATGCCACGCACGGTCGGCAGAATGATCTCGCGCATCACGCGGGCGTGAATCTGCGGTGTGACGATCGGCGCGGGCGAATAGGCGCCCATGCCGCCCGTATTCGGGCCCTGATCGTTATCGAGCAGACGCTTGTGATCTTGCGACGTGGCGAGCGGCAGCACGTTCTTGCCATCGACCATCACGATGAAGCTCGCTTCCTCGCCTTGCAGGAACTCCTCGATCACGACGCGGGCACCGGCATCGCCGAGCTTGTTGTCCGCGAGCATCATGTCCACGGCCTTGTGCGCCTCTTCGAGCGACATCGCCACGACCACACCCTTGCCTGCGGCGAGACCGTCTGCCTTGATGACGATCGGTGCGCCCTTGGCGTCGATATAGGCGTGGGCGAGTGCGGTGTCGGAGAACGTTTCGTAATCGGCGGTGGGAATGCCGTGGCGCTTCATGAACGCTTTGGCGAAGTCCTTCGACGATTCGAGCTGCGCGGCTTCCTTCGTTGGGCCGAAGATCTTCAGACCACGTGCGCGGAAGATATTGACGATACCGGCGGCAAGCGGCGTTTCCGGGCCGACCACCGTGAGCGCGATGCTTTCGCGCACGGCGAACTCGGCGAGCACGTTCGGATCGCTGATCGGCACATTGCGCAGGCGCTCGTCGAGCGCCGTGCCACCGTTACCCGGTGCGACATAGACCAACTGAATGCGCGGCGATTGGGCAAGCTTCCACGCCAGCGCGTGTTCGCGGCCGCCCGATCCGACAACCAGAATTTTCATCTTATTCCTCGATGACGGCGTTGGTGAACACTTCCTGCACGTCGTCGAGGTTTTCGAGCGCGTCGAGCAGCTTTTGCATTTTCACGGCGTCTTCGCCGGTGAAGACCACTTCCGTTTGCGGCTTCATCGTGACTTCCGCGACTTCGGCCTTCAGACCTGCCGCTTCGAGCTTTTCCTTCACGGCCTGGAGGTCGTTCGGCGGGCACACGACTTCGAAGCTGCCGTCGTCATTGGTGATGACGTCGTCGGCACCGGCGTCGAGCGCCACTTCCATCAGCTTGTCTTCCGGGGTGTCCGGCGAGAACAGGAACTGGCCGCAATGCGTGAAGAGGAAGGCCACCGAACCGTCGGTGCCCATGTTGCCGCCGAACTTCGAGAAGGCGTGACGCACTTCCGCGACGGTGCGCACGCGGTTGTCCGTCATGGTGTCGACGATCACGGCTGCGCCGTTGATGCCATAGCCTTCGTAGCGGATTTCTTCGTAGTTGGCGCCGTCCAGACCGCCAACGCCGCGATCGATCGCGCGCTTGACGTTGTCTTTGGGCATGTTGGCGTCGGCCGCCTTTTCCACGGCCAGACGCAGGCGCGGGTTGCTGTCGGCGTCACCGCCGCCCAGACGTGCGGCCACCGTGATTTCCTTGATCAGGCGTGTCCAGACTTTACCGCGCTTGGCATCTGCCGCAGCTTTCTTGTGTTTGATGTTGGCCCATTTGGAATGACCCGCCATGAATTTCTCCGTCGTGCCGCGCTGTGCGGCGAAGTATGCTCTGCCGGCCCGCGCAGTGCGGCGCGGCCAACCGTTGAAACGGGAGCGCCCGCCACCACCGGGGTCGCGGGCGCCAATTGCCCAATCGCCCCGTGGGTTCCCATGGATCGTGTCGATTCCATCGGTCCCGTCAATCATTTCGGGCCGGGGCAGTCCGAGCGGCAACCTGCCGCTATAATCGGAGGCAATTTTATCATGCCGCCGCACCGTGCCACGGGTGTTTGCTGCGCCGTGTCACGAGCCCCGCCGCGTCCACCGCCGAGGTCTCTCATGCCCCAGAAGCCCGTGCTGCCGCAAGCGTCGCCATCCGCGACCCTTTCCGCCCCCTCTACCGCATCCCCCGCGGGTTCTGCTCACGAACCCGGCGAACGGCTCGTCATCGCGCGCAACGACCAGCATGTTCTCGGCCTGCTGCCGGCGATGGGTAACCGCCACGGCCTGATCACCGGTGCCACGGGCACCGGCAAGACCGTCACGCTGCAAGTCATGGCGCAAGCCTTCTCCGACATTGGCGTGCCGGTGTTTCTGGCCGACGTGAAAGGCGACCTGACCGGCATCACGCAGCCGGGTGTCGAAACGCCCAAGCTCAAGGAGCGTATCGCCAATCTCGGCTTCGATACCCCCGACTGGCACGGCAGCCCGGCCACGCTCTGGGATGTTTTCGGCGAGCAGGGTCACCCGGTGCGTGCGACCGTCTCCGATCTCGGGCCGCTTCTGCTCTCGCGCCTGCTGGGTCTGAACGAGACGCAGACCGGCGTGCTCAACCTGGTCTTCAAGATTGCCGACGACAGCGGTCTTCTCCTGCTCGACAGCAAGGACCTGCGCGCCATGCTCCAGCACGTGGGCGATAACGCATCGACCTTCACCACGCAGTACGGCAACATTTCGGCCGCCTCGGTGGGGGCCATTCAGCGCGGGTTGCTCACCCTCGAGCAACAAGGGGCGGACAAGTTCTTCGGCGAGCCGATGCTCAATATCGAAGACTTCATGCAAACGGACGCGCAAGGGCGCGGCATCGTCAACATTCTCGCCGCAGACAAGCTGCTCGCCGCACCGCGTATCTACGCCACTTTCCTGCTGTGGCTGCTTGCCGAGCTGTTCGAACGGCTGCCGGAAGTGGGCGACCCCGACAAGCCCAAACTCGTCTTCTTCTTCGATGAAGCGCATTTGCTGTTCAACGAGGCGCCCAAGCCGTTGCTTGAACGGATCGAGCAGATGGTGCGGTTGATTCGTTCGAAGGGCGTGGGTGTGTATTTCGTGACGCAGAACCCCATCGACGTGCCGGACACCGTGCTCGGCCAGTTGGGCAATCGTGTGCAGCATGCCTTGCGGGCGTATTCGCCGCGAGATCAGAAGGCGGTGAAGGTGGCGGCACAAACCATGCGCGCCAATCCGGCGCTCGACATCGAAACGGTGATCGGCGAACTGGGGGTGGGCGAAGCGCTGGTGTCGCTGCTTGACGACAAGGGACGGCCAGCGGTGACCGAACGAGCGTACATCACGCCACCGGCCTCGCGGATCGGCCCGATTACGCCGCAGGAGCGCACGGCGCTCATGGCTACGTCGCTCGTGGCGGGGGTGTACGAAAACGCCGTGGACCGCGAGTCGGCATACGAGAAACTCGTTGGGCGCACGCAGACGCGCCAGCCCGACGACCCGCCGGTCCCCGGTGGCACGCCTGCGTCCGGCGGCGGTTTGCTCGATACCGTGAAGGATTCGCTGGGCGGCCTGCTGGGCGGTTCAGGTGGCTCGCGCAGCAAGGACACGGCCGTCGAAGCCATGGTCAAGAGCACGGTGCGCACCATCGGCAGTCAGTTGGGCCGCGAGATCGTGCGCGGCGTGCTGGGCAGCATTCTTGGCGGCAACAAGCGCCGGTGAGCGCGCCCGTCTGCTCCTGCGAAAGAGAACGGGGCCGGCGATCCGCCTTTGACGGTGCGTTTTGCACCGCGCAGCAAGCTGCCGGAACCTTCGCCCCTCACGGATTCTCCGCTAACCCATGTCGCTGAAATCGTCGCTGGACCCGGTGCGCACCGGTGTGGCTCACGACCCGGTGTGGTTGCGCGCCGCACCGCTGATCTTTCTGTTCCTGTGGTCAGTCGGCTTTACCGTGGCGAAGATCGGCTTGACGTACGCAGATCCGCTCACGTTCCTCGCGTTGCGCTATGGCCTGGTGCTCGCCGTGCTGGCGCCGCTGGCGGTCGTCATGCGCCCGCCCTTGCCGAAGACGCCCGCCGCATGGGGGCATCTCGTCGTCATCGGTCTGCTCATTCAGGCGCTGTACTTCAGCATGACGTATCTGGCCCTGCGCCTCGGCGTGTCGGCGGGCAGCGTAGCGTTGATCACCTCGCTGCAACCGATACTCGTGGCACTGGCGGTGCCGCATCTCGTCGGCGAGCGCGTGAGCGGTCTGAACTGGATCGGACTCGGGCTGGGGCTGGCCGGGGCGGCGCTCGTCATCGTGGCGCGATCGGCGGTGGAGGCAACCTCAGCGCTGGGACTGGTGCTGACGTTTGTGGCGCTCGGTGCGATCACCTGCGGCACGTTGTACGAAAAGCGTTTCGGCGTGGGCCAGCACCCTGTCACGTCGAATCTGGTGCAGTACGCCGTGGGCTTTGCCGTCACGCTGCCGCTCGCGGCGTGGCTCGAGCCGATGCACATCGAATGGCATTGGCAACTCGGCTTGTCGCTCGTCTATCTCGTGATCGGGAATTCGATCGTGGCGATCTCGTTGCTGCTGGCGATGATCCGGCGTGGCGAGGCGTCGCGCGTGTCGGCGCTGTTCTTCCTCGTGCCTCCCTCGGCGGCGCTGGCGGCGTGGGTCATGGTCGGAGAGCACATGCCGCCGCTGGCGTGGGGCGGGATGGTGCTGGCGGCGATCGGGGTGGCGATGGCCACGCGGCGCAAGGGCCGGTCTTGATCGAGACCCCGCACCCCGGCGATACCGGGGGCGGGGTGCGTTACCCCATTGCCTGCCGGGCGTCAGTTCTTTGTGCCGAACAGACGATCGCCGGCGTCGCCCAGACCCGGAATGATGTAAGCGTGATCGTCCAGGCGCTCGTCGAGCGAAGCCACATACAGCTTCACGCCCGGATGGGCGTCGTGCAGCACCTTGACCCCTTCCGGCGCGGCCACGAGTGCGAGGAACGCAATGTTCTCTTCGGCCACGCCGCGCTTGCGCAGTACATCCACGGCGTGCACGGCCGAATACCCGGTGGCCACCATCGGGTCGCACAGAATGAAGCGTCGATCGGTCACATCCGGCAGGCGCACCAGATATTCGACCGGGCGATGCTGCTCGTCGCGATACACGCCGATGTGGCCAACGCGCGCCGACGGCACCAGATCGAGCAACCCGTCACTCATGCCCACACCGGCGCGCAGCACCGGCACGATGGCGAGTTTCTTGCCCGCGATGACGGGGGCGTCCATGGCGACCATCGGCGTCTCGATGCGCTCGGTCGTGAGCGGCAGGTCGCGCGTGATCTCGTAGCCCATGAGCAAGGTGATTTCGCGCAGCAGGCCGCGGAACGTCCGGGTCGACGTTTCCTTGTCGCGCATGTGCGAGAGCTTGTGCTGGATCAGCGGGTGATCGCAGATATAGAGATTCGGGAAGCGGGAGTCTTGTTTCATGGCAGCAATCTGAGGCAGGGCCGGTGTGGCCCGCATGGCCGCGATTTTAGCCGATGCGACCGTTGCCGGTCCGGGTTTCGGCTTGGATTGCCGTAAATCCCGGGCCCCGCGTGCCGTGCACGGGACAAAGCAGCATGGGCGCGATTCCCTTAGAATCGCTGCAAGTCGGCGGCACGGCCGCATTTGTCCAATGCTTCACTTGTCTTGAAGGCTGATCATGGATTTGGGAATCAAGGGCCGCACCGCGCTGGTATGCGGCGCGAGCAAAGGGCTGGGACGCGCGTGCGCCCAGGCACTGGCCGAAGCCGGTGCGAACGTCGTCATCGTGGCGCGCACCGCCGATGCGCTCAACGCGGCTGCCGACGAGATTCGCGCCGCGACGGGCGTGAAAGTCACGGCGGTGGCCTGCGATATCACCACGCCGCAGGGGCGCGCGCAGGCACTCGCGGCGTGTGCGCAGCCCGATATTCTCGTGACCAACGCGGGCGGGCCGCCGCCGGGTGACTTCCGGGACTGGCAGCGCGACGACTGGATTCGCGCGCTCGACGCGAACATGCTCACGCCCATCGAACTCATCAAGGCGACCGTAGACGGCATGATCGCGCGCGGCTTCGGGCGCATCGTGAACATCACTTCGTCGGCCGTGAAAGCGCCCATCGACATTCTGGGGTTGTCCAACGGCGCCCGTTCGGGGCTGACCGGTTTTGTCGCCGGGATCTCGCGCACGACCGTCGCTCACAACGTCACCATCAACAATCTGCTGCCGGGCGCCTTCGATACCGATCGCCTCGCGGGCACCATGAAGGCGTGGGCCGACAAGAGCGGGCAGACGCTGGACGAAGCGCGCGCCAAGCGGGCCGCCGCGATTCCCGCCCGCCGCTTCGGACAGCCGGACGAGTTCGGCGCAACGTGCGCGTTTCTGTGCAGCGCGCAAGCGGGCTACATCACCGGCCAGAACGTGCTGATCGACGGCGGCGCCTATCCGGGCACGTTCTGACGCTTCAGGGATCGCTGCAATGACAATCTCGACAGTACCGAAAGTCCGGATTGCGCTCATCGCGCATGACAAGAAGAAAGACGAAATTCTGGCGCTAGCGCGTGACTACGCCGACGTGCTGCGCCAGTGTGACCTGGTGGCGACAGGCACGACGGGCGGGCGCATCGCCACCGAGTTGGGTCTCGATGTCGAGCTCAAGCTCTCCGGGCCCCATGGCGGCGATCTGCAAATCGGGGCGCAGCTGGCCGAGGGGCGCATCGACATGGTGCTGTTCCTGCGCGACCCGATGACACCGCAACCGCACGAGCCCGACATCAACGCGCTCGTGCGCGCCTGCGACGTTCACAACGTGCCGTGTGCGACCAATAGCTCGACGGCGCGCCTGTTACTCGAACAATTGATCGTGCGCCTGAGGGCGCAACCGGCAGCGTGACGCCGGCAATCGGCATATCACCCGAATGGAGGGAGCGAGGATGACCAAAGCAATTCGCATCGAACAGAATGGCGGCCCGGAAGTGATGAAGTACGTGGACGTCGAAGTCGGAGAGCCCGGGCCGGGCGAGGCGCGCGTGCGCCATAACGCGGTCGGTCTGAACTATATCGACGTGTATTTCCGCACCGGTCTGTACCCGCAACCGCTGCCGGCCGGCCTGGGCATGGAGGCTGCCGGTGTGGTCGAGGCGGTGGGCGAGGGCGTGATGCACGTCAAGGCGGGCGACCGCGTGGCGTATGCGAGCCGTCCGTGCGGTGCCTACGCGCAGGCCCGTGTGATGCCGGCTGCGCCGTTGGTACGCCTGCCCGACACCATCAGCGACGACCAGGCCGCGGCGATGATGCTGCAAGGCATGACCGCGCAATACCTGCTGCGCCGCACGTACCCGGTCAAGGCGGGAGACACGATCCTCATTCATGCGGCGGCCGGTGGGGTGGGCCTTATCGTGTGCCAGTGGGCCAAGGCGCTCGGCGCGACGGTGATCGGCACGGTCGGCTCCGACGAGAAGGCGGCGCTCGTGCGCAAGCACGGTTGCGACTTCCCGATCGTCTACACGCGCGAGAATTTTGTCGAACGGGTGAAGGAGATCACGGGCGGCGAAGGGTTGCCGGTCGTCTACGACTCTATCGGCCGCGACACGTTCATCGGCTCGCTCGACTGCCTGCGCCCGCTTGGCATGATGGTGAATTTCGGCAGCGCATCCGGTCCTGTCACGCAGATCAATATGTCGGATCTCGTGTCGCGCGGCTCGCTGTTCTTCACACGCCCGACACTATTCAATTACACGGCCAAGCGCGCCGATCTGGAAGCCACGGCGAACGAGCTGTTCGCCGTAGTGGCCAAGGGCGCGGTGAAGATCGAAGTCAATCAGCGTTACGCGTTGGCCGATGTGGCCCAGGCGCACCGCGATCTCGAAGCGCGCAAGACCACCGGATCGACATTGCTCATGCCCTGAGGGACTGGCGCGGGACAAAAGAAAAAGGACGCCTCGGCGTCCTTTTTTCATGGCTGACGTTGTCGCATCTGGCCGCGCGGGGTCAGGCGCGCTGGGTGAACACATGGGCGCGGGCATCCTCGCGCACATCGGCCGGCAGACGCTTGATGAGCCAATGCACGACCATGCCGATCACAATGACATCGTCGAGCAGGCCGAACACCGGGATGAAGTCCGGAATCAGATCGAACGGGCTGATCAGATACACCACGAGCAGCGCCATGGCGGGCAGCAGCCAGCGCGGACGGCGCGGATCGCGGGCCGCATGCCACAGCACACGGAAATCGTGGCGGGCGATTTGCCACAGACGGAGAAAACGCTTCACTTGCAGGCTCCTGGTACCGGTATGTCCCGCCGGGTATGGCGGGTATTCTCGCTTAATCGGCACAAACGTCGCTCAATATTTGTTGAATATCGCGCAACGTGTTCTGATTATACGCATCGATGGCTTGGCGTGGGCGAACGCACGACGCGTGACAATTACCTTCGACAGGGCTGAGTCGAGACGGTTTCATGGCACGTCCCGATGTGACGGACGCCGGTACGCAGCACACGGCGATTCGTCTGCTTTCCCGGTTGCGGCAGGATCGGGGCGGCGGGATAATTCGCGAGCCGCCGTGGTCAATCCATTTTTCCCCCTTCGCGCACGCCCTCCAAACGCCATCATGACCGACGCTCAAGATCCGAAGTCGCCGCAACAGCCGAACAAGCCCGAGTCCGATACGAGCAGGAGCGCAACGCCTCCACAGACCCCTGCGGCAACCGATGCCGGTGCAGCGCCCGCATCGCCCTCGCCTGCGCCGTCAGACTATGTAGAACCCGGCACGCAGGCGGCGCCACGCCCGACCGGCAAGCCTGTGGCAGGCACGGCCGAAGGGTCGGGCGGCATGCCGCCGAATCCCGACACGCTCACGCGTCCGCCGCATGCCACCGACGCTTCTGCGTCTGCCGACGCGCAGGCCGAGACGCCGCAACCGGCGCATCCAACGGCCTCCGCCGTACACCCGAGCGCAGCGCAGGTAGCATCGGACCGGAATCCCATCGGCGCGCCTGCGCCGAAGTCGATTGAGGACGTCAAAGCGGCCGGCGGCGAGCCGCCGCATCAGCCGACGTTCGGCGCGGGTGCAGCGCGACCGGGCAGTCCGTCGTCGATGGGCGGGCAGCCCTCGTATTTGCAGGCGGGAGATTCCCCGTGGACGGTACTGCGCCGAATCACGTCTGCACGATTCCGCGCCTGGTACGACCGCGCGGGACAGCGCATCACGCAGCGCACGCTGAAGATCGGCATCTCGGCGCGCATTTTCCATCCGGAGCCCGGGTCGAAGGGGCTGCGCAGCAAGACGCTGCAATACCTCGAAGAGTCGATCGCGCACTGGGTGATGTCGCGCGACGTGCTGGTGTTCATGATTCCGACGGTCGACACACAGGGTTTGCTGCATCCGAGCCACATCCGTTTGCACGATTACGCGAAGCATCTCGACGGACTGGTATTGCAGGGCGGGGCAGACGTGTCGCCGCTCACCTATTCGGAAGTGGCGACACGCCACGAATGGCAGGGCGACCGCATGCGCGACATGTACGAACTCGAGTTGCTGCATGAGTTCGTAGAGCAGGGCAAGCCGATTCTCGGCGTTTGCCGGGGCTGCCAACTCATCAACGTGGCGTTTGGCGGCACACTGCATCAGGACATCGCGACCGATCTGCCTGAGGCGATTCCGCACGTCACCGAGACGTACGAACATAACCGCCACACGCTGACGTTCCCCGAAGGCTCGTCGCTCGCGCAGATGTTGGGGCCGGTCGACACGCCGATCGTCAATTCGATCCACCACCAGTCGGTGAGAACGCTGGGACGTGATCTAAGCGTCGAGGCGATGTGTGCGGAGGATGGCGTGGTCGAAGCTATTCGCTATCGCAAGGCACCGTTCGTGATGGGGCTGCAATGGCACCCGGAATTTCACCGCGCGGGCGGGCCGGAGTTTCTCGATTGCACGCCGGTGCTCGACAATTTCCTGCGTGCCGCGCGCGAAACGCGCTTCTGATCTGCGCGCCGCCAACACGGCGGGGCAATAAAAAAGGGCAGCCGCGAGGCTGCCCTTTTTATGTCAGGAGCACCGGGAGACTGCTGCCGGTGCTCACGCCGCTTTGATTAGAAGCGGTGACGGATACCCGTGCCCACAACGGTTTGCGAGCTGGTCGACGACATACCGCCGGCAGCGCCGACACCGGCTTGGAGGCCCGTGCCTTCGTTGTCGGAGATGTGCTGGTACGAACCGGTCAGGTACACATCGGTGCGCTTCGACAGACGGTAGTCAGCTTGCAGCGTAACGGTGTGGAACTTCGGCTTCTTGTCCGTCGAATCTTGCTTGGCCATCGTGTACGTGTACGCGGCCGACAGCGAGACTGCCGGGGTCAGCATGTAGCGACCGTTGACTTCGAAGTTGTCGAACTTCAGGCCGTCGTTGCCGAAGGCAACTGCGGTGCTGTTGAAGTTCAGACCCGACAGGCCTTGCACTTGCGTGTGGGTGTACACCAGGCCGACAGTTGCCGGGCCGAAGGCGTAGTTACCACCGATACCCCAGACGCGTTGCTTCGATGCGTTGAACACCGAGTCACCGCCGTTCGACGTATCCACTGCACCACCGGTGTTGTTGCTACCCGGGTTGCCTTGGCGTTCCAAGTAAGCAGCAGCCACCGTCAGCGGGCCGTTTGCGTAGTTCACGCCGGCGCTGAATGCACGGTTGTTGGCGAAGTCGCCAGCCTTGTTCGAGAAGCCATACAGGCCGCCGAAGGTCAGGCCGTTGTAGTTGGCGCTCGAGTACTTGACCGAGTTGTTCACACGGAACGAGTTGTTCGTGTTGTCGTTATCGTACGGGTGCGCAGCGATCGTGCCGCCGAACGACGAACCGTTCAGGGTCAGCGGAGCCAGGTAATCAACCAGCGAGTCGTATTGACGGCCGATCGTCACAGCGCCGAACTTGTCGTTTTGCAGGCCAACGAAGGCTTGACGACCAAACATGCGGCCGTTTTGGCCCGACTGACCGTTGTTGATCGAGAAACCGTTTTCCAGCACGAAGATGGCCTTGTTACCGCCACCCAGATCTTCCGAGCCTTTCAGGCCCCAACGGCTACCGTTGATCAGGCCGCTCGTTGCGCGGAAGTTCTTCGAGCCCGAAGCACCTGCCGTGGTCGTCGAGTTGCTGGTGTAAGCAATGCCTGCATCGATCAAGCCGTACAGCGTGACGCTGCTTTGTGCGTGCGCGCTCACCGAGAACGCGCCGACGACGGCTGCGGCAAGAAGAGTTTTTTTCATGGTTTAAGCTCCAGTAACGTGACACGAATCGCAGATTCGCGTGAAAACAGAACGCGGCGAAACAGAACATGTCGAGGTGACGGTTTGTCATTCGCGAACCCGATCAGGTATCGGCACTGCTCTGCTGACAGGGGGCAGTGTATGAGTCACCGCTACTCGCGCCTATTTCAGAATCCGCAAGAATCTATTTCAAATACGAAAAGAATCCCTCGAACCTGCCGGAAAGCTTTGTCCAATAAGGGGCTGCGTTGATTAAGGTTAGGCCGGAAATAGAGATGCAAGCGACGTGTGTTGCGCTCGGGACACAGTGTGCCGCACATGCCATCGTGTGCGCGAAGCATTGCCAGCACTGGATTTGCGCGCGACAGGCGTGAAGGAATTTGGTTCCGTTGATGCGAAAACCTGTCGCAAGGTGCCGCGCGCACAAGCGACGCATCGAACGATGGGGCACCACCGCTGTCGTGTGCGATGTGATGCCTGACACGTCACAATGCCGGTTGCCTATATAGATAGCGATCGATGCTTGCGTCAGGTCGCTGCCATGCGCATGTCATCAAGCGACTTTACACGCGCGTGATGAGGGAAATCCGATATGCCGGCAAGCACGAGAGATGTGGTTGCTCAGAAAAGCCCTTTATTTACGGGGTTTTACGGACTATTGCGAGTCGCCAAATAATTCATTGCGCCGAATGATGACAATGATTTCGGGACGCCGACCTATACTACGTTCCGCGAGAAGTAGACTTTTGCGTTGAGTGAAAAGTCTCCAAACCTTGGCGCGGCCTCATTGGCCGCGCTTTTTTTTGTCCGCGCGATTTGCTACGCGAAGTGCCCTGCGCTGAGGGCGTCGCCGCAATCGCGCACGTGGGGAATGCTCAACTGCTTGAGCTTGCGATACAGCGATGCGCGGCAAAAGCCGAGCGTGCGTGCGGCGGCAGAAATGTTCCAGCGATGTTGTGCGAGCGCTTGCAGAATGCGCTCACGTTCACTGTCATGACGGGGCATTTGCGCAATCGTCTCGACGGTCTGGACACGCGGGGCCGATACGACGGCATTACCGATGTCGTGTGAGCGTTGCTCCGCGAACGTATCGTTGCCGGACATCCACGTATGCGAAGAAGACGTAACAAGTTCCGGCGGCAGATCGTCCGCACACAATTGATTGCCGCTCATCACCGCACATGCATAGCGTAGCGCAGCGCGCAGTTGGCGCAGATTCCCCGGCCACGCATGCATGAGCAGACGCGACAGGGCGTCTGGCGACACACGAGCCAGCACCTGATCCTCGTGTAGTTCCGGCCATTCGTCGCATAGCATGCGGGCGATCAGTTCGCGCTTGTCGTCGCGCTCGCGCAATGTGGGTAATGTGAGGATGCCCACGGCAATGCGGTAGTAAAGGTCTTCGCGGAACGTGCCCTGTGCCACGGCGGTTGCGAGATCCTGATGGGTGGCGCAGATCAGTTGTACGTCCACGGGCACCGCATGACTCGCACCCAGCGGCGTCACTTCGCGCTCCGAGAGCACACGCAACAGCCGCGTTTGCAGTGCGTGGGGCATGTCGCCGATTTCATCGAGGAAAAGCGTGCCGCCGTCGGCCTGCTGCAATTTTCCTTTCATGCCGCCGGGCAAGGCACCCGAGAACGCGCCGCGTTGATAACCGAACAGTTCGCTCTCGACGAGGTGCTCAGGCAGCGACGCCGTGTTGATGGCGACAAACGCCTGCGCACGCCGTTCGCTGTACTCGTGCAGCGCCCTGGCCAGAAACTCCTTGCCCGTTCCCGTCTCGCCGAGAATCAACACCGGCAGCCCGCGATCGACGAAGCGCTTGCCGCGCGCGAGCAAATCGCGCATGCGGGCGTCGGTGCCGCACAGGTCATCGATGGCGAGGTAGTCGGGGCGCATCCGGCGCGCAGCGGCGGGGGCGGCCGGCACACGGGCGATGCGCTCGGCAAGGGCTGCGATATTGGCAAAGGCGGTATTGGCGCTGGCTGTGCCGATGGGGCTGGCGTGGCCGACAGGTCGAGCGGGGGCAGGCGCTACAGCAAGGTGAGCGGGCATGACTTGTCTCCTTCTCGTATTGGTACGAAAGGTCGCCGTCGGTGGCTTGTGGCCTGGCGTTCCCTGACGTCTCTTTTATGTCGCAGCCAGCTCGGGTAGCCAACCGCCAATGCAGGATACGACCACATAGTAATAACTTCCAATACAATATTGGTGCGCTATTAATACCCGTGGGGTATCAGATGATCGAACTACGTCATTTCCAGTACTTCGTGGTGCTCGCGGAGACGCTGCACTTTGGCCGTGCGGCTCAGCAGTTGCATATCTCGCAGCCGCCGCTGTCGCGCCAGATTGCGCTGATGGAGGCCGAACTGGGGGTGCTGCTGTTCGAGCGCACGCGCCGCAGTGTGCGTCTCACGCGTGCGGGCGCACGTTTCTATCAGGATGCGGTGGAAATCCTGAACTCTGTCGAGCGGGCGCGTCGCAATGCCGTGGCGGCGAGCCGGGGCGAGGATGGCGCGATCACGGTGGGCTTCATGATGTCCTCGGCGTACAACATCCTGCCCGCGCTGACGCGCACTTACGCCGCCGCGTATTCGCGGGTCGACATGAAACTGGCGGAAACGCTCCCCAACTTACTGGCCGAAGCGGTGCGTGCGGGGCAGACCGACGTGGGCATCATGTACCGCCCCGAAGACCTCACCGGGCTCGATACGGCGACAGTGTTTCGCGAGGAGATGGTGGCCGTACTGCCGCGCACGCACGCGCTCGCCAAGGCGCGCGTGCTCGACGCCTCGCAACTGGCCGAAGAGTCGTTCGTGAGCATTCCGCGCGAGATCGCGCCGCTGGTCTACGATCTGGTCGTCGATCACTGCCGTCGCGCGGGGTTTTCACCTCACATCCGGCTGGAAACCAACTTGCAGCAGACGATTATCAATCTGGTGGGGGAGGGCCTTGGCGTGGCGATGGTGCCAATGTCGATGAGCAGCGCGAGTGCGTCAGGCAGCGCGGTCTTCAAGCCGTTGCGCAACGCGCCGGTGGCGGAGGTGGCGCTGCTTTGGAGTCGCGACAATCACAACCCCTGTGTGGCAACGTTCGTCGAAAACGCGAGAACGGTGTGGCGTGAGATGCAGCGCGCGCCGGGCGCGCGGCTGGTGCCCGACAGACCGGACACCGGTGTGCGATGAGGGCGCGCAGAGGGCTGGTTGATGCGAAGCGGTGATAGCCGGCCAAGCGCAGTCGTCGTCGCAAAGCGCTACGCGGATGGAAATTCCGCGGCTCTGCCGGTCGATTACACTCGGTCGCCCAGCACTGTGGCTCGCGTAAAGGTTTCGATGTTGTCCAGCAATGCATCGAGGGCTTCACCTGCGCGTTTCACGTCGCCGGCAGCAATCGCTTCGGCGACTTCCGCATGTAGTCGCGCCATGGTCGGCAGGTCGGCCGCTTCTTTGTAGTGGTAATACCAGAAGCGGCGTGATAGCCCGTGCATCAGGCGCATCGCCCCTTCGGCGAATTCGTTGCGTGCGGCGACAAGACACAACTCGTTGAACTCGCGGTCGGCACGAATGAACTCCACATCCTTGCCGCTGCGGGCGGAACTTCTGAACTCCTTTGCCAGACGCGCGAAGTGTTCGCGTTGTTCTGCCGTGGCTTTCTTCGCCGCGCTTCTGGCAATCAACCGTTCGACCTCACGTCGCGTTTCCAGCAGACGCAACTGCTTGGAGACGTCCATCGGGGGCACGAGCAGGCCGCGCTGTGGCAACACAATAATCAAATGTTCCCTGGCCAGCCGCTGAACCGCTTCGCGAATCGGGGTGCGGCCAAACCCCGTCATTTCGCTCAACTGCAACTCCGACATTGTTGAACCCGGGGCCAGTCGCAGCGTCACTATCGCTTCTTCGATCCACTCGTACGCCATGTCGACCATTCTGCCGCGAGGGATCACGTCCACTCGTTCATCGAGCGCCGCGGCTTCCGATTTTCCCGTCCGTCGGGTCGCTTTCTTTGTCGCCATTTGGTCAATGCCCAGAGCAAATGTTAATTGTATATCACCTGCTTCTGGCGATAGCGGTGACATGTCCCGGCCCTTAACACGCCCCATACCTCGGGCTTTCCCGGTATGCGCATCGCTTGTCTTGATAGTCTGATGTGCTATTATTAATCAACTAATATATTACATGGATGTGTGGGAGGAACGGCGATGGACATCACGAGGGTGGGGAGGCCGGATGGTTTCCCGGTGGTTGCCTTGCACGGCATTCAGGGAACGAGCGACTCATGGACTCCGCTTGCAACGGCGCTCGGCGATACGTTTCGTTTTATCTTGCCCAACATGCCGGGACGCGGCGACGCAGGCCCCCCGCTTTCCGCACGAGCGTGCAATGCCTGCGAGTTCGCGCGCGTCACCAGCGAGATCATCGAACAAGAGGTCGGCCATCACGCCTACGTCCTGGCCGGCTGGAGCATGGGTGTCTCCGTGATCCTCGAGTTCATGGGGCATCTGGCAGACGGCACGGCGCGGCATTCTCCGCCGGTCGCCGTTGTCCTCATGTCGGGCACCGCACAGTTGAACGAGGTGAACTGGTTTGCGTCTGCCGACGAGACTGCACTCCTCACCGAGATCAGGCAGCGCGAGGCGCGTCTGAGGCTAAAGCGGGCAGCCGACCCGCGTGTCGTGGCCTGGACCTGGAGCGCGCTAAAGCCAGTCTCGCATCTGTCGAATCTGGCTCATGTCGGCGTGCCTGCCCTCATCGTCCACGGCAGCGACGACGAAGACTGCCCACTCGATCACGCACGTCGCATGCGCGAAGGAATCCGTCGCGCATCACTGCATGTGATTCCCGGTGGGCGTCACTCGATTCTGACGGAGAACACCTGGGAGGTCGGCATCGCCATGCGAGATTTCCTGGCGCTGCACTGCGCGGAGCCAGGGCCACTAATCAACCAACAGGAGAATTCATGAGGATCGACGATTGCGTCCACTTTTGTGCGCCCTCCCGGCTCATCATCGAGCTGGGTTATCGCCACAAGCTCCCCAGCCTTCTTCAGGCCCTTGGCTACCGGCGCGGGCTGCTCGTCACAGACAGCTTCTTTGCCGAGAAAACACGCTGGGTGAAGGAGTACGTGACGGCGTGCGAACACCAGGGGGTGCATGTGGACGTCTATGCCGGCGGTCAGCCCGACCCGACCACGGATCTGTGCGATCGCGCGACGGACGAACTGCGTATCGCGCAGGGCGGCCAGTTGCCGGATCACATCGTCTCGCTAGGAGGCGGCAGCAACATCGATCTGGCCAAGGCGTTGTGCGTCACGCTTCCGGCGGGCCGCCCCATTCGCGACTTCGGAAGCGGCGTGGCAAGCGATGCGCCCGTCATCGACCACATCGCTGTGCCAACGACCGCCGGCACGGGGTCGGAACTCACCCCCGGAACCATTCTGTTCGATCCGCCGACCGGCATCAAAACCGCCGTGATGGACAATCGGCTACGTCCGGTCGTCGCTGCTATCGACCCCGAACTCACATTCACATGCCCGCCCAAGGTCACGGCCGAGTCTGGCATCGACGCTTTGACCCACGCGCTCGAATCGTTCGTCACGCTCGACTCCGATCGGTTCGATCGAAACGGCTCCTTCGACCCCGGCTACAGCGGTCGCAGCGGTCTGACCATGATCTTTGCGCGTGAGTCGATCCGGCTAGCCACCGCCTATCTACTTCGTTGTTACGAAGATGGTAACGACGTGGAGGCGCGCGTCGGTATGTGCTACGCGAGCGTCTACGCCGCAATGTCATATGGGAGCGCCGGACTCAATGCGGTTCATGGCATTGCGTATGGCGTCGCGGCGCTGACGCACAAGTCCCACGGCGCCACGAATGCGGTTGTCCTGCCATATGTCATCGATGCGTTGCGCGAGTCGCGCCACGCTGAACTCCTCGAAGTGGCCCGAATGTTCGGCATCAAGGTCGACGACGAAGTGCAGGCCGTTCGCGAGTTGCCCCACAAATTGCGCGAGCTTGTTGGCAAGCTCGGCATCCCCACTGATCTCAATGCCTTCGGCATTTCCCAGGGATCGCTGAGGGATCTGCTCATCGATTCACTTGGCGTGACTCGGTTGGCCAAAGCATTCCCGGTCGGGAATATCGAAGAGTGCTACGCGGAAATCATCGACAACGCGTGGCGTGGAGGTCTTCGAGACGAGAAGACTGAGAGACGGTCGGCAGCCTGATCAACGCGATTCCCATCGATTCGACAGGTCGCTGTCGCCGCGCAAAGACACAATTCACCATTCGGCCGGACACACCGGTCGCTTTGCGTCTCAATGTCTAATATGTTAGATGAATATCAGAAAAATGTAACAAAGGAGACACAAGCATGGATATGTCCGCAGCCGCGTCGCGGCTAGGTGTTGACGTCGTCGCGCGTCTTGAGCGACTACCGATGACGAACTATCAACGAACGCTTTTCTCTATCATCGCCACCGCCTGGTTCTTCGATTCCATGGATCTCGGGTTGATGACGTTCGTTCTCGGTTCGATCAAGGCGGAGTTCGGCCTTTCCGCCTCGCAGGCCGGACTGCTCGCCAGTTCCAGCTTTCTCGGCATGTTCGTGGGTGCCGCCACCGCGGGGCTTCTTGCGGACAAGTTCGGGCGCAAGCCGGTCTTTCAGGTCAGCATGGTCTTCTGGGGGGCCGGCAGCCTGATGTGCGGCTTTGCTCACAATGTCGAGTCGCTGATGATGTACCGCGTTCTGCTCGGCTTCGGCATGGGCATGGAGTTCCCGATCGGTCTCTCGATGGTTTCAGAGATCGTTCCGGCCAGAAGTCGCGGCAAGTATGTGGCCATCCTCGAAGGTTTCTGGCCCATCGGCTTCATCGCGGCTGGCGCGTTTTCCTACTTCATGCTCCCGGTGATCGGGTGGCGCGGCATCTTCATCGCGTTGGCGATCCCGGCCGTTTTCGTGTTCGTCATCAGGCGAATGGTGCCCGAATCGCCTCGTTGGCTGGAAGACACTGGGCGCATGAAAGAAGCGGCGGACGTGATGAACCACATCGAAGCCAAAGTGGAGACGGCCTACGGCCGCAGGTTGCCGGAACCCGTCATCGTGCCGGGCGTGCGGCACCAGCAGACCGGCCGGAAGGCGCTCTTTTCGGAGATTTGGCGCGGCGTGTATGCGAAGCGAACGGTCATGTTGTGGACCACCTGGTTCTTCGCGCTGCTGGGCTACTACGGGCTGACAACATGGTTGGGGGCGTTGCTGCAGCAGGCCGGATACGAGATCACCAAATCCGTGCTCTACACCGTCTATATCTCGCTGGCAGGCATCCCCGGCTTCCTTTTCTCAGCCTGGTTGCTGGAGAAATGGGGACGCAAGCCGACCTGCGCATTGATGCTGCTTGGCAGTGCGCTCGCCGCCTATCTATACGGTCAGGCGGCAGGCAACAAGGCGCCGATTGAGCAGTTGATTGCCACAGGGCTACTGATGCAGTTCTTTCTCTTCGGCATGTGGTCTGTGCTGTACGCCTACACACCGGAACTTTACCCGACCCGCATCCGTGCAACGGGCTCGGGTTTTGCCTCCTCCATCGGACGCGTCGGCTCTCTCGCCGGCCCTTTCGCCATTGGTGTGCTGCTCCCGACCTGGGGACAAACGGGCGTGTTCACCATGGGGGCTCTGTCCTTCGTGATTGCCGCGCTGGCCGTACTGTTGCTTGGCGTCGAGACGAAGGGCCGCTCGCTGGAGGACGTTTCGCACTGACCCGTTGCAAGAGATTTACCCGTTCTTGACCCGGCGGGGCGCGGTCCCCGCCGCGCGGAACTGCGGCGGGGACCGCGCCTGACGCCAGTGGGGCCGGTCGGACGCACTTTCTCCGGCACCAACGGCACGAACGTCCATCCCGAATCATTTCATCGCTTCCACTTCACAAAACAGTGAACGCCATTCCGATGATTCTTGTTTTTGCACAACTAATATGTTAGTTGTTTATTTTGCAATTCGCGTTGATTCAGACACAGGAGACAAGTCATGATTACAGAGCGTCAGTTGAAGTTCAGGGAACAATACAAGTCCGACATAAGCCCGATGTACAACGGCATGCTGCATATCATCGTGATGTATGTCGTGGCGATTGGCGCGGTATGGTATGCCGTCAGCCGTTTGCAGAATCCGACTTGGGAATGGTTCCTGATCGTTCCGGTTTTTCTGGCGGGCAACTTCGTCGAGTGGTTCATGCATCGATTCGTCATGCACCGTCGGGTGGATGTGTGGGGCCTGCGCGAGATCTACAACCGGCATACACGCCAGCATCATCAGTACTTCACCGACCAGTTGTCGACGATCGACACGACGCGTGAGTTCCGGATCGTGTTCTTCCCATGGCGTGTGCTGATGACGCTTGGTATTGGCGGCGGGGTCATCGGTTATGCGACTTCATGGATACTGAACGCCAACGCTGGCTGGATGGTGTTCCTGACCATGGTCGGTCAGTACGTCATTTATGAAACCTTCCACTACTGTTGCCACTGTCACGAGAACTGGTTCGTGCGCAACATGCCGTTCATCAACACCATTCGGCGCCATCACACCGCCCACCACAACATGGGCATCATGATGAAATACAACATGAATCTGACGTTTCCGATTGCCGACTGGTATATGGGAAGCAGCGATTTGCGTCGGGGCCTGATTGGCCATCTCTTCAATGGCTACAGCGAAAAGCATATCAAGAGCGAGTTGAAGCCGATCATTGCAAAGTTCAAGGACGATCACTCGCAAGTCACGCTGGACGGCCCGATCCTCACCGACGAGGAACGCAGGGCAATGACGGCCCTCTGACCGGTATGCGTACTATGCGCGAGCGGCTGTCGCGCGTCGGGGCCACCGCGATAGACAGGACTCGCCCTGTGTCTATCGCGGTCATGCGGAAAGATTGGACGGCGCCGCCTCAGATCTCCAGAATCCCGGCTGCCACAAAGCCGCCGTCGACCGGCAGGATGTGACCTGTCACGTAAGACGCGTCGTCCGATGCCAGAAAGCTCACCGCGCCAGCGATCTCACTGGGCTGCCCGTAGCGGCCGAGGGGCGTCGTCTCCGTATAGTGGCGGCGTGAGACGTCGGAGTGCAGCACCTGCGTGAGCGGCGTGTCGATGGGGCCGGGGGCGACGCCGTTGGCGGTAATGCCGAAGGGCGCGAGTTCAATGGCCATCTGGCGCGTGAGGCCGATGACGGCGGCTTTCGACGTTCCGTAGGCCGTGCGTCCTGCGCTGGCCAGAATGCCCGCCACGGACGCCAGATTGATGATCCGTCCCCAGCGCTGTTCGCGCATGAGTCGCGCGGCGTGCTGCCCGCACAGCAGCGTGCCCGTGAGGTTCACGTTCATCACCTGATGCCAGTGATCGAGTGGATAGTCGAGAAACGGGAATGTCTTGGCGATCCCCGCGTTGTTCACGAGCACATCGCAACGCCCATACCGTTGCGCGATCTGTGCGAAGCCATCGGCAATCGATGCGGCGTCGCCCACATTCATCCCCAGCGCCCACGCCTTGCCACCCGCCGCGTTCAGCTTCGCCGCCGTCTCACCCGCCGCGCCTTCGTTCAGATCGGCGACAACGACCGTCATGCCGTCATTCACCAACCGTTCGCAGATAGCGGCGCCGATACCCATGCCGCCGCCCGTGACAACTGCTACTCTCTCCATCATGCTATGGACTCCTAAATTTATTGACTTCTACAGCACGGGCTCCGCCGCCAGCAGCGCGGCGGAGCCCGTCGGTAATATCGAGAAACCGTTAGTGGGAGTGTCTTACTTCAGAAAGCCGATCGAGATCCAGGGGATGAAGACCACGATAAGCAGTGCGATGAGCAGCGCGCCCATGTAGGTCCACATCCGGTTGAACACCTTGTCCGGCGACGTCTTGCCGATGGCGCACGCGGCGTAGAAACCGACGCCGAGCGGCGGTGCGAACAGGCCCATGCCCATCGACAGGATCACGACCATCGCGTAGTGCACATCGTGAATGCCCAGCGAGCGGGCGACCGGAAAGAGCAGCGGCCCGAACAGCACGATGGCCGGAATGCCTTCCAGCACGCTGCCCAGCACGATGAACACGACCATCGAGATGAGCAGGAAGCCGATCTGTCCGCCCGGTACGCCATGCATCAGCCCGACGAGCTTGGCGGAGAAGCCCGACTGCGTGAGCGCCCAGGCCATGGCGGTGGCCATGCCGATGATGAGCAGGATGGCGCCGGAAAGTGCCGCCGTTTCCGTGAGCAGCGGATACAGGCGCTTGAAGTTCAGGTGCTTCTTGAAGGCATGGACGAGCAGGCCGATCACGATCGTGTAGGCGATACCGATCGTGGACACTTCCGTTGCCGTAGCGGCGCCTTCGATGACGGCCGTGCGGATCAGAATCGGCAGAGCGAGTGCCGGCAACGCCACGATGAACGTCTTGCCGATCACGCTCCACGGCGCGCGGCGCGCCGCACTGGGAGCCTCTTTGCGCGAGCGCGTGAAGCACACCACGACGATGGCCAGCGTGGCGATGACGGCAGGCAGCAGGCCGCCAACAAAGAGCGCCGTGATGGACACACCGCACACCGCACCGATGGTGATGAGCACGAGGCTGGGCGGAATCGTCTCCGTCATGGCGCCGGTCGACGAGAGCAGTGCGACGAGGTCTTCCGGTTTCGATCCGCGTCGCTGCATTTCGGGGAAGAGGGCTGGCGCCACGGCTGCCATGTCGGCAGCCTTCGACCCGGAAATACCTGAGACCAGGAACATCGCACCGAGCAGCACGTATTGCAGGCCGCCGCGCACATGGCCGAGCAGCGAGGCCATGAATTCGATCAGGCTGCGAGCAAGCCCGCTCATCTCGATCAGCGCGCCGAGCAGCACGAACAGCGGCACCGACAGCAGGATGAGGCCCGACATGCCCTCGTCCATGCGACTGACGACAATCTGAAGCGGCGCGTCGGTCACGAGTGCCAGATAGGCCAGCGTTGCCGTGCCGAAGGCAAAGGCGATCGGAATACCGCCTGCCACGCATGCACCGACGATCAGTACGAAGAACACCAGCAGGTTGTAGTTGCCCATCGCGATGAGTGCGGGGCGGCCGAGCCAGAGTGCGGTGCCGAGCGCGGCAACGACCAACACGCCAAGACCGAACTGGCGCAGGGTCGAGCACCGCGCCATGCGCGAGATGGCCGCGACGAGCATCAGCGCTGCGCCGACCGGCAGGGCGGCGGCGCGCAACCCGTCGGGGATTTCGAGCGCGGGCGTGGTGATGTCCATCTGTTCGATGGCATGCGTGTACGCGGGCATGATGATGAGCGCGACGAACACGCAGACCGTGAGCGCAGCCATGGTCTGGAACCAGTCGCGCCATGCCGCCGGGAGTTTGTTGACGATGGCGGACAGGCGCATGTGTTCGCCCCGGTCGAGCGCCAGAACCGCACCGAGCATCGATAGCCAGATGAACAGGATCTGCGCCAGTTCGTCAGACCAGGTGATCGGATTGTCGAACCCGTAACGCGAGATCACGCCCGCGAGCAGGATGAGAGTTTCCGCCACCACCAGCAGCACGGCAGCCGCTTCGGTGACTTTCATCACCGCGCGGTTGACGTGGCAGAAGAGGCGGGCGAGCGCGTGCGTCGGCTCGGCCGTCATCGTCAACGTGTCCATTTACGCGAGCTTCCCGGTGTACTTTTCCAACGTGGTCCACGCTTCGTCACCAAACTTCTTGTGCCATTCGGCATAGAAGCCGGCGGCGCGAAGCTTCTCGCGGAATTGCTCGTTGTTCGGTGCGTTGAACACGAGACCCTTCTGCTTGAGTTCGGCCATGACGCCGTCGTTGAGCTTGCGCACGTCGTCGCGTTGCGCCATCGCCGCGGCGTTCACGTTGGCGGTGACGATTGCCTGCAAGTCCTTGGGCAGCTTGTCCCATTTCTGCTTGTTGGCGAGGAACCAGAAGCCGTCCCACATGTGGTTCGTCATCGACACGTACTTCTGCACTTCATACAGCTTGGCCGTGGTCAGCAGCGCGAGCGGATTCTCCTGCGCTTCGACGATGTGCGTCTGCAAGGCCGAATACACTTCGGCGAAGTTGATCGATGTCGGCGACGAGTCGAAGGCACGGAACATCGACGTCCATAGCGGGCTCGTCGGCACCCGGATCTTCAGGCCCTTGAGGTCGGCCGGCGAGTTGATCGGGCGGCTGCTCGTGGTGATCTGGCGGTAACCGTTTTCCCAGATCTTGTCGAAGGCGAACACCGATGTCTTGGCGATCTGGCCGCGCACATGCGCCCCGAGGTCGCCGTCCATCGCCGCCCACACCTGACCGTAATCCTTGAACGCGAAGCCCACGCCCGAAATCTGCGCCGAGGGCACCAGCGTGCCGAGAATCAGCGGCGAGAGCGTGAAGTAATCGATGGCGCCCGAACGGATCTGGCTCAGCATGTCGCTATCGGTGCCGAGCTGGTTGTTCGGGTAAATCTGGAAGTCGATACGGCCCTTCGATTGCTCTGCGATTTTCTGCGCCATCTCTTTGGCGCGAATGTTCATCGGATGGCTGATGGGCAGGTTGTTGGCGAACTTCAGCGTGAATTCTGCGGCGCGGGCCTGCGTCTGATACAACCCCGTGGCGGCAGCGGCCGAAGTGGCGGCCACAACCTTGATGAAGTGGCGGCGGTCCATATTGCTCATACTGCATGTCTCCTGATTATTGGTTTGGTGACTGCGTCTGATGCGCGAGGCGTGCTGTCGTGTTGCCCTGCAATGCCCCGGCCAACTCCTAATGCAAGCGTGAAGCGACTCGCAAGTGGCTTGGCTATCTTACGCAAGTCGAATGCCAGATCGCAGCCCAGGCGGGAAAACCCTTATCTTGTTAAGCACTCATGAAGTCCCGCGCGTGTCGGGTTGCCTCGCTGCGCTTCCTTTTATCTGGCGGAACCCGCCGTGGCGGTACGTCGGCGCCGCGAGCGCCGTTTGCTGCATCTGCGAGCGGAGTCCGATCGGCACCCGGATGCGGTGCGACACCTGTCGCATTTGCCGCCCGCCTTGCGACACCTGTCGCATGTGATCGACGACAGCGATGCGACAGGTGTCGCATGCCGCCGTGCCCGGCCGGTTGTGTTGCAGCACAGCAAATACATTTCGTTTGGTGTGCATCCGAATTCACTTGATGCCGTAGTGGATGCGGCTTTACGCTTACGTCAATTGCGAAAGCGCCACAAGCGCGAGCATCGCAATCGAGCTGCAATGCGCCGTGGATGCCGTTAGCGCGTCATCGGCGTGGGGAGGTGCCCATGTCTGGCATCGAAATTGCTCACCGGAGTCTGGATGACCCCATTTTTCCGGAGACACTTCATGGTTGCTGCATGCCTTACCGGCTGGGCCCACTCCCAGTTCGGAAAACTCGACAACGTCGATGCCGAAGTCTTGCTGGCCGATGTCGCACAAGCTGCGCTCGACGACGCGGGCCTCGCGCCCGAACAGATCGATTCCATTCACGTCGGCACTTTCAATGGCGGTTTCCTGTATCAGGACTTCCCGTCGTCGCTCGTTTTCAACCGAATTCCCGGCCTGCGCTTCAAACCGGCCACGCGCTACGAGAATGCGTGCGCGACGGGGTCGGCCGCCGTGTATGGCGGACTGCAATCCATCGAAGCGGGCAAAGCCACGCACGTGCTCGTGATCGGCTTCGAGAAGATGACCGAACTGGCGACGCCGCAGGTCGGCGAGGTGTTGCTCAAATGTTCCTACGCACGCGAAGAGGCCGACATTCCGGGCGGTTTTGCGGGCGTGTTCGGCACCATTGCGCAAGCGTACTTCGACCGCTATGGCGACCAGTCCGACGCCCTCGCACGCATTGCGGCGAAGAACCATCGCAACGGTTCGGTCAATCCCTACGCACACATGCGTCGGGACTTCGGTTACGACTTCTGCCGCAATGTCTCCGAGAAGAATCCGTTCGTGGCCGGGCCGCTCAAGCGTACCGATTGCTCGATGGTGTCGGACGGAGCTGCCGCGCTCGTGATCTCGTCTGCCGACGTGGCGCGCACGATGCCCAAGGCCGTCGGCTTTCGCGCGGCGGTGCAGGTCAACGACTACTTGCCGCTCTCGCGTCGTGACCCGCTGGCGTTTGAAGGCGGACAGCACGCCTGGCGTCAGGCACTGGGCGTTGCCGGCGTCTCGCTCAAAGACCTGTCGCTGGTCGAGACACATGACTGTTTCACCATCGCCGAACTCATCGAGTACGAGGCGATGGGGCTCGCCAAGCCGGGGCAGGGTGCAAACGTGGTGGCCGAGGGGTTGACCGAAAAGAACGGTCTGCTGCCGGTCAATCCGTCGGGCGGGTTGAAGGCAAAGGGGCACCCGGTCGGGGCGACAGGCGTCTCCATGCACGTCATGGCCGCCATGCAACTGACAGGGTCTGCGGGTGAGATGCAGATCCCGAACGCGAAGCTCGCGGGCGTCTTCAACATGGGCGGGGCGGCAGTGGCGAACTACGTGAGCATTCTCGAAGCGCGCTGATACGTTGCACGACAGTGTCAGGCAGGTTGCCCGGCGTTGGCCGGGCAAGACAGACAGCAAGACTGAGAAAGAAGAAAGAGGAGACGAGCGAAATGCTCAAGAAGGTCATGAATCTCGGCCGGCTGCTGGCCGACGTTGCCCGGCGTCATCCTGACGAACCCGGCGTGATCATCGGTGAGAAGGTCAGCACGTGGGGCGAGATCGACGCCCGCGTGAACGCCGCCGTCGATGCCTTGCGCAAGCTGGGTGTGCGCCGTGGCGACAAGCTGCTGGTGCATTCGCGCAACAACCTGCCCATCTTCGAGAGCGCGTGGATCGCCTTTCGGCTGGGCGCGGTCTGGGTGCCGACGAACTTCCGTATCACCCCACCGGAAGCCGCATATCTGGGGCAATCAAGCGGCGCCTGCGTGATGATCTACGACGCGGGCTTCGAGGGGCATGTCGACGCTGTGCGTGCCGCCTCGCCGGCGTTGCGCCATGTCATTGCGCTGGGCGCGCCGCGCGCGGGTGAGATGCACTACGAGACACTGGTGGCCGAACACCTCGGCGCCCCCGGCTATGAAGCGGAAGTCGAGTACGAAGACCCGTTGTGGTTCTTCTACACATCGGGCACGACCGGCCATCCGAAGGCGGGTGTGCTCTCGCATGGGCAGATGGCTTTCGTCGTCACCAATCATTTGGCCGATCTGATGCCCGGCATCACTTACCGCAGCCGCTCGATGGTGGTGGCGCCGCTCTCGCACGGGGCGGGCATTCACGCCATCGTGAATACGGCACGCGGGGCGGCCAGCGTGCTGCTGCCGGGCGAGAAGATGGACGCGGAGCAGGTCTGGCAGGCCATCGAGCGTTATCGCGTCGACAACATGTTCACGGTGCCGACCATCGTCAAGATGCTGGTCGAAGACCCGGCGGTGGATCGCTACGACCATAGCTCGTTGCGCTTTGTGATCTATGCCGGGGCGCCGATGTATCGCGCGGATCAGAAATACGCGCTGCAAAAGCTGGGCCGAGTGCTGGTGCAGTACTACGGTCTGGGCGAGGTGACGGGCAACATCACGGTACTGCCGCCGTGGCTGCACAGCGACGACGACAACGCGCCCGACGCGCGCATCGGCACTTGCGGTGTGCCGCGCACAGGCATGGAGGTGGCGATTCTCGACGAGCATGGCGAGCGTCAGCCACCGTTCGCCTCAGGCGAGATCTGTGTGCGCGGGCCGGCGGTCTTCATGGGGTATCACAACAATCCGGACGCGAACGCCAAGGCGTTCAAGGACGACTGGTTCCACACCGGCGATCTCGGGCATGTGGATGCGCAGGGTTTCCTGTACATCACGGGACGCGCCTCGGACATGTACATCTCGGGGGGCTCGAACGTCTACCCGCGCGAGATCGAGGAAGCGTTGCTCACGCACCCGGCCGTGTCGGAGTGCGCGGTGCTTGGCGTGCCCGACCCCAAGTGGGGCGAGAGCGGGCTCGCAGTGGTGGTCGCACGGGAGGGCATGGCCGCTCAGGCCGACGAACTGCTCGGACATCTCGAAGCGCGCATCGCCCGCTACAAGTGGCCGCGTCGCTTCATTTTCTGGAATGCCATGCCCAAGTCGGGCTACGGCAAGATCGTGAAGAAGCAAATCAAGACGATGCTCGAAGAGCAAGGAGACTATCGACTATGAAACCTGCGCTTTCACGGATCTATCGGCATGCAGGCGCCCCCACGTTACCCCGTGTGGAAGACTGCGTGTTGAGCGGGCAGCACGAACTGCGCGTGACGATCCGGTCTGGTGCGAATCTCGGAGAGGCCTTACGCGCGGCGTTATCCCGCTATGCGTATGGCGGCGGCGTCGGCCGCTTCTGCGCGGGCACCGCGCGAGGTCTGCGGTATCACATGATAGAGAACACCGCTGACACGGAGCGCCCCTTCGGCTATGGGGCGCCGGTCGACGAAACCCGGGAGGTGGATCTGATCGGCGGTGCGATCACGGTCGGCCGTACGGCCGACGGTGCCACGCTGTTGCATTGCCATGCGGGGTTTTCCGACCCGTGTGGCGAATTGCATGGCGGTCATCTGATTCTCGATCACACCTGGGCCGGAGACGAGCCTGTGGTGATTCGCCTGTGTCTGTTCGAGCACGGCGGCTACGTGACCGCCGATGACGACGAGACGCGCTTTCACCTGCTCCATCCCGTCGCCGGAGGCCTCTCATGAGTACAGCGCTGGATGTTCCGGTGGCCATCGAGAACGGCACGCTGGGCAGGTTGGTCGTGGCACGTCTCAAACCGAATCAGGACCTGACGGAGAGCATCGAGGCGCTGTGCGCGGAGCATGGCATCTCGCGGGCCATCGTGCGCGGCGCGGTGGGGAGTCTGATTGACGCACGTCTGGCATTTCGCGCGGGTGACGGCTGGCGTGAGCAACTGGTGAGCGGCCCCGGCGTGGAAATCCTCAATGTGTTCGGCGAGGTGGATGTCCGGCCCGATGCCGCGCACACGCTGCCCATGCTGCATGGCATGGTGGCGGACACAGAGGGACGCATGTTCGCAGGACGCTTCGTGCGTGGCGGCAATCTGTCGTTCATCACGATCGAAGTGACGTTGCAGGAGTGGTTGCCCGCGTAGTCGCCGCCAGCGACGTGCCGCGTGAGGCGAATGGGGAGTCTGGGGACTCCCCATTTTTCAATGAGGTTGAGCGGCGGTTTCGCTGTCGCTTCGCAAGAAGGATTCGATCGCGGCGACCAGCGCGAGAGGCGTCTCGTTCATCGGGTAGTGGCCGGCGTTGCCGAGAACTTCGACGCTGGCGTGCACATAGCGTTGCAAGTACGTCTGCGTCATGAGTGCGGTGTTGAACGTCGGATCGTTTTCGCCAATCAGCACCTTGACCGGCAGCGTGCTTTGAAGCGCATCGCTGAAGTCAGTGTCGGCCCAGGCGCGGAAATAGGCCGCGAATGCCTGTGCGGACGAATGCGCCGCCGAGTATTGCGCCTTCCATGCAATCCATGACGGCGGCAGACGCAGGCCCGTACTGCGCGCGATGATCGTCTTGCGATGGTCCAGCGATGTTGCCGCGTCTTCGAACAGCGCGCGCCGGGTGGCGTCGAACGGTACGCCGCCGCAGGGCACCGGGGCGACGGGCACGAGTTTGCGTATGCGGTGAGGGGCGAGGGCCGCGACCTTCTCGATGGCCATGCCGCCCATCGAATGGCCGATCAGGCTGAAGGTGGACAGACCGAGGGTATCGGCCAGATCGATGGTGTCCTGCGCGATCTCGGCGATCGTATAGGCGCCGGGGGTGTCGCGCATGCCGCCGTAGCCGCGGTAGTCCATAAAGACGTAACTGAACTCGTCATGTGACAACCACGGTTCGCACTCATGAAATGAACGAGCGTCGCCGAACCAGCCATGCAGCACGATGACGGCATGCGGGCCGTGACCGGCGCGGTGATAGGTATTGGGCATTTTGACTCCGGGAGCGGGTGTTGAGACATCCGGCGCACGCAATGGCGGCCGGATAACGACGCTAATCGTAGTGACCCTGCGGCGTGCCCGCTGCCGATGCTGGGTCATTGTCTGTAGAATCCGGGCCATGCGAAATACGCTGATCGATCCCTACGAACATTTGCCGCGAAGTGTGGTGGTCACGGCCAACGACTACCCGGCGGGACTCACATTTCCAGAGCATGCCCACGCGCGCGGGCAATTCGCGTTCGCGTCGCGAGGCTTGATTACGGTGTCGACGCCGCAGGGCCGGTGGTTCGTGCCGCCGCAACGTGCTTGCTGGGTACCCGCCGGTGTCTCGCACGCCATGACGATGAGCGGCCCGGTGACCATGCTCAATACCTTCGTGACGCCGCATGCCTCGGGGGCCGCCGGTTTGCCGGATCGCTGCTGCGTGTATGGGGTTTCGCCATTGCTCAGGCAGTTGCTGGAAGACGCCGTCGATCTGCCGCCGATGTATGACGAAGACGCGCGCGACGGCAAACTCATGGCGTTGCTGATTGCCGAGATGGCCGCGATGCCGCGTCTGTCGTTACATGCGCCGCTGCCTGACGATGCGCAACTCGCAAGCGTTTGCCGGGCGGTATTCGCCGCGCCCTCGATGACGACCGGTCTCGACGAGGCGGCGGCCATGGCATCGATGAGCCGTCGCACATTCACGCGCCGGTTTCGTGAGCAGACGGGCGTGAGTTTTGCCGAATGGCGTCAACAGGTCTGTTTGCTGGCCGCGATTGCGCGGCTGAACGACGGGCAATCCGTGACGCGTGTCGCGCTCGATCTGGGGTATGGGAGTCCGAGCGCGTTCACGGCGGCGTTTCGCCATGTGCTGGGTGCGGTGCCCAGCCGGTATCTCGCGGGGTCGGATTGAGCGCTTGCGATCTGTGAGATTCATCGGGGCGCTTCGGATGAGTGCGCCCCGATGGGTTTGTGCTGTCGCGTGTGAGGTCTCGGATCAGGGAACCGTAGGCTGCACCAGTCCGTCTTCACGGAACATGTGTTTGATGCCGCGTACCGCCTGACGAATGCGCGACTCGTTCTCGATCAACGCGAAGCGCACATATTCGTCTCCGTACTCTCCGAAGCCGATACCCGGCGAGACCGAGACCTTGGCCTGCGCAAGCAGCTTCTTTGCGAATTCGAGCGAGCCGAGCGCGCGGTACGGTTCCGGAATGCGCGCCCAGATGTACATCGACGCGCGCGGCAGATCGACCGCCCAGCCGGCTTCCGTCAATCCTTTGTAGAGCACATCGCGGCGGCGCTGATACTGGGCGCGAATCTCTTCGACGCACTGCTGATCGCCCTCGAGTGCGGCGATGGCCGCGACCTGCAAGGGCGTGAACGTGCCGTAGTCGTGATAGCTCTTGATGCGGGCGAGGGCAGAGACCAGATCGGCATTGCCGACCATGAAGCCGATGCGCCAGCCGGCCATGTTGTAGCTCTTCGAGAGCGTGAAAAATTCGACGGCCACGTCCTTCGCGCCAGGCACCTGCATGATCGAGGGCGCTTTGTAGCCGTCGTAGACGATATCGGCGTAGGCCAGATCGTGCACCACGAGAATGTCGTGTTTGCGGGCCAGATCGACCACGCGCTCGAAGAATTCGAGTTCGACGCACTGTGCCGTGGGGTTCGACGGGAAGCCGAGAATCACCATCTTCGGCTTCGGATGGCTCTCGCGAATGCCGCGCTCGAGTTCGGTGAAGAAGTCGATGCCGGGTGTCATCGGCACGGAGCGGATGTTCGCCCCCGCGATGACCGCGCCGTAGATGTGGATCGGATACGATGGATTCGGCACGAGCACCGTGTCGCCCTGATCCAGCGTGGCGAGCATCAGGTGGGCGAGACCTTCCTTCGATCCGATGGTAACGATGGCTTCGCGCTCGGGATCGAGATCCACGTCATAGCGATCCTTGTACCAGCGCGTGATCGCGCGGCGCAGACGTGGAATGCCGCGCGAGGTCGAATAACCGTGCGTGTCGGGGCGTTGTGCGACTTCGACGAGCTTGCTGACGATATGCGGCGGGGTCGCGCCATCGGGATTGCCCATCGACAGATCGATGATGTCCTCGCCACGGCGGCGTGCCGCCATCTTCAGCTCGGCGGTGATGTTGAAAACGTAGGGGGGAAGGCGATTGATGCGCGTAAAGCTGCGCGAGCTCTGGGAGCTGGACATGGCAATCCTGGAACGTAAGCGCCCGGAACCGTCCGAGCGACGCCGGTGTGCTGGCCACACCGTGACGGCGACTTTAGCGCGGCGCGGCCCCCTTAGGCAAGCGTTTTTTTGCGCGACGCGGCGCGGAATCCGTCGGTTATGATGGGCGCCTCTTGAGTTCGCGCATACGAGGAATTTCGATGGCGTATCTGTACCTGCTGGTGGCGATCGTGGCGGAGGTGATTGCGACGTCGGCGCTCAAGGCATCGGAGGGATTCACGCGGGGCGGGCCGGTGGCGCTGGTCGTCGTGGGTTACGGCGTGGCGTTCTACATGCTCTCGCTCACGCTGCGCACGATCCCCGTGGGCATCGCCTACGCGATGTGGTCGGGGCTGGGCATTGTGCTCATTTCGATAGCGTCGCGCGTGCTCTTCGGACAGAAGCTTGACGCGCCCGCCATGGTCGGCATGGCGCTCATCGTCGCGGGTGTTCTGGTGATGAATCTCTGGTCGAAATCGTCCGCACATTGACGGGCGTTGCCGTTACACGTCTGTCTCGGCCTCGGCCAGCACGGCCTTGAGCGCAGAGATGCAGGTGTCGATCTCGGCACGTTCGATGACGAGTGGCGGTGCGAGACGCAACACCGTCGCACGCGTTTCCTTCGCCAGTACGCGACGGCGCAGCATGCGCAGTGAGAGGTCGTGCGCATCGGCGCGTGCCGGATCGATTTCGATGCCGGCCCAGAGGCCGCGTCCTCGCACTTCGCGAATGAGGGGCGAGTGTATTGCGTGCAGTCGCGAGAGCAGGTATTCGCCCATTTCGGCACTTCTTCCCGGCAGGTCTTCGTCGGCCATGACGTCGAGCGCTTCCAGCGCGACGGTGGCGGCCAGTGCGTTGCCGCCGAAGGTCGAGCCGTGGCTGCCGGGCTCGAACAGGTCGATGATGTCGCGTCGTGCGACGAAGGCAGACACGGGCAGCAGGCCGCCGCCGAGGGCTTTGCCGAGCATGACGCCGTCGGGCACGATGTTCTCGTGTTGATAGGCGAACCAGCGGCCGGTGCGCCCGAGTCCCGATTGGATTTCGTCGAGCAGCATGAGCACGTTTTGTTCGGTGCATAGCTGGCGCAGGGCACGCAGGAAACCGTCGGGCGGCAGCACGATGCCGCTTTCGCCCTGAATCGTCTCGAAGAGTACGGCGCAGGTGTAGGGCGTGATGGCGGCGCGCACCGCCTCGATATCTCCGAAGGGAACGCGGACAAATCCGGGAGCGAAGGGGCCGAAGTCGGCGCGATAGGCGGGTTCGGAGGAGAAGCCGACGATGGTGGTGGTGCGTCCGTGGAAGTTGCCGTCGGCGACGATGATTTCCGCCTGATCTGCGGGGATGTGTTTGACGCTGTAGCCCCAGCGACGGGCGGCCTTGATTGCCGTTTCGACGGCTTCCGCACCGGTGTTCATGGGTAGCGCGCCGCCGAGTGTCGTGAGGTCGCACAGACGTTCGAGAAAGGCGCCAAGCCGGTCGGTGTAAAAGGCACGGGAGACGACGGCGAGGCGTTGTGCCTGAGCGGTGAGCGCGGCGACCAGACGCGGATGCGCGTGGCCGTGGCTGACGGCGGAGTAGGCGCTCATCATGTCGAGATAGCGATTGCCGTCGACATCCCAGACCCAGACGCCTTTGGCGTGAGAAAGCACCACAGGAAGCGGTGCGTAGTTATGGGCGCCAAAGCGTTGTTCGCGTTCGATTTCGTTCATGACGCGCTCCTCCACGCAAGTAGTCTAGATGCGAACGGGATGGAGCGCAAAGGGGGCATATCCCGAAGTGGCGCCAATGAAATTGGCATGCGTGTGCGCTATAATTGCGGATTACTCGAATGTGATGCGCAAATGGCAGCGCGGGCAATTGCGATTCAGGCGCTTCACGACCTTCATCACATCGAGACCCGCCGGCAGCGACGCTCGGTCGCCGCCATCACGCACTGCCCATAGCTCAGTTGGATAGAGCATCGGCCTTCTAAGCCGACGGTCGGGGGTTCGAATCCCTCTGGGCAGGCCAGCAACGTCAAGGGCTTACGTTCGGCCGCTTCCATCGAGTCGCGTGTTCATCACACTTTCATCACAGTGAGGACGCATGGCGACTATCCGAAAGCTCGGCGCGAAATGGCAATGCCAAGTGCGAGAAAAGGGACACCGTGCCTCTGCGTGAGGCTGGAACGTGTCTTAATTCCGGCAGCAGTCCAATTCGCTCAATTGCACACAGGCGTCGAGCAGGGTGGACTTGTGAACCACGCCGAGCAACTGGCGGGTGTCGCCATCGACGGCGGGAAGACGCTCGCCCTGATGCTGCATGAAGCGCTGGAGCGCGTCGGTCAGCGACATGTCCGGTGTGATGACTTGCAGGAATTCCTCGCGCAAGACGTTGCGCGCGGTACGTCCTGTCATGTCGTTGCCCTTGTGCATCGCCGACGCGATGTCTTGCAACGCCACGACGCCAAGATACGTGCCGACGGCATCCACGATATAAACGTACCTGACCGGATATTCCAGGAACACCTTGGAGATATCGTCGAACGTGGCGTCGAGCGTCAACACCGTTTCTGCTGGCCGGATCAGCTCACGCATACGGATGCCGCGCAGCCGCAGACGAGCGCCTGCGTCGCGATGACGCTTGATGGTCACCTCGTACATCGACGCCTCGCCGCGCGAGCGCGCCACGAAATATGCCACTACGCATGCCAGCATCAGCGGCAGTACCGCCTGATAGCTCAGCGTCATCTCGAAGATCATCAGGATTGCCATCAACGGGGCGCTCGTCGAGGCCGCCAGGAACGCCCCCATGCCGACCATCACATACGCAAACGGGCCGGATGTTGCCCCCGGCCACAACGTGTGGACCAGTGCTCCGACGAGATAGCCGATGGCCGCGCCCACGAACAGCGTCGGCGTGAAGACGCCGCCGACCGCCCCGGAGCCGGTCGTCAGCGCGGTCGCGATCACCTTGAATACGAGAATCGTCAGAACCGTGCTCCACGCCCATTGGTCGTGCAACAACGCGTTGACCACGCTATAGCCGTTGCCCCACACCTGCGGCACCCAGATCGACAGCAAGCCGACGCCGAGGCCACCCAGCGCCAGACGTAGCGGTAACGGAATCGACAGCCGCTGGAAGCCGCGCTTCGACACGTTCAGCAATCTCAGGAAGGGCGGGGACAGCGCACCGCACAGCAGGCCCAGCGCCAGGAAGCACAGCACTTCGATGCCATAGATCGGCGGGAACGCCGGCATTTCGTACGCCGGCTTATAACCCGGTAGCTCCCGCATGGCGATGTTGGCCACGACGGACGCCACCAGAATCGGCCCGAAACTGCCCATGGCGATCGAGCCGATGACGATTTCGGTGACGAAGAAGGCACCCGCGATCGGGGCGTTGTAAGCACTCGTCAGACCCGCTGCGGCGCCGCAGGCCACGAGAATGCGCAGGCGCGCAGGCTCGAAGTGAATGGCACGGCCCACCAGCGAAGACGCCAGCGCGGCGAGCTGCACCATCGAGCCTTCCCGGCCGATCGATCCGCCGGAGGCAATCGTGAACAGCGACGAGATGCTGCGCAGCAGGCTCTGACGCACGGGCAGGCGTCCCTCGCCGAGCGTGACCGCTTCCATGTAGTCCGACGAGGCGCCTGACGGCACATGCCGGGCCCAGACGAGAAAACCGCCGGCGATCAGGCCGCCAACGGTCGGGAAGGCGACGCGCAGGTACCAGGGAAGGCCCTCGGCCATCTCGACGAGCGACCCGCTGGTGTTGCCGGTCAGCCACCATTGCAGCCCGTGAATGCTCTCGCGAAACGCCAGCGTGGCCAGCGCGCCAAGCACGCCGCAAATGGCGGCCCACAGCAGCAGGGTGTGGTCTTCGGACGGGCGTAGCCAGCGTGTGGCGCGCAGCCGCCCGCGCAACAGCGTGACAAGTTTGTGATGCGAATGCGACATGGCCCTTTGCGGATTGATGCGGCGTGTGGCGCGAGCCACGGCCCGGTTGTCTCCCCATGCCCCCGTGTCGACGCATGGACGCTATTGTCGTCCGCGAGCAGAACCCGCGTTCCTCGCGCGACGCATTCGCCCGATCTGAATAGCGAGACAGTCGCTGTCGGTGCGGCTCGCCGCGTGCGTCGTTGGCGGCGCTTACGCGTTGTACTGCGCCACGCGGGTCAGCATGCTGCCGTCGTCCTGTACGCCGGCGGCTGGAATACGCACGCCCAGGCCGTCACCCCGGCCGGCGCTCGCCAGTCCGTCGTGCACGGCGCCCAGATCCTGCTCGGCCAGCGACTTCAGATGGTCATGAAATCCGTGGTACTCGGCGCTGACCACGTTGCGACGCGCGGCGGCGAAATGCAGCGTGACGGCTTGCGCCACGATGGTCGAAAAGCACTGTGGCGTGGACGTTACGCCTGCGGCCTGCGCTATTTCGTCGAGCGCGAGCCCCCCACTCACTCCGCCGCACAGTGTCAGGCAATACTGGATATGGGAGATCGCCTGGGCCTGGAGCAGCGCTTTGAACTCGGCAAGGCGATGGGCCGCCTCGCACGCAATCACGGGCAGCGACGCATTGATTCGGCGCATACCGTCGATGTCGTCGAACGGCACAGGCGACTGGATGGCCGCCACGTTGACGCAGCGCAGATCGGCGATCCAGTCGTCGCTCGTCGCGCTGTCGAGCTGATTGACGCCGTCGACCCACAGCAGGCCGTCCGGGCCAAGGGCATTGCGCACCGTGGCGATGCGGGCCAGATCGTCCGCCCACGCCACGCCGCCGATCTTCATCTTGACGTGACGAAAGCCGCGCGAGCGGTACCCTGCGATTTCGTCGTGCAGCGCGGTGAGCGGATAGTCGTCCCGATACAGGGCACCGCTGGCGTAGGCCGGGGCGTCGGCGCTCTCGCCGCCAAGGGCTTGCCACAGCGGCATCTGCTGCGTACGGGCCCACGCGTCCCAGAGGGCTATGTCAAGGGCGCTGGCGGCCGCAGCGCGCGCCCAGCCGTCGTCGGCGGGCAGCGCGGCGCACAGGCCAGCGGCCGCATCGCGCGGATGCGCGATCTCGCAGCCCGCCGCTAGCGGGGCCACCACCCGACTCAGTTCGTCGAGCACCGAACGGCAGTCCGTATAGCGCGACCAGCCTTCGCCGATGCCCTGCACGCCGTCGGCGGTCTCGACGACAACCAGCGGCGCCTGACGCTCGCGCCAGCGGAATGCCGGATTCCAGGCCCGTCCGTCGAGCTGACGATGAAACGCCAGCACCGTCACACGTACGATCTTCATGTTTGCCTGCCCTCCATCGCCGCTGCGCCGCGTCAGCCTGCGGCGCGCATCAGATTGGCCACGGCCACGCGGCTCGCCGCCAGATCCCACGCGGCCGTGCCGACACTCTTCACGACGATCGGACGTGAGAAGTCCGGCGTCTGACCGAACGCCGTCGCCAGCGGGATCACCGTGTTCCAGTCGACGCCGGCGCGCATCAGGTCGCCGGCCTCGACCGACACGCCAACCGGATCGTCGACGTAGATCGTGCTGGCATCCAGCGTAGCCTTGCCGATTTCGGCCATCTCCGGCTTGAAGGCGCCCACGCCCACCACCACACGACCCGGCCGGCCCACCTCGTCGTAGACCGGTTCGAGGCTGGTCGTCACCGTGATCACAGCATCTACGGTTTCGGGGATGCGTAGCGGATCGGCCGGGACGGCATTGGGGAAGGTTTCGCGCATCTCATTGCAGAACGCCTCGGCGATCGCGAGGCTCGTGCCTCGGACCAGTAGCCGGGCATCCGGGAAGATGGCCGCGATGGCCCGAACGTGATGGCGGGCCTGCGTGCCCGTGCCGTACATCAGAATCTCGCGCGGCGCATGCGGCAGGCAGGTACGAATGCCCAGCATCGTGACGGCGGCTGTGCGGCGGCCGGTCACTTCGGGGCCGTCGAGCAGGGCCAGCGTCCTGCCCGTGACGGCATCCAGCACGGTGACCTGACCGTTGATGGTCGGCAGGCCGCGCCCGGTATTGGCTGGCACCACGGTGATCAGCTTGTGGGCGACAAGATCGTCGGCCACGGCCGGCATGCTGAGCATCACACCCTGCTGCATCGGCACGACCAGCCGCTCGGGACTGGCGATCTTGCCGGCCGTGTACTCGATCATGGCGTCGCGCACCGCGTCGAGCAGGGTGGGGTAGTCGAGCAGACGGGCGGTCTGTGCCTGATCGCAGACGGCGAGGGTTTCAGTAGCGGACATGGGGCGGGGCTGGGCTTTGTCGGTGTATGGCGTCTCGCCATCCATTGCGGGGCCGGCGCGTGTGCTTGTGGTGCACACGGGGCGCGGCCGCCTGCAACAGACGTCAGTGGCTGCGAATGTCGGAGAGAAACGCCTGCGCGCGCGGGTGTTTCGGGGCGGTAAAGAACGTTTGCGGATCGGCGCGCTCGAGTAGCGTGCCGCCGTCCATGAACCAGATGGTGTCGGCCACGTCGCGCGCGAACTTCATCTCGTGGGTGACGCAGACCATCGTCATGCCTTCGCGCGCGAGATCCTTCATGACGGCCAGCACTTCGCCGACCATCTCCGGATCGAGCGCACTGGTCGGCTCGTCGAACAGCATCACCGGCGGCTTCATCGCCAGCGCGCGGGCAATCGCCACGCGTTGTTGCTGGCCGCCCGAGAGTTGGCCGGGATGCGCATCGGCCTTGTGGGCCATGTTCACGCGCTCGAGAATCGCGTGCGCTTCGTCAATGGCGGTCTTGCGGTCGATGTTACCGACCCACAGCGGCGCGGCAACGACGTTCTCGATCACCGACAGGTGGGGAAACAGGTTGAACTGCTGGAACACGAAGCCGACGTGGCTGCGGAAGCGGTTCAGATCGAGGCCGCGGGCATGGATGTCCTGACCGTCGACGCTGATCTGGCCGTTGTCGATCTCTTCGAGACGGTTGATGGTGCGGATCATCGTCGACTTGCCGGAGCCCGACGGGCCACACACCACCACGACTTCACCGCGACGGACTTCGGCGTCGATGTCGCGCAGCGCATGGTAGTCGCCGTACCATTTATTGACCTTGGAGAAGCGGATCATGAAGGAACTCCCTGGCGGCGCGCGCTGCGTGCTCGCACGGATGACGGCTTACGGGCGCCGGCCGCCGAACGTCGCGCGGCGATGCGCGCTTCGAGCCGGCGGGCAAACTGGGTAATCGAGAAGCACAGCACGAAGTACACGATGGAAAGCAGGAAGTAGACCTTGAACGGCTCCGTGAGCAGCGCGTTGTTGACCTGGCTGGCCGCATACGTCAGTTCTTGCACACCGATGATGAAGCCGAGCGAGGTGTCCTTGAGCGCCGTGACGAACTGGCCGACCATACTCGGCAGCATGTTGTAGAGCGCTTGCGGCAGCACTATGCGACGCATGCGAACGTGGTAGCTCATGCCGAGGGCCTGAGCCGCTTCGGTCTGCCCCTTGGGCAGAGCCTCGATGCCGGCGCGCACGATCTCGGCGAGATACACCGCCTCGAAGATCACCAGTGTGCAGGCCATCGTGGTGAAGCCCGCCACCGGGCGGCCGACGATCGCCGGCAACACGAAGTACGCGCCAAAGACCAGCATCACCAGCGGAATGCTGCGCACCAGATACCGGAAGCCGATGGCCGGCCGGCGGATCCAGGCGAACGGACTCAACTGGGCCAGCGCCAGCACGATGCTCAGCGGAAACGCCAGGCCGATGCCGATGATCGACAGCAGTACGGTGGCGGCGAGGCCGCCCAGCGGGCCGTTCGGATACGCGCCGATGAGCAGCAGCACGCCGTAGTCGCGCAAGATGTCGAGCATGGCTTACCTCCCCGGCAGGCGCGTGCGGCGCGCAACGACCGCACCCAGCCACATCAACGACAGGGCGATCACGACGTAGATGGCCGTACTGATGCCGAACACGTCGAACGTCAGGAACGTGCGGTTGGCGATGTCCTTGGTCACATATGTGAGTTCGACCACGCCGATCACCATCGCCAGGCTCGTCGTCTTGACCAGCAGGATGCTGCCCGAGACGAGCGGCGGAATGGCATGACGCATCGCCTGCGGCAGCACCACGCGGCGCATCGAGCCGAGATAGCTCAGACCGATGGCGCGGGCGGCTTCGTGCTGGCCCCACGGCACGCTGCGCAAACCGCTGCGGATGTCTTCGGAAATGTAGGCGCCGTAGTACAGCGCGATGGCCACGACCGACAGGTAAAACTCGCCATGGTTGGCGTTGAGCCAGTCCTGCACGACATCGGGCAGCAACTGCGGCACACCGAAGTACCACAGGAAAATGTGGACCAGCGGCGGCACGTTGCGCTGGTATTCGACGAACACAACCACCAGCCATTCGAGCACACGCACACGCGTCATGCGTAGCGTGGCGAGCACAATGCCCACGAGGAACGCCGTCGCCCAACTGGCGATCGCGAGCACCAGGGTGCCCGCGACGCCTTGCAGCAGCAAATGCCCGTTCTCGCCGGTGAGGATCGTTTGAAACGCGGACAGGGTGCTCACGGGATACGCCGCTGAAGAGCACTCAGATGGGGCGGTCGGACCATGGCCGTCACGTCAGCCCTTGATCGGCTGGATCGTGAACGTGCGCTGCAGCTTGTACTGCGAGCCGTTGCCGAGCCACTTGTCGAAAATCTGGCGCGCTTCTCCCGACGTTTCCAAGCCGTGTAACGCATCGTTGACGGCTTTGAGCATGCCCGGCTCGGTCTTGCGCACGCCGATGCCCCACACTTCCTGGCCCACCGGCGGCTCCACCGTCTTGAACTTGTCGGCATTGGCGCCGAGCTTACTGATCAGACGGCGCGAGACCACTTCCGACACGCTGAACGCATCGACCTTGCCCTGCACTAGCGCCATGAAGGCCGTTGGCGTGTCTTCGAAACCGACCAGCGTTGCCTGCGGCACCGTCTTGCGAACGAAGCCCTCGGTGATGCCACCCTTGGTGAAGCTCACGCGCTTGCCGTTCAGGTCGGTGGCGCTTTTGTAGCCCTTGTCGGCACGTACCACCAGCTTGTGCTCGCTCACGTAATAGCCGTCGCTGAACGCGACCTGTTCGGCACGCTGCGGCGAGTAGCCCAGGCCGGCGACCAGCAGGTCGAGACGGCCTTGCTGCAATTCGGGAATGCGGGCTTCGATGGCCACCGGACGCACTTCCGCCTTCACGCCAAGCTGTTTGGCAACGGCATTGCACATGTCGACGTCGTAGCCGACCACCTCCCGGTTCGGGGCCGTATAACCATAGGGCTCGAACGTGGCGAGCACGCCGCACGTCAGCGTGCCGCGCGCCTTCACGTCAGACAACTGATCGGCCGAGGCGGCGCTACTCGCGCTCAAGAAGCCGCACGCACCGAGTACTGCTACCAGTAAACGCGTCTTGAACTGCATGTTCTTTCTCCAGATGGGTCGCTGTCGCGCTTTTTTGGTTCGTTAAGGGAACCAAAATGCTGAAAGGTGGAAGGAATTTCAGTCGATGCGAGGTATCTGGATTGGATGCTAGACCAAATTGGACTTGTAATCAACCAGTCAAAAATAAAAACACTCTCTCGAGAGCGGTAACCGGAAATCGGTGAAATATGGCGGATTGGGCAAAGATAGTGCAATAGTGACGAGTTTCTGGCTGTGTGCGAAATGCGGTGATAGGCGTGCGGTGGGTCCTGTTACACCGTGCGGGCTCTTGGAATTGGTCGAATTTGGGCTATTATTCTGACCAGATTGGTAATGTGGTGTGGCGAGCGTTCGCCATGGGTCGGGCGGACTGGCGGCCCGCCGGATCGGCCTCGGCTGCGCGAGCGCGCCTCGCAGGCAGATCAATAGATGAAGGGGGGAGTTATGACGTCAGCACGTCCCGAACTGGACGGCGAGTTTCGGCCGTTGCAGATCTATCAGCAAGTGTCGGAAAAGATTCGCGCAGAGATTCGCGCTGGCCGGTTTGCGCCCGAGGCGCGTCTGCCGTCCGAGCGTGAGTTGGCTTCCCGGTTCGGTGTCGGCCGACCCGCGGTGCGCGAAGCGATCGGTGCGCTCCAGAACGAAGGGCTGGTCGTTACGCGTCGCAACTCGGGCACTTACGTCGTGCCGGGCGCAGCGCAGATCCTTGCTACAAGCCCGGCGAGCGGCTCGGCGTATGACGTGGACGCGGATTTCAGCCCGACATCGACGCTCGATGCCCGCCTGATCCTGGAGCCGGCGATCGCCCGCAAGGCCGCAAGCCAAGGTAAGCGAGACCGCATGGCCGAGCAGTTCCTCGATCAGATGGAAACCATTCAGGACATCAGCGACCCGGAGCAACGTGCGCTGTGGAACAACAGCGACCGGCTGTTCCATCGGCAACTCGCGATCATGACCGGCGACGCCCTGCTCGTGCGCATTGCCGAAGAAGTGGCAAAAACGATGGATCAGGCACTGTGGAAGCGGATCAAGGACGACGGCATTTACGATGCCAATCGCATCCATCTCTATGCGGCGGAGCATCGCATGATCTACGAGGCGATTGTGCAACGCGATGCCGAGAGCGCGGGGTTCTATGTCGAGCAGCATATTCAGCGAGTGCGTCGCGATATTGCGCCGAAGTGAGCGTCGGAAGCTGGGGGGCGAGTTTCTCGAAATGGTGTGTGGAGCCGGTGTCAAGCTCGAAAAAATGCACCTCAGAGGTGTGAAAGCGGGTTTCGATCAGGTCTCCGGCGACGCCGAATCCCGACGGCGGTGTGCGCAAGAATTGATTCGCGACCAGGGTGACCTGAATTTCCTCGCGGCGCAGCAAAAAAAGCCCGCCGATTGGCGGGCTTTTTTCGTGTGTCGCCGCAGACGAACGGCCGACTAAAGCACGGAGTGCCGTGTGCTCAGGCCACCAACCTCAACGCGTTGTCTTGTGCCAGCGCCGGTTCGTCCTGGCGCGGCCCCGTACTGCGCGCGCCGATGCCATCGGCACGTAACCTGAAGAACGCGGCCGTGCTGGCCAGCGCTTGCGCCTGTTCCTGAAGCGCCCGGGCCGCAGCGGCCGACTGCTCGACAAGCGCCGCGTTCTGTTGCAGCCCCTGATCCATTTCATTGACGGCGATGCTGACCTGCCCCACGCCCTGGCTCTGCTCCCGCGAAGCTGCAGTGATCTCGTCCATGATGGCGCGCACGCGGCTCACTGCATCGATGATCTCGCTCATCGTCGCACCGGCCTGCTGCACCTGCCCGGCACCCGTGGCGATGCGCTGCGTCGAGTTTTCGATCAGTTCCTTGATTTCCTTGGCTGCCGCCGACGAGCGCTGTGCAAGCGTGCGCACTTCGCCAGCCACCACGGCGAAACCGCGGCCCTGCTCGCCTGCACGTGCCGCCTCGACGGCCGCGTTCAGCGCCAGGATGTTGGTCTGGAACGCAATGCCCTCGATCATCGACGTAATCTCCGAAATCGCCGCCGAGCCTTTGCTGATCTCGTCCATCGTACTGACCACCGACGACACCACGTCATGCCCCTTGCGCGCAATGCCCGAAGCGGACGACGACAGTTCGCTCGCCCGCTCAGCGTTCTCCGCATTCTGACGTACCGTGCTGGCCAACTCCTCCGCACTCGACGCGGTCTCTTCCACCGAGGCCGCCTGCCCTTCGGTGCGTGCCGACAGGTCGGCATTGCCCGCTGCAACTTCACGCGTGGCGTTGGCAATGGCAACGCTGCCGTCGCGAATCGACTCGACGGTGTGCGTCAGGCTTGCCTGCATCGCCACCAATCCTTGCAGCATGCGGCCCATCTCGTCTTGCGAGCGTACCTGGATGTCGTGGGTCAGGTCACCATGCGCAATGGCTTCGAAGTGCCCGATCGCTTCATTGACAGGCCCCAGGATTGCGCGGCGGAGCATCAGCCAGCTAAGAGCCGCCGCGAGCACACCGATCAGGATCGCAACGATGCTGCCAGCGCGAAACAATTGATAGTGGCTCTGTGCGGCGTCGAAGGTCTCCTTCGCCTGATTCAATTGATAGGTCTTGAGCGCCTGCGCAGCCGTCTGCATACGGGTGTAGATGGTGCCGACGTTCACCATCAGCTTGAGGATCTCGTCACGATCTCCACGCACGGTCGCTTCGCGGAACTGCGTCAGCACGTCTTCAGTGGCACGATACTGCGTGGTTACCTCAGCGGCCAGCTTGTCTTCGCCGGCGTCGCGCGGCAAGCTCAGGTAGCGGGCCCAAGCCTCTTCTGCGCCGGTGGCCACTTCTTTTTCCTTCGTATACATGAGCTTCGCATCGTCCGAACCCGGATTGATTGCCGCCCGGTCCAGCGACGTGCGCTGGCGGCCAACCAGGATCGTCATCTCTCCCACAGCAATGGACTTGGGCATTTGTTCAGCGTAAGTAACGCGATTGGCGTCGTTACTGTCGTGCATACCGACGAGGCCGAAAGCACCGATGGCGATCAGCAGTACGCCGAGAAATGCCATCGAAGCGGCCAGGCGGCCGTTTATTGAAAGACGGGAGAACCGCATGGTGTGTCCTTGCACTTTCCCGAACGTAGGGACGTCCGGAGGATTGGAGGATATCTGCAGCGCAGGGGCATTCGTTCGAAACCACCTGCATTCGAGGGTTTACGGCGATATATTAAATATATTTAGGAACGCCCTGACGAAATCCATTTCCGCACCTCTGCGGTGCATTTTCCGGCTTGACACTGACCCCACGCACCATTTCGAGCAAGTCGAGCCCCCAGCTTTCGACGCAGATGGCAAAGGTGGTCGTCTTTTGGGCTTTAACCACGCGGCTCCATTGTGGGAGTGCTAAGAGATGCTGGCGTTGTCCGTCAACGACTTATTTTGTCAACCTGCGGGTGTGTACTTCGGGGCGACGGCAAGCGTGAATGTGGGGAGCCTGGTGGCGGCCGCGCACGGCATTGCGGACGGCGACCTGCTTTTTTGCAAACGGGGGCGTGCCGAAGCGTAAATTCCCGGCGCTGCGGAAGATCAACGATGGCTTATGATGACTTCTCCAACGCTTTCGAAGTCACCCAAAATGCAAGTTTTCGTCGACGCCGACGCCTGTCCCGCCGTCATCAAGGAAATTCTGTTTCGCGCGGCGCGCCGCGAGGAAATTCAGGTCACCCTGGTCGCGAATCAATTCTTGCGTACACCGCCGTCGCCATTCATCAAGACGATTCAGGTGCCGTCGGGATTCGACGTCGCCGACGCGCGCATCGTCGAATTGGTCACTGCCGGAGACCTGGTGATTACCGGGGATATCCCGCTCGCGGCGGCGGTGCTCGACAAGGGCGGGAATGCGCTCGATCCGCGAGGGAGCTGGTTCTCGCCAGACAATATCCGGGAACGTTTGTCCGTTCGCGACATGATGGATCAACTTCGCATCGCCGGCATCGACACGGGCGGACCCGCGCCCTTCAGCCCCCGCGACGGCAAAGCGTTTGCGGGGGAGTTCGATCGCTTCCTCACTCGTTATCGCGCATCGGGCAACGCCATCAAAAGAACATCTCAAGATTGAGCCCGACGTGGGTGCGTGCCCCGACGTCGGCGCCGGCCACACCGTTGACGAACGCCGAAACCTTTGCCTTTCGATTCACCCGGTAGCCTACCCGGGCGCCATACTCCACCCAATTGAGGCGGTTCGACACTTGCGGCGAGAGTGCACCCACGCCGCCGACGTTCAACTGTGAGCCGTCACGGTAGCTGAAGCCATGCGCCCACGCGCCCCAGATCGCGGCGTCGATGGTCGAGGTGAAAGCATGCACCCACTTCTCGCGGAGTTTGAGCACGTTCATCGTGGACGACGCCGCCGGCATGCTCGCCTCGAACGGGTTGGCCGGTGACAGCACCTCGCTGTACGACCCCGTATGCAATACCTGGCGTCCGATTTCAAGGGATTGCGTCAGTTGATCGTTCGCCGTCACGTTGATCAGCATGCCGAGACGCGCAAATCCATAGGCTTGTCTGCCCGACGCACTGCCGCTGCCCGTCGCGGTGCCCGAGCCGTTTGCATAGTTGCGGGAGAAGCGGTAATTGCTGTCGGGCGAGTAGAAGCCGCCAGCTTCGCCGAACCACCCGATCCGGTCGTCGAGCATATAGGCGTAGCGCAGCTTGGCCGCTGCCGTAAAGGCCCCCTTCATCTCCGTATCCGAATAGCTCTCCGACGCATAGCCAAGGCCCGCGACAAGTTCGAACGGCGCCAGATTCAAATGCCCCGTGATCCCCGCAGCCAGCGAGCCGACCGAGCCGAACGCCGACACCCCGCTCGGCGCGCCCGACGGCGCGCCTTCCCCCAGCATCTGGTCGGTGAAGCCGTGCATCTGCCCCATGACGCTTTGACGCCTCTTGCCGACCTGATTGGCCGAGGCTTGCACCGACGCCGGCGTGGTGACACCCGCGATCACGGGAAGCACAGGGGCGGCTGGCGAGGGCGATCCGGGGCTCGGCGTGCTTGCCGCAGGGTTCTGCGGGGCGGCAGGCTCCGTTGCGGGAGGCGGCAACACCGTCGCATCGATATACCGGATGAGATAAGCCTGGCCGATGCCGTTTGTCGCCGGCCCGCTGCCGCTTCCAACGATGTACTGCCCGTTCGATGACAGGCCCGATACGCTGTTCAGGGTGATACCGGACATGCGCACCCCGGCATTCGCCAGCAGCGTTTGCAGATCCTGCATCCCCGTGGCGCTGGTCCAGCGAAAAACACGAAGGTCGCTGTTGGACGTTTGCGCGAGCCCCACGATCACAGACCCGCTGGCGTTGACGGCGCTCGCCAAGGACTGGGGGCCGCCCAGCGTTCCCAGATCGGCCATGCCCGTCGCGCCAGTCCAGCGAAAGGCGTGGACGGCGGTGTTGCCCGGCATCGCGGCAGCGCCGACGAAAACGGAACCATCGGCACTCATGCCGTAGAAGTAGGCGGTGTCCCCGCCAAATGTGCCGATATCTTTCATGCCCGTGGCGCTTGTCCAGCGAAACACCCGCGTTGCGTTGCTTATCGTGTTCGCCTTACCTGCCACGACGGCACCGTCGGCACTGACCGCCGACGCACTCGAGCTTCCGCCGTCGAGCGCCCCCAGATCCTGCATCGCTGTGGAGGCCGTCCATCGGAAAGCGCGTAACACATTGCCGCTAGTCAAGGCCTCGCCTACGACGACGCCGCCGTCGGCACTCACGGCAGATGCCGAGGAATTGTTGCCGCCCAGCGTACCCAGATCCGCCATGCCGCCGGCGGCTGTCCAGCGAAAGGCGTGCGTGTTGCCGATGGCTGCCGGATACGAACTGCCTACGATGACAGCGCCATCGGCACTGACGGCCGTTGCGTCGGAGGACACGCCGCCAAGGGTGCCGAGACTCTGCATCCCTGCGGCGGTTGTCCAGCGAAAGGCGACCACACTGCCATTGGACGCGGTCGTGGAGCGGCCGACGACGACGTTACCGTCGGCACTGACCGAAGTCACGTCGGAAAAGCGGCCGCCGAGCGTGCCGAGGTTCTGCATACCCGTGGCGGTTGTCCAGCGAAAGGCCTGTGTGTCGGTGAGAACCGTCGCTGTCCCGATCACGGCGGAACCGTCGGCGCTGATGCCTGTGGCACTCGACGCGCTGCCGCTACTTGGTCCGAGGAAAATGGGGGCGTCTGCGATCACGACGCCGGCCGCGAATGCTGCCGGGGTGAATAGCGCACCGATCGATAGGGCAACGAGCGAAATACGCGGGTGAGCGCTTCGACGGGACGAGAGGATGGGGTTCATCGTTGAGGACCGCAAAAAAACACGATCTTCCTCGAATCGAAAATCTCATACCCGGCCCCACGTCCCGGAAAACTTGACCGCCGATCCCACTGCTGACGTTGACCTGCCCGTCTGGCTCAGGACGATGCCGCCGTGCGCGTCGGCGGTGTGCGTTGAATGCCTTCGAGCCACCCTCGCACGGTGGCCTCATCACCCGGCGATGCCGGTTCGACGGGCTTGCGATCCGTGGTCTGTCTCGCGCTGGCGCGCACTTCGCGCGGACTGACACCGAATCGCCGGCGGAAGGCGCGGCTGAACACGCTCTCGCTCGAGAAACCGTAGCGAAAAGCAATCTCGATAATGCTGATGCGATTGCCTGTGGATAGCAGCAATTCGTCAAAGCACCTGTCGAGCCTGCGCGCCTGAATATAGGCCTGTACTCCGCCATCCGCCTGAAACAATCGATACAGGCCGGACCGTGAAATGCCCATTGCCGCGGAGATTTGCTCCGGAGACAGCGCATCGGTCGTCAGATAGCGATCGATGTGATCTCGAATCAGCCGCTTGACGCCATCCCGGATGACCTGCTGCGCGTCGCCCGCGTTGTCTAGCAGCTTCGACTGCGCACCGCCGAGCAGAATCAGACCGGCATTCACGGAGGCCGCCATTTCTTCGCTTGTCAGCGTCGGGGCGCTTTTCAACAACTCAGTCAGATGCGATGCCAGCAAGCGGGTTGCGCCTAATTCAGGGGCGAGCACCGCGCCATGCAGCTTCTGGTCGCGTAGCGACGTTGGGAGACGGTCGCGCGGTACGGTGAGCGTGATGGTCGAGAACGACGTGGTGCGGCTGTTGACCGTCTGCCCCAGATCCAGCACGCCGATCGCCCCCGCCGCTGCATTGACCGCGCGCTTGCCGTATTCGCCCTGAACGCCTCCCGAGGTGAAAAGCTGAATCAGCAGATGATCCACGTGGCTTCGCCGGATATCCATCGCGTTGCGCCGATGATCCATCGTGGCAGAGCAGGCGCTGCGGCTGATTAGGCAATCTCCCAGATGCGTGCCGCTCATCTCGCCCATGAAGCCGTGCGGACTTGCCTCGATTCGCACGTCGACATACGGACGCACCAACGCACGCCAAACCTCCGGCGCTTCCGGAAGCGCCCGGCTGTCGAACCGGGCGACGAACTGCCGTGACGCTTCGCGCATTGGCTCAGGCCTCCTCTGAAATCACCCGTAACAACTCGGCAAACCGCGCATCGCACCAGCGCATCACGTCGTTGGGTTCTCGCCCAAAACGCCAGAGCATACGCACGGGCAACTGCGGCAGACCGAGATCGTCGCAGCGCAATTCGTGAAGGTCTTCGTACTCCGCAATATCGATAGGGAGAACGGCCCAGCCGAGTTTGTCGACGACCATGCTGGCAATCACGTGGGAACTGTCTGCCCGCCAGATCGCCGGGCTGAGCTGCAATGGGGTGAAGTCGTCCATCTGCAACAGAATCTGCCGGTACTTCGCCAAATCGCCGCGTGTCACCTGATCGCGATAGGCCAGCGGATGATCGCCTGCGACGAATACGCCCTGCACAGCCGATCCGACGTATTTGTGTCCCAGCGCGGACGAAATCGCGCCGCGATCCACGTGAAAGCCCATGTCCGCTCGCTGCTTCTCGACATACTCCGCAACTTCCGTCGACGTGCCGTAGAGCAGCGTCAACTCAAGGTAGGCGAACTGGTGAGCGAGATCCCGCACCAGTTCGCTCACCGCCTGATACGGCAGCGCCTCATCGAGTGCCAGCGACAACTGCGGCTGCTCGCCGAACGCCAAGGCATTCGCGCGATGGTTCAGGCCCTCGGCCTGCCGCAGCAGTTCCTTGGCCTCGAGCAGCATCACCTCACCCTGATCGGTGAGTCTCGCATTGCGGCGACTCCGGTCGAATAGTTCAAATCCCAAATCGGCTTCGAGCAGCGAAATCGCCGTACTCACCGCCGACTGGGCTTTGCCGAGCCGGCGGGCGGCAGCCGATATCGAGCCTTCTTCCGAAGCCGCCACAAAATAGCGCAATTGTTCTATTGTCCAGTTCATTCATCCATTTTATAGATAGGTTCCAACTTTTTCTAACAGTAATTTCGAGGCAGAATCGTGCTTCTCCAATGTAAAACGCCAGATTGAAACGCCAGCATAGGCGAGGCGGCAGACGACCGGATCTCCCGGTCCGGTGGTCTCAGGTAAAGACCTCCTTCGCGCAACGCGCACCTGCCACCCACGGCGCTCCTGGAGAGACGTGGGCCCCCGGTTCCCCACCACTGGCTTCGCCACTGGTTGACGTCGCGCACCGAACGCGGCATCGACACCCTGACCGGATGTCGTAAATCCAATGCTCTTACATGTCACCGAAAATCGATAACCGAACCCGTTTCGGAATGCTAACTGGCGTGTCCGCCAGCCTGATCGCCAGTGTTCTCTTGCTCGCCGCCTGCTCGGATCGCGGCAAGAAAGACGCCGCCGATGCTACGCCCGAAGCCGTCGTGCGCACGGTCGAGCGTCGCGCCGAACCGCTGACGACCCAACAACCGGGCCGCCTGGAGGCCTACCGCAGCGCCGACGTGCGCGCTCGTGCGGGCGGTGTCGTCATCGAGCGCCGTTATCAGGAAGGTCAGAAAGTCGCCAAGGGCGACGTGCTGTTCCGCATCGACCCGCAACCGCTGTCTGCTGCGCTCGATGCCGCTCGCGGTGCGCTCGCCAAGGCGCAGGCCGAACACGATTCGGCACGCGACAAGATCGAGCGCTATCGCGGCTTGCTCGAAGAGCGCGCTATCAGCGCCCGCGAAGACGCCGAGTCACGTGCGGCTGAAGCCCGCGCGCGCGCAGACGTGCTTGCGGCCCGCGCAGAAGTCCGCAAGGCGGAACTCAACCTCGGCTATACGAGTGTTGTCTCGCCCATCGCGGGGCGCGTGCGTCGAGCCGAAGTGACCGAAGGCGCTCTCGTCGGACTCGACTCGGCCACGTTGCTCACACGCGTGGAGCAGATCGATCCGATCTACGTGAACTTCTCGCAACCGGCCGCGGAGGTCTACGCCATGACGCGTGATCTGCGCGCGGGCAAGCTGCAACACGGCAGCGAGTCGGCTGCGCCGCAGGTGCATGTGACGTTGCCCGATGGGCGAGAGTACACGTTGCCCGGCAAGCTGCTCTTCACCGATCTGGCCGTCGACCCCGGCACGGACACTATCGCCATGCGCGCCTTGCTGCCGAACCCGGACGGCGTGCTGCTACCCGGCGCGTTCGTGAAGGTGAGCATGCAAGGGGCCGTCAACCCGAACGTCGTACGTGTGCCCCGCGAATCGCTCACGCGCACGGTCGATGGCGCCGTGGTGCGCGTGGTCGATGCGCAAGGCGAGGTGCGCGATACGAAGGTGCATGCCGAAGCGATCGACGGCCGCGACTGGCTGGTGACGGACGGCCTCAAGGGCGGCGAGAAGGTCATCGTGCACAACGTCGCGCAGTTCTCCGACGGCATGCAAGTCAAGCTCAAGGCCGACACCACGGAAAGTGCCGCCAAGCCGGAAGCCCCCCGTGATGCGAAGCCGCAAGACAACGCCAAACCGGTAGCGCCCGCGCGCGCCGGTCCGGCCTCCAAAGCGGAGACGCAATAACCATGGCTCGTTTCTTTATCGATCGCCCGGTCTTTGCCTGGGTGATTTCCCTGTTGATAACGCTGGTGGGTGTGCTCGCGATCCGGGCGCTGCCCGTCGCGCAGTACCCTGACATCGCGCCGCCGACGGTCAGCGTGTGGAGCAGCTATCCGGGCGCGTCGGCGAAAGTGGTCGAAGACTCCGTAACGGCGCTCATCGAGCGCCAGATGAACGGCGCACCGGGGCTGATGTACACGTCGGCGTCCAGCGGTAACGGCCGCTCGTCGGTCAACCTCACCTTCCGCCAGGGCACCAGTCTCGATCTGGCTGCGGTGGAGGTACAGAATCGTCTGAAGACCATCGAATCGCGTTTGCCTGAAGTCGTGCGTCGCGATGGTGTCGTCGTGGAGCGTGCTGCGGACAATATTCACATGGTGGTTACGCTGGCGTCGGCCAATCCGGCGATCAGCGAGTTCGACCTTGGGGAGATTGCGTCGGCACAGGTCGTCAATCAGCTAAGGCGTGTGCCGGGTGTCGGGCAGGTGCAGGTTTGGGGCACCGAAAAGGCCATTCGCATCTGGCCGGATCCGGCGAAGCTTGTCGCACTCGACCTGACTGCGCCGGACGTTGTCTCGAAGGTTCGCGCCTACAACGCACGCGTGACGGTCGGCGATATCGGTGCAGGCGGAACGCCTGCGTCAGCCCCGATCAATGCCAACGTGGTGTCGGACAGTGCATTGTCGACGCCGGAAGCGTTTGCCGACATTCCGCTGCGCGTGCGCGCCGATGGCTCGGCGATCCGCCTTGGCGATGTCGCGCGCGTGGAACTGGGCGCCGCCGATTACAGCTATTCGTCGCGTGTGGACGGCATGCCGGCAACGGCGATGGGCATCAAACTGGCGGCGGGTTCGAACGCCGTGGATGTGATGAAGGCGGTGCGTAAGGTCATGGACGAACAATCGGCACTGTTTCCGGCCGGCGTCTCATATCAGATTCCCTACGAAACCGCGTCGTTCGTGAAGGTCTCGATCCAGAAGGTCGTCATGACGCTGCTCGAGGCCGTGGTGCTGGTGTTTCTCGTGATGTATCTGTTCATGCAGAACCTGCGCGCCACGCTGATCCCGACGCTTGTCGTGCCGGTGGCCTTGTTGGGTACCTTCGGCGTGCTGCTGGGACTCGGGTACTCGATCAACACGCTCACCATGTTCGGCATGGTGCTGGCCATCGGCATTCTGGTCGACGATGCCATCGTCGTGGTCGAAAACACCGAGCGGATCATGGTCGAGGAGGGCCTCTCGCCCTATGCGGCTACGGTCAAGGCGATGTCGCAGATCAGCGGGGCCATCGTAGGGATCACGGTGGTGCTGGTCACGGTGTTCGTGCCAATGGCGTTTTTCTCGGGTGCGGTGGGTAACATCTACCGGCAGTTCGCGCTCACGCTGGCGGTGTCGATCGGGTTCTCGGCGTTCCTCGCACTGTCGCTCACGCCTGCACTTTGTGCCACGCTGCTGCGTCCGATTGCGGCCGATCACCATCAGAAGCGCGGCTTCTTCGGCTGGTTCAACCGTACGTTCGCCCTCGGCACCGAGCGCTACACGCGCACGGTCAGCAAGACGCTGCACCGTCCGTGGCGTGCGTACTTGGTCTATGGCATCGTGCTGATCGCCGTGCCGTTGGCGTTCATGCGTCTGCCGTCGGCGTTCATTCCCGAGGAAGACACGGGTAGCTTCATGGTGATGGCGTCTGAGCCGCAGGGAGCAACACTGCCCGAAGCGATGACCGCGCTCAAGCGCATCGAGAGCTATCTGATGAAGGACGAGCCGGTCAAGCACGTCTTTGTGCTGGGCGGATGGAATGAGTTTGGTTCGGGGCCGGGCGGCGGGATGCTGTACGTCACGCTCAAGGACTGGCATGAGCGCACGTCGAAGCACGACAGCGTGCAGGCCGTCGTTGACCGCGTCAACGAGAAGTTCGCCGGTCAGCCCGATCGGATGATGATGGCGATGAACAGCCCGGCGCTGCCGGAACTTGGGTCGTCGAACGGCTTCAATCTGCGTTTGCAGGACCGCGCGGGCGTTGGCAAGGAAACGTTCATTGCCGCGCGCGACGAACTACTGCACAAGGCCGCGCAAGACCCGGTGCTCAAGAACGTGATCTTCGCCGGTCAGGGCGACGTGCCGCAGATTGACGTCACCATCGACCGGCGCAAGATGGAAGCGCTCAAGGTCAACATGGACGACGTCAACACGACGCTGGCCACCATGTTTGGCTCAGACTACGTGGGCGATTTCATGCTGGGTGCGGAAAATCGCAGGGTGATCGTGCAGGCGGACGGCAAACAACGCGTCTCGCCGGAGGACATCGGCAATCTGCGCGTGCGCAACGCCAACGGTGAGATGGCGCCGCTCTCGGCATTCGTCTCGCTCAAGTGGAAGCTCGGCTCGCCGCAGCTCAGACGCTACAACAGCTATCCGTCGTTCACGATTCAGGGCGAAGCCGCTCCCGGCAAGAGCAGCGGTGAAGCGATGGCGCGCATGGAGCAACTGATGGCCGAACTGCCCAAGGGCATTGGTTATGAGTGGAGCGGGCAGTCGCTCGAAGAGCGCATTTCGGGAGCGCAGGCGCCGATGTTGTTCGCCTTGTCGGTGCTGATCGTGTTCCTCGCGCTCGCTGCGCTGTATGAAAGCTGGGCCATTCCGGCGGCCGTGATCATGGTGGTGCCGCTCGGGGTGATTGGCGCGCTTGGTGCCGTAAGCCTGATGGGCATGCCCAACGACATCTACTTCAAGGTGGGGCTGATCGCCACCATCGGTCTGTCGGCGAAGAACGCGATTCTGATCGTGGAAGTCGCCAACGATCTGGCGAAGCAGGGCATGACCTGGCTCGATGCGGCGGTGGAGGCGGCGCGCTTGCGTCTGCGCCCGATCGTGATGACGTCGCTCGCGTTCGGTTTCGGCGTGGTGCCCCTGGCAATCGCCTCGGGCCCGGCGTCGGGAGCGCAACGTGCCATCGGTGTGGCGGTGCTCGGCGGGATCGTGACGGCCACGGTGCTGGCGATCTTCCTGGTGCCGCTGTTTTTCCTGTTGGTCGGCCGCTTTGTGCGCCGGCCGGAGACAGAGAGTACGGACGCGTCGCGCGATGGCGCGCCGGCCGTCGAGGGGAAGGTATGACGACGTTTCGACCCCGCTTGCGCGGGATATCCGCCGCGGGTGTGTGTCTGCTCGCGTTACTGGGCGGATGCACGCTGGCGCCTACGTATGAGCGCCCGGCAGCCCCGATGCCCACGACCTACGAAGCGGCCCCGTCGGGCAGTGACGTGCGGCTGGCGCTGGCCAGCCCACTCGCGGCCGATGCGGACTGGGCCGACGTGTTCACCGATCCGGGCTTGCGCACGCTGATTCGCCGAGCGCTCGACCAGAATCGCGACCTGCGTCTGGCGTCGCTGCGTGTGCAGGAAGCGCGCGCGCTTTACGGCATCGAAGCCGCTAATCTGCTGCCGAGCGTGAAGGCCGGCGGCACGTTCTCCCGTCAGCGCTATTCCGGTTCGACGGGCTCGCTCAATGGCGGCAACAACACCGCGGGCGGCTATGTGGCCAACGACCTGCGCGCGACGGCGGGCGTGAGCGCGTTCGAACTCGACTTCTTCGGACGTGTTCGCAGCCTGAGCGATGCCGCTCTGCAAGAGTATCTGGCGAGCGAAGAAGCCCAACGTGCGGCGCAGGTGAGTCTCGTGGCGGAAGTGGCCACGTCCTACATCGGGCTCGTGGCCATCAACGAACAGATCGCTTACGCGCGTGAGGTGCTGACGGCTCGGGAAGAAGGCATTCGCGTCATTCGTCTGCGTGCCGAACGCGGACTGGTCGACGATCTCGATCTGAACACCGAGACCACACAGGTCGAAGTGGCGCGGGCGGCGCTGGCCGAGCGCGAGCGTCAGCGCAGCGAGATCGTGCACGCGTTGCAGGTGCTCACCGGCGATGTCGGTGCAAAGCCGGTGGCCGCCGCCACGCTCGACGACACCTTCGTGGTGCCTGTCGCGGCCGGGCTGCCGTCGTCGTTGTTGATGCGTCGTCCGGACATTCGCCAGGCGGAAGCGCGACTGCGCGCCGCCAACGCGAATATCGGTGCAGCGCGCGCCGCGTTCTTTCCGTCGATCAAGCTGACGACGGACATTGGTACGGCCAGTTCGCGCTTTGCGGATCTGTTCAGTGCGGGCACCGGCGTGTGGACGTTCATGCCGCAGATTACCGTGCCGATCTTCGAAGGCGGTCGCAACATGCAGGGGCTGAATCTGGCGAACGTGCGCAAGGAGATGGCCGTCGTGTCGTACGAGCGTGCGATACAGACGGCGTTCGCCGAAGTGGACGATGCGCTTGCTGCACAGCAACTGCTGACGCGCCAGTTTCAGGCACAAAGGCGGGTGTCGGACGGCGAGCGCGAACGACTTCGTCTGGCCAAGCGCCGCTATGTCAACGGGGTAGCGAGCTACCTCGAACTGCTCGACGCGCAACGCAGCGAGTTTCAGGCCGCGCAACAGTTGATCGACGTGAAGCAGCGGGTGCTGGTCAATCAAGTGGCGCTGTATCGCGCATTGGGCGGTGGTTGGCAGCCGGAGACGGGCGAGTCCTGACGCGGCACCGTTCGTCCGCGATAATGAAAACCCCCGCCGGGTCTCACGATCCGGCGGGGTTTTGCTATGGGGTGACGCGATCGATGCCCGCGCTGGCCCATCGACGTCAAGGTCAAGACGTGGATCGCGTTTCCGCAAGCCTTTGTGGAACGGGCGTTGGCGGCGCCAGACGCCGCAGCGTTAGTGCCGCCCCCGCGATCAGCAAACCGATAACGAGCGACACCCAGAGAATGGCCGCATCGCCCCAATGCTCGCGCGCCACGGCATACCCCCAAGGCGCCACGGCCGACAGGGCGAACGCCGGCGTGAGCAGGGTGCCCAGCGCACGCGCGTAGGCGTCGTGCGCGAAGAGTTCGAGCGGCAGGCCGGCGCGCAGCAGCGTGGCCAGACCGTTCAAGGCCCCGTACGTGAAAATGAAGACCCCTGCGGCGTACATCGACGACATGCCCGCAAGTCCCAGCGCGAAGCACAGCGGCAGTCCGCAGCCGACCACGAGGTTGAGTCTGACCGCGCTCGTCTGACGCGGCGTAAGCCATTCGAGTGTGCGCGCGCACACCTGTCCCAATCCCCACAAGGCGGCGAGTCCGACCGGCAGGCCGTGAGCACCGAGCAGGGACGTCAGATGGGCTGCCAGCCCCGACGACAGAATCGACACCAGCGCCATGACGGCACAGTAAAGCAGGGCGGGCGCCCAGGGCAGCGGCGAGCGTGGCTGGCGGGCCGCATGGGCGGCCGGCATCCGGGAGGGTGTCGGCGGCAAGCTGCGCAGCAATGCCCAGGCGAGCAGGCCGATGAGGCCATAGACCAGCACTCCCGTGCGCCATCCCCACGTATCGCCCAGCCAGTTGCCCAGCGGCCAGAAGACGGTCGTCGCCAGTCCCCCCATGAGCGTGATCTGTGTCATCGGCCGGCGTGCAGCAGACCCGTAGCACGCGGCGAGGGTGGCGAACGCGGCGTCGTACAGCGAGAGACGCATGCCGACGCCGAGCAGGCACCACGCCGCATAGAACTGAACGAGGGTTGTGCTCGTGGCAAGCGTTGCGCAGCCCGCCGAGCAGACGAGCGTGCCGGTGCACATGACGCGGCGCCCCCCCATCCGTTCGAGCCAGCGGCCCGATAGCGGCGAGACGGCGGCCATCACCAGCATGGCAAGCGATGGACCGGCAAACACCCAGGTTTGCGGCCAGCCGGTCGTTTGTGCGATACGCCATGCGAAGGCGCCGGGCAGGTAGAAGCTCACGCCCCAGTTGATCAACTGCGCGAGACCGAGGGTGATGGTGGTGGGCATGTGGCAGGGAACAAAGGCGGCAGTGAAGCCGCTGGAGCGGTTGGCGAAGACACGCCTGCATGGTGCGCCAACACCATCTCTTGGTAAAGTCTTGGCATCTTATCCGGCTCATAAGGAAAACTTTGAGATGCGCCGCCTGAATCTGGATCAACTTCACACGTTTTCCGAAGTCGTCGATGCCGGGAGCTTTTCTGCGGCTGCCGCCCGTCTCGATCTTTCGCAACCTGCCGTCAGCCTTCAGGTTCGCCAACTGGAGCAAAGGCTGAATGTCCGGCTGATCGAGCGAGTCGGCAAGCGGCTCAAGCCGACGTCCGCCGGACTCACGTTGCTCGAGCACGCTCGCCGCATCGACAGCGCCGTCGAAGACGCCATGCAGGCGCTGACGAGCCACGCGAGCGACGTGGCGGGAGAAGTGGCGATCGGGACCGGGGCGACGGCCTGCATTCATCTGTTGCCGCCGATTCTGCGCGCGATGCGCAAACGCCATCCGATGCTCGACATTCGCGTGAGTACCGGCAACACCGACGACGTGGTGGCCGCCGTGACGGAGAACCGGCTGGATATCGGACTCGTCACGTTGCCTGCCGCAGGGCGCAGCCTTCACATCACGCCGGTGTTACGCGACGAGTTCGTTGCCATCGCTCCCGCCGGCGATCAGGGTTCGGCGGCAGAGGTCACGCCGCAAAGGCTCGCGGCAGCACCGATGGTCGCTTTCGCCTCGGGGAGCAGCACGCGGTTGTTGATCGACGAGTGGTTCCTGCAAGCCGGATGGCGAGTGCGTCCGGTCATGGCGCTGGGCAGCATCGAAGCGATCAAGGAAATGGTGGCGGCGGGATTGGGTTACAGCATCGTGCCGCGCATGTCGGTAGGGGCGGCACATTACCGCCGTGGCTTACGCATTTCGACGCTCACTCCCGAACTATCGAGAACGCTTGCGATTGTCGTGCGTCAGGACAAACCGCTTGCCCCGGGGCTGCGAAAGGTCATGTCGGCGTTGGAGGCGTTGAGCCACGCCGCATGATTTGGATGGGGAAATGATTGGCACTCCACTTCAAATGGACTTGTCGTTTCACAGGGACAAATTACTGCCCGCAATCGACAAGGCTGGGACTACAATGCGCGAATATCGGCAATTCGCCGGCAATCGTCAAGAAACGTGCAACTTGCAATGCATCATAATCTTTACCGGTATGAGGGGCTGCTCGGTGCCCGCTCGGTCGAGGCACTCGACGCAGAGTTTCAGAATCTGAGGCACACGCTCGGATATGACGCGCTGTTTTACGCGCCGCTCCTGCCGCGTCGGGAACGAGAGGCCGCAGCATTTCAGATTGAAGATCAGTGGATTTCGGCGCAGGGTATGCCGAGCCGGCATATTTTTACGACATTTCCAGCGTCGTGGATCGAGCGTTATCAAGTCGCACGCTATGCTGAAGTCGATCCGATTCTGATTGCGGCCAATTTATCGCCGCTCCCGATTCTTTGGCGGATTTTTCTTGCTCAGAAGCGGCCGCATCCGATTTTCGCGGATGCCCGCGAGCATGGTCTCGCGTCCGGGGTGTCGATTCCAATCTACGGTGCCGCCGGTGAGCGCGCAATCTTTAGCGCCGCGACGGCAAAGTCGCCTGAAGAATCGGCCGAGCATGAAGCCCGCATGATCGGAGAGATTTATCTGACCGCGGTGTACTTTCATCAGGCGATTCAACAACTCGACATGCAATGGGTGGCGAGTCGCAGCGTTGGAAAGCTCAGTCCGCGCGAAATCGAGAGTCTGCTGTGGGCGGCGCGCGGTAAAACGGCGTGGGAGATCGGCTTGATTTTGAAGATCTCCGAACACACCGTGACGTTTCATATCAATAACGCCAAGCGCAAGCTCGGTGCCGTCAATCGACATCAGGCGATTGCCGCAGCAATCAGCGGCGGTTTGATTTCACCCTGATTCTTCCTCGATTGACCCCGGCTCGTGAGTGATTTTTACAGTCGCTCACGAGGCGACTTTCATCCGGCCTTCTTGCCCGGCGGCTTCAGCCACTTTCCATTCAGTGAAATAACACGATCTTCGAGCGATCGGCGTTATTTCATTTCGATTTCCCCGCAATTTCGGCGTTGAATTTGGCCGAATTCACACTATTTCCGAAATAGTGTGTTGTGGTTTTAGGGCTGGTTCATTGGTAAGGGAAAACTATAATTTATTCATGGCGAAAACTGATTGATTGGCGGTTTTCGTGTCCATGAGCGTCATATGAACGATAAAAGGAGTTTTCCATGAAAAAGAACCTGTTGACTGCGGTCGCGCTCGTTGGCCTGACGATGGCGGCTGGCTCGGTATTTGCGGCAGATCAGAGCCAAACGGGCGGCGTGACCCGTGCCCATGTGCGCGCTGAGTTGCAAGCTGCGCGTGAACTTGGTCTTTCGCCGGTGACGGAATTCAATTTCCCGTACACCTACGAGCAGTCGGTTCAGTTGCAGAAGCTGACGGCAAAGATTGAAGCGCAAAACCAAGTCGACGCACCGAAAGCGCCGTCCGCCAACTGAACAGCGCTCGGATAAGCGCTGCGATTATCGATAGCAGTTCCGGATTCGCCGACGGCCCGCCCGACTCACCATCGAGTCCTGTCCGCGCCGCGCGATTCCACTCACCGACGCCGATGTGCGTCACCTGCCACAGCCCCGCACGAGGATTCGTTCCCGACGGGGCTTGTGTGTTTCTGGAGGGGCGGCGTCAAGAAGACGCCACTTCCCCTCACATCTCAATCGGTCAATGGGTAGACAGTGCCGGTGAGGCGGGTGTGCCGCCACCTGCCGGCGTCGAACGGGATTGGGCCAGCGACGTCTTGTCGTTCGCCGCGCTCGATTGCCAGCCCCCGCCTAGTGCCAGGAACAGATTGACCTGATCCATGGCAACCAGCGTTTCGGAGGCGACCAGTGCTGCCTCGGCGTTGGCGTGGGTGCGTTCGGCGTCGAGGCTGGTCAGAAACGGCGCGCGACCAGCCTGATAGAGCTTGTGATTCTGCTCGGCAGCGGCGCGCGACTTGTCGCGAGCGTCGCGCAGGGCGTCGCCGCGTTGCAGCTCGCGAGTGTAAGCGGAGAGGGTCGTCTGCGTTTCCTGTAATGCCTTCAACACCACGCCATCGAAATGGGCGAGGGCGGCATCGGCACCGGCTTCCATACCTTGGATATGGGCACGCACACCGTTGGTTGGCAGCGACCACGTAATCATCGGTCCCACGGTCCATTGCTCCGTGCGGCCTTGCCCGAAGTGTTCCAGCATCCCGCTCGCGCCGATCGAGGCGCCCAGGCGGATCGACGGATAGAGGTCGGCCGTGGCGACCCCGATCTTCGCCGTGGCCGACGCCAGTTCGCGCTCCGCCTGACGTACGTCGGGGCGGCGCTTGAGCAGCGCCGTGCCGTCGCCGACCGGCAGCGGGTGATTCAACTGAGGAATGCGGCGGCACTGTGAGGCGTTGGCGTTGGCGTCGAGCGTGCCGGGCACCTTGCCGAGCATCACCGCAAGCCGATAGGTTGCGGCTTCATGCTGCGCCTGGAAATGCGGCAGGGCGGCACGCAGTGTGTCGGCCTGCGCCTGAGCGCGCAGCAGATCGGTGGATTGATCGCGACCCGCGTCGACCAACTTGCGCGTTATCGCTACGCTCTTTTCCTGCAATTGCAATTGCTCGTCGGCGATGTCGTACTCTTGATTGGCCGCGCAGCTTTGCACATAGGCGCGCACCGTTTCGGCGGCCACACTCACGCGAGCGACATCCAGCGCTGCCTGACTGGCTTCGGCGGCGGCGAGTGCGGCTTCGTCCGCACGCGCCAGCTTGCCGAAAAAATCGATCTGGTAAGAGATGGACAGCGCCGCTGCGGCCAGATTGATCACGGGCAGCTTGTCTTCCTTCAGGAAACTCTCGCCGGAAAGCTGGGCGCGTCCTCCGTTAGCCTGCACGCCGCCCTGCGGAAAGTTCTCCGACTGGACTTCGTGATACATCGCAATCGCACGCTGCACGTTGGCGAGCGCCACGCGAATGTCCGTGTTCGCGGCAAGCGCCTCTTTGACGAGCGCGTCGAGTTTCGGGTCGTCGTAGAGTTGCCACCAATCGTCGGGCACGGCGCCAATTGACACGGCGCGTTGTGTGGCGTTCGCGATGGGGCCGTTGGCCTCGTGCGAGCGCATCGCCGAGTTTTCCGGCAGATGGTAGTCGGGGCCGACGGTCGTGCATCCCGCGACTAGCGCGGCGGCCGCTGCCACCGCACTCATCAGGCGTAATCGTGTACTCACCGCCGGGCTCCTGCTCGGGCGCCGGTCTCGCGTGCGGCGGCCAGCGTCGTGGGCGCGGCATCCGCCTGTTTCGACTGACTGGCCGTGTCCTGCTGACTTTCCACGACGCTCACCGTCGCGGTGCGGCCGGCGACCAGGCGCATATCTTTGGGCACGTCGTCGAGCGCAATGCGCACCGGAATGCGCTGGGCAAGACGTACCCAGTTGAAGGTGGGGTTGATGTTGGGCAGCATCGATGCGCCGCTCGTGCGATCGCGGTCTTCGATCCCGGCGACGATACTCTGCACATGGCCGTGCAGGACATGTCGCTCGCCCATCAGGCGCACTTCGACTTTGTCGCCGATATGGATGCCGCGCATCTTGGTCTCTTCGAAGTAGCCTTCGACGTGCAGCGAGTTCGCATCGACCATGGAGAGCACCGGGCGGCCGGTGATGACATAGTCGCCCACCCGAGGCAGACGGTCGTTCAGGTAGCCGTCGGCAGGGGCGAGAACGCGTGTACGCTCGAGGTTAAGCTTCGCGAGTTGCACGGCCGTTTCGGCTTGTGCGACGGCCGCTTCGCCGGATTCGACCTTGGCCTGACCGGCCTCTACCACTTCCTTGGCGACGACTTCCGTCAACTGATGGTTGCGGGCGTTTTCGCGGCGGGCCTGAGCGAGCGTGGCGCGCTGCGCGGCGACATTGGCTTCGGCCTGATGCAACGCAAGCGTGTAGCGGTCGCGGTCGATCACGAACAGCAGATCGCCGCGGTGCACCTGCTGGTTGTCCTTGACCTCGACATCGGTGATGAGGCCGGAGACATCGGGCGCGACCTGCACGATGTCGGCGCGAATGCGCCCGTCACGTGTCCATGGCGCGACGGTGTAGTAGTCCCACAAGTGCAGCAGCACGAAGACCGCGACGCAAGATACCGCAAGCGTCAGCACAACGGAGCCGAGAGAGCGAAGTTTCAGTTTCATGGTTGGCAGGCGCGCGCGATGGCGACGATGCCGCCCAGCGCGATGATGTACACAGCAAGGTTGAATAACGAACGATGCCAGACGAGTTTGTAAAAGCCGATGCGCGCGAGCATGAAGCGCAGCGCGCCCGTCAGCACGAAAGCCACGATCATCAGGGCCAGCAGCGTCGGCACGAATACGCCGTAGATATCGATCTCACCGCTCATTGAACACTCACGGGGCGTGTGGCCGGGAACAACGCTACGTGGATGTCCATGAGCGAAGCGCGCGCACTGCGCGAGGCCTGATCGCTATGGGCCACCAGCGAGCGCAGCGCGCCCAGCAGTTTGTCGTGCAGCGGGGTGCCGGGCTCGCTCACCTGCTCGTCGAGTCGCGCTCGATAAAAGCGCGCCACGTCGGTGAGCACGGCCTCGACGGCCTCGCGCTGCGATGGATTCAGATGTGGCAGCTCGCGCTGCAATGCCAGTGCCGAGAGTTCGACGCGCACTTCGGTAAAGCCGTCGCTCGACGTTTCGCTCTCGCTCGCGGCCAGACGCGGTACCAGTTGGCCGAGGCGGTCGAGCAGTCGCGCGCGCAGGCGGTCATGCTCGGCCACCGAGCGGCCGATGGCGTTCTTCGCAATGTCGCGCCAGCTCGCGTGAATCAGGCGGCGCATGGCCACTCGGGTGCCGAACGGCCTTGTTTGTAACGTCCAGATCAGCGCGAACAGCACGCCGGCCAGACCGGCGATATTGTTGTTGAAGAACGCCTGGAAGTCGGCGCTGTAGCCGCCCTGAATGCCGACAAAGCTTGCCGTATTGACCGCAACGGGCATGGCCACCATCGCAAAGCGAGGCTGCGGGATGAACGTGCCGACCAGCAGGTACGGCACGGCAAACATCGCTACGAGCAACCCGAAGTCATGCGCATTCGTCAGGATGAAGAACACATAGATGGCGGCGAGCACCACGCACACGGCCGTCGCCCAGAAAAACGAGCGGATGAACGGTGCGGGCTCATCCGTTGCCGCGAAGAAGCAGCAGGCGACGGCGCAGAGCGAGACACCGGCGGCGCCGTCGTTCCAGCCGGTGTAGATCCACGCCATGCCCATGAGGAACGTGCACAGCGCGGCCGAAACGGTTGAGAACAAGAGCAGCCCGTGGTCGTAGTGGCGTGCGCCACCCAACTCCCAGTGCTGGAAAGCCGGCGTCCATTCATGGCCGCGGTTCTGATCGTCGAGCTGGCCGAAACGGCGTTGCAGCGACGCGCAGTCCTGCCAGAGTTGCACCAGCGAGCGCAGCCGGTCCTCGGTGGCGGCGACCAGCGCGCCATACCAGTCCGAGGCTTCTCCGGCCGATTGCGGCGGACTCAGCAAGTGAGCCGGGGCGGGCGACGGCGCGCCGCGCCGCAGCCATGCGACCACGTCCGCCATCTTCGCTTCGAGCGCTTCGGGCGCGCCGTTCGGGTGCTCGCGTAACGTATGCACGAGCGACGCCACCGTCGAGAGCACCGGCATCATCATGGTCATGCGCCCGCGTAACTCCCGCGCGTCGCGCACGCGCTCCGACGTGTCGGCATCGTACGAAAGCTGGCTGATCAACTGGTCCAGCGCCAGAATGTCGGCCGCCATACGGTGGCGGCTCATGTGGCGCGTTGTCTTGCCTTCCGGGTCGGCCGAGAGCATGTCGGCCGTCCAGCGCGCGGCGTCGGTGAGCCAGCGTGCCGAGCGGTCGTGCAACACCTTGGCCACGCTCGTGGGTAGGATCACGGCGCCGACCACGCTCGCGCAGACGATACCAAGAATGATCTCCTCGGCACGCGCCACCGCGATATCGAAGATGCCGTCGGGCGTACCGACCGCTGGCAAGGCGATCAGCGGCAGCGTGTACGACGCCAGCAGAAACACATAACTGCGCGGCGAACGGTGTAGCAGACAGATGTAGAGCAGGGTGCCGGTCCACAGCCCGACGGCCGCCATCAGCAGCACCGGGTAGTTGACGAGCGCGGGGACCAGGACAACGGACGCGCCCGCGCCGAGCAGCGTGCCGAGCACGCGATACAGCGCCTTGGAGCGTGTGGCGCCGGTGAGCGGGTGCGACACGATGTAGACCGTGGCCATCGCCCAGTACGGGCGCGGCAAGCCGATGGCCTGCGCGATGTAGAGCGCCAGCATCGAGGCGGCGAACGCCTTGATCGAGAAAATCCAGTCGCGTGAGGATGGCCAGTTGAGCACGGTCTACTTCTTCGGGGGCTCCATCTCGAGCACGCCCACATCGGGGCTCGCTACGCTGGAAATGGCTTCGAACACGCGCAACACCGCTTCGAAATCCTCGCGCGGAATGTTTGCGAAAACTCTCGCGCGCAACTGGCTGAGTTCGATTTCGAGCTTCTCGGCGAGCGCTTCGCCGGCCTGCGTGAGCCGCAACGCATTGGCGCGGCGGTCGCTGGCGTCGACTTCACGCAGCACGAGTCCGGCTGCGCACAACTGATCGAGCAACCGAACCAGAGACGCGCCTTCGAGCCCGACGTATTCGGCAAGCTCGACCTGACGCACTCCCTGACCAAGGCGGCGGATGAACAGCAATGGGCCGGCGCTCGCCGCGGAAATTCCATATTCGACGATTGCGCCCTGCGAAATCTGACGCCATTGCTTGCCCGCCAGCAGCAGATGGCTGGTAAAGACGAAGCGGAGCGATTCTAACGAGGTCATGGTGAAAGATTATATGTTAACTAATAATTAGGATGCTAGTTAATGGCTTATTGCATCGGGCGGCGAGATTCGCTGGGAGGCAAGCCCGGCAAGGGCTTGCGGGTCATTCATGGTCACGGCCGGAGATGTTGCGGCGAACGCTTTTCGTCAGTTGCGCTTGTTTTATTTTTTGTCGGACGCCATACGACCTGACTTTCAGGTGCGTGAGGCATCTGCCTTGGCGGTGTCTGTCGTTTCGCTCTCCGATCCGGAGATATCGTCAATCTGCTTCATGTTCTCGAGCAGCTTGAGCAGGTAGTGCAGGGTGTGGGTGATATCGCCCGTCGAGAACTCGTCCAGCGCCCGTTCGTAGTAGTCGTGAATGCGCGGCACGGCCTCACGGTGCCAGACATGGTGACCGTGCTCGGTCATCGTGATGCGGCGTGAGCGCCGGTCGCGTCCGTCAGGTGTGCTGACGATGTGGCCGTCGCGTTCCATGCGGCTGATCAGGCCGGACAGGTTCTGGCGGCTCACCATCAGATAGCGGGCCAGATCGCCCACGCTCATGCCGTCGGGGACTTCCGGCCGGGACAGTGCCCCCAGCACGGCCCACTGTTGCGTCGTCAGACCAAGACTCTCCACCGCTCTCGTGCCGGTTTTGTGCAACATATTTGCGCATTGGTAGAGCCGGAAAAACAACCGGTTAGCCAACTCCATACGCGTAATTTCTGTATTTTTCTTAGGGTTTTCCATGTCGATAACTCCGCATTTGCATGCTTGCGCATCGCCGATCTCGTGTCTAGTATACGTCAATATGTTGACGTAATTTGATCGGCGGGCGAGTCTCTTGCGAGGTCAGCAAGGATACCGCGCCCGCCAGCGACTCTGGAGGCAGGACATGCAGCGGTTCGAAGGCAAGACCGTCATTGTGACGGGGGGCGGGGGCGGGATCGGCGGGGCAACATGCCATCGGCTGGGAGGCGAGGGGGCGGCCGTGGCCGTGTTCGATCGCGACTTGGCAGCGGCACAGCGTGTCGCCGGGGAAATTGTCGAAGCGGGGGGGCAAGCGCAAGCGTTTGCGTGCGACATCACCGTGCGCGAGCAGGTCGACTCGGCGGTCGCCGCCGTCTCGCACGCGTTCGGTCCGGTGAGCGTGCTTGTCAATAACGCCGGCTGGGACATCTTCAAGCCCTTTACCAAGACGGCGCCTGCCGAGTGGGAACGGCTGATTGCCATCAACCTGGTTGGCGCGTTGCACATGCATCACGCGGTGTTACCCGAGATGGTGGCGCGGCGCAGCGGGCGGATCGTCAACATCGCATCCGACGCCGCGCGGGTCGGCTCCTCCGGCGAGGCGGTCTATGCAGCCTGTAAAGGCGGAATCGTGGCGTTCTCGAAAACGATCGCCCGCGAACATGCGCGCCACGGCATCACTGTGAACGTGGTGTGTCCGGGGCCGACCGACACGGCGCTGTTTGCCGATTACAAGGAAGGCGCCGGCAACCCCGAGAAGCTGGTTGAGGCATTCACGAAAGCGATTCCGTTGGGCCGCATCGGCCAGGCGAGCGATCTGCCCGGCGCGATTGCCTTCTTCGCCAGCGACGACGCCGCGTTCGTCACCGGTCAGGTGCTGAGCGTGTCGGGCGGACTCACGATGAACGGCTGACGTTTCCCCATCACGACGATGCCGCACACGGCCGAACGTCAAGCGGCCGGCGGCGAGGATCAAGACAATGAACTACGAAGACATTCTGTATGAAGTGCGTAACGGCGCGGCGTGGATCACGATCAACCGCCCGGACAAGATGAATGCGTTTCGCGGGCGCACCTGCGACGAACTGATTCACGCGATCAACAAAGCGGGTTACGACAGGGAGATCGGCAGCATCGTGCTCGCCGGTGCGGGCGAGAAAGCGTTCTGCACGGGCGGCGACCAGTCGGCGCATGAAGGGCAGTACGACGGACGCGGCACCATCGGTTTGCCGATGGAGGAACTGCACAACGCGATTCGCGACGTCCCCAAACCGGTCATCGCCCGTGTGCAGGGATATGCGATTGGTGGCGGCAACGTCATCTGCACCTTATGCGACTTTACGATCGCGTCGGAAAAGGCGGTATTCGGCCAGGTCGGGCCGAAGGTCGGCTCGGTCGATCCCGGCTTCGGCACCGCGTTTCTGGCGCGCGTGGTCGGCGAGAAGAAGGCTCGCGAAATCTGGTACCTGTGCCGTCGCTATACGGCGGCCGAGGCGCTGACGATGGGGCTGGTGAACACGGTCGTGCCCCACGAGCAGCTCGATGCCGAAGTGCAGAAATGGTGCGACGAGATCATGGAGCGCAGCCCGACGGCGATCGCCATCGCGAAGCGCTCGTTCAACATGGACACCGCACAGCAGGCAGGCATCGCCGGCATGGGCATGTACGCGCTCAAGCTCTATTACGAGACGGAAGAATCGCGCGAGGGTGTGCGCGCGTTTCAGGAAAAGCGCAAGCCCGACTTCCGCAAGTACGCCAAATAAGCGAGGAACACCGCGATGCTCAATCCGTATCTCGATGACGATCTCGCGGCGCTGGCCGAGCACACGCAGCGCTTTGCCCAGGCGCGCATCGCGCCCGGTTTTCAGGCGCGCGACAAAACACGTGTGCTTGACCGTCCGCTCATGCGAGAGATGGGGGAAATGGGGCTGATTGCGCCCGAGCTGCCGGAAGTCTACGGCGGCCAGGGCATGGGGCGTCTTGCCGCCGGGGTGATTCACGAGGCCATCGCGCGCGCGGATCTCAGCATGTCGTACGTCAACCTGCTGGCCTCGCTCAACGGTCAGATTCTGGCCGAGCATGGCAAGCCGGAAGTGGTGACGCCGTGGCTGGAGAAGCTCACGCGCGGCGAGACGCTGCTGGCTATCGCACTGACCGAACCCCGCGGCGGCTCCGATGCCGCGAACCTGCGCATGCGTGCTGACTTTGACGGCACGCATTACGTGCTCAACGGCGAGAAGACATCGATCTCGGCGGCCGATCAGGCAGACGCGGCCGTTGTCTTCGCCCGGACCGGCGAGGTGTCCGAACTCGCGCGCGGCATCTCGGCATTTTTTGTGCCGCTCGACCTGCCGGGCGTCACGCGGCAGCGCTTCGACTGTCATGGGCAGCGGGCCATCGGGCGCGGTTCCTTGTTCTTCGAGAACGTTCGAATTCCCGCCGACCATGTGCTCGGCACGCCCGGCGAGGGCTTCGTGCAGGTGATGCAGGGGTTCGATTTCTCGCGGGCGCTGATCGGCCTGCAGGTGCTGGCCGTTGCAAGAGCGGCGCTGGACGAGACATGGGAATACGTCGCCCAGCGCGAGGCGTTCGGCAAGCCGCTCTCGGCATTTCAGGGCGTGTCGCATCCGCTGGCGGACTTCGATACCCAGGTCGAGGCGGCGAGACTGCTTTGCCTGCAAACGCTGTGGCTCAAGGACCGTGGCTTGCCGCACAGTGCCGAAGCGGCGATGTGCAAATGGTGGGGGCCGAAGCTGGCCTACGACACGATTCACCAGTGCCTGTTGATGTTCGGACACGGCGGTTACGACCGTGGCGTGATGGAGCAACGGCTGCGCGACGTGCTCGGGTTCCAGATCGGCGACGGCACGGCCCAGATCATGAAGACGATCATTGCGCGCACCCGGGCGGGCAGGCAGGCCGTGCCGATCTGAGGGCATTGGCGCGGGCGGTAGTCGCGGCATCACCATAACGATACGAACGACACGACAGCACAGGAGACGATGCAATGGAATTTGACGCGGTGTTGCTTCCCCCAAGGCGCGAGCAGAGCGTGGCACGTGGCTGGTGGCCCGAACGGACGATTAACGATGCACTCGATGCTGCGGTGGCGGCGTCGCCCGGCAAGATCGCACTGACGGCCGTGTCGACAGCCACGGGGCAGACCCAGTGCCTCACCTACGCCGCGCTCGCGGACGGTGCCGAGCGTCTGGCGCTGGGGTTGATGCGGCGTGGCGTAGGCCGTGGCGATGTCGTTGCCTGCCAGTTGCCCAACGGCTGGCAGTTCGCGTTGACTTATCTGGCTTGCGCGCGGATCGGTGCCGTGCTCAATCCGCTGATGCACATCTTTCGTGAGCGGGAGCTGTCGTTCATGTTGCGGCATGGCGAGGCGAAGGTGTTCATCGTGCCCTGCCAGTTTCGGGGGTTCGATCATGCTGCGATGGCGCGAGCCCTGCAGCCGGATTTGCCGGACCTGCGGCACGTCATCGTGGTCGATGGCGAAGGTCTTGGCGACGATAGTTTCGACGCCGTGCTTATGGCGGGCGAACCTGCTGCATCGCGCACCGAGCAGGCCGCCATGCAGGCGGCACGAGCCCATCCGGACGACGTCATGCAGTTGATGTACACCTCGGGGACGACGGGTGAGCCCAAAGGCGTGATGCACAGCGCGAATACCACGTTCTCGAACATTCTCGCCTATGCCGAGCGTATGCGCCTCGGCCGCGACGACGTCATCCTCATGGGCTCGCCCCTCGCGCACCAGACCGGCTTCATGTACGGACTCATGATGCCGGTGATTCTCGGGGCGAGCGCCGTGATGCTCGATATCTGGGACCCGGCCAATGCGGTGCGGCTCATCCGCGAGCATGGCGTGACGTTCACGATGGCTTCGACCCCGTTCCTCTCCGATCTGACGAAAGCGGTGGCGGCCGCCGGCGTGCGCGTGCCTAGCCTGCGTGCATTCCTGTGTGCGGGGGCGCCGATTCCCGGCCCCGTCGTCGAGCAGGCGCGTAGCGTGCTGGGCGCGAAAATCGTCTCGGCATGGGGGATGACGGAGAACGGCGCGGTCACGCTGACGCGTCTCGACGATGACGACGTGCGGGCCTCGACGACCGACGGTTGCCCGCTTCCCGGCGTGGAGTTGCGAGTGGTCGATGCGCAGAACGACGAGTTGCCCGCCGGTGAGACGGGGCGTCTGCTCGTGCGGGCCTGCTCGAATTTCGGTGGCTACCTGAAGCGCGCGCAATGGAACGGCACCGACGATAACGGCTGGTTCGACACCGGCGACATGGCATGGCTCGACGCGACCGGCTACGTGCGTATTGCCGGGCGCAGCAAGGACGTGATCATTCGCGGCGGCGAGAACATCCCCGTCGTCGAAATCGAAGCGCTCCTGTACCGGCATCCGGCGGTCGCCTCGGTGGCTATCGTTGCGTATCCGGACGAGCGTCTTGGCGAGCGCGCCTGCGCGGTCATCGTGCCGCGTGCCGGCGAGTCGATCGACCTCGCGACGGTGACTGATTTCCTCGCGTCGCACAAGGTTGCCCGGCAGTACTGGCCCGAGCGGATCGACGTTCGCGACACGCTCCCGACGACACCCACGGGTAAGATACAAAAATTCAAGCTGCGCGAAATGCTCGACGCATCTCGCGCAGAAACGACTGAACGCACACCTTGAGGACGAGTGGCAAATGACATCGAAGGGACTGGATAGCGAATCGTTCGAGCTGTTGCTCGCGGCGGTGCAACGTTTCATCCGCGAGCGGCTGGTGCCTGCCGAGAACGACGTGGAGGAGCACGACGACGTGCCCGCCGCGATCGTCGACGAAATGAAGGAGATGGGTCTGTTCGGTCTGTCGATCCCCGAGGAATTCGGCGGCATCGGCTTGTCGATGGAACAGGAAGTGCGCGTGGCTTATGAGTTCGGGCAGACGTCGCTGGCGTTTCGCTCGGTGTTCGGCACCAATGTCGGGATCGGCTCCCAGGGCATTCTGATGGACGGCACCGAGGCGCAGAAGCGCGATCTGCTGCCGCGTGTGGCGAGCGGAGATCTGATCATGTCGTTCGCGCTCACGGAGCCCGACGCGGGGTCGGACCCGGCGGCCCTCAAAACGCGCGCCGTGCTCGATGGCGACACGTACGTGCTCGATGGCGTGAAGCGGTTCATTACCAACGCACCGCGCGCGGGGGCTTTCACTTTGATGGCGCGCACCGGCGGCGAAGGGGCGGGCGGCATCTCGGCCTTCATCGTGCCGGCCGACACGCCGGGGCTGTCGCTCGGCAAGCCCGACAAGAAGATGGGCCAGCGCGGTACGAAGACCTGCGACGTTGTGCTGCAAGGTGCACGCGTGCCTGCGGCGAATATCATCGGCGGCGAGGCCGGCAAGGGGTTCAAGACGGCCATGAAGGTGCTCGATCGCGGCCGTCTGCATGTGGCGGCGCTCTCTTGCGGCATGGCGCAGCGGATTCTCGACGAGGCGGTGGCCTACGCGCGCGAACGCAAGCAATTCGGTCAGCGCATCGGCGACTTCCAGCTCGTGCAGGCGATGCTCGCGGACAGTCAGGCGGAACACTATGCGGGATGGTCGATGGTGCAGGACTGCGCCGCGCGCTATGACGCCAAGCCCGCGGGCAAGCGCGACGCCGATGTGAGCATGCGGGCGTCGTGCGCCAAGCTGTTCTGTACGGAGATGGTCGGCCGCGTGGCCGATCGCGGCGTGCAGATACACGGCGGGGCAGGTTACATCAACGAGTACAAGGTCGAGCGCTTCTATCGCGACGTGCGCCTGCTTCGTCTGTATGAAGGCACAACGCAGATTCAGCAACTGATCATCGGCCGCGCGCTCATGCAGGACGACTGACGAGCCGCGACCCGCCGGCATACTCCGCCGGTGTGCTCTGCCGGCGCTACGCGAGGGCGCATCATCCTGGTGCGTGCAAGGCGGGTGCGGTACCGCCTTGCACTGCTGCGGTGCAGCAGTTTTCCCTCTAGCTTCGGACGTTTCCCATAGACATTTCTCCTCTTTCGCCTTACCTGGCAAAGCTCTGCCGATAGTGAGGACATGGCTGGCACGCTTGTTGCGTTAGCGTAAAGGCCAGCGGCAAAGGCGTCGCCGGCAACGAATTCAGGTGCGGCGTCGGGCGAGATGGCCTGCGACGTACCCACAGGACAACGGCGTCCCTCCGTGCTTCGGCACGGACGGACGCCGTTTTGTTTTTCGGGCGCTGCACGCGTTGCAACAGGAGAAGACAGCATGCGCAAACCTCGTCTGGTCGTGATTGGCAATGGCATGGCGGGCATCCGCACGCTCGAAGAATTGCTGGAGATCGCGCCGCATCAGTACGACATCACCGTGTTCGGCGCGGAGCCGCACCCGAACTACAACCGCATCCTGCTCTCGCCGGTGCTTGCGGGAGAACAGGCGTTCGCCGACATCGTGCTCAACCCGCTCGACTGGTATGCGGAAAAGGGCATCACGCTGCATCTGGGCAAGGAAGTCACGCAGATCGACCGGCCGCGCCGTGCGGTGCGCTGTGCCGACGGCACCGAAGCGCCGTACGATCGTCTGCTCATCGCCACCGGCTCCAGCCCGTTCATCCTGCCGGTGCCGGGCAAGGATCTCGACGGGGTCATCAGCTATCGCGACATTCGCGACACCGAGATCATGATCGAGACGGCGCGCCTGAAGCGTCATGCGGTCGTGATCGGTGGCGGCCTGCTCGGCCTGGAAGCGGCCAACGGTCTCAAGTTGCGCGGCATGGACGTGACCGTCGTGCATCTGGCCGATACCTTGCTCGAACGTCAGCTCGACAGCACGGCGGGCAAGCTCCTGCAACGCTCGCTCGAAGCGCGCGGTCTCGCGTTCCGGCTGTCGCATCAAACGTCCGCCATTCTCGACGACGGCAATGGTGCCGTGCGCGCCGTGCAGTTCAGCGACGGCGAAACCGTTGCCGCCGACCTTGTCGTGATGGCAGCCGGCATCCGGCCGAATACGGCGCTGGCCGAAGCGGCCGGGCTGTATTGCTCGCGCGGGATTGTCGTGTCCGACACGCTGCAAACTTACGATCCTCGCATCTACGCCGTGGGCGAGTGCGTGAGCCATCGCGGTGTGGCCTACGGTCTCGTGGCGCCGCTGTTCGAACAGGCCAAGGTCTGCGCGAACCACCTCGCGCTCATGGGCATTGGCAGCTATCGCGGCTCGGTGATGTCGACGAAGCTCAAGGTCACGGGTATCGATCTGTTCTCGGCAGGCGACTTTCTCGGCGGCGAAGGCACCGAAGAAATCGTGCTGTCCGATCCGGCGAGCGGCGTCTACAAAAAACTCGTGATTCGCGACGACAAGCTCGTCGGCGCGTGCCTTTACGGCGACACGGCCGACGGTGCCTGGTACTTCAAGCTGCTGCGCGAAGGGCGCACACTGGGCGAATTGCGCGAGCGCATCATGTTCGGCGAGTCGAGTGTGGGCGACGTCGGCACGCAGGGGCAGAACCGCGCGTCGGCCATGTCCGATAGCGACGAAGTCTGCGGATGCAACGGTGTGTGCAAAGGCACCATCGTCAAGGCGATCACCGAGAAGGGCTTGTTCACGCTGGACGAAGTGAAGAAGCACACCAAGGCCGCCAGTTCCTGCGGCTCGTGCGCCGGGCTGTGCGAACAGATTCTGATGAGCACCCTGGGCTCGACCTACGACGCCGCACCAAAGGAAAAGGCCGTGTGCGGCTGCACGGATCTGTCGCACGCCGACGTGCGCCGCGCGGTGCGCGAGCATCACCTCACTACGCATCGCGCCGCCTTCGACTTCCTCGAATGGCGCACCCCCAACGGCTGCGCGACGTGCCGTCCCGCACTGAACTACTACATGCTGAGCACGTGGCCGAAAGAGGCGGTCGATGATCCGCAAAGCCGCTTCGTCAACGAGCGCGTGCACGCCAACATTCAGAAGGACAACACGTTCTCCGTCATCCCGCAGATGAAGGGCGGTGTGACGAATGCGAGCGAGTTGCGCCGCATCGCTGACGTGGCGGACAAGTATCAGATTCCGATGGTCAAGGTCACGGGCGGTCAGCGTATCGATCTGCTCGGTGTGAAAAAGGAAGACCTCGTGAATGTCTGGCGCGATCTGGGCATGCCGTCGGGACACGCCTACGGCAAGTCGATCCGCACCGTGAAGACGTGCGTGGGCAGCGAGTTCTGCCGCTTCGGCACGCAGAACAGCACGCAGATGGGGATCGATCTCGAGACGATGCTCGCGAACATGTGGTCGCCGCACAAGGTGAAGCTGGCCGTGTCGGGCTGTCCGCGCAACTGTGCCGAAGCGGGGATCAAGGACGTAGGCGTGATCGCCGTCGATTCGGGCTGGGAGCTGTATGTCGGCGGCAACGGCGGCATCAAGACCGAAGTGGCGCAATTCCTCGTCAAGGTGAAGACGGCCGAAGAGGTCAAGGAGTATACGGGAGCCTTCCTGCAGCTCTATCGCGAAGAAGCCTATTACCTCGACCGCACGGTGCATTACCTCGATCGCGTGGGTCTCGACTACGTGAAGCAGCGCGTGGTGAACGACGCGGCCAACCGCCGCGCGCTCTACGAGCGGTTGCTGTTCTCGCTCGACGGCCTGCCCGACCCGTGGCAAGCGCGCATCGAGGGGGCGCAAGCCAACGAATACCGTCCGCTCGCGCCGCTGGGCGTGGCACCTGCGATGGCCTGAGGAGATCACCATGACGCTATCCGAACCGATCTGGCTGCATGTGTGCGACGTCGATGAGATCCCGCGTTTGGGCACGCGCGTGCTGCCCCATCCGACCGGCGCTATCGCCCTGTTTCGCACTGAGAGCGATAACGTTTTCGCACTGCGTGACAAATGCCCGCACAAGGGGGGCGCGCTGTCGCAGGGCATCGTGCACGGCGAGAAGGTGACGTGTCCGCTGCATGCCTGGAACATCGATCTGAACACCGGCGAAGCCTGCGCGCCCGATGTGGGTTGCGCGCAGCGCTTTGCCGTGCGGATCGACGCGGGCGAAGTGTATTTGTCGCTCGACGACGCGACGCGTGCCGAGGCCGCCGAAGCCGCGGCTGGCGCTTGACTCTCTTGCCATTGCCGGAGCCCTTATGACCACCCTCACGCAAACCACCTGCTGCTACTGCGGTGTCGGTTGCGGCATGCTCGTGGAGAGCGACGGCGAGCGCATCGTCGGTGTGCAGGGCGACCCGGCGCATCCGGCGAACTTCGGGCGTCTGTGCAGCAAGGGCATGACCCTGCCGCTCACTGCCCAGTCGCTCGCCGGTCGTGTGCTGATGCCCGAGCTTCGCAGCACGCGCGATGCCGCACGCGCGCCCGCGACATGGAACGATGCGCTGGAAACCGTGGCCTCGCGCTTCGCCGACGTCATCTGCCGTCACGGGCCGGATGCCGTCGCGTTCTATGTGTCGGGACAGTTGCTGACCGAGGACTACTACGTCTTCAACAAGCTGGCCAAGGGGCTGGTGCGTACCAACAACATCGACACGAATTCGCGGCTGTGCATGTCGAGCGCCGTGAGCGGCTACAAGATGGCGTTCGGCGCCGACGGCCCGCCTACGTGCTACGACGATCTCGAAGCGGCCCGCACGGTGCTATTCGCGGGCAGCAATATGGCGTACGCGCACCCGGTGTTGTTCCGGCGGCTCGAAGCGGCGAAGGCGGCCGATCCGTCGATCCGCTGGATCGTCGTGGACCCGCGCCGCACCGACACCGCCGCCATGGCCGATCTGCATCTGGCCATTGTGCCCGGCACCGACGTCGCGCTGTTTCACGGCATGTTGCATCACCTCATCTGGGAAGGGCGCATCGATCGCGGATACATCGACGCGCATACGGAAGGGTTCGACGCCCTCAAGCAGGTGCTGCGGGCCTATCCGCCGCAACTCGTGGCGGATATCTGCGGCATTGAAGCGTCCGCGTTGCGGCAGGCGGCCGACTGGTTTGGCGAAAGCCCGGCGGCGCTCTCGCTTTATTGCATGGGGCTGAATCAGTCGAGTCACGGCACCGAAAAGAACCTCGCCCTCATCCATCTGCATCTGGCCACCGCACAGCTCGGCCGCGCAGGCGCAGGTCCGTTCTCGCTCACGGGACAGCCCAACGCCATGGGGGGACGCGAAGTCGGCGGGATGGCCACGATGCTCGCCGCACATCGGGAGATCGGCAACGCGTCGCATCGTGCGGAAGTCGAGCGGTTGTGGGGCGTGCAGGGGCTCTCGGATAGACCTGGCCTGCCCGCCGTCGAGATGTTCGACGCCGTGCGCGACGGGCGCATCAAGGCGATCTGGATCGCGTGCACGAACCCCGTGCATTCGATGCCCGACAGCGAACGCGTGCGCCAGGCGCTGGCAAAGGCGGAATTCGTCGTGGTACAGGAAGCCTTTCACCAGACAGATACCGTGCCTTATGCCGACGTGTTGCTGCCGGCGTCAAGTTGGGGCGAGAAGGCGGGCACGGTCACGAACTCGGAGCGTCGCATCTCGCGCGTGCGGGCGGCAGTGCCGGCACCGGGCGCAGCGCGGGCAGACTGGTGGATTGCCAGCGAAGTTGCCCGCCGTCTTGCGCCCAAGCTCGATGCATCGCCGGCGCCGTTCGCGTTTTCCTCCATCGAGACGATTTTCGACGAGCACCGTGCGCTGACAGCCGGGCGTGACCTGGACATCGGCGGCATCGATTACACGATGCTCGAATCGCGCGGCCCCCAGCAGTGGCCGTTTCCCGCAGGGGCGTCGCATGGGCAAGCACGCCGGTACGAGGACGGCGTATTCGCCACCGGCGACGGTCGGGCGCGCTTTCACGCGTTCGAATACCGCCCCGTGGCCGAGCCAATCAATGCGCGCCATCCGCTACGTCTGATTACTGGACGCCTGCGCGATCAGTGGCATGGCATGAGCCGTACGGGGCGGGTGGGGCAGGCGTTCGAACATGCGCCGGAACCGGCGCTCACGATGCACCCGGCCGATGCCGCGCGCCGCAGCTTGCGCGCAGGGGATTTCGTGCGGCTGTCGAGCCGTCGCGGCGAACGGGTGCTGACGCTGAGCGTGAGCGACGACGTCGCGTCGGGCACGGTGTTCGTGCCCATGCACTGGAGCGGGCAGTTCCTCGGCGGCGGGGGCGTGAACGATACAACCCTCGGCGCGGTCGACAAATACTCAAAGCAGCCGGAGCTGAAGCACGCTGCGGTGCGTGTCGATCCGCTTACGCTGCCATGGCGCGTGGCGGCGGTGCGTCGCGGCGACGCGTTGCAACTGCATGCGGCGGTGCAGCCGTTGCTGGCCGAGCGGCGCTTCGCGACGGTGCGTCTGGAGGGGGACGACCGGATTGTGGTCGCCGCAGCAGACGACCAGCCCGATGCGGCATGGCTTGAGCGTTTGCACACCGCGCTGGGCCTGCCACGCGACGAGTCGCTGCTGGAGTACCGCGACGCTCGCCGGGCGATGACCAGGCGGGTGGCATGGCGCGAGACATGGATCGACGGCGTGCTGGTCGCCGGCAGCGAGGCGGATGTCGCCGCGTCGGCGTCGCTGCTCGCTCGTGTGCGCGAAACGTCGCCGTGGACGCGCGCGCGTCACGCCGTTTTCGTGGCGGACAGCGGGCCAGCCAGGTCGCGCGATCGCACCGTATGTCAGTGCAAGTCGGTGACGGCGTCGAGCATCGACGCGGCCATCGGCGCCGGGGCGGACCTGACGCAACTCAAAGCGACACTCGGCTGCGGTACGGTTTGCGGCTCGTGCGTGCCGGAGTTGCAGCGCATGTGTGCGACATCGGGCAAGGTGGCGCAGCCGGTGGCGACGAACGCCGCTTGAGCACGGATTTCCGGCGTTCGATCCCGAACGCTATGACAGAACTTGAATTGGGCGACATGCAGGATATCGAGGATTTGAGGGAGAACGATCATGAAGAACGGCAAAGTCACCCTGCTCAGCGCGGGTCCCGGCGCGCTCGATCTGCTCACGTTGCGCGCGGCGCGCGTGCTCGGCGAGGCCGACGTGCTGCTTGTGGACGATCTGGCCAATCCGGAGATCGCCACGCTCGCACCGCAGGCCCGTGTGATTGCCGTGGGCAAGCGCGGCGGCTGCCGGTCGACCCCGCAGGCTTTCATCGAACGGCTGATGTGCCGGTTCGCGCGGGCTGGTGCGCATGTGGTGCGCGTGAAGGGGGGCGACGCGCTCATGTTCGGGCGTGCGGGCGAGGAAATCTCAGCGCTGCGTCGCGCCGGCGTGCCGGTGGAGATCGTCAACGGGGTGTCGGCGGCCTTCGCAGCGGCGGCCGGCCTCGGCATGTCGCTCACGCATCGCGACCACTGCGCGGGCGTGACTTTCGTCACCGCACACCGGCAGGACGGCAGCGCGCCCAACTGGGCGGCGCTCGCCGCGACGGGCACCACGCTGGCGATCTACATGGGAGTGAATCGGGTCGAAGCGCTGGCCGAGACGTTGATGGCACACCTCGATGCGACGACACCGGCAGCGGCTGTGCAGTGGGCCGGCACGCCGCAAGAGCGCCGGCTGGTAACGTCGTTGGGACGTCTGGCGGCCGACGTGCGCGCCGGGCGCTTCGCCAGCCCGGCCATCCTGCTCGTGGGCGGCGCGGTCGGTGAGGCAGCGCTGATGGCCGCGCCCGGCGGGATGGGCGTCGGCGTGGCGGCGGAGACCGCCTGCGATGACGTCGCGCCGGACGTCATCGCACGAGCGGCCTGACGCGTTATATCTTTTATGGCCATGCCTCCCCGCGACCCCCGCAAACCCGTCGTCCCTGTGGACACCCCTGCTGTCGAGACGGCAGGCGTGCAGGGCGTGCTGCGCGTGTTGCTCGTCACCGATACCGACAAGCCGATCGGCGAGTTGCGGGCGGCGCTTGCGCGTCTGGGCTGCGAGATGCTGGCGGAGGTCGCCAAGCCGCAGGCGTTGCCGCGTGTGGTGGAGAGCGAGCGTCCGGATGTGGTCATCATCGACACCGAATCGCCGTCGCGCGACACGCTCGAACAACTTGCCGTGATGAATGCGGCGGCCCCGCGCCCCGTGCTGATGTTCTCGGCCGACGGTAATCAGTCGCTGATTCGCGCGGCCGTGGATGCGGGCGTCACAGCGTACTCCGTCGAAGGACTGGCCGCCGACCGGCTCGCACCGATTCTCGAAGTTGCGCTTGCGCGTTTCGCCCATGAGGAAAAGTTGCGGGCACGGCTGGTCAAAGCCGAGAGCGAACTGGCCGATCGCAAGCTGATCGACCGTGCCAAGCGGCTGCTCATGGATCGACGCAAGATTTCCGAGCAGGAGGCGTATGCCATTCTGCGCAAACGGGCGATGGATCAGGGCGAGAAGCTCGTCGAAGTGGCGCGCCAACTCGTCTCGATTGCCGAATTACTGGGGTAGACACTGCTCATGTCGACGTCATCATGGTTAGCTTCTGACGCGCAATCGCCGGACCTTGTTTCGGACGATATGCCGGAAAAACGGCATCTGCGCGTGGGGTTCGTCGCGTTGTCCGATGCGGCGCCGCTGGTCGTGGCGAAGCGTCTGGAACTGGGGCACGAGCACGGACTGACGCTGGAGTTGAGCCGTGAATCGTCGTGGGCCGCCGTGCGCGACAAGTTGCTCACGGGCGAGCTGGACGCCGCGCATTCGTTGTACGGTCTTGTGTACGGGGTGCAGTTGGGCATTGGCGGGCCGCGCGAGGACATGGCGGTGCTCATGGTGCTCAATCGCAACGGGCAGGCCGTGACGGTGACGCCGTCGCTGGCCGATGCGATGGCGCGCACGGGCGACTTGCGTGAGGCGCTGGTGTCGCTCGGGCGCAAGCCGGTTTTCGCACAGACCTTCCCGACGGGCACGCATGCGATGTTCCTGAACTACTGGTTTGCGGCGCAGGGCATCGATCCGCTCTCGGAGGTGTCGAGCATCGTCATTCCTCCGGCGCACATGGTCGCTGCGATGGAGGAGGGGGGGCTCGACGGCTTTTGCTGCGGCGAGCCGTGGCACGCGGTGGCCCAGGCGCGCGGTCTGGGGCGCACGGTGGCGGTGTCGAGTGACATCTGGCCGAATCACCCTGAAAAGGTGCTCGCCTGCCGCCGGGATTTCGTCGCCCGTTACCCGAAGACGGCACAGGCGCTGGTGCGCACGCTACTCAGTGCGTGCCGCTGGCTGGATATGCCCGGGCATCGGGCGGAAGCGGCAGGATGGCTCGCCGAACCGGCATGGGTCGGCGCGCCGCGCGATCTGATCGCGGCACGTCTGTTGGGGGACTTCGGACGCATGCAGGGGCGGCACGCTTTGCTCGCCGTGAGTTTCTTCGACGAGGGGGCGGTGAATTACCCGCATCCGTCTGACGGGATGTGGTTCATCTCGCAATATCGCCGCTGGGGCATGGTGGGCGCCGAGGCGTTGGCGGGGGCCGTCCGGACGGCGAACGAGGTGAATCAGACCGCGCTGTTCGAGGCGGCGGCACGGGCCGAAGGGGTGCCGGTGGTGTCCTTGCCCGCTAGCGAGGTGCTTTGCGACGGCAGGGTTTGGGACGCCGCAAGTGCGGCCGATCTGGGGGCTTACGTCGACGGATTCGCTATTCGGGCGCGGTGAGCGGCCAAGCGCTCACCGTCGGACGAGTCGGGCAGCAGGGCTGCGCGAGCGCGTCGCCGTCGCCGCCACGCGCCGGGCAGGCGCGCAGTGGCGGGGTTCAGGTCACACTTTCCTGACGAATTCCGACTTCAGGCTCATTGCACCGAAGCCATCGATCTTGCAATCGATATCGTGGTCGCTGTCCACCAGCCGGATGTTCTTCACCTTGGTGCCCATCTTGATCACGCCGGCTGAGCCCTTCAGTTTCAGATCCTTGATGACGGTCACGGTGTCGCCGTTTTGCAGAACGGCGCCGGTGGCATCGCGGAAAACGCGCTCGGTGGCTTCGGCCGGGGCGGCGTCTTGTGCCGACCATTCATGAGCACATTCCGGGCAGATGTAGAGGCCTCCGTCTTCATAAGTGAATTCGGAGTGGCATTTCGGGCAAGGAGGAAGTGCGCTCATATGATGAAGTCCCTGAGGTGTGACAAAAGCAATTAGAGCGCGAGAGTATAACGCTGCCGGTACGCGGACATCCCTAATGGCTGCAAGACGACATAATTGGGATACTTTAGTCGCCGATGATGGACGCTAAGGCAATCGCGGCAATCCCGGCTATCCAATTCCCGTCTTCGACATGCTCGACGAGCCCCTTTTTCCGATTCGTACGGAGTGCCCTCCCGGTGCCTGCACCTGCGAGCGTGAGCGCCTCATGCAGGACCCGAACGGTGATCGCCGGATCTTGCGGTTGACGCAGGCGGAGGAGAAGCGGCTGGTGGGCCATATCGAAAAGCTCGCCACCTACGCCGACTTGCTGCGCGTGGCAGAACGCATGGAGACCCAGCTTGGGGTTCGGCTGCGGATCGCGCCGAGCCTCAACGAAGTCCGCACGGTCCGGGGCATCACGATCCAGTTGGAAGCACAGCCGGGGCTTTGCCGAAAGACGCACGCCGCGATTCCTGCCGCCATCCGCCGTTGTCTCGACCAGCGTCCCGAGATTGCCTACGCGATTCTGGACGCACAGGGTCTCTTCGGTACCGAGGATCAATGACCGTCCGACAGCGGCCGGTGTCGGCGCCTCTCTCGCACTGAAGCGTGAGGGGATCGCGCCCCCTGCGGCTGTTCAGACCGCTTCATCGCCCCTTCGCATAGCAGCCCGCCGTGCACGGTGCCCTGCTGATTGCCGTGAATTTCCACGTGAGTATTCAATTCGACGACGGCCAGCGCCTCGCCGATTTCGACGATTCGAAAGCCCTGCAATTGGGAGATGGCGGTCGGGTAGCGCATATGCGTCTTGTCGTCTTCACGAAGCGTTCCCGCGATTGCGTTTTGGTTACGTCGTCGCGCGTTGCATAAGTTGCGATGTGCAACTATATTGGTTGCAATTCGCAACCTTTATGAGATGGCTCATGGACCTCGTCGATCTTCCTGGTAAGTCTCGCGAAGCGGAGATTCTGGAACTCCGCGACTTCTCTCGCAGATTGGTTCGTGAACTGGGCTTCATGCGAACGACCCTGGCGGATAGCGATCTCGCGCCATCGGCGGTACACGCGATCATCGAAATCGGCGCTGCGCCGGGGATCACGGCCAAGGATCTCGGTAACATCCTCCGGCTGGACAAATCGAACACGAGCCGTCAGGTCGCCAAGCTCGAGGCCGGCGATCTGGTGAGGCGCGTGACGGCAAACGAAGACGCGCGCGTGTCTGAACTCTATCTGACGGATGCGGGACAGAAACTCCGCAAGAAGATCGACCGCTTTGCGACGGACCAGGTGTCGAATGCGCTGCGTCGCATCGTACCGGCCGATCAGGCAGCACTGGTTCGGTCTCTCGCGTTATACGCCGACGCGCTTGCGCAGGACAATGCCGTACAAGCCGTGAATGACGATGAGGTGCCCGCACAAATCGTGCAAGGGTATCAACCGGGCTGCATCGGCGACATTGCCAGCTTGCACGCCCGGTTTTACGCGGAACATTGGGGATTCGGTGCGTTCTTCGAGAGGAAGGTGGCCACGGAGCTTGCCGAGTTCGCGGGGGCGTTGCCGGCCGACGGTAAGGCGTTGTGGTGCTACGTCGAAAATGGCCGGACGCTTGCGTCGCTCGCCATTGATGGAAACATGGCAACCGGCATCGCGCATTTGCGATGGTTCATTGTCGACGATGCATTGCGTGGCTCCGGCGTTGGACGGCAATTGATGTCGCGAGCGATGCGCTTTGTCGACGAACGCTTTCGCGAGACCTACCTGTGGACGTTCAAGGGGCTGGACGCTGCTCGCCATCTGTATGAGTCGTTCGGCTTTCGATTGAGCGACGAATCCGAAGGCGAGCAATGGGGAACCAAGGTGGTCGAGCAGCGGTTTTGGCGTCGCGCCGGGTGAGCGTCGAAATCGGCGGCTTACGCGAGCATTTCCAATGCGCCGGCCAGTGAAAGCACCGTTGTGCGCGAATCGAACGCCGTCGAAAAGAGATGATCGTGCACGACCTGATCGGGGTCGTAGCAACAGTCCTTGACCGTGAACAAACGGAAGTCGGCATCGCTCGCATACGCGATTGACGACAGCATTACGCCGGTAGAGGCAATGCCCACCATGATCAGGGTATCGATTCCCCGTGCCGAGAGCCGGACTTGCAGGTCGGTGCCGAAGAACACGCTGGCGCGATGCGCGACGATGAGTGGCTCATTGGCCCGCTGGCCGAGTTCGGGCGAGATCCGGTCGTCGACGAACAGACCTAGTTGCTTGATGCCTTGCCCATTCCGATTCAGTGGGCTGACTTCCGGATAGCCTGGGCTGAAGTGGATTTTCGCGAAATAGACGTCGACGCCTTTTGTCCGAGCGGCATCGCACAACTGACGTGTGTTGGCGAGCAATGTGGGGGCGACCGACGGGAACAGCGCCATGATGTCGGTTTGGTAGTGCATGACCAGAAGCGCGGTTTTCGCGGGGGAAAGGATCATGCTGAGTGCGCTGGCGGCACTGTCCACGCCCGATTGACGATCTGCCGAATCGGCGGCGGGCTCACGTTCAGCGGTAGGCGGCATAAGGCTACGCGATAGAGAGTGATGGCCGACTCTATCACGGCCGCGCCGGGCTTCGCCTGCCTGAAGGCGGGCAGAGAGTGCCCGCCTCATGCCGTCCCAACGACTGGTATTGCGCGGTTCAGTCAACAATGAAGAGCTTGGCACCTGTCTTGGTATAGGACTGATGCGGTTCAGCGTTGTCGCCAACCTGATAACTCATGCCGGCCGTTAAAACGAACTTCCGCCCGTCTTCGAGGGTCGTTTCCAACTCACCTTCCATGCAGAAGAGAACATGCCCTTTTTGGCACCAATGGTCGGCAAGGTAGCCCGGGGTGTATTCCACCATCCGCACACGGATTTGATTAGGCGCCTCGCCAAAAAATCGCGTGCGCCAATAAGCTACGCCTGTCTCACCTTGGTGCTCTGTCCTTTCGACTTCCGCCCAGTTTGTCGTGCCAAACGCAAATGCGTCCATTTTCATGCCGTCTCTCCCTGGTGATGTTGTTAAGCGATTGCCGAGTCGATTGTCAGCGATCCATGTGGCAATGTCGAACGTCCCTTCGCGACCGTTCAGCGTTCTCGGATCGGCGCGGACATCGCTCACGCATAGATCAATCTGGTGCGGGAATAGCGCCACCTCGTTTCAGAAGCCCGGTCCGGACGCCGATCACCGATTGGGGATCGACCTGCGCCGGGGCGTCTTCAAAGAAAACCGGTTCGCCTTACGTTGCGCCTAGTGGTTGCGGGTGCTGAGCGGCCACGAGTGTAGCTCCCGTGTAGCACCGTCCGGAAAGCAAAAAAGCCCTGATTTCGCTATGAAATCAAGGCTTTTTGCTGAATCTTGGTTGCGGGGACAGGATTTGAACCTGTGACCTTCGGGTTATGAGCCCGACGAGCTGCCAGACTGCTCCACCCCGCGTCTGAAGAAATGAATATTACGGGTATTCTGTGCATCGTGTCAAGCATTTATGAAATTTGTTTTATGGACCCCTGACAAACATGCGCGAGGCGTGCATTTTCTCCGCGTCTTGCGCACGCGCTTCTTGTGGCGGACGCAGGACTTGCTGCTCGATCGCGGCATGATGGGCGACGGCGTCATCGATATTCCCGCTGCTCGGGCACTTGTCGAAGCGCAGGGATACGACGGTATGCACGAAGTGGAGATCTTCTCGTCGCAGGATTGGTGGAAGCGTCCGCCCGACGAGGGGCTGGCGACTCGCAAAGCGCGCCATCTCGCTTGTTGTTGATTCGTGGGAGAGGGCGCTGAGGGGCGGCTGCCGTGTCACGGGGCGGCCGCCCGCCGGGGCGCGACGCTTACCAGCGAACGGTGACGCCGGCCTGCACCGAGTGTGAGATCGACGCGGGATTCAGGCCGCGTTTGTAGCCGACGTCCAGATCGAGATCCTTGGTGGGACTGTAGATCGCGCCGACCAGCGCGTAGGCCGGTTTCGTTTGGGTGGTGGCGTTCGGATTGGTCGCGACGCCGATGTCGGCTACCAGACGCACCGTATCAGTCGCGCTGAAAAGCACGGCCGTGGAGGCGTTCCACAGGCTCTGCCGATTGCCGATGCCGTTGTTGTTCCAGGTGTAACCGGCGTTGGCGAGGAACGTCCAGCGATCGAGGTTGTATTGCATCAGCAGGTTCGCCCCGGTCGTCGCGCGGCCGTTGCCGAGACCTCGTTCCCGGCTGGCTGTCGGCAGTGTGACGAAGGGCTTCAGGCCGAGGCTCCATTGCTCGCCTTCGAGGAAGCGCCATTTGGCTTGCAACTGGAGGTCGGAGAAGCCGTTGGTCCAGCCGTCGCCGTCGGGGCGATTGCGTTGGTAAGGCGCCTGGATCGCAACATCGAGGTTGGGCAGCACGCCGTATGTCAGCGTGTTGCTCCATTGTTGCTGGCGCGACGTCTGCAGCGTGGTCCATTCGCTGTTCAGCTCAAGCTGCCAGTTGCCGGTGTCCTGCGTGCCGGTGTCGTCCGTGACGAGCGGGTTCATGGCCTGTGCGGCAAGTGGCGCCAAGGCGGCGGCGAGGATCAGATACTTCTTCATCAAAAACTCCTGCGGGGCGGGGCGTTCGGTCGCGCGAAAGTCTGAAAATCCGTCGGGCGGATCGGATCGTACGGGGCGGGTATGACACCGTCAATCGAACCGCGTCGAATGTGGCGTAATTGACATTTGTTTGCCCGGAGCGTTGCGCTCTCGCCCGCGGTGTGATCGGCCGATGGCATGAAGGGGCTGCGCCTATTGCCCGCGCGGTGATAGACTTCGGCCCCCTTCCCAGAGGCGCAAGACATTCCCGCGCGTCGCTTCCCGTCTGTCATGCAAGCCAGAAGTCATCTCATATTCGGTATCGGCGCAACGTGGTTGATGCATCGCACCGGGTGGGCCGCTAGCGTTCATGCCTGGCCGCTGACACTCGTCGGTGCGTTGCTCCCCGACATCGATCATCCAAAGAGTTTGCTGGGGCGCCGTGTCGCACCGCTTTCTCTGGCGATCTCCGGTGTGTTCGGGCATCGCGGTATGACGCATTCGCTATTGCTGCCCCTGCTGGCGGTCGTGGCCTGCCTGTATGGATGGGGACGTGTGCCCGCGTGGATGATTGCGCTATGCGCCGGCTATTTGTCTCACCTGCTGGCCGACTGGCTCACACCCTCCGGGGTGCCGCTTTGCTGGCCGCTGCGCACCCGTTTCCGTTCGCCGCTTTACGTGACGACGGGCTCGGCTGCGGAGTGGTGCGTTGCCGCCGCACTCGCGTTCACCATGTGGCGATGGTGGTGAGTGCGGGCGGGCGGATCAGCGCCAGGTCAGCGGCGGTTCATCCATGAGGGCGACTTGTTCGCGCAGTTCAAGGATGCGGTCCTGCCAATAGCGCTGTGTGTTGAACCAGGGGAAGGCGGCAGGGAAGGCGGGGTCGTCCCAGCGGCGCGCCAGCCAAGCGCTGTAATGCAGCAGGCGCAGTGTTCGCAAGGCTTCAGTCAGGTGCAACTCGCGCGGGTTGAAGTCGGCAAAGTCTTCGTAGCCGGAGAGGACTTCGTCGAGCTGGGCGGTCATCTCGGGGCGCGTGCCTGAGAGCAGCATCCACAGATCCTGCATTGCCGGGGCCATGCAGGTGTCGTCGAAATCGACGAAGTGCGGGCCGGCGTCGGTCCACAAGATGTTGCCGGCGTGGCAGTCGCCGTGCACGCGCAGCAGCGTTACGTCCCCTGCACGCTCGTAGGCGCGGGCAATGCCGGCGAGCGCCAGATCGACGATGCTGCGCCAGGCATCGCGCAGATCGGCCGGGATGAAGTCGTTCGTCCAAAGATAGTCGACGGGGGCATGCCCGTAGCTGTCGATATTCAGGGTGAGGCGGTGCTGGAACGGCTGGGTGGCGCCGAGCGCGTGGATGCGCCCGAGAAAGCGGCCGAGCCAGTTGAGCGTGTCGGGATCTTGTAGTTCGGGGGCGCGGCCGCCGCGCCGAGGGAAGAGCGCAAAGCGGAAGCCCTCGAAGTGATGCAGGGTCTTGCCCTGAATCTCCAGAGGAGCGACGACGGGGATCTCGCGCTCTGCGAGCGCTTGCGTGAAGGCATGCTCTTCCAGAATGGCGTCGTCGGTCCAGCGTCCGGGGCGGTAGAACTTGGCGATCAGGGGCGGGCCGTCTTCCATCCCCACCTGATAGACGCGGTTCTCGTAACTGTTGAGTGCGAGCAGACGTCCGTCGCTGTAGCTCCCTAATTGCTCGACGGCGGAGATGACAACGTCGGGCAGGAGCGCGGCGAAGGGATGCAAGGGATGCGTGTGCCCGGGGGCGTCGGGGGAAAGATCGGTATTCATGCCCGCTATTGTGCCAAAGGCGTTGGGGCTGACGCTGGTTCGGCCGGCCGTCTCGTCTCTATATATGGACGGAGACAGAGTGCTGCGGCGCGAAATGCAGGAATTTGCCGGTTTTTCAAAATAATTTCACAAAGGGCTTGCGCAGTTTGGCGAAGGTGACTAATATCTCGTCTCTCGCAACGACGGCGACGCAGCGAAAGCGGCGAAGCGGATTGGGGCGACGGGCTGGAAAGCCCGGTGGTCAGAGGGTTTGGCGCTGGTGAGTTGCTACGGCGACGAGCGAAGAAAGCGAAAAAAACTGTTGACGACGACGAGAAGCTGCGACATAATCTCACTTCTCTGCTGCTGATGCAGCGACGCAGAAAACGAAGCGACGGCGCGGTAAGTGTGCGACGAAGCGAAGTTAGAAGCGATTGATCTTTAAAAATTAAACAACCGATAAGTGTGGGCACTCGATGAATGGTGCGTCTGCTACGGCAGATTAGCTTTAAATTTATTGAGGCTCACATAGTAATAGGTAAGTTAAGTAATTAACTTGTCAGCATACTTTGAGAGCGACCGGTTCGAGTGATTTATCACGAAAAACCGAAAACAGTAACAGGTTTAAACTGAAGAGTTTGATCCTGGCTCAGATTGAACGCTGGCGGCATGCCTTACACATGCAAGTCGAACGGCAGCACG